>NZ_CP007541.1 GCF_000815025.1 Coxiella endosymbiont of Amblyomma americanum | reverse complement strand
ATGATTTTCTATAAAAATGCCAAATGCTAGTCCAATTAGTTCATATAAAATTCCCGCAAGTATTGTAATTTTCTAGGATATTTAATAAACAATGCTGGGAATTCCTGAATACCCGATCCTATAAAGAAACATGTCTACTCAATACTTTCCACTAATTTCATTTTAAAAAACGTTTTATTGATCATATTCTTTATAAAGTAACTACTATATCTTTATAAATATTAAAAATTATTTAATGAAATTCGTTTACTCAAAGACAAAAACCCCACTGATCAATCATCAATGAAACATTTATAATCATTCATTAAATCCGTAATCAGGAAATGGGCAGTTGAATATGACTAGAAAAGGTAAATTCTTTTTTTAATAGAATTGTTCAGTGTACCTTAAAATTTCTACTAAAAGCATAATCTATTCTGTAAAAATTTACTAGCATAGTAGAATTCTAAGATCGCCATGCGAACCGCTACTCCATTTTTTACTTGTTGTAAAATAACTGACTGCTGACTATTTGCAACTTCTGAGGTGATTTCAACACCTCGATTAATAGGACTCGGGTGCATAACAATTGCATTTGTTTTAGCTAATGCTAATCTTTCGGATGTTAAACTATACAACCGATAAAAAGTATGCAATTCCATAGGTTTATTATGTCTTTCTTTTTGAAAACGTAGAGTAACAATAACGTCACTATTAATTAAACTTTCTTCTATCATCGAAAATTTTTTGATTTGTGGACTTGTGATTTTCTTTGGCAATAACTGGAGAGGACCAGCAAGTCTTATTTCAGAAACTCCCATTATTAGTAATCCATCTATCAAAGAATTTGCTACTCTGGAATGATAAATATCACCAATAATAGTAACGCATAATTTCTTCCAGTCCGATTTGTATTGCTGAATAGTCATTAAATCAATTATCCCTTGCGTAGGATGTTGATGGGTTCCGTCTCCAGCATTGATAACTACACTATGATCTAGTTGTTCTGCTAATACTCTTAATAATTTTTTTGCAGTATGACGAATAATGAAAAAGCGCACCCCCATAGCTTGTAAATTTTTAACCATATCTAATACTGATTCTCCTTTGTTTAAGGACGAAACTGTAAGGTCAGGAGTTAGAACGATAGCGCCTAATCGTTTTGCTGCAATTTCAAAAGAATTACGTGTACGCGTACTAAATTCAAAAAATAAATGGGCAACCACTTGCCCATTTAATGTATTAAAAATTTTGTTATTTTTAATATCAATAAGTAAATCATTCGCCCGTTGTAGAATTTGGTCAATGTGACTGCGAGTCAGTGACTGCATATATAATAAATGATGAAAATCTTTTTTATTCATTATATTCAATACGCGTTTTCTTGTAACCATTGTTCTAAAATAATCTTCGCGGCATAGCTGTCCAATTGTTGAGAACGTTTTCTTTTTTTTTTGAACTTCTGGTCGAACCATAATAATTTTTTAGCTTCAACAGTCGTAAAACATTCATCTACTGTGTGAACGGGAAGTCCTGAGTTCAATTGCAATTCATCTGCAAATTTACGCGCAGCACAAGTAATGTATTGCTTGGTATCATCCATATTATAAGGAATGCCAACAACAAGAATATTAACTGCCCACATCTTAATAATTTTTTTTACCTGTTTCCAATCAGGAACTCCATTTTTAGATTTTAAAACAGTGTTAGGATTCGCTGATCGAGTGAATGTCTGCCCTACAGCTACTCCAATGCGTTTTAAACCAAAATCAAATCCTAATGCTAAACAATGAGAAAATTTAACCATGATTTTTGCGCAAAACCATATGTAACACCATGTTAGGCATGACCTACTTGATTAGAGAGTTGATTGATGTTAATTCCAATTAACGATGCTGCTTTTTGCCATCTCTGTTTTAAAGGGGTTTTAAATAAAATTATTTGATTATAAGGAACAATTAACCAATCATTCTGTGAAATTTCTTGTTCTAATTGACCAGATTCCCATTCAGAATAACCCAATGCAACCAAAAAATTACTAGGGCCCTTATTATTCGCAATAGCTTCTAGTGTTTCTTTAGAAGTAGAGACAGAAAGCTGAGCTTTTCTATTTTCAACTTGTTTTTCATAAATAATAAAGCCATTTTCTTGACTGATCGGACCACCCATTAAAACAGGACTCCTTCCAATATCAGGAGCATTAAGTTTAATGTTTAAATGTTCTAATACGTTATCCAAAGTTACTTGCAGAGGTTTATTGACAATTATCCCTAGTGCTCCTTTATCATCATGTTCAGAGATATACACAACGGATTGGGTAAAATTAAAATCATTCAATTGTGGCATGGCCACTAAAAAATAATTTGATAAAAAATTCGCTTTTAACATACTAATACTGATGTAAAGTATGCAGGGATATTTCTTAAGTCGCAACTTCTCTATTCAATATATCAATAATTTGCCATAATAAACTATCTTAGCACATATAGAGGAGATAATATAATGAGCCAACTTACTTCCCAAACTACTTATGTGAATCTTTCTATTAATAAACTTATTGAGCTCGCTATTAAAAATGGCGAGGGTAAACTAAGTTCGACTGGGGCTTTAGCTGTTATGACAGGTAAGCGAACAGGGCGATCTCCTAAGGATCGCTTTATTGTTAAAGATATAGAAACTGCTGACAAGATTCAGTGGGGAGACGTTAATCAACCTGTTGAACAATCTGTATTTGATCGGTTATGGGATCGCGCGAATATTTATCTTTCTAAGCGCCCCAAATATGTTTCTTACTTACAAGTAGGCGCAAATCAACAGTACGCCCTCCAGATACAAGTGGTTACTGAATTGGCTTGGCATAATTTATTTGCTTGTAATCTTTTTATTCGATCTAATAACACTGACAAAAAACAACCGAAATGGATTATGTTAAATGTACCTGGTCTAAAAACGAATCCAAAGAGGGATAAGGTGAACAGTGATGGTACTATTATAATTAATCTTTCACAACGTCGTGTTCTTTTAATAGGCTTGCTCTACGCAGGTGAAATGAAGAAAGCGATGTTTACAGTTCTAAATTATCTTTTACCACCTTATGACGTTTTACCTATGCATTGTGCTGCAAACTCTAATAAATTTGGAGATGTCGCTCTATTTTTTGGACTATCTGGAACCGGAAAAACAACTTTATCTGCAGATGTAAATCGGCTGTTAATTGGAGATGATGAACA
The DNA here is from genome assembly GCF_000815025.1 of Coxiella endosymbiont of Amblyomma americanum. Lineage (NCBI taxonomy): Bacteria > Pseudomonadati > Pseudomonadota > Gammaproteobacteria > Legionellales > Coxiellaceae > Coxiella > Coxiella endosymbiont of Amblyomma americanum. The sequence continues at coordinate 653,692 of NZ_CP007541.1, read as the reverse complement.
TGGATGGAGTCGTACAGGCATTTTTAATTTTGAAGGTGGTTGTTATGCCAAATGTATTGATCTAACAGAAAAGCAAGAACCAATGATTTGGAAAGCCATTCGCCATGGTGCTATTATGGAAAATGTTATACTGCGAGCTGGCAATCATGCCGATTATAGTGATGCAAGTTTAACTCAAAATACACGGGTTGCTTATCCTTTAGAATATATTTCCTTACGAGTTAGGGATAATGTTGTGCACTCACCCAATTCAGTAATTTTTTTGACTTGTGACTTATATGGCGTTTTACCCCCTGTTGCTTTGCTTACAAGTGAACAATCCGTATATTATTTCTTAAGTGGTTATACAGCTTTAATAGGTAGTACAGAGATTGGAAATGGAAAAAAAATTACACCTACCTTCAGTACTTGCTTCGGAGAACCGTTTTTTCCTCGTCCTCCTATGGTATATGCTGAATTACTTGCAAAGCGTATTAAAGAAACAAAATGTCAAGTTTATCTTGTTAATACAGGTTGGATGGGAGGTGCTTATGCAGAAGGTGGTATTCGGTTTTCGATTTCTATAACCCGTACCATTGTTAATGCTATACTTTCTGGAAAATTAATAAATCATCCTACAGAAAATTTACCAGGATTTAATTTGGCAATTCCTACATCAGTCTTTGGAGTAGAAGATAGGATTTTAAATCCCAGACAGGCATGGATGGATGTTAAAGCGTACGACACCAAAGCTGTTATACTAATGAAAAAATTTCAAGAAAATTTTGCTAGATTTCAAGTGGCAGATGTTATTCGTCAATCAGGACCAATGATCAGTAATAGAAAACTCTAGCTATGTAAGAAAATTCTCTAATCATGAATATTAAAAATATCAAGAAAAGAATTCGTGCAGCGGAAAAAAAATATGGGAGAAAACCTAATTCTGTGATTTTATTGGCCGTTAGCAAATCACAACATATTGATAAATTAAAGACAGCAATTTCCGAAGGACAAACTTGTTTTGGTGAAAATTATGTACAAGAAGCGCTCATTAAAATGAGTGCTTTACGGAATTACGCATTAGAATGGCATTTTATCGGTTCAATTCAAACAAATAAGATTCCAGTTATCGCGGCCCATTTTGGGTGGGTGCATAGTGTTTCCAAGTTAAAAACAGCAGAAAAACTAAATAAATACCGAATTCCAGAGTTACCTCCTTTGAACATTTGTATTCAAGTCAACGTTAGTATGGAAGAGAGCAAAAATGGCATTAGTCTCGTTGATTTGTCAAAATTTGCAACTGAAATAAGTAATTTTAAGCGATTACGATTACGTGGTGTAATGGCTATTCCAGCCTATAATTTGGATTTCTGTGCGCAAAAATTCAACTTTGAAAAAATAAAGAACGCTCAGCAGAAATTAATAAAGCAAGGTCTATCATTAGACACCTTGTCAATGGGTATGACACATGATTTTCAAGCAGCTATCGCGGCAGGAAGTACAATGGTACGTATTGGTACGGGTATTTTTGGTTCTCGGGATAATTTACAACAAAAATTTTTTTATTTTTAAAGTATAAGAAAATAGGTATATGAAGATTAAACAGATGAAAAGAGTTAATATTACTTTCATTTAGTTGTATTTGTCGAGCTAGGATTTAAACAACCTATTGTTTTTTCAAGAAAAATACAAAGTTTGCACAACAACAAACAATTGCGATGGAACAAAAAAAGCTGATGTTTATTTTAATTATAAAATCTAGTCCAATTAAAGGAATATGTGAAGAATTAAAAGATATAATCTTCGTTCGTCGTCCTCTTGTTATCTCTATAGCTGTTGGTGTTTCTATTAGATTGATCCAGAAATAGGTACAAAGGTTCTAGTGTAAGAGCAATACCCAAATACATCAGCCTCTACAGGAGCGAGTGCACAACAGATTTATTTTCTAATAAACGAATAACTGAAGCAGAGAAATTTGGCAAAATCTATTCTTTATGCCATTTGGCTAGTAGTTGGCTGTCTATAGAAAGTCAAATTGACGAAAGTAGCTGCTCTTTCTGGTTCTGGACCTGCGTATATCTTTTTTATCATGGAAGCCTTACAAAAGAAGCCACAAAAGTTTTAAAGCTACCAAAAACAGTACAGTTACTAACTGCCCAATATTAGGCCGTGAAAATATCATTGAAAGCTGAACAAGATGTGATGCAATTACGCCGATTAGTCACTATTCCAGGTAGTGTAACTGAACAAACGATGTAAATATTAGAGTCAGAAAATTTGACGATGTTATTTGCCAATGCACTAAAGCAGCTGTTCAGCGTGCTAAAGAATTACCCAAGGTATCAGAAAATTAATTTAATCTTAAGAATTAGTCACTACTTACAATTAATAACAAGACTGTAGCTTTGCTTTATCCTTTATTCATGATATAAGTTGGCTATCTTTTTATTTAGTGTATCCTCAGTAAAATGACCTTTAAATTATTACTGAGATTTTTATTTTTTAGAAAGTTTTACCTGACAGTAGGTTAATTTTTTATTTCTGTGTTAATTTTATTACAATTAAATTTTTTTTACTTATAATGTAATAGCCGATTTCTATAATAAGGCTTTTGCAGCATGCTGTAGAAATAGTTTTGTCGAAAGGAATCATATCTTTTACAGCAGTGTAGATTACAAGATGTTATGTCAAGAGGAACAATACATGAGCGAGAAATATATATTTTCTACTTCTGACGAAAATTTCGAAAAAGACGTTCTTGAAGCAGACGTGCCGATACTCGTCGATTTCTGGGCAGAATGGTGTCAACCATGTAAAATGCTTAGCCCGATTTTAAAGGAGATAGCTAAAGAATATATTAACCATATTAAGGTATTTAAAATGAATGTAGAAGATAATACTAAAATTCCAAATAAATACGGAGTAAGGGGCGTACCTAGTCTTTTTATCTTTTACAAAAAAGAAGTAATAGCTAAAAGAGTAGGCGCATTAAGTAAATCTCAGTTATCTGACTTTTTAGACGAGAACTTGCATTATTCATAATAAACTACTAGAATTTCTTATGTATCATGATGACCTGCCACAACACAGTAGATCTTGTTATCTCCAGTAGAGGTTCCTAGCCTTAGTGTCACAATCGGAGCGGCTTTATTTAGAAAAGTTATTTACTCCCCAGAAATAGCAGACTACTCCTACCTTGGTCCATCTGAACTTAAAATGAAGAGGTTTGATCACAAGTTATGAACTTGACTGAGCTTAAACAAAAATCAGTTGCGGAATTAATGGAAATTGCCCATGTGATGGATTTAGAACACGTATCTCGTTCTCGAAAACAAGATATTATTTTTGCAGTCTTAAAATCACACGCTAAAAAGGGAGAAGATATTTTTGGTGATGGTGTATTAGAAATTCTCCAAGATGGTTTTGGATTTTTACGTTCCTCTGATAGTTCTTATTTAGCTGGTCCTGATGATATTTATGTTTCTCCTAGTCAAATTCGAAGGTTTAATTTACGCACTGGAGATACTATTTCTGGAAAAATTCGACCTCCTAAAGAAGGAGAACGTTATTTTGCTTTATTGCAAGTTAACCAGATCAATTTAGAAAAACCAGAAGCTTCTAAAGGAAAAATCCTGTTTGAAAATCTTACACCACTTTTTCCAAATGAAAAGATTCAAATGGAGATAGGAAATGGTAGCACAGAAGATATTACGGCTCGAATTATCGACTTAGTAGCACCCATTGGGAAAGGTCAACGTGGTTTAATTGTATCACCACCTAAAGCAGGCAAAACCATGATGTTGCAAAATATTGCTCATTCTATTACTGGGAATCACTCTGAATGTATACTAATCGTATTATTAATTGATGAGCGACCTGAAGAGGTAACGGAAATGGATCGTTCTGTAAAAGGAGAAGTGGTAGCCAGTACTTTTGACGAGCCTGCTGCTCGTCATGTACAAGTGGCAGAAATGGTTATTGAAAAAGCAAAACGTCTTGTAGAGCATAAAAAAGATGTCGTCATTTTACTCGATTCCATAACTCGACTAGCACGTGCTTATAACACCGTAATCCCAACTTCAGGGAAAGTTTTAACAGGTGGTGTGGATGCAAATGCATTACAGCGTCCAAAACGCTTCTTTGGAGCCGCACGTAATATCGAAGAATGCGGTAGCTTAACGATCATTGCAACTACCTTGATTGAAACTGGGTCCAAAATGGATGATGTAATTTACGAGGAATTTAAGGGCACAGGAAATATGGAAATCCATTTAGATCGTCGTATTGCCGAGAAACGAATATTTCCTGCTATTAATATTAATCGTTCCGGAACACGACGAGAAGAATTAATGATGAAACAAGATATTCTACAGAAAGTATGGATCTTACGAAAAATTCTACATCCTATGGATGAAGTAGCAGCAAGCGAATTTTTAATCGAGCGATTAAAACTAACAAAAACAAATAACGACTTCTTTGATTCGATGAAAAGTTGACGCATCTCTCAAAATTTAAGAAGTTATTTTTCTGAGAAAACATAAATTTAATCAGTGATTACGTTTTATAATACAGAGTGTCTATTTTCCACGCTGCATAAGATGGAGTTTCATAAGGATGAACGCGTATTAGTTCTTCTATTACATCTTTAAAGTGTTTGTCTTCGCAAATCATCTCTACCAAATATTCTTTTATAGTTTCGAGTCGACCTCGCAGGCCTATATAAGGTTGACTGCCATTTAAAGGACGATACTGACCAACTCCCAATGTTTGCCATGCACAACAATCGTAATTACCTAATTGGCCAGCTCCTACTGTAAACAAAGCGTTTTTGACTTGTTCAACATAATTTTCAGGGACATAAAAGGCTAGTTTATACATACGAACCCCCTAATAAAACCGATCTTAGAAAGTATCATAATAATATAGAAAATTATAGATTTAGGTAACTACAAGGCTTTAATAGTATAAAATTTCCTGAAAATTATTATAAAATTTTTCCATTATTTGATAAGGAATCTGCCCTGGTGCTGCATGTGCCTCTTTAAAAGTGGAAAGAGAAGAAAAAGTCAAATATCCTCCAAAAAATGGAGTCAGTAACCTGACGATTTTACCTTTTTTGCCCATTCCTAATACAATCATATTCTCATTTTCTCTCTTATTAAGTAAGAATCGAAACAAAGTTTTAATGTCGTCTCGGCTGTTTATCATAACTGAAAATTTTAAAATATCCGGCTCATAGTTTCGCATACGCATTGCAATCTTCTTAAGTTCCCCAAAATTTGGGGTCTCTACAAAGTTATGATAAGAAATAATAAATTTAGCTTTTTTGTTTCGAATAACAATGTTTTTAGCAATCAGCAGATCGATATCGAGATAATTAAACCCAAGTGTATTTCCCATTTGCAAAATTTCATTTTGCTCTTTCACAGTACCTTCAAAATTTCCTCCATCTTTTTTAGAACGACAACACAAAATGGATTTTTTTTTAGTATGTTCTGAAATGACGCAAAGCATTTCTAAATTTATATTCTTAATACAGTCTACACGCAATTCTATAATGTCAACCAAGTGTTGAGATTGTTTAAGTTGTAACAAAAACGTCTCAAGGGTTTTTCCTGTTACTGAAATACATATGTTTACATTACTCATCTTCTTTATACTTTTTCAATTTTTATCGAAATTACGGAAATACGTATAATAAATCCAGACCACATTCTTGTGTAACTTTTCTGATTTATTTTCTATTTTTCCTGTTGTATTCACAGTGCGATAATCTTAATTCTTTATTTTAACTATTTAGTTTATTGAATATGCTTTAAACTATTTTACAGTAGAATGCCTTTCGGCATATTTCATATAACACAAGGATTGTTAATTTCTACATAATTACTATTACTTTTTATTGTCTTCTTTCGCTGATTGCAATTGTTGTGCAGATAACTTTATACACAATGTATTTTATCTATTAACAAATCCTTACGTTTCCAAACTGCATTTAACCATCTTTGAAAGTAAAGGCGAAAGTTACGATCTTTATGGTAATCACCAATAAGATTGACAGTAATGGGCAACAATTCATAATGCACAGTAATAGTAGAAAGATCACCACAAAAATATTTCCACAATGTAACAGACTTAGAATAATGAATAGTTACATTTAATATACCGTTTAACTCTCGTCTTAATTCTTTTATAACAACAGCAACCCCAGCTGATTTCGGTTTTAATAAATGTAAATAAGGAACAGACGCATGTTGTTTTTTAATTGCTGTAAAACGAGTACCTTCCACAAAATTCACTATTGTTGTTGGCAACACTTTTAATTTTTCACATGCTTTTTTTATAATTTTTATATTTTTCTCTCTTAATTCCGAACAATTACGTATCTCATGTCGAGAATAACGATAAAGAAAAGGATAATCTAAAAACCAACAACTCAAACCAAGTATGGGTAACTCCCATAATAATTTTCTTTTCATAAAGAATTTAATTACAGGAATTTTTCGACTAAAAACATGACCAAGCACTAATATATCGAGCCAAGTTTGATGATTACTAATCAAAAGATACCAATGATGAGAAGAAAGATGACTCTCTCCTACAATATTCCAATGATAATTACGTAAAGTCAAAAATTTTCCAGAAATTATGAACCATAAAACAGGAAAAAGTAGAGCAATCTTCATGAATTTTCGGTGCCAAGATTTAATAAAAATGGCATGAGCTAATAAACCAAAGATAAGCGCAAGCACTCCTAAAGTAAAAGAAGTGATTGTGTAAAGGAGCATAAGAACAGCTCCTAACAGAAAATTAAAAAGATACCTTATTTTCTTCAATTTTCTTCTTATAAATTTCTATATTTAATACAATAAAACACAACACAATTACTTTTGTATTTGCATTGTGTAAAGCAGAATCCATATTATACTTTATAAAATTTTTACTTACTCCTCTTAGATGCAATATTTTGTTTTTTCATAATTACTAACTGACAATTCGGTCAAGTTCCCCTGTGTTTAAGATTAACATGAAAAGCAATAGAAATAGGCCGAGATATTCCTTGCGCGAATCGAGTTGAGTCGGTCAATTGCAAGGGAATTTCACTTAAAAACCTTGAAGGTTGATTAAATTTTTCTAATCCATACATATACCGAGATTCGGTACAAGTTAAGATTAATTTTTCCTTAGCACGAGTAATCCCTACATAACACAATCGTCGCTCTTCTTCTAATTCATTATCGCTACTTACAGACATATGATGAGGAAATATATTTTCTTCTAATCCGGTGATAATAACTAATGGAAATTCTAATCCCTTAGCAGCATGCAGAGTCATTAAATTTACACAATCACCGTACAAGCTTGCTTTTTGCTCTTCACATTTTCCCAGAGCAACATGAGAAAGAAAAGCATTCAATGGTGATAAAAACACTTTTTCACTTTCTACTATTTCCGTAGTAAATTGTACAGTAAAATTAATCAACGTTTCTAAGTTCGCGACACGTAAAGTTCCTTTTTCACTTCTGTCTTTTTTATAAAAAGCGAATAAACCACTTTGATGTATCGTTTTTTTCGTTTGTTCTGCTAATGACAGGCTTTTCGTTTCTGTTGCAATTAATTCGATTAAATCTAAAAACTGTTGTAAAGAATTAAGGAGGCGGGTATTTAGACTTTTGCTATTAATTAAGTGCATCGCAGCTTTCCACAAAGAAATACCTTGATTGTAAGCCACAGTGCGTAGTGCCATCAAGGTAATGTCACCAATACCACGTGTAGGAACATTAATAATACGCTCAAAAGCCATATCGGCATGGCGATTATCTAATAAACACAAGTAAGATAGAGCATCCTTAATTTCTATTCTTTCAAAGAAAGCTAGATTACCATAAATTTGGTAAGGAATTTTACAGTTAAAAAGCAGTTCTTCTAATAAACGAGATTGGACATTTGAACGATAAAGTACTGCGATATCACCATATTTTCCTCCCTTGTGTATCCAAGCTTCAATGCAAGAAACGACATAAACAGCCTCTTCACGCTCATTAAAAGCTGTATGTATAGTAACTCGTTCGCCAATATCACCTAATGTCCATAATTTCTTTCCAAATCGATGTACATTATTTTTAATAACAGCATTAGCAGCATCAAGAATAGTTTTTGTTGATCGGTAGTTTTGTTCTAGACGTATCATTTGTACATCAGAAAAATCTTTAGAGAAACGGTGTATATTTTCTATTTTAGCCCCGCGCCAACTATAAATGGATTGATCGTCATCTCCCATTATCATTACTCTCGTGTTATTGCCTATAAAAGCTCGTAACCAAGTATACTGGATAACACTTGTGTCTTGAAATTCATCCACCAGAATATGAAGGAAACGTTGTTGATAATGGTACTTTATCCAAGACACATTCTGAAGCAATGCAAGTGAACGTAGTAATAATTCCGGGAAATCAATCAAACCACTTCGATAGCAAATGTCTTCGTAAGCTCGACTGATTTTCGATAATACTCTCTTGAGTCTGTTATTGCTTTTATCCGCCATAAGATCAATAGGTATATTTTCTTCTCTCTTTTTGTTAATAAACCATTGAGTCTTTTTAACAGGCCACTGTGTTTCTTCTAAATAGAAATTTTTTTGAATTCGGTGAATTAAACGATATTGGTCTTCAGAATCAAGAATCTGAAAAGATTGAGGTAAATTTGCCTCCTTCCAATGTATACGAAGTAAATAATGAGATAAACTATGAAACGTACCTATCCACATCATCGCAGTGGGAATACCCATAGATTCAATACGTCTACGCATCTCGTTCGCTGCTTTATTAGTAAAAGTTACTGCTAAGATACTATAAGGAGATACGTTTTTTCTCTGAATAAGCCACGCTATACGATGAATTAATACACGAGTCTTCCCACTACCTGCACCGGCTAATACACAGATGTAAGGAAACGCTGAAGTAACTGCTTCTTTTTGTCTAGAATTTAATGATTCCAAAGCTTGAACCCTTTTCCGTTTTCATTATATCATTGACCGCATAATGTTGACAGAAACCTTTAAACTAGCGATGATTAGAATTGGTATGTCTATTATTTCTGAGTTTATACAAAAGAAGCCTCGACTTCTTAGTGGAGATATGCCTACAGGGCGTTTACATCTAGGACACTGGGTAGGTTCTGTAGAAAATAGAATTTCGCTACAGGATAAGTATGAATGTTATTTTTTGCTTGCTAACACTCACGCGTTTACTACACAAAATGTTAAAAAACCTAAATCGATTCACCAAAGTACATTGGATATTGCTCTCGATTATTTGTCAGTTGGGATAAATCCAGAAAAGAGCACAATTTTTATTGAGTCAGAAGTTCCAGCTATTTTTGAATTAATGGCATATTTTAGTATGCTAGTCCCATTTTCTCGATTAATACGAAATCCGACCATTAAAGATGAAATTCGGGAAAAAGAATTAGGAGATAACTATTCAATGGGTTTTTTGCTATATCCAATTATGCAAGTAGCTGATATTCTGTCAGTTCGCGCCGAAGTTGTTCCTGTAGGTGAAGATCAAGTACCTCATATTGAGTTAACTAGAAAAGTAGCTAGGCATTTTAATCAATTATATTGTGGAGTTAATACGCATATTGATGATAGAGATCATCTGCAAGCTAGTGGCTTATTTCCAATACCAGAAGCTAAAATTGGACGGATACGGAGATTAGTAGGCACTGGAGGGCCTGGAAAAAAAGGTCAATTACTGAAAATGAGTAAATCATTAAATAATGCGATTTTTTTAAGTGACTCTATAGATATAGTGCGAAAAAAAGTTATGGGTATGTACACCGATCCAAATCGTTTACATACAACGGATTGTGGCACTATCGAAAATAATCCTTTGTGGGTTTTACATGACGCCTTTAATCCAGATAAAATATGGGTAACAGAAGCAAAGCAACTCTATTGTGAAGGAAAGATTGGAGATGTGGAATGTAAAAATCGTTTAGTAGAGGTGCTATTAGAGTTTTTATCTCCCCTACAGCAACGTCGTGCTGAATATGAGACAGATTACACCTACGTGCGTAAAATTTTGCAGAATGGTACAGAGCGAGTTAACGCTATCGCAGAAGAAACACTATGTCTTGTAAAGAGGGCAACTTATCAAAATTATTTTTGAACATTGTAATCATTAGTGAATAATACAATACTTATTATTCACTGTGCTTTTGGCTAAACTAAGAAATATAATTACGACTCTTTTTATCAAGGTTGGTTTGATACAATAGAGATATCGGGAGATGTGCTAAATAATAAGTGTATTCCGTCATTTATGATTTATATTGTTGTGTGATGTTCAACCTTTTTCTCGTGAATAATTTATAAAAAAATTTCTCAATTGAAAACGTCAGATTAAGTGTTTCTTGGCAACAGCTGTTTACACGATTAGTAGTAAATCACTCTTATCTATAAGAGGCAAACACTAAGTGTTTACTTATTATAATTAATAACGATAGCAGTCAAACTTAAACGGTCCATTGCGGCAATCTACATTAATATAAGAAGCTTGTTTTTTCGTTAATTTTGTCAACTTAGCTCCTACGTGCGATAAATGGAGATACGCAACTTTCTCATCTAGATGTTTAGGCAATACAGATAAACCAATGGGATATTTTTCGGAATGTTTCCATAACTCTATTTGTGCTAACACTTGGTTAGTAAAAGAAATCGACATAATAAAGCTGGAGTGTCCTGCGGCACACCCTAAATTAACCAAGCGTCCTTCTGCTAAAATTGTCAATCGTTTTTCATTAGGAAGAATAACTTGATCAACTTGTGGTTTAATAGCGATCCATTGATATTTTTTTAAAGAATTGACGTCAATTTCCTTATTAAAATGTCCAATATTACATACAATAGCCTGATTTTTCATTTGAACCATATGTTCATGTGTTATAACATCAATATTACCAGTCGCAGTGACGAAAATGTCAGCAATTGGTGCCATCGCTTCCATAGTTGTAACTTGATATCCTTCCATAGAAGCTTGTAGAGCACAAATAGGATCGACTTCAGTAATGTAAACGATAGCGCCATACGAGCGTAGAGATTGTGCACAACCTTTACCTACATTTCCGTATCCACACACAACAACTCGTTTTCCTGCGATCATAATATTAGTTGCCCGTTTAATAGAATCAACAAGAGATTCACGACAACCATAAAGATTATCAAATTTTGATTTAGTCACAGAGTCATTTACGTTAATCGCAGGAAATTTTAGATTTTTTTGCTTGAACATTCTATAAAGTCGATGCACTCCTGTAGTCGTTTCTTCAGATACACCTCGAATCTCTTGGCACAATTTGGGGTGATTGTTTAGAACACACATAGTCAAATCTCCACCATCATCCAAAAGCATATTAGGTTTCCATCCACTAGGTCCCTCTAGAGTGGCATTGATACATTCCCAATACTCTTTCTCAGTTTCTCCTTTTCGGGCAAAAACAGGAATACCTTTTTTTGCAATAGCTGCAGCTGCGTGATCTTGAGTAGAAAAAATATTACATGATGACCATCGCACTTCAGCGCCGAGATCAATCAAAGTTTCAATTAAAACAGCTGTTTGAATAGTCATATGTATACAACCTGCAATACGAGCTCCTTTTAATGGTTTTTTTTCTTTATACTTTCGACGTAGAGCCATCAATCCAGGCATTTCTACTTCAGCGATTTCAATTTCTTGTCGACCCCAATTTGCTAAATTACTGTCGGTAATCCAAAAATTTTGATTCATTGTTATTTCCATGTTTAGAAATGTTAAGTAGTAACTAAAAATAAGCCAGCAGCTTCTCGCAGTACTTCAGCTTTATCTGTCTTTTCCCAAGTAAATTCTGGTTCTTCTCGTCCAAAATGACCATACGTAGCAGTGGTTTTGTAGATTGGTTGTAATAACCGCAGTTCTTCTACAATACGCCCAGGTCGAAGATCAAAGAATTCAATAATTAATTTCTGAATACGATCCTCATCAATCTTTGCAGTCCCAAAAGTTTCAATGCTAATTGAAGTAGGTTCAGCAATACCTATTGCGTAAGAAATTTGAACTTCACAACGATCTGCTAAGCCAGCAGCTACAATGTTCTTGGCAACATAACGAGCTGCATAAGTAGCTGAACGATCTACTTTTGAAGGGTCTTTTCCTGAAAAACAACCACCCCCATGACGAGCTACTCCCCCATAGGTATCAACAATAATCTTACGTCCTGTCAATCCACAATCACCAACGGGGCCACCAATAACGAAACGTCCCATAGAATTTATTAGAAATCGAGTTTCCTTACAAATCCAAGTCTGTGGAACAACTGGTTTAATGATTTCTTCAATTACAGCCTCTCGCAAATCTTTTTGATGAATATCTGGATGATGTTGTGTAGAAAAGACAATACAATCTATTGCCACAGGAACATCATTTTTATAACGAAGCGTAACTTGTGATTTAGCATCTGGGCGCAACCAAGAAAGAATACCTTCCTTTCGCAGCTTGGCTTGTCGACGAACTAATCGATGAGCATAAGTAATTGGGGCAGGCATAAGTACATCGGTTTCTGTAGAAGCATACCCAAACATCAAACCTTGATCTCCCGCGCCTAATAATGCTAAATTGCTAAATCTATTCATCCCTGCTGCAATATCTGGAGATTGTCTTCCAATAGCTGAAAGTACAGCACAAGTTCTTCCGTCAAAACCAATGTGAGGATCGTCATAACCAATCTGCAAAACTGTATTGCGAGTAATATGCTCTATGTCAGCCCAAGCACTAGTGGAGATTTCTCCAGCGACAAAAACCATGTCTGATTTTACGATAACTTCACAAGCGACTTTAGAATAAGGATCTTGACTGATAAGGGCATCTAAAATGGCATCAGAAATTTGATCAGCCACTTTGTCAGGATGGCCTTCCGAAACGGATTCTGAAGTAAACGAAGTCACACGCATTATACGCTCATAACCTGCTTAGTTAAATCTCATGTAAAGTTCGCAATAATATATTTTCAAAATAAAGGATTCATATTAATTTTTAATTAAATTCTAAATGAATTAGAACGATTAAGCATTGAATTTATAAAGAAAACCACATACGATATTATCACACTTAGTATTAACTAAATTTTCTTTAAACACTTCTAATAAAATAACTTTTAGCAATTTGTAAATCGCTGAAATTTTATATTAACATCTAAAAAATTTATCACTATCTGATAATCCTGTACAAAACGATGGATGGGAATTTTTGTAGTTATTTTTCTTTACTCTCAAAAGCCGTACTATTCGTACATGTTTTCTCGTTTTTTTCAAGGCAATTTCTATTAATATCAATTTTCTTCAAATATTCTTTGGAATAATCGGGTTTAATATTTATATAAGGTGTAAGATTTGAAGGGGAAGGGGAAGTGGAAGAAGATGGTTTAGGTAATTGCTTGATATCAACTACCATACTGCTACTTACTAATGTAGCGGCAACTGCACCATCCGATTTCTGAACACGATGTCTTGAAGAGTAATCTACTTTGACACCACCTCGATAACAATTTCGATAGCCTCCATTTCGAGACGCTCTACGATATAAACGCCTTCCTTCACTGCTCACATCGCTTTCGTTGTTTTTACTACTACCTTGAATATGATAACGTTTATTAGTCTCTTGCTGATTTACAGATGATGGAGATTTGATAGTATGTGATTCTCTTACACGATGATGTCTCCTTTCATTTTTTCTGCAAGATGATTGAATTAATCGATGAGGATTAGATGATGATACCCTAGAAAAGGGCGATTTTATGATTTCTTCGGTTCCAAACATTTTTGCCATCAATCGCTTGAATAAACCGCCACTAAAAGTCTTACGAGGAAAGCTCGATGCTGTCAATGGAGTTCCTGTGGACAAGAATTGCTGAATCACGGGTTCTGATGATGGTCTAATTTCTTGTTTTTTTGATGTTTCAGCTTTAAAAATTTTGGAAAGTTTATAACTAGGTATACCTTTACCATGTTCTAAGTTTTTTAGATCTATTCTAATTTGCTTCATCTGATAAAGTGGTGTTTCCATGTATTGATTAGGAATAATAGTTATTTTTACAGGATAATGTTTTTCAATAACACTTAAAGTTTCTCGTTTTTCATTAACGAGATAAATTGCCAAATCCACAGGTGCTTGTACCTGAAAATGAATATTTTTAACTTTAGAAGCTTGTTCCTGAATTAAATGAATAATAGAAAGTCCAAGAGATTCTATACTACGAATAGCACCCTCCCCTTCACAACGAGGACAAGTTATTTGAGTTGATCTATTTAGAGAAGAACGCAACCTCTGACGAGACATCTCTAGTAAACCAAATTTTGAAATCCGACCAATCTGAATACGAGCACGATCTTGTTTTAAAGCGTTACGTAAATAATGTTCAACTTCACGTTGATTACGAATAGGAGTCATATCAATAAAATCTATGACAATAAGTCCTCCGATATCTCGAATACGTAGTTGACGAGTAATTTCTTCAGCGGCTTCCAAATTTGTCAAAAGTGCTGTTTCTTCTATGCTTGCTCCTCTAGTAGATCGTGCTGAGTTAATATCAATGGCTACTAGGGCTTCACTATGATCAATAATTAAAGATCCTCCAGAAGGGAGACGAACTTCACGATGATGGGCATTTTCAATTTGTTGTTCAATTTGAAATCTACTAAAAAGAGGTAATTGATCACAGTAAAACTTTAAACGCCCAATAAATTGAGGACGAACCTGGCTAATATAGTGACAGGCATTTTGATAAGACCGCTCATTATCAATAAGAATTTCTTCAATATCTTGACGTAGATAATCCCGAATTGCACGAATGATAACATCACTTTCTTGATGAATAAGATAAGGTCCTGGTTTAGCAATTGCCGCTCGTTTAATAGCTTCCCAATAGCGCAATAAGATCTTTAAATCCCATGCAAGTTCTTCCTTTGCACGCCCGAGACCAGCGGTGCGCACAATCAAACCCATCCCCTCAGGAAGATTGAGTTGATTAATGGCTTCACGCAGTTGGTCGCGCTCTTCTCCTTCAATGCGACGTGAAATGCCACTTGCTTGTGGATTATTAGGCATTAAAACTAAAAAAGAACCTGCTAAACTGATAAAGGTGGTTAATGCAGCTCCTTTTGTTCCACGTTCTTCTTTCCCAACTTGCACAACAAGTTCTTGGCCTACTTTAAGCACTCGATTAATATCAATAGACTCAAACTCTTGAGACGAATCTTGGAGAAAATATTCGTGAGAAATTTCTTTTAATGGTAAAAATCCGTGTCTTTCACTACCATAATTAACAAATACTGCTCCTAAACTTGGTTCAATTCTAGTAATAACGCTTTTATAAATATTGGATTTTTTTTGCTCTTGACCGGGAATTTCGATATCAAGATCAATCAATTTAGAATCTGCAGTAATCGCTACACGCACCTCATCAAGTTGAGTTGCGTTAATCAGCATTCTTTTCATTTTTACAATCTATCCGATGGACAATTAACCTGCATTGCCTCAAAGTCCAAAATTACATAAACAATCTACTCATTATGCATTGGCACTTATCAAAGTTCGTATATCTTTTAGACCTTTTTAAAAAGATAATTTGAATAAATCTAATAAATTCATTGAAATTTTCATTAAACATTGAACATCGTATATTTTCTAATTTAAAGAGATTTGATAAGGGTATTATAAAACCTCTTCTGCACCAACACATGCCCTTATGCTCTATATAACATAGTAAAATCCACACTTAACTATATCAGGCTTTACTGCATAAAACCATATTATACAGTTTCAATTGAAACGATTTTTTACATAAAATATTATCTAGTAACGACGAATTAATACCCTCTGTTAAGGCTATAAAAGTGTTTCTTTTTCGAAAATAAATTAGCGAAGTAAAATAATTACAAGAGTCTTTTAAGTTAAATCTGTCATAACAGTTCTATAGCATTCTACATGCTACGAATAATACAGTTTCAATTAAAAACAGCGGCATTAGAATGATTGCTTAGTTATATGTTAAACAGCAATCTATTATCCCATATTGTAAGTAACGAGGATGTAATTGTAAGAGCAGTGTGTTATCACGCATTAAATCCGAAACTATTTTTCAAGCATTTAAATATAAACTACGATCTTTGATCGATAAAAACACGAAGTTTATTCACTGCATGATTTGAAAAGCAGACAACATTAATAAGCTAAGAAAAATATAAGCACAAAGTCATTGTTTATAACATTATTTTCTACTACTCTATCGAAAACTTTCAAGATATATCGCATAACATTAGGAGTATTAACTGCAACGTGAACGATACTTTATTATCTATTAGAGTCAGAAGAATTGAGCCCTCCGCTACAGTAAAAGTTACTGGTACAGCTATTAAACTAAAAAATCAAGGTCGTGATATAATTAATCTTGGAGCCGGTGAACCAGATTTTGATACGCCGTATCCGATCAAGCAATCAGCAATAGCAGCGATCCGTCAAGGGTTTACTAAATACACTCAGGTTGGAGGCACTGATGTTTTAAAAGAAGTCATTATCCAAAAATTAAAACGTGATAATCACTTAGATTACGAACCCAATGAAATCATTGTAAGTAATGGAGCAAAACAATCTATATACAACGCTGTTATGGCTGTATTAAATGCACGCGACGAAGTGATTATTCCAGCACCTTATTGGGTAAGTTATCCATCTATAGTAAAAATGGCTGAAGCAGTTCCAGTTATTGTAAAAACTACTTTTTTACAGAATTTCAAATTGACTCCTCAGAAACTAAAAAAAGCTATTACTGAAAAAACTCGTTTAATAATTTTAAATAGTCCAAGTAATCCTTCTGGAGCGGCTTACAGTCGGTTAGAATTAGAAACTCTGGCAAAAATACTGTTGCAGCATCCAAAGGTGTTTATTCTATCTGACGATATTTACGAATACATTTTATGGGGACAAGATTATTTTACAAACATTATCAATGTATGCCCTAAACTGCGTGATCGAACTGTTGTCATTAATGGTGTTTCTAAAGCGTTTGCTATGACAGGGTGGAGAATTGGTTATGCTGCTGGTCCTAAAATCATTATACAAGCAATGGAAAAAATACAATCTCAAAGTACTTCTTGTCCTAACACAATTGCTCAAGCAGCTGCAATTACAGCTCTAAAATACAACCGTAATGACTTTAATTATATGTACAAGGCTTATAAAATGCGCCACGATTTAATATTAAACAAACTAAACGAAATGAAAAATGTAAGATGTTTGTCTGCAAGCGGCGCTTTCTATCTTTTCCCAGACATGACAGAGGTAATTAAGCGACTAGGCTTTCTATCTGATATTGAATTCTCTACTTATTTACTCGATAAGGCTAATATAGCCGTAGTTCCTGGAAGTGCTTTTGGTTTTCCAGGCTATATTCGACTTTCTTGTACTGCCAGCAATGCCATACTAAGAAAAGCGATGAATCGATTAACAACTGTTCTGCAATAAATAAGTTGATTGATTATCATATTATTGACTAGTAATATACGAGACGATTTTATCCTAATAGCACTCCTCGGTAGCTCAGCTGGTAGAGCGGGTGGCTGTTAACCACTTGGTCGGGGGTTCGAGTCCCTCCCGAGGAGCCAGTGTTTTAGAATATAACGTTACTAATAACATATAGAAAAGATTGTTTAAAACCTGACTTTATAAAAAATTAAACTAAATTTTTATACAATTTCTCTGTCAAAGAAATTTTCTTATCTTAATTTAAAAAACTACCGTATTTTCCCATTCTTTTCTATTCCCAATACATCAGTCATAATTCGAGAAAATATAATCTTTTGTATAATTCATGGTTAACATTTAACAAGTACACCAAAAATTGGGATCTGAATCTCGTACTTATTTAAACAAGTAGAGTGTTTTACACGTTATATCTAGAAATTATCTTTATCTCTAGAAATCTAAAAATTCAATTAAATGTTATAGACAGATACATTTTTCTCAATGGTTAAGCAACTGAATATGATCTATTAAAAGTTGTAGTTTCTTACGTCCTCGGAATTCATTTATATCTAATCGATAGACTAACATTACGTACTGAAAGTAAAAATTCGGCCATTTTTGTAAATTAGCATGAAAAATAATTCCATCTATATAATATTTGCTTTTAGGCATTTGTAAAATTAATCTTAAATGTTGTTGACCTATAATGCGTTGATTAACTATTTTAAAACATCCATCAAACATAGGTTCAGGAAATCCATGCCCCCAAGGTGCAGCTTGCTCTATTAGTTCAGCAAGCTCAACGGTTAATTCTTCTGTAGTTAACGCTCCATCGGTTATTAACTTCGGCTGTAAATCTTCTTTTTTGGAATTTTTTCTCACTTCTTCAGAAAAAGCCCGTTGAAACTCTTTGTATCGACTTAAAGGTAAGCTAAGACCAGCTGCCATAGCGTGACCTCCAAATTTTTCTATCAGATTTGGATATTTAATTGAAATAATCTCTAACACATTACGTATATGTAGTCCATCAACAGATCGCGCAGATCCTTGTAAAATTCCTTTGCTTGTTTTTGAAAAAGCGATAATAGGTCGATTGATTTGCTCTTTTACTTGAGAAGCCACTAATCCTATCACACCTGGATGCCATGCTTTATTATATAAGCAGATACCGGGTGGTAATGGTAAACGATTTAGATAAAATTGATTGATAGAATCAAATGCTTCTTCTCGCATTCGAGAAGCAAGAACACGTCGTTCTTTATTTAAATCATCTAATTGACGAGCAATATATAAAGCTGTTTTTTTATTATCTGCTAAAAGACAATTAACACCTAGACTCATATCATCCAAACGTCCTGCTGCATTTAATCGTGGACCAACGGCAAAACTAAGATCAGTAGTACGTATTTTTTCTCGTTTACATCCAGCAATCTGCAATAACGCCAATATCCCTTCATGAGTTTGTCCTAATCGAATACGTTGTAGTCCGTGATATACCAATATACGATTATTTCTATCTAAAGGCACAACATCAGTTATAGTACCAAGAGCAACGAAATCAAGAAATTGCGCCATATTAGGATAATTGATATTGTGTTGTTTAAACCAATCATTTTTTTTTAGTTTTGCTCGAAGCGCTAGCATAAGATAAAAAGCTACTCCCACGCCAGATAAGCATTTGCTAGGAAATTTATCTTCTTTGCAATTAGGATCTATAATCGCGTAAGCGGGAGGTAATTGTTCGCTTGGTAGGTGATGATCAGTAATCAATACATCGATTCCTAATTGATTGGCTCTTACCACACCTGTATAACTTGAAATCCCGTTGTCAACCGTAATTATTAAGCTAGGTCTATTTTTTGAAGCTTTCTCTACAATGTCTGTCGTTAGTCCGTACCCATGAATAAATCGATTAGGAATTAAATAAGAAACGTTTTTCATTCCAAATGCACGCAAAGCTCTCACTACTAGAGCAGTACTTGTCGCACCGTCTACATCAAAATCTCCGACAACTGTAACATATTGTTGTGCTTTTATAGCCTGTATTAATCTTTCTGTTGCTTTATCGACACCAGATAATAAAGAATAGGATAATAAATTTTTCAATTCTCTAGACAATTCGTCTAGTGAACCGATATCTCTTGCTAAATAAATACGCTGTAAGACTGGATGCAAGTACTCAAGATCCTTATTTAATTTTGATACCTTACGTCGTATAATCTTTTTATTCACAATATTTCCTTTTTAAGGCTGGACTTTCATTTATCTAATTACAAAAATAATTATTGATATTTATAAAACTGTCTAAAATTATCACTATCATAAGTAGAAAATAAGGTATCCTTCACCGGTCTTTTTTCTCTTTTAAGAAAGATTAAGACGGAAACTCTCTTAAATCATTAGATAAAAATAGATCATAGTAATTCTTAGTGGTTTTCTTAGCGGTTTTGCTTAAGGAAATATTTTTTAGCTCCGCAACACGCTCAGCCGTGTAACGCACATATTTTGGTTCATTTTTTCTACCCCTAAATGGCACAGGGGTCAAATATGGAGCATCTGTTTCAATAAGCATTTTTTCTAGAGGAACATACTTGGCAACCTCAACAATATTTTTAGCATTTTTAAAAGTCACAATGCCAGAAAAAGAAATATAAAAACCCAGATTCATTGCCTGCCTTGCTGTTTCTATATCTTCCGTAAAACAATGCATTACTCCATTCACTGTTTCTGCTTTTTCTTCTTTCATAATTTGAATAGTATCTACTGAAGCATTGCGAGAATGAATAATCAATGGCTTAGAAAGTTTTATAGCGGCTTGAATATGGCAACGAAATCGATTTTTCATGATATCTACATTAACTTTACTATTATAATAATCCAAACCTGTTTCACCAATGGCAACTATCTTTGAATGGCTCGCTAATCTGATTAATTCTATTACAGTAGGTTCATGATCCACTATTTCACTAGGATGCAATCCTAAACTAGCGGAAATATTATCAAATTTTTCTGAAATTTCTATAATTTTGAATGCATTGATTAAATTACAACCAACACAGAGTATATGTTCAACACCTACGTTTTTTGCTTCTTCAACTAAAAGTTCTAATTTTCCTCCATAGGGAGTTAAATCAAGCATATCTAGATGACAATGGGAGTCAACTAACATTTTGTGTTTCTAACATTAAAAACAGTTCTTCTAAAAGCAATTGTGAATTCACGCTATTTAAACTTACGGTCACTTGCCATATTTCTTGTAACTTCTGTAATATGGTAAGTAACTTATCTCGAGATAAGACCAAGGAAAACTTCTGCAAAATTGAAAAGCAATCTGTGTTAAGCACAAAATCTGGACAATAAATTTGGAGACGAAGAACATCCATAAAGATAGTTGTTATAATATATAAAATTAATTTAGTATCTTCTTTTAATAAGAATTTTACAACATCTACAACCGATGTGCGTTGTGTAATTGTATTCATTAGTAATATTAATAGGCAGTCTCGTAACGGAAAATAATTTAACATTTCTAGTTTTATCGCCTCTAATGGAGCATGATATGCTAAAGCTAAAAGTTGAGATGCTTTACTTTTTTCTCTAATGCGTGCTTTTACCCATCGTAACATATTTTGATCAGAAGACGCTGTAAATACAATGCGTTGACATCGACTACGAACAGTTTGAGGAAGAACCGCAACTCGGTGAGTCACTAACATTAAAAGTACTGGTCCTAGGGGTTCTTCTAGCGTCTTTAAAAAAGCATTCGTTGCCGATATATTCATTGCTTCAACAGATGTTAAAATTACCACTTGACAACGACCTCGCTGTGAAGTCTTATTAAGTGCGGCAGTTATTTCACGAATTTGTGCAACTTCAATAGAACTATTTTTTTCTTTTATATCAATTATAAATAAATCTGGATGATGACCCAGACGAAATAATTGACAATCTCGACATACCTTACAAGCTTGTGTAGTATTTCTCTCACAAAGTATTAACTCTGCCACGGATTGGGCGAATATTAATTTGCCTAATCCACGGTTACCTGTTAAAAGTAAAGCATGTGGCATACATTCTTTCTGGTAATAAGACACAATGATATCCCACTGTTTCTGTTGCCATGGATAAATCATTTTCGGTTTTTAATTCTTGTACATGTTCTTTTTAAAGTTTTTTAATAATCGATTGATTGCTTTTCGTAGTCTCTTTTTAATTTTCAACAGATTTTGATTCGCGCAAATTACTTGAAAACGTTTTGGATCACATGCTACCTGAGCAAAATAACCTTCTCTCACTCGTTTAAAGAAAGCTAAACTGTCCACTTCAATACGGTCTTTTATCGCACGGCTCTTTATACGATTTAAACCAACTAAAACAGGAGCGTCTAGTAGAAAAGTAATATCAGGCTTTAAATTACCTTGAATCCATTGTGTTAATTCTTTAATGTATTTAATTGGAATACCACGGCCACTGCCTTGATAAGCAAAACTTGAATCAGTAAATCGATCAGACAGTACCCATTTTCCCTGAAGCAAAGCTGGCAGAATCACCTGTATAATATTTTGTGCACGACTAGCAAACATTAGCAACAATTCAGTATTTTGACACATCATCTCATTATAACATTTGAGCAATATGTCACGAATAGCCTCAGCAATAGGAGTGCCACCTGGTTCTCTAGTAACAACATAAGAAATATGGGCAACATCTAAATATTCACAAACATACTCAAGTGCAGTAGTTTTTCCCATGCCTTCAATTCCTTCGAAGGAAATAAAACGTCCTCTTTCACCGCTCATACTATTTTTATCTGTCATGAATTTCAATATTTACATATATAAAACAACGTGTTATAAAGAGAGAATTGTTAGTGACCCTCTTATGCATTTCGTTGATATTTTCTTACTGCTGTAAGATGAGACTGATAGGTAACCGAAAATTCGTGACCTCCATCTCCTCGAGCTACATAATATAAATCAGCGCTTCTTAAATCAGGATTTAAAGCAGCCCAAATGGATCTGTATGATGGCATATCGATTGGAGTTGGAGGTAATCCATGATTGCGATAAGTATTATATGGAGTATAAAAAGTGAGATCTTTTTTAGTAATTGGATTATTGTACGGCAAGCCCAATCCATACAGCACTGTAGGATCTATTTGTAACAACATACTTTTCTTTAGACGCCGTAAGATCACTCCAGAAATTTTGGCGTGCTCCTTTGGCAATGTGGCTTCTTTTTCTATTAAGGAAGCAACAATAAGTGCTTGATAAGAATTTTTATAAGGTAAACCCTTTTCTCGATTTTTCCAGATTTTCTTTAAAATCATTTGCATCCTATCATAAGCTCTATGCAATATCTGAAGGTCAGTGTCTCTCCAAGTAAAAAAATAAGTATCGGGAAAAAATAATCCCTCAGGATATCGGTTGTCTCCTAATTTTTCCATAATTTTTTGATCACTTAATTTATTAATTGTATGCCGAATATAGGAGTTTTCTTTTAACGTTTTTCTAACTTGATGAAAAGTCCATCCTTCAATAAAAGTAATACTTCGTTGTTTCGTATTTCCTGTGACAATATCGTTTAATAATTTTCGTAAGGTCGTGGTTTTTGTAATTTGATATTCTCCTGTCTTTAACAAAGGTGTATTTTCCATAAATCGAGTGCATAGAATAAAAATTCCTTTGTTTTTTATTAAACTGTGCTTCAACAAAAGATGTGCTAAATAACGAATACCTGTTCCGGACGGCACTTTAATAGTAATCGTTGATTGTTTGGTTTTTGCTGCTTCGCTCATGGGTATACGAGTAAAACGATACCATAAAATGGCAATCCACAACGCTAAAATTAGAACAGAAGTAATAACGATAGAGAAAAGAATTTTTCTAAGTAATGACATGAAATTAAGATTCAGGTTTTTTTAATACCAATGTACTATTGGTTCCCCCAAAACCAAAAGAATTTGACATCACTGTAGTAATTTTCATTTTACGTGCTATCTCAGGAACAAAATCCAAGTCACAATCTTTATCTAAATTCTCTAAATTAATTGTTGGCGGTACCACATTATCGCGAATTGCTAAAACCGAAATCACCGCTTCAACTGCACCCGCAGCTCCTAACATATGACCCATCATCGATTTCGTAGAGCTCACAGCTAATTTATAAGCATGACGTCCAAAAGTTTTTTTAATAGCTAATACCTCAAGATGATCTGCTGCTTGAGTAGAAGTACCGTGAGCGTTAATATAATCTATTACTTCAGGAGAAATCCTAGCATCGAATAAGGCATTCTTCATACAAGCATAAAAACCCTTTACATTTGGGTCTGGTGTCGTTATATGAAATGCATCACTACTCATACCAAAACCAATTACTTCTGCACAAATAGGAGCACCACGCTTTTTTGCATATTCTAACTCCTCCAACACTACCGATGCCGCTCCCTCACCTAATACAAACCCATCCCTATCTTTATCCCATGGACGACTAGCTTTTTCAGGCTCGTCGTTTCGTGTAGAAAGCGCTCGAATAGCTGAAAATCCACCAATCCCTAAGGCAGTTGTAGCCATTTCACTTCCTCCTGCTATCATTACATCTGCGTCATTATACGCAATAATTCTGGCGGCATGTCCAATATTATGAAGACCTGTAGCACAAGCAGTAACGAGAGAAATATTAGGACCTTGTAAATTATGATTTATAGATATTATCCCTGGTGCCATATTAATAATAGCACCAGGGATAAAAAAAGGAGAAACTTTACGCGGCCCATCGCGCAACAACACCTGATGATACTTTTCAATCCAAGGCATACCGCCAATCCCAGAGCCAATAGCGACACCTATTCGAGAAGCATTACTTTCATTGATAATAAGACCAGAGTCTTCAATAGCTTGTCGAGAAGCTTCTACGGCAAACTGAACAAAGACATCAGTATGACGTACTTTTTTGGAATCTAAAGACAAATTCGGATTAAAATTTTTCACTTCCGCTGCAATTCGTGTAGGGAATGCAGAGGCATCAAAACGAGTAATACGAGCCACTCCGCTCTTTCCTCTTAAAAGTGCGGTCCACATTTCAGGCACACTGTTCCCTATTGGGGTTACAGCTCCTAATCCTGTGATTACAACACGCCTCTCCCCTATCAACCTTAGTTTTCCTCGAAAGCATTAAAAAACATACTAAAACAATTAACTAATATTCTTACTTGTGGAATGCAACTTAACATAATCAATTGCTTGTTGAACGGTCGTTAGCTTTTCTGCCGCTTCGTCTGAAATTTCAATATCGAATTGTTCTTCTAACGCCATTACTAACTCAACCGTATCTAAGGAATCGGCACCAAGATCATCTACAAAGGAGGCATCGTTAGTAACCTCTTCTTCCTTTACTCCTAATTGCTCGACGATAATCTTTTTAATACGCTCTTCAACTGTTGCCATATCTCGGGCTCCCTTTTCAAATACTAAAAAACTGTAAATAATACATGCTAATAAAAATGTTCATTACACTACTTTCAAGCGTTATACCATACACATTCCACCGTTAATATGCAATGTCTCTCCTGTTATATATCCTGCTTCTTCAGAGGATAAATAAACTACAGCTCCAGCAATTTCTTTTGGAAGTCCCATACGCTTCATTGGAACTCTAGATAAAATAGATTTTTGTTGCTCTATTGATAAAGCTTCCGTCATTTCTGTTTTAATGAATCCTGGAGCAACACAATTTGCCGTAATGCCATAGATAGCATGTTCCATAGCAACAACTTTTGTGAGTCCAATAAGACCAGATTTAGCAGCTACATAATTTGCTTGTCCAAGATTTCCTGTTATCGCCACAACAGAAGTAATATTGATGATTCGACCCCATCGATTTTTAATCATCGGCTTCAAGCAAGCTTTTATTAAATGAAAAACACCGTACAAATTGGTCTCAAGAACAGATTTCCATTCTTCATATTTCATGCGAAGTATAATATTATCTTTAGTAATTCCAGCGTTGTTAATCAAGATGTTTGGAAAGTCAAAACTGTTTCGAATCTGTGTCAAGACAGTTCTGATAATTTCCTTCTGATTACAAACGTTTAGAATATACCCCCTTCCTTTAAAACTTCCTTTAGACAGAAATTGGGTAATTTTATAGGCGCCTTCTTGAGAAGTAGCAGTTCCAAGAACAACAGCACCTCGAAGACCAAAAGCTTTGGCAATTTCTAATCCGATACCACGAGATGCACCTGTAATTAATACCACTTTTCCCTTTAAAGACATATCATTTCTAGTTTCCTCATTTGCTGTTAAAAAGCTTTCTTTACTTGATCAATAGCAGATAAAATTAGTTTTGTAGCGGTGAGTGGAAACGTTTTACTGTGGCGCTCTATACAACTGTTTAATCCTGCTAATTTATTATTCGGACCGCATTCTCCAAATAGTTTTATCCCACGTCCCGTCATTTTCTGTATAGTTTCTACCCATCGTACAGGATCCACGAGTTGTTTTACTAGAGCACTACGAATTGATTCAGTGCCTTGATGCTCTAATACATCCACATTATGAATTACAGGAATTCTCGGTGAAATCACTTTTACTTTAGCTAAGTCATACGCAAGACGTTCAGCTGCTGGTTGCATTAAAGAAGAGTGAGATGGAACACTAACAGAAATATGTTTAGCAATTTTAGCACCTTTAACTCGAGCCAAAGCAAGAGCACGATCCACCGCCAACGTATCTCCTGATATTACAGTCTGAATAAGAGAGTTTAAATTAGCAGGTCTAACTATCAAATTTTTCGACGATTCTTCACATATGTCTTCGATCTGTGATTTACTCAATCCAATAATAACTCCCATTGATCCTTTTCCAATAGGCGCTGCTTCTTGCATATAAATTCCCCGATTTTTTACTAATGCAACAGCATCTGTAAATGTTATTGCCTTTGCACAAACCAAAGCCGTATATTCTCCTAAACTATGACCGGCCATCATTTGAGGTTGAGGTCCGCCTAGAACTTTCCAGCATCGAAAGACAGAGACACCAGCTACTAAAAGAGCTGGTTGTGTGAATTGAGTTTGGTCTAGTTTCTCTTTTGGTCCCTTTTGTGTTAATAACCACAAATCATACCCCAAAACAGAAGACGCTTCGTAAAACGTTTCTTCAACGATAGACTGCTCTTTCGCTAATTCTTTGAGCATGCCCAAATACTGCGACCCCTGACCAGGAAATATCAAAGCAAACGGCTGAGACACTCTAACTATTTTCCTCTAATACCTCAATAGGGCAGCTCCCCATACCAATCCTGCCCCTAAAGCTTCTAACAATAAAGTTTCACCACGTTTTATCTTCCCGGACCGCACAGCAACATCTAAAGCCAAAGGAATAGAGGCAGCGGAAGTATTTCCATGTTCTTGAATAGTTAAAATTACTCTTTCTAGAGGTAAACTAAGACGTTTAGCCATTGCTTTTATAATCCGCATATTTGCTTGGTGTGGTATTAACCAATCAATATCTGATTTTCTAAGGCCACTCTTTTTTACAGTTTCATCAATAATCTCGCCCAATTTAGTTACAGCTACTTTAAAAACTTCACTACCTTGCATTCGTAATAAAAATTTGTTCAGTTGATGATCCCATATAGGATTTTTAGAAGTAATTAAATCTGAATAGTTTCCATTGGCGTGCAGAATAGTCTTAATAAATCCTGGTTCTCTATCAGCTTTTAAGATTACAGCTCCTGCCCCATCTCCAAATAAGATACACGTGCTGCGATCTTTCCAATCTACTATTTTTGTTAACGCATCTACTCCAATAATTAAAACGGTCTTAGCGTCTCCTGTGCGAATGTATTGATCTGCAACGCTTATTCCATATACAAACCCTGCACATGCAGCATTCAAATCAAATGCAGAAATATCATTTCTTAGGTTTAAATATCTTTGCACTAGACAAGCTGTGCTTGGAAAGTAATATTCTGTGGTAGTAGTTCCTACAATAACCATGTCAATGGTGGCAGGGTTAATTCCAGACATTTCTATAGCACGCTTAGAAGCATCGACCGCCATTGTTGTGGTACTGTCAGCACTGGTGCCAATAATATGACGTTCTTTTACTCCAACTCGTCTCATTATCCATTCGTCTGAAGTGTTTACCATACGCTCTAAATCTGTATTACTGAGAACTTTCTCTGGAATGTAACTGCCAACTCCTTGAATGCGCGAATACATCATGAGATCTTAGATTCCTCTAAGAAACTACCAACTCTTTCTTTTATAAGTTTGGGGATATTTTTATCAATCTCAAAAATAGCTTCTTCTACCGCTGAAAAGAAACCATAAATATTGGCGCTTCCATGACTCTTTATCACGATCGCATTTAATCCTAAAAAAGTTGCTCCATTATAACGTTCCGGATCTATTTTTTGTATTAAACGTTTAAAAATAGGAATGGCAGGAAACATCATTAACTTAGTCCACCAAGCTTCTTTAAAAGCAGAACGAGCGTATTGAGTTAACAACTGTATTACTCCTTCCATAGCTTTTAATACAACATTTCCCACAAAACCATCACAAACTACTACATTAGCAATGTTATTGAAGATAGAGTCACCTTCTATATATCCAATGTAATTAATTACCTTGCTTTTCTCAAAAAGTCCGTTAGCCTTTTTTACTAATTCATTTCCCTTAATCTCCTCTTCACCTATATTTAACAACCCTACTTTTGGACGCTGAAGATCATCAGAAGCTGTCACTAAAATTGATCCCATTACAGCGAATTGGTATAAATTTTCCGGACTGGAATCGACGTTAGCACCTAAATCTAAAACTCGGACTTCCTGTGCATTCTTGGTAGGAAACGAAGCAACGATAGCTGGCCGATCAATACCAGGCAACGTTTTTAAAACATGTCGAGCAGTTACCATCAAAGCGCCTGTATTTCCAGCGCTAACACAAGCTTGTGCTCGACCTTCTTTGACTAAATTTATAGCCACTCGCATAGAAGAATGTTTCTTTGTTCGAAGAACTTGAGAAGGAATTTCATCCATGGAAACTTCCTCGTCAGCATGTATAATTCTCCATCGGTCTCCTACTGTATCACTCTCATCGTTCACTAATAAAGGGCGCAACTGCTCCTCTTTGCCTACTAAAAGAATCTTTACATCTGGATATTTTTTAAGAATCAACAATGCTGCAGGAACAACAACTTTAGGACCGTGATCACCACCCATAGCGTCCAATGCAATCGTCTTCATTGTACAATATTACTCTTCACCCTTACGAGACTTTTCCAAAATAACAACTCTACGACCCCTATAATACCCTGTTGGACTAATATGATGTCGCAAATGCATTTCACCAGTCAAAGGATCTTGAGATATTAAAAATCTTTGTAAAGTATCGTGTGAACGACGCATATCGCGCCTTGAGCGAGTTTTACGTCTTTTCTGTACTGCCATACCTAATATACAATCTCCAAATTTTACAGATATTGATTGTTGTATTGATCCCGCTTATACAATTACTTTTCTGTATATTGAGGTTTTACCTAATTCTTTATTTACATATCCCTTTCCTATTATACGTAGAGTTCTACGTTATACCATGCCCGATTGCTTTACTACAATGTTTTTCTAGATATGCCTAGAGATAGTTTGAAATTAATAAATAAAATCTAGAATCACTTTTAAATAAACTATTATTTTAACAAACTGTTTGTAGAGAACGTC
Source organism: Coxiella endosymbiont of Amblyomma americanum (assembly GCF_000815025.1). NCBI lineage: Bacteria > Pseudomonadati > Pseudomonadota > Gammaproteobacteria > Legionellales > Coxiellaceae > Coxiella > Coxiella endosymbiont of Amblyomma americanum. The sequence goes on along the minus strand of NZ_CP007541.1, from coordinate 624,434 downwards.
GCGATTCTTATTTAGAACTCGTACTTTCTAAAAATTATCTAACAAGCGTTAGAGTTCAAGAAAACATTAGTTCTTCACATGACGTTGTGTATTGAGGTTTTATTATACATAGTAATATTTTATCCTAAAATTGGGAACGCATATTCTACATACATATACGCTAACTATATATTTTAATAATACCTAATGCGTTTTCAAATACAAGATTATGTACTTAATTTATGGAAAGATAATAGCGTTAAACACTGGGAAAAAGAAGTAAAGAATATTTCCCTTATCTTTAAAATAAGATATGATGTGACGTTAATGATTCATTTTTAAGAAAAATAGAGTCGTATCGTATGATAGAACTTGCACGCGAGATTATTCCAACTGCCATCGAAGATGAGCTACAACAATCTTATCTAGATTACGCAATGAGTGTAATTGTCGGTAGGGCGTTGCCTGATATACGAGATGGATTAAAGCCGGTACATCGTCGTATCCTCTATGCAATGAATGAATTAGGAAATGATTGGAACAAACCGTATAAAAAATCAGCTCGTATTGTAGGAGATGTGATTGGTAAATATCATCCTCACGGTGACGTTGCTGTTTATGATGCAATTGTAAGAATGGCACAAGTTTTTAGTCTTCGTTATTTGCTTATTGATGGTCAAGGTAATTTTGGTTCAGTTGATGGTGATGCACCCGCAGCCATGCGTTATACAGAAATTCGTTTATCTCGATTTGCCCATGCTTTAATGGCAGATATTGAAAAGGAAACTGTAGATTATACGCCTAATTACGACGAGACAGAAATGATACCATCAGTACTTCCTGCACGTATTCCAAATTTACTGGTTAATGGCTCTTCAGGTATTGCAGTAGGAATGGCAACTAATATTCCACCTCATAATTTAAACGAAGTTATCAATGCTACTTTAGCATTGATTAATGATGCAGATTTAACTGTAGAAGAACTTATGTACCATGTGCCAGGACCAGATTTTCCAACCTCAGGAATTATTAATGGTCACAGTGGTATTGTCCAAGCTTATAAAACTGGACGAGGGCGAATCTGTGTACGCGCAAAAGCTGACATAGAAACAATAAAAGGCGGTCGTTCGCAAATCATTATCTCTGAGCTTCCTTATCAAGTAAATAAGGCCCGTTTGTTAGAAAAGATAAAAAGACTAGTACAAGAAAAAAAAATTGAAGGAATCTCTGTATTGCGCGACGAATCTGATAAGTGCGGTATGCGTATAATGATTGAAGTAATTCGAGGTGATCACGCTGAAGTTGTTCTCAATAATTTATATTCTCAGACTCAATTACAAACTGTATTTGGAATTAATATGGTAGCTTTGGATGAAGATGGTCAACCACGCGTTTTAAATTTAAAGCAACTACTCAGTGCTTTTTTACAACACCGTCGAGATGTCGTGATGCGTCGTACTCTGTTCGAATTACGGAAGGCTCGTAAAAGAGCGCACGTTCTAGAAGGACTCTGGATTGCACTAACAAACATTAATGAAATCATTAATTTAATCAAAGAAACAAAAACTCCAAAGATTTCTAAAGAAAGATTATCAACAAAAGTTTGGCAACCTGGAAAGGTATTAAATTTATTAAAAAAGTTTGGAAACAATCGTACTCGTCCAGAAAATCTGGATGCAAAATACGGATTACAAACTGATGGTTATCGTATATCACTAGTGCAAGCACAAGCTATCCTGGATTTGCGTTTGCATCGTTTAACTAGACTTGAAAGTAATCAAATTTCTGAGGAGTACATTACTTTAATAGATCATATTAGCACATTAACCTCTATTATTTCCGACTCTGATAAATTGCATCAAGTCATTCGAGATGAGTTAATTGAAATAAAAGCTCGATTTGGTGATGAGCGTCGAACTAAAATCTTCGATGTGCAATTGGATTTAACAAACGAAGATCTAATTCCTGAAGAATCTTTAGTCGTAACGTTATCCTACAGTGGTTATATTAAATCTCAATCATTAAGTAGCTATCAGGCTCAACATCGAGGAGGAAGAGGTAAGATGGCTACAGCAGTAAAAGATCAGGATTTTGTTAAAAGTATCTTAGTAGCAAATTCGCACGATACAATTCTGTGTTTCTCAACTTATGGCAAGGTGTATTGGCTCAAAGTTTATCAGGTACCACAGAGTAGCCGGGTTTCATATGGACGACCGGTCGTTAATTTACTCCCTTTATCTGATGACGAATATATTTCTGCTATATTACCTATACGCTATTGTAATAAATCTCATTTTATTTTTATGACTACTGCTAAGGGTTCTGTAAAAAAAGTCGTATCGTCTGAATTTTTTCAATCTAGAATGAATGGAAAAATTGCATTGACATTAAAAACAGAAGATCGATTAGTAGGAGTTGATATCACAGATGGCAATAAGGAAGTAATGTTAATAACTGATGCCGGTAAAGCCATCCGTTTTCATGAGAGCGAAGTGCGTGCAATGGGGCGTACAGCACATGGAGTATGTGGAATTAAATTAAAAGAAAATCAGAGCGTTATCTCTTTGATTATTGTAAAACCAGGTGGATATATTTTAACAGCGACTTCACACGGTTATGGACAACGTACCGCTATAGAGAGTTATCGCTCAACAAGTCGAGGTGGCCAGGGTGTTATCGCTATTCGAATTAATCGTCGTAACGGAAATGTAGTCTCTGCTACTCAAGTATTTAATAATTATGAAGTGTTACTGATTAGTAATAAAGGTACTTTAGTTCGAATTCGTGTCAATGAAGTTTCACAAATGGGAAGAAACACTCAAGGAGTTCGACTGATACAGTTAGCACAAGAGGAAATACTGGTTGGAATGGAAGCTATTTCAGTAGAGGAATTAATCAAACAATAATAAAGTAGTAATAAAATCGTATTTTACACTATTTTTATGTCACGAATTTATAATTTTTCAGCCGGCCCAGCTATGTTACCAGAAACGGTTCTTTCTACAGCAAGTGATGCGTTGTTAGATTGGCATGGTATTGGCATGTCGATAGCAGAAGTTCCACATCGTGGTATAGAATTTAAAGAAATCATGGAAGAATCGAAGCAAAATCTTAGGGAACTATTAACTATTCCAAAAAATTATCGGATTTTATTTATGCAAGGTGGAGCGCGATTACAATTTTCTATGGTACCAATAAATTTAACCGATAAATGTGAAACGGCAGTTTATGTTGACTCGGGAATTTGGTCTCAAAAAGCCATAGAAGAAGCAAAACGACATTGTAATCTCCATATCGCAGCAAGTGCTAAGGAATCTAATTATACAACTATTCCTAATCAAAACGATTGGGATGTCTACAAAAAAGCAGCGTATTTATATTACGTAAGCAATGAAACAGCAAATGGGTTGGAATTTTCTTTTATTCCAAAAACAAACTTAACTCTAGTATGTGATATGTCATCAAATTTATTATCTCGTCCTTTTGATATATCACGATACGGATTAGTCTTTGCTTGTGCTCAAAAAAATATGGGCATTTCTGGGTTAACGATTATTATTATTCGTAAAGATTTATTAAATCGAAATTCTATTTTAGAAACCCCTAGTTTTTTGCACTATTCTTTGCATGATAAAGAAAATTCATTGTGGAATACACCGCCAACTTTTACTTGGTATATTACTGGTTTAGTTTTTAAATGGATAAAAAAACAAGGTGGTGTTTTAGCTCTTTCTAAACGTAATAGTCGAAAAGCGAAGAAATTATACGATGCTATTGATAGCAGCGGATTTTACCATAACATTATTGACCCTGATTATCGTTCGCGGATGAACGTTATTTTTACATTAATAGATAAGAACCTTAATTTGCTCTTTTCTAAAGAAGCTTTAAAAAATGGATTAGCTAACTTAAAAGGTCATCGTTTAATTGGAGGTATGCGAGCTAGTATTTACAATGCAATGCCAGAATCTGGAATCGATAACTTAATTGATTTTATGCAATATTTTGAAAAAAAACACGGATAAAGTAAGTAAATACATTAAGATGAACTGTTGCATTATCCCATCAAATAATTTAAGAGGAATAATCGATGTTCCTGGTGATAAATCAATTTCCCATCGGGCTGTGATTCTAGCCGCTATTGCTAAAGGAAAAACACGAATAAAAGGTTTTTTAATGGGCGAAGATAATCTTGCCACAGTACGAGCTTTTCAGCACATGGGTGTCGTCATTAAAGTGATTAAAAATAAAAATGTATTATTGGTAAATGGAGTAGGAAAAGACGGATTAAACGCCCCGCGTTACAATATAGACTGTGGAAACTCAGGAACTTCTATTCGTTTGTTAGCTGGATTATTATCAGGCCAACCTTTCGTTACTAACCTAACAGGTGATCGTTCTTTAAGGAATCGCCCTATGAAGCGTATTATTGACCCGTTAGTGAAAATGGGTGTGCGTATTGATTCAAATAGAAATTTTCCTCCTCTTAAAATCACTGGAAATCCTAATTTAAAGGGAATACATTACCGTCTACCTATAGCAAGTGCTCAAGTAAAATCTTGCTTATTATTAGCAGGATTGTATGCGAAAGGAGAAACTTGTATTATAGAATTAACTACTTCTAGGGACCATACTGAACGATTATTAAAGCAAGTTTTTAAATATCCTATACGAATTAAAAATTTGCAAACCTGTCTCTCTGGTAATGGACCAACGCTTAAAACAAGAAAAGATATTATTGTACCTGGGGATATTTCGTCAGCTGCTTTTTTTATCGTAGCAGCTACTATTGTTCCTGGTTCTTCTATCTGTTTGCGCCAAGTGGGCATTAACCCTACTAGGATTGGTGTTATAAATTTGTTAAGGATGATGGGTGCACAAATTAAAATTGTACAACGTCATATAAAAAACAAAGAACCTACAGGAAACATTCTTGTACATTATGCTCCTCTTAAGGGTATTGATATTCCTAAAGAACAAATACCGCTTGCCATTGACGAATTTCCTATTTTGTTAGTTGCAGCTGCTGTTGCACAAGGTAAAACTATATTAAGAGGTGCAAAAGAACTGAGAGTAAAGGAAACCGATCGTATTGCCGTTATGGCAGAAGGGCTGAAGAAATTAGGAATTAATGTGCAATTACTTCCTGATGGTTTAATAGTACAAGGAGGAAAATTTCAAGGAGGGACAATTTCTAGTTACCATGATCACCGTATTGCTATGGCGTTTTCTATCGCGGGTATTCTAGCAAAATCTGCTGTTTGTATTCAAAACTGTGAAAATATCAACACCTCCTTTCCTAATTTTATCACACTAGCAAGAAGAATAGGAATAAAATTAAAAGTGTTTTAATGTTGTTGTATTGATATGTAATTAATTATTAGATTATAAATTACAAAATTATTATGTATGACTTAGTAATACAACCTCCAGTTATTACAATTGATGGTCTTTCTGGTTCTGGAAAGGGAACTATTGCTCTTCGAATCGCAAAAGCTTTGCGCTGGAATATTTTAGATAGCGGAGTCATTTATCGTGCAGTAGCTTGGGCATTATCTCGTTATAAAATTCCTATAGAAGATAAAGAAAAGGTAGTACAATTAATAAAAAAACTCCGAATAGTTATAAAGAGTCAACTTGTGGTTAACAATCTTAAATTGAAAATAATTTGTAATAATCACGATATTACAAAAGTTATTCGGAACGAAAAATGTGGTAATTTAGCTTCTAAAGTTGCAGTGCTTTCAGTAGTGCGTAAAGCCTTTCTTCAATACCAACGTAATTTTCGTCGATGGCCTGGATTGGTATCTGATGGTCGAGATATGGGAACAGTTGTTTTTCCGTGCGCCACATTGAAATTTTATTTCAGTGCCGATATAAGAGAACGTGTTTATCGACGTTATAGGCAGTTGCAAAAAAGTGGAATTAATGCTAGTATTCATAGTCTTCGAGGAGACTTAGAAGAGCGTGATCTTCGCGATGTTAACAGGACTCTCTCTTCTGCTAGACCTGCGGTGGATGCTTTGGTTATTGATACCACTGCACTAAGTATAGAAGAGGTTTTCATAACAGTCATGCAATATATCAGAAAATGTGCCAAATTTTCTTTATCAGCATTTTAGAATGAATTTTTCTGATGACTATTATTAGTATCGGGTATTTAGTGTTATAACACGGTGAATGTTTTATGGGCGAAAGTTTCGCTGATTTGTTTGAAAAAAGTTTGGAAAAGACTAATCTTCGATCTGGTGCTTTGGTTAAAGCCACTGTTGTGGAGGTAAAACCAAACTGGGTTGTTGTTGATGCTGGTCTTAAATCAGAGGGCGTAATACCTACTGCCGAATTTCACTGTGAAGAAATACAGGTGGGTAATAAAGTGGACGTAGTGATTGATACTCCTGATAATGGTTTCGGAGAAACTCGTTTATCACGAGAAAAAGCACGTCGCATAAAGATGTGGGAAAAATTGGAAAAAGCTTATGCGACTGAAGAATTGGTTAGAGGAAAGATTGTAGAACGGGTTAAAGGGGGATTCACCGTAGAAATCCAAACGATACGTGCTTTTTTACCAGGTTCTTTAGTAGATACAAGACCTGTTCGCAATCCTGATTCCCTTAGAGGCACTGAATGCGATTTCAAGATCATTAAAATGGACCGACATCGGAATAATGTAGTTGTTTCACGACGGGCCGTCGTAGAAGCCGTATCCAATGCCGGACGGCAAGCTCGATTAGAAAATCTTCAAGAAGGTCAAGAAATTAATGGAGTCGTTAAAAATATTACAGATTATGGTGCTTTCATTGATTTAGGAGGTATCGATGGTTTGTTACATATTACGGATATAGCTTGGAAACGTATTAAACATCCTAGTGAATTGCTTAATATTGGTGATGAAGTGCGTGTTAAGATACTCAAATTTGATCGAGACAGAGACAGAGTATCGTTAGGAATGAAACAATTATCCGATGATCCGTGGTTAAATATTGCGCAACGTTATCCTATAAACACCAAAGTATTTGGCAGGGTAACTAACGTCACTGATTATGGATGTTTCGTGCAACTAGAAGATGGTGCGGAAGGATTAGTCCATGCTTCTGAGTTGGATTGGACTAATAAAAATATTCATCCTAGCAAAGTCGTACAGTCTGGTACGGACGTTGAGGTTATGATTCTTAGTATCGATGAAGAGCGTCGCCGTATTTCGTTAGGAATCAAGCAATGTAAGCCTAACCCATGGAAAGAATTTGCAAAAAAACACCAAAAGGATGAAGAAATTATCGGCAAAGTGCGTTCCATTACTGACTTTGGTATTTTTATTGGATTGGAGGGTGATATTGATGGTCTTGTGCATATATCTGATCTTTCTTGGTCAGAAAATACTGAAGAAGTCATTCGTCGTTATAAAAAAGGTGATGATGTGAAAGCTGTTATCTTGGCAATCGATCCTGAGCGTGAGAGAATTGCTCTTGGTATTAAACAACTTGAAGAAAATCCTACAGAAGAATTTCTTAAAAAATACGGTAAGGATACAATTATACAAGCTAGAATAAAAGAAGTAGAAAGTAAACAAGCTATCTTAGAGTTGGATCATCAAGTGTTTGGTAGAATGCATGTATCGGATTATGCGTACGATCATGTGCAAGATTTGACAGAAAAGCTTAACGTTGGTGACAAGATTGCGGTAAAAATCATCAAGTTGGATTACAAAGATCATCTCATTCAAGTATCTCATAAAACTGCAGTAAAACTTTCAGATGAGGAAAGTCAAGGAGCAGCGATGACAATAATATCTCCTGATATATCGAAAGGGACTACTACTTTAGGTACTTTGGGCGATCTTCTTAAAGAGCAGATGCGAAATAAGGAATTGGATAAGTGATATCACCGGTTTGTAAAAACATCTAAAACTTTACGATATTATTCGGATTCTTTCATTCTCCAATCTTTTTTTTGAAGCAGGGCCTTTTATTTTATTCTTTCTCATCGTGCGTTATTGCTGATTACTATTCGAAAAGACGAAATCAATTTTCATCTGTATAATTATTTAAAGGGCAGTAAGAGTTTATTCAAAAAACAAATTTTTAAATGACAAAAAAAAAAGAACCTAAAATTATTGTAGCTATTGATAGTAATACTCGCGAGGAGGTCGATGTACAAATACAACAATTAGATCCTACGTTATGTCATCTTAAAATTGGAAATATTTTATTTACACGGTATGGTCCTCCTTTTATAGAGGAGTTAATCCAAAAAAATTACAGAATTTTTTTGGACTTAAAATTTCATGACATCCCAAAGGTAGCCGCGAGTGCTTGTCGTGCTGCTGCTCTTTTGGGTGTTTGGATGGTTGATGTGCATATTTTAGGAGGGCGTATTATGTTAGAAACAGTAATGGATACATTAAAAAATACAATAGGAGGAGGGAAGACAAGACCAATAGTTGTTGGAGTTACTGCTCTAACTAGTCTAGACGCTTCTGATTTTAAAACTCTAGGGATTCATAGCAATATTACCTCTTTGGTGGCTCGCATGGCGATACTTGCTAAAGAATCTGGCCTTGACGGAGTAGTATGTTCAGCTAAAGAAGCAGCTTTTTTACGGAAACAACAAGGTAAAGATTTCTTATTGGTAACACCTGGTATTCGATTATCTCACGAAGAAAAACAGGATCAAAAACGGACTATGACTCCTAGGGCTGCTATTAAGGCAGGCAGCGATTATTTAGTCATAGGTCGATCTATCATGCAACTTCCGAATCCGCGAGAGATTTTACAAAATATTACTTATGCAATTTTCACTGATCTCACTAACTCTTAAAAAGATTGTCTTTATAAAAATCGTTTTGTTTTTCCAATCAGAGTGTTTCAGGTTTTTTGACAAAAAAGTTCGCGCTTACACACTATATTGTATAGTTTTTACATTTTTCTATTTTGTTGGATTTTTAGAAGAATCTGTATATAGTGACAAACCGGTGATCAATTTCACGAGGAGTATGCGTGTCCATTAAATCTTTGACTGCTCAACCCAAGTCTTTTTATCTTATTTTCTTTATTGAAATTTGGGAGCGATTTGGATTCTATGGTGTACAGGTATTGTTGGTTCTTTATATGGTACAACAATTAGGTTATCAAGATAGTCGTGCCGATTTTTTGTTTTCGGCTTTTAGCGCTTTAGTTTTTCTACTTCCCTGTTTGGGTGGGTATATTGGCGATAAAGTATTAGGAACTAAACGAACTATTCTATTAGGCGCAGTAGTTTTAGCATTTGGATATCTAATATTATCTTTACCAAAGGTCTCTAGTCAGCATTTTTCACTCCCACTAGCCTTCATTGCTGTGGGTGTAGGACTATTTAAAGCTAATCCTTCGAGTTTACTTTCAAAAGTTTATGAGGAAACACCCCATAATTTAGACAGTGGTTTTACTTTATATTATATGGCTATTAATATAGGTGCGGCGGTTTCTATGAATCTTACTCCTATCTTAAATAATTTTTTTGGTTGGCATATAGCTTTTTCTGTTTGTTGTATTGGGATGATGCTTGCTATTTTGAATTTTCTTATTATGAGAAAGACTATATTTAGTATTGGCTCTAAACCAGATCAAATTCCTCTTCGATGGGATTATTTTGGTTATGTGTTATTGGGCATCATAGTACTAATTTTTGTAAGCAATTTCTTACTTAACTACTACCAAGCTATTTCCTGGCTCCTGTTTGGTAGTACTATTGTTTTATTCTTTACTTACTTGATATTAATTTATAAAGCAACTGCAGAAGAACGAAAAGGAATGTTGTTATTCATAATTTTATTTTTTCAAGCTGTTATCTTCTTCGTGTTGTATTTTCAAATGCCGACATCATTATCATTGTTCGCTTTGCGTAATGTTCACCATGCAATACTTGGTATTCCCATTCAACCAGCTCAATTTCAAATGCTAAATTCGTTTTGGGTAATGATAATGAGTCCAGTAATGGCATGGTTTTACCGGCGGTGGCATAAAAATAATCGAGATTTATCATTGCCAGCTAAGTTTTCATTGGGGACGCTGTTAGCCGGATTGAGTTTTTTATTTCTACCATTAGGTGCTTTCTATAATCATCATGGAGTAATTTCAGGCGTATGGCTAGTCTTTTCTTACTGGTTACAAAGTACAGGAGAGCTTTTAGTGAGCGCTCTTGGTTTATCTTTAGCCGCTCGATACGTACCACAACGGTTCATGGGATTTACTATGGGTCTTTGGTTCCTTTGTGCCTCAATTGCAAGTATTATTGCAGGCAAAGTAGCCAGTATCGCCAGTATTCCAGCCAATATCTCCACAGATCCAAGTTTGTCGTTACCTATTTATAATCACTTATTCACGAAAATAGGTCTAATCACAATTTTCATTTCTCTCGCTATGTTTACTTTAATTTCTCCTCTAAAGAGGCTAACAGAAAGCGACCGACAAGTATAAAGTATAAAGTGCAACCTAAAAAGCACAGAAAGGGAAAAGAACCCTAAAATAATGAAAGATAAATATGGTTAACTTGTATTTTGTATTATTATACTGTTTATAACGTCCTTAACTCTTCTACAGTTTTATTAACTCGTGCAATCACAAAAAAGATAAGACAAGGGAAATCGTAATCGGTTTCTTTGTTGTTTCCTCTATATTATTAATTTTGATGAGGATGAGAGTGTGTGTCGATTTACAACGTTTATTTTTCTATGATAAAGAATCATAGAAAACAGAGATTATCATAATTTTTATAAAAAACGTTTTCATGATCATAAAATTAGGTAATTAATTGCACCTTTCTTCTGTTTAATATTATCCGTCACTTTTTCACTTTTAATTTCGTATTGTTGCAATCATTGTTTTAATAATGTCAAAAAGACCTTTTCATTGATAATAGAAATATCTAATTTTTTTGCCTTATCGTATTTTTTATCACCCGGATTTTCTCCAACAACTAAATAATCAATATTTTTAGATACATTATTATTGGTTTTTCCTCCGAAAAGTTTAATTTTTTCTTTTGCTGTGTCTCGCGTCAAACTTTCTAATTTACCAGTAAGAACAAAAACCTTTCCAGAAATTTCTGACTGTAAATTTGTTCTCTCTTTTACAAAAGAAATGCCGAGGTGAATTAATGCGCTAATCAGTGCAATATTACGGTCCTGTTGAAAAAAGTTTCTAACATTCTTTGCAGTAATTGGACCAATATTTTTAACAGCTAAAAGTTGTCTATCAGAAGCTTCCATTAAAGGCCTAAGTTCTTGAAAATGCTGAGATAAAGCCCTTGCACTCGTTTCACCAACTCCAACAATCCCTAATGCATACAAAAACCGTGTTAAAGTAGTCTTTTTGCTTTTCTCAATAGCCGCTAGTAAATTTTCAGCCAATTTTTTTCCTATTCTAGGAAGCGCTATGAGAGAATTTATATTAAGTTTATAAATATCCACTATGTCTTTAATTACTTTTTCTTTAATAAAAGTCGCTATCCATTTATCACCCAATCCTTTGATATTCATTGCTCGACGTGAAACAAAATGTTTAATTGTTTCTCGTAATTGAGCTGTACAAGACAAACCTCCTATACATCGAACTACAACTTCGTTTTCTAATTTTATCACTTTCGTTTGACATATAGGACAAAACTTAGGAACATTTACCTGCTTAGTATTCCGTGGTCGTCGTCCTAATAAAGGTGCGATAATTTCTGGAATTACGTCACCAGAACGGCGTACAATAACTGTATCACCTACACGAATATCTTTTCGATGCAATTCATTAAAATTATGTAAAGTAGCGTTCTTAATTGTTACTCCTCCAATGGAAATAGGTGCCAATCGGGCTATAGGTGTTACAGCACCAGTACGCCCTACATAAAATTCAATACTCTTTACAGTTGTTATTTTTTCTTGAGCTAAAAATTTATAAGCAACCGCCCATCTAGGAGCACGTGCAATGTATCCCAATGCCTCTTGTAAAGCAAGCACATTAACTTTTATTACCATACCATCAATATCAAAAGAAAAGGTGTCACGTATCTTCTGAAAATATTCACAATAATGAAAACAGTTTTTTATACTTTTTACCACTACTGTTTTAGGAACAATGGGAATCCCCCATTTTCTGAATTTTATTAGGACGTCGCTGTGTTTCTGTGGCAAAATACCGCCTCTAACAGCACCTAAAGCATAACCGTAGAACGACAACTGCCGTTGTGCTGTGATTTGTGGATCTAATTGACGTAAGCTTCCTGAAGCAGCGTTTCTAGGACTTACAAATGCCTTTGTTCCTAATTTTTTCGATTCTTCATTAAGTTTTTTAAACTCTTTGCGGGACATCAACACTTCTCCTCGTATTTCAATCAGTTGAGGAAAGTCCTGACCCCTTAACTGTAAGGGAATTGTTGTAATCGTTTTAGCATTCTGAGTAACATCTTCTCCTATAACACCATCGCCTCGCGTAGCAGCACGAACCAACTTGCCATGTTCATAAAGTAAATTCAATGCTACTCCATCCATTTTAGGTTCACAAGCGTACTCAATAGGTTGATCTAACTTTAATCGCTGTTGAACTCGTTTCTCAAATGCCAGCAATGCCGATGTATTAAACACATGATCCAGGGATAACATAGGCATCTTATGAAAGACAGTTTTAAATTTTTTAAGAGGCAATGCTCCTACTCGCTGAGTGGGAGAAGTGGGTACCACCAACTTAAAATATTGTGTTTCTAATTGTCGTAATTTAGAAAAAAGTTCATCATAGGTTTCATCAGATATAATAGGTTCTGATAAAACATAGTATTGATAGTTATGTTGATTAATTTCTCTACGTAATTGTTCAATCTGTCTACGAATCTTTTCAAGAATTATCATATTCTTGGCATCTCTATCTTTTAAAAAGAAATAACTTTATGTTACTGATTATATGACTCTGAGCAGTAGAAACAATATTAGAACGTAACAATATAAAATTTAAGTGCACATCGATAAATCAAAATTATTTGATATAAAGTAACACTGTTTTGTAAATAGCATGCTGTTTCTATTTAGTATTTTTTGCTCATAGTAAGGGATTTACACGTGTATTTGCTGTATATATTTTTTAGAAGTGATAAATTTGCGAATTGACTAAGCTCTAAGTTATAATGTCAAAGTAAAATATATTTAAAAAGGGGAAAGACCATGAAGTTCTTTATTGTTATCCTTATTTTGCTAGTGTTACTGGGTGTCTATGCTATAGCGGCTTACAATAGTCTGATTGTTCTAATAGAGTCTATCCGCAACAACAATAAACAAATTGATATCCAATTAGATCGACGGTTCAAAGTATTTGAATCTTTGATTGATGTTGTGAAAAAATATATGGATTATGAAAGATCCACTTTGAAAGATGTAGTAGCGCTACGTAATCAAGCGCAAACAGCGAAACAAGAAGGAGATAATAGCGCTCGTATGAAGGCAGAGAATAAAATATCTATGATTTTTAGTGGACTGCGTGTTGTATTTGAACAATATCCTAATCTAAAGGCAAATCAAAATGCAATGCAATTACAAGAAGCGATAGTTAATACAGAAAATAAATTAGCCTATGCAAAACAAGCTTATAATGATAGTGTAGAACGTTACAATGCTAAAAAAAACATGGTTTTTCCTTCAATTGTTGTCCGAGCTTTTCCTAAAAAGTTAGATATTCATTTTCCTTATTGGGAATTATCTTCCGATAAAATTCAGAATCAAGAGAACTACACGATAACATTATAGATCTTTGATAATTTTATAAAACTATGAATTGTATTGAAGATTTTAAATCAACTACAATCGATTGGCGGGCTTCTATAAAAAGAAATCAGCAAAAAACTTTGTTGGTTATTTTTACCTTCGTGTTGATCTATTTGCTAGTAGGGCTTCTTATAGATTTGTACATTTATGCAAACCATTTCCCTATAGCTACAGTCTGGCAGCTTTTCGTAGCATTGATCAGTTTAAAGATATTCCCAATTGCTACTTTTGTTACAGGATTATTTGCATTATTTTCTCTATTTATAACATTTACTTTTAATCACAAACTAGCGCTCCTTGGAACTCATTATAGAGAAATTACTTCGGAAACCGCTATAACTTTTCGAGAAAAAATGCTCTACAATATCGTAGAAGAATTAAAAGTTGCTGCAGTGCTTCAATTTAGACCAAGAATTTATATAATAGACGCTCGCTATATGAATGCGTTTGCCAGTGGTTTTGATGAAAAATCTTCGATGATTGCTATAACTAGTGGGCTTTTAATAAAACTGGATCGTAGCGAATTAGAAGCTGTTATAGCGCACGAAGTTAGTCATATTCGTCATGCAGACATACGATTAACCCTAATCGCTTCTGTGCTTGTTAATTCTCTTTTAATGCTAGTTGATATTCTTTTCTTCAGCACTCTTTTTAGAGAGCGCTCGCGAGACAACGAAACTCGCAATCAATTATTCTTTTTTATACTAGTATTACGTTATTGCTTGCCTTTGATTACAATACTATTAATGTTATACCTTAGCCGGACTCGAGAGTATATGGCTGATGCGGGTTCTGTGAGATTGATACGTGATAATGAACCTTTGGCTAGAGCGTTATTAAAGATTCAAGACGACCATATGCAAAACAAGGAGGAATACTCTTTCACATATAAACACACCCCTCATGAAAGCGTTCGTCAAGCGGCTTATATCTACGATCCTATAAAAGCAGGTATTGAAATAAGAAGCTCATTAAATGAGCTCTTTTCTACACACCCTTCACTTACAAAACGTTTATCGGCTATTGGGTGGAATAGAAAACCCCCCGAAAGGAAAATGTGAACAATTCTCTCCAAACACAATTCAAATTTGTAAAAGAAAGAGTATAATCAGAGCTTTTTGACTTTCTACAAAACAGCCTATCTTTTTTAGTTCGTTAGCTTATTGTATTGTTCACGAATCGCTTGGCTTAATTGATAAACAGCCATAGCGTACATCACGTGCGGATTATACCGCATAATCACGTAAAAATTTGGAAAAAGAAACCAAAAATATTTATGATTACTTTTTATTTGACATGGAATCGATGACTTTATCTCAATGATCGAAGAGATGTCTGTATTTCTTAAATAAAAATAAGCTTTAAGTTGCTTTTTTTTAATAGAAAGCAATGCTTTTTTATCCGCTATTAAAATGTGTGGGTGATTGACAATGTAAGCAACAGGTTGATTTTTTTTCCATCCATGGATGTGTAAAAAGTTGGCGACACTGACAATAGCATCGTTGTTATGTCTCATAAGATTGAGATAGTGGTTCCTTGGGTATTTTGTAGCATAATGTCGATAAGTGCTAGGCATAAATTGAGAAATACCAATAGCTCCTGCATAAGAACTTCTAATTAAGTAAATTGGTAAATCTTGTTCTTTAGCAAGTAAAAAAAGTTGAACAAGCTCAGATAAAAAAAACTTAGTACGAAATTGATGATAAAAAGCTAACGTAGTAAGAACATCTAAAGCGGAGTAATTCCCTATGCATTGGCCGTAGTTAGTTTCAATCCCAATGATAGCTACGATAATTTCAGAAGGAACACCGTATATACGGTATGCATATTTTAAAGCTTGTTGATGAGTTTTCCAGTAATGAATTCCTTTTTGTACGCGAATGTCTGTAATAAAATAATCTCGATAAATTTTCCAAGGTTTCTCTTCGTACGGATGCGTGATTTTATAAATGATTTCCTGATTACACTTAGCATGGGCAAGAATATTAATAAGTATTTTTTGTTTAAATCGACAGTGTTTTACCATATAATGAACGAAAGAATAAGCTTTTTGTGGTAACGATGGCACCCCAGCCGCCTCCATAGAGGAGGCTGTTGTACTAAAAAAAATCAAAGTGAATAATAATATTTTCCGATACCTGTTTAAGGATAACATAATATTATAGTTCCATTATATCTTTAGATAATAGACCACAATTTTTTATGTGTGTATATCGACATGATAATGCCAAATTCAGCCATAGTTGTAATAATAGAACTACCTCCGTAGCTTATAAGCGGCAAAGGCACACCAACAACAGGTAAAATACCAATGACCATTCCTATATTAACCAATGCTGACAAAATAAACGTTAAACTTAAGCTTCCGCTTAACAAGCGATCATAAGTATTTTGCGCTTTATTACTCATATACAAAAAACATCTAGCAAAAACAATTAAAAAGAGGCCAATTAAAACAAGACAACCAAGAAAACCAAATTCCTCTCCGATTACCGCAAAAATAAAATCAGTCACATGGACAGGCAAGAATTGAAGGTGTGACTGCGTTCCATGTAACCATCCTTTTCCAAATAAACCACCAGAACCAAAAGCAATTTTTGACTGAATAATATGATAACCTTTTCCTAAAGGATCTCTCTCTGGATTTAAAAAAATTAATACTCTATCCTTTTGGTAAGTATGCATAAAATGCCAAAGAGGTATGCTCAATCCAATAATTAAAAAAAGTAAAGTAAAAATTAATTGCCAACTTATTCCTGCCAATAACAGTACACATAATCCTGAAATCTCCATAACCATAGCTGTTCCTAAATCAGGTTGTTTCGCAGTTAACACTGCAGGTAGTGTTAAAAGTATCAAAGAACAAAATAAAGATTTTATTCGAAGGGGAAATTTTTTATTACTACAGTAGTAAGCGAGCATCATGGGTGTAGCAAGTTTCATAATTTCCGCGGGCTGAAAATGAAAAAATCCCAAATTAAACCAACGACGCGCGCCCCTTCCGATATCTCCAAAGACTAATACAATAACTAATAAAAATAACCCAAAGACAAATATCAAAGGCGTCCATTGATAATAAAATTGTGGGGGAATGTTAGCAAGGATAAACATTACTAAAAAACCGATCAGCAACCAAAACAATTGCTTGGTTACAACGTTTATATTTTGATTGCTAGCACTAAACAAAATAAAAAGACCAAACAAGACGAGAATAGAAATCAAAACTGTTAGTAAAAGATCAACGCGTAATAGCCACCAATTCAGTGGGACTGGAGCACGTTGTTTAATCCACATTTCATTACTTAATTGACTAGATATGAAAAAACATTTCCTCATTTATGATTTATATTTTTGGCATGTTCAAAATAATATTGCATGATTTTCCCCGTTATTTTATCAGCTAAAGCACTATGTTCAACAACTACTGCAATAGCAATTTTTGGACACTCTGTTACAGGAGCAAAAGCAACAAAAAGATGATTATTGCGTAGTCGTTTAGGAAGCACATTGTATCGTGTTTTATCTTCACGCTGATGTTTATAGATCTGAGCTGTCCCAGTTTTCGCTGCAACGGAAAATCCTGGATGTCTTCCAAAGAATTGGGCACTTCCCCAAGATTTATCAACTACATCTTGCATAGCATGGATTATAATATCCCAATTGTGGGGATTTTTTAATATCACTGGTGATCGCAAAATCGATGGTGACACTTGTATTCTTCCTGTTGGTGTAACGACTTTTAGTAATAATGATGGACGATATCCCCTACCCCGTTCGGCTAAAATACTGACAGCTTGGGCCAATTGTAAAGGCGTTACAAGAAAAAATCCTTGTCCTATACCTGTCTCTATAGTATCTCCTGTGTACCATGGATAACCTCTATTTTTCATTTTCCAATTCGGGGAAGGCAAAAGTCCAGAAACTTCTTCTGGTAAATCAATGCCTGTTATACTTCCAAAACCAAAACGATGTAATATATCATCTATTCGGTAAATACCTAGCATTACTGCTAGATTGTAAAAATAAACGTCACATGAAACTATGATAGCTTTTTTTACATTAATCCATCCGTGACCTTTTGATTTCCAATCATGATAAATATGATGGGTGTTCGGTAATTTAAACCAGCCAGGATCATAAATTTGGTAGCGTGAAGTGATAATTTCCTTATCTAGACCTATTAGGGCTAAAAAAGGTTTTATAGTAGAACCAGGAGAAAATTCTCCTTGAATAGCTCGATTATAAAAAAGATGCTTAGGTGAACAAAGAAATTTCTGATATTGTTTCTGGCTTAAGCCTAATATAAGAAGGTTGGTATTAAAGCTCGGATTTGTGACTAGCGCTAAAACCTGTCCTGTGCCTGGTTGTATGATAACAACAGCACCGTTTTCGTTTCCTAAGATCTTTTTTACTTCGGTTTGTAATGCGCTATCAATCGTTAAATAAATATTATTTCCGGACATTGGAAGAGTCGTTTTCAAAACACGCACAATCCGATTGTTTGCATTGATTTCAACTGTTTTAAAACCAATTTTTCCATGTAATTGTTTTTCATAGTATTTTTCAATACCCGCTTTTCCGGTTATGTCATTAGATGTATAATTACTTGAGTCGACTTTCTGTAATTCACTAGGACTGATTTGTCCTACGTAACCTAAAACATTGCTAACAGTATCAGAAAATGGATAACAACGCACCATATGTGCTGCAAGACGTACATTAGGAAAACGATAGCTATTAACATAAAAATGCGCGATCTCTTCGTCAGTTAATTTATATTTTATGGGGATTGATGGGTAAGGATGATATCGATACAATTTAGAGTGAACTTTTTTTATTTCTCTAGGAATGGAGATAATTTTCGATAATTGTTTTACCGTTTCATTAAAGTTTTTATAATTACTAGGTATAATCATCAATGTATAAATTGGAATATTACTTGCCAAAGGAATGCCATATCGATCAAAAATTAAACCCCGATCGGGATGTACAGGAATGATACTTAATAAATTACGTTTAGCTAATGTAGAATAAAAATGGTGATTTTTTATTTGTAAAAAACTTAATTGTCCTATTAGGACAAAGATAAAAAGAATTATCAAAAGAAATACACTAAAACTACGATTTTTAAACAATTGTGCTTCGAGTCTGGTATTATTAGGAGGCATATGCAATACAGCGGCCTTTTGCGTATTTTACGTTGCTTCACTTTTTGATGATAAAAGACTCTTTTCCTGTATTTGATTGTATAGGCAATAAAAATGCTATTTAGAGTGCACTCTAAAAAAAGACGCAAACCGCCGCATTTATTTTTTTATAAACTAAAAAAATCTATAGGATTTTAATTTATCATTACAAGCAAGCATGAAAACAATAAATTTTCTTTTATTACATGCTCCACAATTCCTCTAGATTATAAAAATTGCGAACATCGGGAAGCATGATATGAACGATAATATCAAGAAAATCGATGAGGATCCATCCTGATTTAGCATTTCCTTCCACTGAAAAACATAATGTTCCACACTGTTTCATTTGCCAAACAATCTTATTAGCTAATGTACTAGCATGACGTTCCGACACAGCACTACAGATTATTATATAATCAGCTAAGGTGGACAAGATTGTGGTATTGAAATTATTAATCCGTAGCCCATCGTGCTTTCGCATAGTATTAATAATTATTTTAACAAGTGCATTACTCATTATTAGATGAGTTGTTTGCTCCTTTCATAATGTAAGAGTTAAATTATATAGCTAGATTCATATCTTATACAAGTAAGAAATACCTCCCTCTTTTATAGTCATACTGTATCTAAAAATAACTATAAACACTTTTGTATAATTATTGATAAAGATTATGTCTCTTAATATACTCAACTACTGTTTTAGGCAACATGGATTGTATGGCCGTATAATTACCTTGTACTAAATAATCTCTAATCTTAGTAGCACTAATCGGGCAAGCAGACAGTTGTTGAAAAAATATTTTGCCCGAGATAAATCGTTTAAGATCATTAGGATCTATAGTCTGATTTTGCAGTAACGTTTCTAACCATGTATCCATAGACAAACAATAGGTTGTTCGGTTAGTGACAATCAAATGACAATAATTCAAAATTTCTGCATAACGGTACCAGAGATTAAATCTAGCAAAAGCATCGGTAGAAAGAATAAAACAAAGAGAATAATTTGGTAACAGATTCCGCAAAAACTGTAGTGTATAAATAGTATAGGAGACACCTTGCCTCTCAATTTCAATGTCATTAACAGTAAGCATTGAGTAATCAACGATGGCTAACCGAATCATTTCTAATCGATCTAGCGAATTCGCCATTAGTCTTTTTTGATGAGAAGATTGATAACAAGGAATTAATTGGATAATTTCAAAAGGAAGCTTTTCTATTAACTGACTAAGAACAGATAAGTGTCCGTTATGAATTGGATCAAATCTTCCACCAAATAATCCCAATAATGGAAAACTCATCGTAGCATTTTTCCCGCAAGAGCTAAACCTAGCACCTCTAGTTCTTGCCAAGCATTTCCCGGTATTACTCCTTTTATCACCCAATCTACTTGTTTTGAATATTGTAATAGTCTAGAAACAACTTTCGGGTTAAGGCGTGAGCGTGCTATTTGTATAGGTTTTTTATAAAGTAGCCATTGTGATGAAAATAATTGTGTAGAATATTTACTGTTTTTAGATTGCTGAAAAAAAAATGTATAAATGTTTCGTAATTCTCGGGTTAAAGCCCATAGTACTAAAGGAGCAGATTCCTTATCCACAAATTTTAAGTTTGACAAAATTCGTGTTACTCGTAATTGATTTCCTAGTAATGCAGCCTCTACTAAATCGAAAACTGTAAAGTATGCATTGTCGTGAATAACGATACTAACGTCTGCAAATTTCAGCGGTTTTTCTTGAAAAATTAAATACAATTTTTCTATTGTTTGTTGAGCCGCTAACAAATTTCCTTCGGTAAAGGCGGAAATAAGATTTATACTTTCTATATCGGCGACCATATTGAATTTTTTTAAACGTTGTTCAATCCATTTTTGTAGCTCTTTTTTGGATAAAGGCCAAAACAAAACTACAACTCCCGATTTAGAAATCTCCTTATACCATATTGCCTTTTTTTGTACAGTCGTCAATTTGTCAGTGATAATTAATAATTTTTTGTTAGGTGGTGGATTCTGCACATATTGCGATAGTAACTGAATTCCTCTTTCGCTAAATTTTGCTTGGGGATTTCGAATTTCAATGAAAGTTTTTTCACTAAAAATATCAAAATTATTAACAGCAATATCCAATGCTGTCCAACCATATTCGCTGTCAATAAAAAACAATTCTCTTTGCAAAAAGCCTTTCTGATAAGCGGCTTTTCGAATACTGTCTCGAGCTTCTTGTGCTAAAAGTGGAACATCTGAACATATAAGATAAATTGGCAGAAGAGGTTGGTTTATTAAATGCATGTCAAGCTTCTTATATGATATTTGCATTTATTTTATTTTACCTCCGTAAACAATTAATACTCTGTAAATCAAAGACACCATGGCTTCAACCATTTCTTTTTTCATTAGTTGATTGGCATTAGGAGTGTATACTTGACTGATATTCTGTATTAAATGACGTTGTAAGGTTATATTTTTAGGACCTATTAGTATTTTCCCGTTACGAGTTTCTAAATCAAAATCAACACTCAGTAAGTAAATATAAGATGTAGTTCCATTACTGTACAAGATATTTGGTATAAGTGGCTTCCAATGAATGTCAATAATGCGAAGAATAACAAGAGCAGTCTCTTTTTGTTTAGTTATATGAACTGTTAATGCTTGAAGAGTTTTACGCAATTGAATGATCAATGGATCACAAAATTGAGAAGAATCTATGTAAATAGAACGCAGACAAGATGGAACATCTCCAGATAATCGTGGTTGAAATCCACAACCCACTAGGGCATTACAGATAAGAACACTAATCAGTATTAAGAATATCACCCTTATTTTATCTAACACTTTTCTTATATTACTATATTAACTAATCTTTGATGAACGATAATAACTTTTTTAACTCTTGTACCAGAGATATAACGTTGAATATTGTATTGACTCAATGCAAGATTTTTAATTACTTTATTCGAAGTGTCCGCGGAAACTCGCATACGAGCCCTCAATTTTCCATTAATTTGGACAATTATATCTATCTGTAAAGTTTTTAAGACCCTAAAATCTACTTTAGGCCAAGGAGTATCTAAAATATTTTCCCCAAATCCTAATAATCGCCAAAGAAAATGGGTAATATGAGGAGTAATAGGTGATAAAAGACATAACAATATTCCTAATCCTTCATGAATTAAGAGAAATTTTATTTCATCGTTCATAGTAAGTGTTGTTAATAATAGATTCAAAATTTTCATCGACGCAGAAATGACTGTGTTGAATTGATGACGTTCCATATCATTATTAGCTTGAAGCAAGTATTTATGCATCATTTGTCGTGTATATGTGTATTTAGAAGTTTTGGATTGATGATATCGTCTTTTTTTTTGATTAATACCTAACAAAATATCTTTAACTTGATGAGAAAAATCCCATAATCTTCTTAGAAAACGATGAGCTCCTTCAATTCCAATATCTGACCATTCTAAATCTTGTTCTGGAGGAGCTGTAAAAATTATAAAAAGCCGTATGGCATCGGATCCATATTTTTTTATTAATGGTTGTGGTGTAACGACATTTCCTTTAGATTTTGACATTTTCATACCATCTTTTAATACCATTCCCTGAGTAAGTAATCGTAAAAAAGGTTCATTAGAATCCAGAAAACCTAAATCTCTAAGTACTTTATGAAAGAAACGAGTATAAAGTAGATGCATAATAGCATGCTCAATGCCTCCAACGTATTGATCTACAGGTGTCCAATATTTAGCACGATCATCTAACATAGCATTTTCTTGATCAGGACAAGTATAGCGAGCGTAATACCAAGAGGACTCGACAAAGGTATCCATTGTATCTGTTTCTCTTACAGAAGTCTTACCGCAGTTAGGGCATTTTGTTTTATAAAATGCTTCATCCTCTTTTAAAGAGATACTATATCCAGTAGGAACGATGTATTCTGGTAACAGAACAGGAAGCTGATTTTCAGGAACTGGAACAACACCACAATTTTTGCAATAAACAACAGGAATCGGTGTTCCCCAACAACGCTGACGGGAAATACCCCAATCACGTAGGCGATAATTTATCTGATGGTTAGTGCAACGTCCATGAGAGCTTAAATAATCGATAATAATATCAAACGCTTTTTTTACATCTAACTCATTAAACATTCCCGAATTAAAAAGTTTTCCAGATCTGCTGGTATAAGCAATTTTCTCATAATTCCATTGGCCATTGGCCGGTCTAACAACCGGCTTGATAGGCAAGTTATATTTTATAGCAAAGGCATGATCTTGTTGATTATGCGCAGGAACTGCTGCTACAGCCCCTTTCCCACTAATTATATCCTCCTGACAGAGAGTATAATCTGTTAGGAAAAAATTTACGATCCAAATTGGTAATTCTTTTTTCGTGATCGGATGAATAGCACAAAGGTCTGTTAAAATACCCTCTTTTTCTTGAGTGGCTATATCAACTTCTGCTACACGCGTTTTTTCACATTTTTTTACAAAATCAATAGTTTTTTTGCTTTGCTTAGCATACGCTTTTGCAAGAGGATGCTCTGGAGCTATCGCAATGTAAGCAACTCCCATAATAGTATCAGGACGTGCGGTGAAAATTCGTAATTCATCTACTCTATCTTTTAAAGAAAAAATCACCGTGGTGCCGTGAGATTGACCAATCCAATTTTTTTGCATTGTAATTACTCGTGCAGGCCATTTACCCTTTAGCGCATTCAAACTTTTAAGAAGTTCTTCGCTATAATCGGTAATTTTCAGAAACCATTGTGAAATTTTACGTCTTTCTATGCAAGCACCTGAACGCCATCCTCGTCCATTAATGACTTGCTCATTAGCTAATACTGTTTGATCAATAGGATCCCAATTTACAACAGCATTCTTTTTATAAGCAAGACCTTTTTTATACAATTGGAGAAAAAACCATTGTTCCCAACGATAATATAGAGGATCACATGTAGTGATTTCCCGAGACCAATCGTAAGCGAATCCTAATTGTTTAAGTTGTGTTCGTATTTTTTTAATATTTTTATTAGTCCATTCTGCCGGAGATACTTTATGTTGAATAGCAGCATTTTCAGCAGGTAATCCAAAAGCATCCCACCCCATAGGTTGTAAAACGTTTCGGCCTTTATGCATTTGATAACGCGTTATTAAATCTCCGATAGTATAATTTCGAATGTGCCCTATATGTAAATCTCCGCTTGGATAAGGCAGCATCACTAAGCAATAAAATTTTTCTCTGTTCAAATCTTCTTTAACTGAAAAGCATCCTTTTTTCTCCCAATAAGTTTGTACAGCTTTTTCAATACTAGATGGATTGTATGGTATATTACTCATAACAATTAAGAATACCTTAAGAACTAAATTGATGGAAGCACACTAGCATTCAGCAAGGGAAAATAGGGAAAATATTGAACTTAACTAGAATTAATCAACAGTACTCCGTTTGTAAACGTTTAAGTTACAAATGCTATTTTAAAACGACTGTTCAGAAAAGTAGCAACGTATATATTAAAGATTTTAAATAGATTTTTTGTATTAAAAGACTAGTAAAAAATAAGAATTATATTGCTTTATAAAAAAATAATAAAAAGCATAAACTTTCAACTACAAAAGTTACAACTAATGATATTCCATAGATTCTAGTAATAAAGCACTTAATTTTTCTTTAAAAGAACAATCAAGGTTATAAGGTTTATTTTTAGAAATTAAAAGGCAGAGGAAAATCTTGTGTATTACAAAGAAATAAAAAATTAGTATTTTCTAACTCAGAGGTTCCAATTTTAAAAATACTCAACCACATTATTGGCTTTCTATATAGAACTTTGAATAAGAGTACAGTGCTTTCAAATGTAAAATTTGAAAACAATAACGATGAAAAATCAGTCTGTTGTACCGAAACTAAGACAACAAAATACCCTGAGAATACTTTAAAAAATCTCTACATTAAGTGTAAAAATTCATGCTAGAAATAAGTGTACAATTTATTTTAAAGTTTTCTAGTGATAATTAGATAAAACAATATATCAGTCTTTATACGGATTTTTATATCCAAATTGAGAAAGAACTGCTATTTCTAATGTTTCCATTTCTAAAGCTTCTTGCATTTTAACATGATTGTATCCTAGCAAATGTAGAACCCCATGAACGACAAGATGAGCAAAATGAGCTTGTAAAAATTTTTTTTGTGTTTTCGCTTCTTGAAAAACTAAAGGAGAACAAATGGCTAAATCTCCAATTAAATCTTCGGGAAATCCAGGAATAGTCCCATAGAAAAAAGATAGAATATTTGTAGGACCTCTTTGGTTTCTATAAATTTTATTTAGAGTAGCACTCTCATTTTGATCAATAAAACGAATTGTTAATTCGGATAAACCATTATCTATGGTAACGGGAATACATTGGAAAGTAATACCTACCCATCTTCTCAATTCTAGAAGAGAAGGCACAGAAAATTTCGTAGCATTTTGAACGCTAATGCTTAGTTTCATATTTAACAACAATAAGCAACATCCATTGTGTTTGCTGAAAGTATGTTCAAGTAAATTCGCAATCAATGTTCCATTACTATAAAAAAGTTTTTCCAATATTATCGTCCTTATTAATATATTTCCTATTATTTCAAATTAAATACTTTTGCTGCAAATACTGCCTCGAAAAGAATTTAACTGTATCTCTTCAACATTGATAAAAACTATTTTCCCAATTAAAGACATTGCTCCTGCAAAATTTACGATTCGGTTATTTTCAGTACAACCACTAAGTTGCTTAGGATATTTTTTTGAAGGCCCCATCACTAAAACACGTTGTCGAGTTCCTAACATTGATTGACTGATTTTTAATGCTGTCATTCGTAGGCAATTTTGTAAAATTGACAAACGTTTTTTTTTAACTTTTATGGAGATGTTATCAGATAATTGAGCAGCAGGAGTTCCCGGACGAGGACTATAAATAAAACTAAAAGAATAATCAAAGCCAATTTCATGAATAAGGTCTATAGTGTCCTGAAAATCTCTTTCAGTTTCTCCTGGAAAACCAACGATAAAATCCGAAGAAACGCTAATATCAGGTCTGATCTTACGCAACCTATGAATTTTATATTTAAATTCTGATACAGTGTAATTACGTTTCATTATTTGAAGAATTCGATCGGAACCACTTTGAATGGGTAGATGAAGGTGGTTTGCAATTTTAGGTTCTTGAGCATAAGAATTAATCAAGATTTCGGAAAAAGCAGAAGGATGGGAAGTAATAAACCGAATTCTTTTTACTTTTTTAATAGCAGTTAAATAATGAATAAGTAAAGCTAAATTAGCTAATTTTCCATTGTACATAACACCTTGATAATCATTAACATTTTGACCAAGTAAAATAATTTCTCGAACGCCCTGTTGAGATAATTTAACAACTTCAGCTATGACGTCGTCAAATGGTCGACTAATTTCTTCACCTCGAGTATAAGGCACTATGCAGAAAGTACAATATTTGCTACATCCTTCCATAATGGAAACAAAGGCCGAGAGTCCACTTGCGCGAGGCTCCGGAAGATAATCAAATTTTTCAAATTCTGAAAAGGCAACATCAATAACTGATTTTTTAAATTGGATAACTGTATCTAATAATTTTGGTAATCGATGCAAGGTTTGTGGTCCAAAAACAATATCCACAAAAGGAGCGCGTTTCAAAATACTCTCTCTTTCTTGACTTGCTACACAGCCTCCAACACCAATAATTATATGAGGCCTTTTTGATTTGTAAGCTTTCCATCGACCTAATTCAGAAAATACCTTTTCTTGAGCTTTCTTTCGTATAGAACATGTATTCAGCAAAAGAACGTCTGCGTCTTCCGGTTTATTAGTAGTCTCTAATTGATGAGACATATACAAAACGTCTATTATTTTCGTGGAATCGTATTCATTCATTTGACAACCATGTGTTTTTATGTAAAGTTTTTTCATAAGACGTCGAATTTTAAGAGAATGTTAATTAAACAGTTTGCTATTTTTCTGTTTTTACTGTGATTCTTCACTTTTAGTCAGGGACAGTAGATGGAATACCAGTCATGACTTCTTCTTCAAAACTATTAAGTGTAACCCTTACATGTTTATCACTAGCCCGAAATACAACCGCTAAATAAAGAGCGACAATAGACAAAATACCAAGATATAAAAAATCCCATCCAAAAGAAATTTTATCATGACCTCCACCATAAGATCCTAAATAAGAAATAACGCTTAGTCCAAGTAAATATGGCCACATCCAAAGAGATGCACGCCAATTCATATGAATACCTCTAGGACGTGTGGACAATAATCGATAAAAAATAAAAAGCATAAAAGAAACCACTAAGCTAATTCCTAATTTTGAAACTACACGCCAACCTGTCCAATAAACAATGAGAGTACAAATATAAAATCCAATAAAACTCCATATTGTAATCAAGGGTAAACGAAAAACTCGCTTTTGCCATGGTAGCTGATAACGCAACGATAAACAACAAATCGGCCCTGTAATATAAGAAAGGGCGATAATTGATGACATAAATTCAGCCATCTCGTACCAACCTTGAAATGGCAAGAAAAATGTCATACTTACTATAAAATTAACAATGACAGCCTTAGCAGGAATTCCTCTCTCATTTACTTCGTGTAAAAATTTAGGTAACTGGCGATTGGCACTTAATCCATACAAAGTTCTAGCTGCGCTAGTGCTATAAACTAATCCTGCAGCACCAGTGGCAATTAAAGCATCAATATAAAGTAAAACAGCCATCCAAGTAATACCCAATGTCATCAAGAGACCAGCTAGAGGCCCCGCATCACCTATGAAATGTATGTATAGCCAACCCTTCGACAAACTGTCAGCACTTAAAGCCCCAATAAAACCAATTTGTAGTAATAAATAGATAATTAATACGATTATTAAACTACCTAGAATAGCAATCATTATAGTTCGGCCTGGATTATCTGCCTCTCCCGCAAGCTCTACTGCCTGTTTAAATCCGTTAAAAGCAAACAAAATTCCTCCTGTTGCTAATGCAGCGAAGACACCCTTCCAATTATTAGGCATAAATCCACCATATTGTAGATTAGAAAAATTACAAGGATGAAAAGCAACTATTATGAGCACAAAAGCAGTTAAAATTGGTACAATTAATTTCCAGAATGAAAAAACATTATTAAGACTGGTAGTAAATCGAATGGAATAAATGTTAATTAAACTAAAACCTATCATTAACAACGTGGCGATAAGATAACCCTCTAAACTTAATCCATGTTGTACACTGTTTCCATTTTGTCGAATCAAATCAGGCCAGTAATTAGCGGCATATTGAATCATCGCTTGAACTTCTGTAGCTGGAGCTGTCATTAAATTAAACCACGTAATCCACCCAAAAAATAAACTAACAAAAGTGCCATGAGTTAACTGCGGAAAACGGGTACTACCTCCAGTAATAGGTAACATAGTTGTAATCTCTGCATAGGTAAGAGCTACAATGACTACTAATATTCCACCAAACATCCAAGCAACAACAGAAGCAGGTCCCGCTAGACGACCGACATACAATGAACTAAATAGCCATCCAGAACCAATCATAGCGCTTACAGAAGACATCATTAGACCAATAGGCCCAATACGTCTCTTATAAGCATTAGTAGTCATAATATCTCCATTTAATACAATAAAATCAGAAACACATCCTGCTTAAATTCTCGGCATTTAGTTGCTAAATTGTAACTGTTTTTCTTGATAGACTCAATCAATCTACACATCCCATCTAATATTGATCTGGAAAAAATTGAAGCAACAGAAAAATTTATTCAGATTAAAACGTATTAATGACTAACACGACAAATAAATTTTTTGACAAGAAGTTGTTCGAGAAGAAAATACTTCATTTACCATTTTTTTTTGGCCATTCACGTTCTAAATATTGCAATTTATTTTGTATATTTATCCAATCGTCAGCACCTTCTAAAGCTTTTTTTCCGGAAGCAATGACAGGCCATTTTTTTGAAAGCTCTGCGTTGAGTCTTAAAAAAGTTTGCTTCTCTTTAGGTAAATCATCTTCAGAAAATATAGCGTCAACTGGACATTCTGGTACACAAAGATTACAATCAATGCATTCATCTGGATCTATAACTAACATGTTAGGTCCTTCGCGAAAACAATCCACCGGACAAACTTTTACGCAGTCTGTGTATTTACATTGTATGCAGCTATCGGTTACAACAAAAGTCATGTCACGTTATTCTCGTAGCGATAAATATATATCAATATAATAAAAAGCGCAATTAAAGCCGCTGATTAAGGTAAAAAGGTAATTACACACATGTAATATGTCATCTTACTAAGCAAATCAAAGTTTTACAGGATTGCGAGCGTCGCAAAGTTTCTGTAAGATTGGGATTGTTACGTCTTGCACACGAGGTTTCTTTTTACAAAATGACATCTTGTAAAAACAACAGCGCTCATATTCTAACACACTTGTATCTTAGAGATAATTGAATATTTAAGGAAACTTTAAAAATGAACATTCATCAGGTAATTCAAAAACAAATAGAAGATAATCCCGTGGTACTATATATAAAAGGAACCGAAGATTTTCCTCAATGTGGATTTTCGGAATATGTAGTTCGTATTTTACGCCAATGCGAAATTAATTTTAAAAGCTTTAATGTTTTAGAATCAGATGAGCTGCGTCAAGGAATTAAAAATTTTTCTAAATGGCCGACTATCCCGCAACTTTATATTAAAGGAAAATTTATTGGTGGAAAAGATATTGTCAGTGAATTGTTTAAAAATGGAAAGTTAAAGCAATTGCTCAAATAAGATATAGATATATTATAATATTATTAGAAAGCTTATAGAGAAGATTTATTATCTGAAAAATTCCACAAGGATTTTTTTTTTATAACAGAGCAAGAGTTATCTCGAAAGCAGAAGATCTGTTTGTGTTTTTTAATTTCAGAAAGTTGGTCGGATAGAAGGACATGACTCCGATCAAAATCAGACAGGCTCCTGTCGATTTCACTGGTGTATGCTCCGGAAATCTTTTTATAAGGTTTTCTTTTATTGCTAAACACGGTTAAAACAAAAAACATTCTCTGTATGGACAATCTATCAATAAATCAAACGGAATTCAACTTTTCAGAACTATTGACAACAAATGGACTTAAAAAGCTGGATACTACGTTCCTAACTTTTTTGAAAGAAAAAGACGAGATGGTATACGAACAACTTCTTTGTTATCGAAAGAAGGAGCCAAAATTTTTAAAACTTAAATCAACTAGCGAATTGATTATCGCTTGTGGAATCATATTAGAGTCCTTTATTGCTGATCTTTTCTTGATTAAAACGCAAGTTGATCGTTTGCGCCTCACGACTTTAAGAGAAAATATTATTTTTGATTTCAAAAAATTCTATATTTTACGTCAAGCAAAACGATTGCTAAAAAAATCGGATTTAATAGAAGACTTTTCATTATTAGATCAATGGGTAAATACTCAATTAGAAAAAAGTAGATTAGATATGTCTGATCGAGAATGGGCTATTGCTTGTTGGGGACAGGATTTATTGAAAGCACCTAAAGACAATGCAAATTTTATTGAAAAACTGATCTTGTGGTGTGTTGCGGCCTTGACTCAATCAGAAGGTAAAAAAGCAGTAAAAGGGTGGGAAAGTTTTTATTTACCTAAATACTTAGACTACGACAATCTAGTAAAAACGATTGCGATTGCTAAAGATAACATAAAACGCTTAGAAGGACCTACCGAATTACATCGTTATAGGGACGGATTTACTTTAACGGATTCTCGAATGAATCGACGCCAAGTAATGCATCATATTAACTATTGTATTTATTGTCACAAAACTAATAGTGATTTTTGTTCTAAAGGGTTTCCTGTAAAGAAAAGTGATTCTCATCAAAAAATGAAAATTAATCCTTTAGGTGAAATACTAACAGGATGCCCTTTGGATGAAAAAATTTCTGAAATGCATTTCTTGAAAAAAAAAGGTTATGCAATCGCTGCTCTAGCTACTATTATGATTGATAATCCGATGTGTCCTGCCACTGGACACCGCATTTGTAATGATTGTATGAAAGCTTGCATTTACCAAAAACAAGAACCTGTCGATATTCCTCAGACCGAAACACGAGTTTTAACGGACGTACTTGAATTACCGTGGGGAGTAGAGATATACGATTTACTGACGCGCTGGAACCCTCTAAGACAGAAGCAATATCTCCCTAAAACTTATAATGGAAAAAAAGTTTTAATTGTTGGCATGGGACCTGCTGGCTTTACATTAGCACATTTTCTCCTAATGGAAGGATTTGCTGTCGTAGGAGTAGATGGTTTGAAAATCGAGCCTTTGCCTTCTAAACTTGTTACAGAACCTATTCTGCATTATATTGATTTACAAGAGCAGTTAGATATTCGAACCATAACTGGCTTCGGAGGAGTCGCTGAATACGGCATTACTTCACGTTGGGATAAAAATTTTTTAAAACTGATTTATATTAGCTTATTAAGACGTCCTTATTTTCAAGTATTTGGTGGTATTCGTTTTGGCGGTACCTTATTAATTGAAGACGCATGGCATTTAGGCTTAGATCACTTAGCAATAGCTGTAGGCGCTGGATTATCTAGAGAACTAAACATTCCACATAGTTTAGCTCCTGGAATGCGTCAAGCCAATGATTTTCTCATGGCATTGCAATTGACAGGCACCGCTAAATCTTCGAGTTTAGCGAATTTACAAATTCGTTTACCTGCGGTAGTCATTGGAGGCGGATTAACGGCTATTGATACGGCTACAGAAGTTCAAGCGTACTATATTGCTCAAGTAGAAAAAGTAATACAACGATATAAAAAGCTTATTGCACACTTTGGCGAAGAAATATTAAGATCTCGCTTTGATACAGTATCTCTAGAAATTTTAGATGAATTTCTTAATCATGGAAAAGTAGTTGGTGAAGAACGTCAAAAAGCAAAAGAGGAAAATCGTCCAGTTAATTTTATGAAACTTATTCGAAAATGGGGTGGAGTAACTGTAGTTTATAGACGGACTATGAAAGAATCTTCTGCTTATAAACGAAACTACAATGAAATAATAAAAGCTTTAGAAGAAGGTATCTATTATGTTGAAAATTTAGAACCAAAATCTGTACAAACAGATAATAATGGCTTAGCAATGGATTTAGTATGTAAACGGTGCATAGCAAGCGATGAAATTTCTGATATGACAGATAAAGAACAAGTCTTACCTGCTCGTTCTATCTTTGTGGCAACAGGTGCTAGACCTAATATAGCTTATGCTTATGAACATAATAATGCTTTATCTCGTGAGGGATTTAATTATAAAAGATTCGAGTTAAAAGCTCATCAATTAAAAGAAGTTACTGAAAGCAGTCATTGTAAAATTACAAATTTTGGACCTTTTACGGATTATAATATGAACGGTTATTTCGTGAGTTTTTTAGGTGATACACATCCTATTTTCCATGGTAGTGTTGTAAAAGCCATTGCTTCTGCTAAGAAAACCTATCCTAAGATAGTCAAAGCTTTACAATGCGATAATCAAGGAGATGAAATTGAATATAAAAAGTTCCGTAATAGAATAGCTACGCTTTTTGAAGCTAAGATAGTGACAGTGCAAAGGCATTCACCTACACTAGTAGAATGTCAAATTCGAGCCCCAATGGCAGCTCGTAATTTTAAGGCGGGTCAATTTTATCGATTACAGAATTTCGAATACTTATCACCACTTGTTAATGGTACGCGCTTACAAACTGAAGCTCTAGCCGTTATTAGTGCAAATCGGTGTATTAGCGATCCGGATGTGATGGGTTTTATGATTTTAGAACGAGGAGCTAGTTCCCGGTTGATAGCCACTTTACAACCGGGCCAACCAATCTCTATTATGGGGCCAACGGGTTGCTATAGTAAAATTCTTAAAGATGGAAGTAAAAAGAATATAATGGTTGTTGGAGGATTTTTAGCCGCTGTGTATTTACGTTCTTTAGGACCGGTATTACGACGATCAGGACATCGTGTATTTTACATAGCTCTAGTAGAAGAAGTTAAGGAATTTAATTACTGCCAAGAAGAATTAGAATCAATAAGCAATGTAATTTTTTGGATATTGAAAACAACCAATGGAGAAACCATTAAATTAAAACGTTTACAAGATAGAGTAATACGCGGGGGGGTCTCTTCCTTTTTACGTTTCTGCATGACAGAGATACTACCCATTTCGTTATATGATATAGACCTTGTCTATATTATCGATTCAACCGATTTGCTAAAGCAAATTCAAAAAGGTCTGCAAGGTAGTTGGAGAAAATATTTTAAACCAGAAGCAGAGTTCTTTGCTGCAGTTTATGGCCCAATGCAATGTATGATGAAGGGAGTATGTGCTCAATGTTTACAGTGGCAAATTGATCCTCGTACCGGTTGGAGAACAAAAGCTGTTTATTCTTGTTCTTGGCAGCATCAACCAATAGAATTAGTCGATATTAAGAATATTGAGGAACGTTTATTTCAGAATCGAACTCAGGAAATTTTATCCAACTTATGGTTGGATTATCTGTTTTCTACAGAAAAAATTGAACGAGTGTAACGGACTCGCTATAATTCTCTATTTATTTGTATTGTAGCGAAACAGTATAAAAAGAAGGCTTGAAAAGTTATGAGGATTTTTTAGATCTTTTCTCAAGTGGCGAAACATAATTTTTATTATTATTGCTCGTGTCTTTTCAGCCAAGAGGAATGGTTTTGAAAAACCAATATGATGAAGGTATTAATTCAATTGCAAATTGGATTATAGTCGATTGAAATGAACATATGCTTATCCTATTTGGCGGATTTAAGATAAGGAAATATAGTCCTTATTGTAAAATGAACAAATTTTATGTTTTCGTTAACTCCTAAACTTAATCAAAATATCATGCGTATTACCAATCTGCTTATGAAAAAAAAAGCTGCAGTAATCGCTCATTATTATACGCCTCCTGAAATCCAATTTTTAGCAGATAGCACAGGAGGTTTCGTTGGAGATTCTCTGGCTATGGCCCAGTTTGGTATGAAGCAACCCGCAACGACATTAATAGTAGCAGGTGTTCGGTTTATGGGTGAAAATGCAAAAATACTAAGTCCGAAAAAACGAGTATTAATGCCTACACAAAAGGCTACTTGTTCACTCGATCTTTCTTGTCCTATTGAGGAATTTTCTAAATTTTGCGATAAACATAATGATCGGACTGTAGTAGTCTATTGTAATACTTCAGCAAAGGTGAAAGCACGAGCAGATTGGATAGTTACTTCTTCAAACGCATTAGCTATTGTCAATTTTCTTGACCAAGACAATAAAAAGATTCTATGGGCTCCTGATCGTTACCTTGGAAATTATATAAAGAAGAGAACGGATGCCGATTTAATTTCGTGGAATGGAGCTTGTATTGTACATGAAGAATTTAAAGGAGCGTCTTTAATGGCTTTACGAAAAGAATATCCAAAAGCAGCGGTTCTTGTGCATCCAGAATCACCTGCTTCTGTTATAGAACAAGCTGATATAATTGGTTCCACTGCTCAGTTATTAAAGGCATCACAAGAGTTGCCAAATTCCATTTTTATAGTAGCAACCGATTATGGAATTTTTTATAAAATGCAACAGCAATCGCCATGCAAAACTTTTATTAAAGCACCTACTGCTGGAGAAGGAGCAACCTGCCGAAGTTGTGGTTATTGTCCCTGGATGGCTATGAATACGTTGTTAGATTTAGAAAAGTCTTTGCTTACTGGTGACAACGAAATTCTAATCGACGCTGACATTATAGATAAAGCTAGAATCCCACTTCAAAGAATGTTGGATTTTCAATTGTAATTATTTAAAGAGTTGTTCTTTAAATTTTTACTATTTAGAATTTTTTGTAGAAGGAGATACGATATTTAATAATGATTATTCATAAAAACGAAAAATTACAGTGTAAATTAAATACTTTAAAGTTAGAAAAAATTCGTCATCATATTTTTTTATGTTGTAATCAAACCAACCCTCGGTGTTGTTCAAAGAATACAGGAATGGCATCGTGGGAATATCTCAGAACACGGCTAAATGAATTAAATTTAACAGGTGTGGGTGGTATTTACCAAACGAAAGTGGATTGTTTAAGGATTTGCTATCAAGGGCCAATCGCAATAGTGTATCCGCGTGGTATTTGGTATCATTCGTGTAACTTAGATGTTATTGAGAAAATTATTCAAAATCATTTTATCGGTGGAAAGCCAGTGGAAGAAAATATTCTGTTTAAAAAAAATGAGAATCAATATCCGTTTGAGAAAATTAACAAGTATTCTTAAGATTCCTATTGAATATTATTTCATACATCCAAAATATGGAAATATTTTATTAAATAACTGGTTAGGTAAATCCGTTACGCTCCATTATACGGGGCTAATTTATTGTATACAATGCGGACGAGAAACTAACAGAAGCTTTCAACAAGGATTTTGCTTTCCTTGCCTAAGACGATTAAAAGAGTGCAATTTTTGTATTATCCATCCAGAACGTTGTCGGATAGAAACAGGAGGGTGTACTGTTGACGATTGGGCACACGCTCATTGTCATAGCAGTCATGTAGTTTATTTAGCTAATTCTTCAGGTCTAAAAATTGGAGTTACTCAGAAAACACAATTACCAACTCGTTGGATTGATCAAGGTGCTGTGCAAGCAATACCTGTTTTTCAAACGAACAATCGATACCAAGCAGGAATGATAGAAGTTAGTTTAAAAACTTTTATTACCGACCGTACTAATTGGCGACGGATGTTAAGAAATGATGTTAAAAAAGTAGATCTAATATCTGAAAGAAGTTCTTTATTAAAAGAAACTGATTATGTTCTCTCTAAAGTAATTCGCCAATTTAAAACGAGCGATATTCATAAACTTAAAAAAACTATAGTCACTTGGTTGGATTATCCTGTGCTGCAATATCCTAATAAGATACGAATGCTTTCGTTTGAGAAAACGCCTGTCATTACAGGGTCTCTTTTAGGGATAAAAGGGCAATATTTTATTTTGGATACAGGAGTTGTGAATATACGAAAATATTGTGGCTATAATGTTGAATGTACGATTCTATAATACAGTTCTAATGTAATGCTAATTATTAGGATGTAATATTATCGGAATTAGTGGATCTGTTCTGATTTTATTAACTTGTCGATGATTACACATAGATAAGATGCATAAGATGAAGTGTTATTTTTTCTCTTTTGAATTTTGTGTAAGTTCAGGATTTATTTTATTTTCTTTGTATTTTTTGCACGTAATATATTTTGTCTCTGTAATAAAAAAGGAGGATTTTACTGCGCACTTTTCGTTTCTATTCTCTCTGGATGAAAATCCATTATCTTTGTTTGTATCAATCAATAAATTAGAAATCGAATATATCGATTGTGTGTAACCTAAATTCCTTAATAAAATATCAAAATGTTAATGAGACATTCGAAAAAAGCACTAATTTGCAACAAAGACAAAAAGCTGTTTACAATTGTATAGCTTTATTTTAAAAGCCTAAGAATTTGCTAAACTAACGGCGTAATGTTCTATGTTTTTATAGATTTTTTAAGGATAAAAAATAAACCGTTGAGGAAGATAGGTGTAGTGGTTGAGATACATGCATGTTAAGACGGTGATGCATAAGCTAAATTACAATATTTACACACTGCTTTATTTTATTGAATAAAGCGTCTATTTTTTCTTAGCATAAAAAATAATATGCTAGAAAAACGAGATTATTGAACATGAATAAAAAACCAGTTATTCTCGATAAGGCCGTTATTGCCAAGAGCAAGTTATTTGAAATAGAAGAATTGCATTTACGTTTTTCCAATGGGAAAGAATGTCGTTTTGAGCGTATTTGTGGGCGTGGACATGGCGCTGTAATGATTATTCCTTTGTTAGACAATAAAACGATTTTGCTAGTACGAGAATACAGTACAGGTTTAAATGAGTATGTATTAGGTTTCCCTAAGGGAAGTATTAAAAGAGGAGAAAAGGTTTTATTGACGGCTAATCGTGAATTAAAAGAAGAAGTGGGATATGGTTCACACAACATGTCAATTCTTACTTGTTTTAGTACTTCCCCTAGTTACTTAGATTCTGTAATGTATGTTGTCCTAGCAACGGATCTGTACTCGGAATCTATCCGTGGTGACGAACCGGAACCTTTAGAAGTTGTTCCTTGGAAACTCTCACAAAAAAATGAATTGCTTTCCCATCCTGAATTTCATGAAGCACGCAGCATAGCTGCTCTGTTTTTTCTAGAACGTCATCAATATTCATCGTAATTAATCTAAATGCATTTGAAAAATCAGGCTATTTGGCAAATATTATTTCATAATTACCTATATTATTGATATTTTCACAGAACGTACGTACACTAATGAAATCTTCTATATAAATCTGTGTTTAAAAAATAGAACAATATTTGTATTAAATCTTATGATAATTTATTATTCTTTTTTGAAAATAGCGTCCTTTACGTAAAAAAGGAGGGTTAATGAAACAGCATATCAGAGTCGCAATAACTGGTGCTGCCGGACAAATCAGCTATGCTTTATTATTTCGTTTAGCTTCAGGGCAAGTTTTCGGTCTAGATACTACTCTTGATCTACGTTTACTTGAAATTGCACCAGCATTTTTTGTTCTTAAAGGAATCGTCATGGAATTGGAAGACTGTGCTTTTCCTTTATTACGTAATATCGTAATAACTTTAGACCCAAAAATCGCTTTTAACAATGTTAATTGGGCGTTTTTAATAGGTTCATCGCCCAGAAGAAAAAACATGGAGCGTAAAGATTTACTAGAAAAAAACGGTGAAATTTTCGCTATACACGGAAAAGCTCTTAACGAGAATGCAGCAAATGATATCCGCACTCTTGTTGTAGGAAACCCTTGTAACACTAATTGTTTAGTTGCTATGCATCATGCCCCTGATGTTCCTAACGATCGTTTTTATGCCATGACTAGGCTTGATCAAAATCGCGCCGTGTATCAATTAGCGCTTAAAGCTCAAACCGAGATAACGGCAATAAAGAACATGATTATCTGGGGTAATCATTCTTCTACTCAATTTCCAGATTTTTATCATTCCCTAATTAATGATAAATGCGCTATGGATGTAATTAATGATGAAAAATGGTTTATTGAAGAATTCATTCCTATAGTTCAAAAACGTGGTTTCGCTGTTATTGAAACTCGAGGTTCTTCTTCATCTGCCTCAGCAGCCAATGCCATAATTGATAGTGTATGGAATTTAACGCACCCTACTTCTATTAATGACAGTAACTATTCTATTGCTTTATGCTCGAAAGGAGAATATGCAGTAGACGCAGGATTGATTTTTTCGTTTCCTTGTTATACGGAAAACAGCAGAGTTATTAAAATTGTTAAAGACATTAAGCATAATGCATTCGGTCAAAAAAAATTAAAAGAAACCGTAAACGAACTTCGAAGAGAACGTGATGCTGTGAAAGCGTTAAAATTGATTTAGTATATTATGCTTAAAATATTTTTTAAAACTAAAATACATATTTTCTTTTTCTTATAGATTTTTCGGTTTTATATGGTTAAAACGATACGTCAAATTTTTTCTTAACAAATATTTAATAAAATTTTTATAGTCGACGGATTTGCTAAACGGTTTTTAAAAAAAGTGTTAGAGCAATAATTAAAAAAGATATGTTTTTACTATGAAACGTACGGCGATTCGATACGTTCTCGGTATAGAGACGTCATGCGATGAATCAGCAGTAGCTCTTTTTGATGGAAATAAAGGACTTCTTGCAAATCATCTCTGTAGTCAGGTACCATTACATGCTCCATACGGAGGAGTAGTGCCGGAACTCGCATCTCGTAATCATATTAGAAATACTTTACCTCTAATTAAAAAAACATTAAAGGACACTAAGTTGGTAGCGAGTGATCTTCATGGTATTGCTTATACTAGGGGTCCTGGTTTAGTTGGCGCGTTAATGGTAGGGGCTTCTATTGCAAAAAGCCTGGCTTATTCTTTAAGATTACCAGTTATTGGTGTTCATCATATGGAAGCGCATTTAATGGCGGTGCAATTGGAAAAGAAAACTCCCAAATATCCTTTTACTGCACTATTAGTTTCAGGAGGACATACAATGTTGGTTTGGGCCAAGTGTCCTGGTCGATATAAAATTTTAGGTGAAAGTATTGATGATGCAGTGGGTGAAGCGTTTGATAAAACTGCGAGATTACTAAGCTTGCCTTACCCAGGAGGGCCTGCTATAGCACAATTAGCTAAAGAAGGTGACCAAAACCGATTTTATTTTCCAAGACCAATGATTAATCAATCGCATCTTAATTTTAGCTTTAGTGGTTTAAAGACTTATGCACTTAACTGTTTTAAAAAATATGGGCACGATAAACAAACGTGTGCTGACATTGCTTATGCTTTTGAAGAAGCAGTTGTTGATATTTTAGCGTGTAAATGCCTACGTGCTATCAAAAAAACTTACTCTAATGCTCTCGTTTTAGTGGGAGGTGTTGCAGCCAACAAAAAATTACGTGAACGTCTAGATAGTTCTATAAATAAATTAGGTAGGAGAGTTTATTATCCTCGTCAAGAATTTTGTACTGATAATGGCGCTATGGTAGCTTATACTGGATGGCTAAGACTCAATGCTGGGATGCATGACGATACAACAAGTATTCAAGTTAAATCTCGCTGGCCAATAAACGAACTTAGTGAAATTTTTTTTACTTAAAATTGTATCTTTTTTTCAACACCCTTTTGTAAATTCTTAATATTTTCTAGATGTTTCCAAATTATAAGTATCGAAATTAGAAAAACCGGAAAAAAATAATCAGAATGAGAGCCAATAGTGACCATGTATATAGGTGCTGCAACAGCAGTAATCAATGCAGCTACAGAAGAGAAGCGGCAAAAAACCGCCACAATGAGCCAAGTTATTATAAGGCATAAACTGACTGAAAAAGATAAACCTAAAAAAGCACCGAACATTGTGGCAATACCTTTTCCTCCTTTAAATTCAAAATATAAGGGAAAAATATGTCCAATAACAGCCGCTAGTGCTATAAAAGATAGATATATACCGCATACACCTAAAAAAAAATGAGAAATGACAACGGCAAATAGCCCTTTTAAGCTATCACCTAATAACACAAGAAATGCTAATTTCTTCCCAGATGTACGTAACGCATTAGTAGTACCAGGATTTCCTGATCCAACTGTTCTTGGATCAGGAAGATGCGCTAGTTTTGAAAAAATGACCGCACAGGAAAATGAACCAACACAATAAGCCATTATAAAACTGACAAAAAATCCCTTTATCATTATACTATTTACTAAATATTACTTTTAGAGTCATAATCTATGTATTCAAAATGTTCATAAAATCTTGTATAAGTCTTGTATAAACCTTACGGAAAAATATAATTTATATTCTCAAAAGATGCTTTCGATAGTAACGTAGTTCTGCAATAGAATCTCGTACATCTTGAGAAGCCGTGTGCTTTGATGATTTGTTTTCAGCATTTACTGTTATCTGAGAAAACCAACGCTGAACAAAAATTCTTATAGTTGTTACATCTAAATGTCGATAATGAAAGAATTCGCTCAGACTAGGCATATAACGATATAAAAATCTTCTATCTTGACAAACAGAATTACCACATAATGGTGATTTTTTAGGAGGAACATATTTTTTAAGAAAATTCAATGTTTCTATTTCAGCTTGACTATCGGTAACTTTACTTTTTTTAACTCGTTCAATCAAACCAGAAGCGGTATGATGAGAGATATTCCAATGATCCATTTTTTCTAGCCACTCATTAGACTGATGAATAGCAAAAACAGGTCCTTCTGCAATATAGTCAAGGTCATTATTGGTTACTATGGTTGCAATTTCAAGAATTCGATTTTCGTCTGGGTTTAATCCTGTCATTTCTAGATCAAGCCAAACAAAATTGTTTTCATGAAACATCATAAGAATAATTTAGTTATAATCTAATACCAAAGTATGAGCTTATTTGATGCTGTCCCTTCATATCCTTGAGCTCTCATTTTGAAGAGGTATAGTACACGCCAGTTATATATAATATAATGTTTAACAAAAATAAAACATCTACAAGTAGTACAATTACATTCTTATTTAAACGTTCTGAAGTACTTTTTAATCCTACAACAGAAAACGACAAAATAAAAGTTTATCAAGAAAAAATTATCAGTAGTTCCGACATACAATCATTTAAAATTTAAGTACTATACTACCATGGAATTTCAGTCAGTATTGGTTATCGGATTTTCTACTGTTATTGTAATAGGAATCGGTATGCTAATTTATCAAGCAATAAAAAAGCAATCTCGTATTCAGAAAGCAATTGATCAACAATTAATCGTTATTCAAGACCGATTAAAACAAGTAGATGAACAGAGAAGTTTTGTCCAATTTCTTGTTAGTAAGCAAAAAAAAGAACAAGATGAACAACGACAACGATTTGATGAATATCAAATAAAGAGTTTAAAATTGATACAAGATAGTTTAATACAAAATATACACAGTGTGCGTGAACAAGTGGGCGCTTCACTTTCTGTGCACATAGAAAACTTAGGGAATCGTGTGGATAAACTTACTTGTAAGACTCAAGAACGTTTAGAAGAAATTAGTGGACATGTAGACTGTAAATTAACAGAAGGATTTGAAAAAACTACCGAGACATTTACGGATGTTATAAAACGGCTCACAATAATAGATGAAGCACAGAAAAAAATTAAAGAATTGTCCAGTGATATTGTGAGTTTACAGGAAATATTATCTAATAAGCATGCTCGAGGCACTTTCGGAGAAATACAATTAACTCAATTAATTCATAACGTGTTACCAGAATCCAATTATGCATTACAGCATACTTTAACAAATGGTAAACGTTGTGATTGCATATTATTTTTGCCAGAACCAACAGGAAATATCGTAGTTGATGCAAAATTTCCTCTTGAAAATTACCAAAAAATTTATAACACTCAGCTATCGGAATACGACCGCGCCAATGCCGAAAGACAATTCCGTTCTGATATAAAAAAGCATATTCGAGACATAGCTGAAAAATATATTATTCCTGGAGAAACAGCTGATGGAGCTGTTATGTTTATTCCAGCGGAGGCAGTATTTGCTGAAATACATTCAGCTAATTATCCAGATCTAGTAGCAACCGCTTACCAATCCCGTGTATGGTTAGTATCTCCCACAACTATGATGGCCATACTTACTACCGCTCGTGCAGTTCTTAAAGATGTGGCCACTCGTAAACAAGTTCACATTATGCAAAAACATTTAATTGCTCTTAGCAAAGACTTTAATCGTTTTCAAAAAAGAATGGATAATTTATCAAAACATATCAAGATAGTGCATGAAGGTATTTTAGAAATACATAGGTCTTCTAAAAAAATTACTAGTCGATTTCATAAAATTGAAAAAGTAGAAATACCTTTAGATGTAGAGGTTCTTACTCTTGAAAACGAAAAAAATTTAAATGTATAAGAAAATGAACTAGAGTCATGTTAATTACTATACGATATTTACTAATATGTTTTTCATTCTTCTTTAAGATTTTACGCTACTTATCAAGATACTTCTTGCGCAAAAATTATAGAACTAAGTTTTTGAATTGACGCTGAACAATAAACTTTAAGCAAGTAATTTTTTAGTCATGATATAACAAGAAAACAGAAAAGTAATAAAATTAATATTTTTTCTATAAATTACAAAAATCAATTTTATACTGATTTATCTTATAATAAGAAGTATGAAAATCGTAAAAAAGTAAAGAATATATGTCAATAGCCTACTTTTTGGCATTTGCCGCCAAATGAAAAAGCTCGCGAATAGCTACGAATAGAATAGCAAAGTCTTTCTCATCCGTGTTGTGCATAGCTGCTAAAATTGCTTGCCACCGTTGAGTTATATCATCGTGCCTTGCAAGCCATTCTTTGATCTTTCCCGGAATACTGCGCGAGTTTGTATCTAGTAAAACACGAACTGTAAGTTCTTGTTGAATCCAGTCTAAATCACCTTTATATCCAGATCTTGCTAAAGCTGACCATCGATTATCAACCGGATAAGAATTTATCCTATTGCGGAACCAACATAAATCTAAACGGTCTACTAGCATAAAGTAAATTTTTGCTACACGAAAAATTTCCTCATGGTAAGTAGTTGCTGCTTCTACAATATTTAACGCATGAAAGAGCGGAGTTATACCTGCTATGCGTAGCGCTAATGCTGGTGGTACATTTTGACTGATTAAAACGTTTTTTTGTTCATCCATTGTTAGCTTATCAGCTCCTAGTAATAATTTAGGCAAACGCATGTATATTGCTGTAATATGATCTTGAAAATGCAAAATAGTAGAAGAAACATTAAAAGCGTCCCTACGATGACGCAATAACCAACGTGTTGCACGACGAATTAGACGGATAACATCTACGTTAATTTGATATTGAACGGTAGAATTCACTTTGTAATCTAAAGCATCAATTTCTTTTAATAAACCTTCTATCTTAAATATTTTTAAAGCCGTTACAAAAGCACGTGTAATCAAAGAAACGGAAACACTCATTTCATCTTGCATTTGATAAATGAAGGTAATTCCCATTATTGAAACAAGTTGATTACTAAGTTGTGTAGCAATAATTTCTTTAGAAAGATAATGGTTTTGCATTTGATTAGAGAATTGACACCGTATTGGTCTAGGGAACGCATAACTTACATACTGTGATAAATAAGGATCTTTTACTAATTCAGTTTTCTTAATTTTTGCTTTTAGAATATTCTTACTATATGCGAAAAGAATACTTAATTCTGGCCGAGTTAGTCCCATACCTGATACCCGACGTTCAAGTAATTCATGATCATCTGGAAGAAATTCTAATGCTCGATTAATTTTTCCTTCCTGTTCAAGAGTATTAAGAAAACGTATGTTTAAATTTAAATCTTGTATTGTTAAATAAGACGCTAAACTAATAGCTTTATTTTGAAAATAATTGTTTTGTAAAACTAATTGCGCTACTTCATCTGTCATACTAGCTAATAACTGATTGCGTTGCCTTTCTGTCATACTTTTACTAGCTACTATCTGATTCAATAAGATTTTAATATTTACCTCATGATCGGAACAATCTACACCAGCGGAATTATCGATGAAATCAGTATTAATTTTTCCTCCTATTGATTCAAATTCGATACGACCCAATTGAGTCACTCCTAAATTTCCACCTTCACATATAACTTGTGCACGCACACTCCTCGCATTTACACGCAAATTGTCATTACTTCGATCACCAACGTCACTATTTTTTTCACAACTTGATTTGATATAGGTACCAATACCCCCATTCCAGATCATATCTACTGGAGCTTGTAAAATAAAACGAATTAACTCATTAGGCACTACTATTTCTTTTTCTATATTTAAGAGAATGCGTATTTCTTTTGATAATTTAATTGCTTTAGCTGCTCTAGAATACACTCCTCCACCTGTTTTTACTAATAAATCTCGATCGTAGTCGTCCCAACTAGAGCGCGGTAAATGGAAAAGTCGTAATCTTTCTTGATAACTAGACCTCATATGAGGATTTGGATCTAAAAAAATATTTCGATGATCAAAAGCTGCAACTAATTTAATGTATTTTGATAATAACATTCCATTACCAAAAACATCTCCACTCATATCTCCAATTCCTACTACAGTTACTTCGGATTCATCTAAATTTATCCCTAGATCCTGGAAATGCCGTTTTGCCGCAACCCAAGCACCTTTTGCGGTAATACCCATTTTTTTATGGTCATAACCAGTTGATCCTCCCGATGCGAAAGCGTCTCCCATCCAATATCCTTTTTCAATTGCTATGCTATTAGCAATATCTGAAAATGTTGCCGTACCTTTATCAGCA
This sequence comes from Coxiella endosymbiont of Amblyomma americanum, assembly GCF_000815025.1. Taxonomy (NCBI): domain Bacteria; kingdom Pseudomonadati; phylum Pseudomonadota; class Gammaproteobacteria; order Legionellales; family Coxiellaceae; genus Coxiella; species Coxiella endosymbiont of Amblyomma americanum. The sequence continues at coordinate 579,487 of NZ_CP007541.1, read as the reverse complement.
GCAACTACAAGATAAGGATCTGGGCCGTCATAAGAAACTACTTTGTTGGGCGGAATGATTACTCCGTCCTTTAAGTTATCTGTTAAATCTAAAAGACCGCGAATAAAATTTCGATAACAGAAAATTGCTTCTTGTATAATTTCTTCTCTACCTTCTTCCGGTAAGCATTTTGGATAAAATCCTCCCTTCGCTCCTGCTGGCACAATAATAGAATTTTTAACTTGCTGAGCCTTCATTAAACCTAGTATTTCTGTTCTATAGTCTTCTCTTCGATCTGACCATCGAATTCCTCCCCTCGTCACTTTAGCAGCACGCAGATGTACGCCTTCAAACCGAGGTGAGTATACAAATATCTCGTATTTTGGCAGTGGTAAAGGTATATCTGAAATCTTAGAAGAACTTAATTTAAAAGAAAGATAAGGTTTTGGATTACCATTTTTTTCCATTTGAAAATAATTAGTACGTAAAGTAGCGTGAATTAAATCAAGGTATCGCCTTAAAATTCTATCTTCATCAAGCACAGCTACAGAATCTAATTCTTTCTGAATATTTTTTTCAATATTTTCTATATTTTCTTGCCTTTCCTTAAGCTTACATGTTTGTTCAGGATTAAAATAACATTTAAATAGTTCAATAAGAAGTCGAACAACTCGCGAGTTTTCAACCAAAGTATCTGCTATGTATCCTTCACTAAAAGTGAAAGCTATTTGTCGAAAATATTTCATGTAAGCACGAAAAACCGAAATTTCCCTCCAGGTTAATTGAGCTGCCAACACCAATCGATTGAGACTGTCATTCTCAGCTATTCCTGACCAAATTTTTTCGTAGGCTTCTTGAAAAATAATTTTAACAGTTGCAATATCAAATTTGGGCTCTTTAGCATAAGTCATAAGAAAATCATTAATCCACACTTTACGTTCATTCGAAAAAGTTAGTTCATACGGTTGTTCTCCTACAACACGTAATCCCATATTTTCCAACATAGGTAGAGCATCTGATAAAGGCACAGTAAAATCTAAGTGAAACAACTTAAATCGAATGACGTCTTTAGTTGCTCCACATGGCTGATAAAAACTCATTTCTAACTGATGCAATTTTGATAGTTTTTCAATACACAATACATCAAATACCGCTTGTTGAGCTTTAAATTGTTCTCGATAACTAAATGGAAAAGCATGACGATATCGGAAAAAAATATTGTTTCCGCGTTCTTCGCCAAAATACTCTAAAGCATATTTATAAAACTCATCTTCCCAAGAAACACCAATAGCAACTAATTTTTCTTCTAGTGTCTTAATGTCATATTTGAGCGAACGTCGTGGATTAATTCGAATTACAAAATGGACGCGAGCCAATATTGATTCGGAAAAATAGGTAGTAAACGTAACGTCTAGACCGTGAAATGCTTTTACTAAAATATTCTGCATTCGCATCACTAAATCCGTAGTAAAATTATCACGTGGTACGTAAACTAAACAAGACATAAAACGACCATAAGAATCCTTTCGTATAAACAGACGAACGCGACGACGTTCTTGCAGATGTAATATCCCTATTGCCCACGAAAACAATTCGTCAACAGTTGCATGAAATAAATCATCACGTGGTAAAGTAGCTAATATATGTAATAAATCTTTTCCGCTATAGCTTTTAATAGGTAATCGAGAGCGTTTTAAAACAGCATCTACTTTAAGGCGAATCACTGGTATCGCTCTCGGATCTGACTTATAAACATTTGAGGTATAAAGACCAATGAATCGGCGTTCGCCAATTAATTCCCCGGCTGTATTAAAGCGTTTTATTCCGATATAATCCGTATAAATAGGTCGATGAACAGTTGACATAGTATTTGTTTTTGACAGTATTAATATACGATTCGTGGATAAAGCCATATTACGAGCCGCTTTTGGTAAGTTAGAATATTGTCGCAGCATTTTACTATGAGCATAATCACGTAATACACCCAATCCAGAGCCGGAAACTAATTGTAAAGCTCGTTCTTTCCCTTCACCAACCATTTCATAATCACGAAAACCCAAGAAAATAAAATGATTATTAATCAACCAAGTTAAGAATTCTTTAGTTTCCATAATTTCCTCTGGTTGTTGCATCATTACCATTGGATCTAAAGTTAAAACAGACTCTCTTACTCGCTGTTGCATCAGTTCCCAATCTTCAACAGCCATTCGCACATCTCTTAAGACTCGACGAATATTTCGTTGAATATCCATTAGTACTTTAAGGTCTGTTTGTCGATCTATTTCCATATAGATTGGTGCTTCTAAGGTATTTTCTTTATAAGATTCAATATGATAAGCAAAAATATTATTAACCTGATACTTTTTATTTCTGGAAATTTTAACGCCTCCCATATGGACCATTAAATGGGTAGTAAGACCTAATCGATTAATTTCCATACGAATAGAATCAACTATAAAAGGCATATCGTTAGTTACAACTTGAATAATTGTATGAGTAGATTGCCAACCGTCATTCTCATAATTAGGATTAAATACACGAATCTTTGTTTCTTTCGGTCGACGGTGAAACATTAATTCCCATTGAGAATAAATCATTCCGTATACATCTTCTATAGCACGTTCCTGCATGTCTTCTATTGACAAATTATTACAAAAAAGCTGAATAAATAAAGTAAGTAGGTTATCCGTATTTTTTGTTATATGCTCTTTGGCGTAGGATATTACGTTTTCTATTATCTCCTCAGAGGAAGATGTATAATCATATACCACGGATTGGACCCCTACTTTTAATAGAAAATAAAAACAGACCAGAACGATATTTGTATTCAAAAAACCGATTAACGCATTTTATCATGTAAGATGCAGGAACGTAATTAGCAAAGTGTAATTTAGAGCAATCAGTAAAGCGAAGCGTAGACTATTTTTTATGAGAATAAAAAATACAGTTAAGAAAAAACTCAATACACAAACCACTTTACATGAATTTACGAAGCAATATCCATATGAATAACTTTAGATAAAATTATTAGTAAATAAATGATTGTTAGTAAAAAAATAAGCATATACGCTGTGTATAAAGTGGTTAATAATTTGACGTTTATAACATAAAAATGTAATTAAAAAAGTTTATTCAAGGCCTAATCATCTGCTTTTATTGAATATTGCGATTAATACAACAATCTGTCATGATAATTAGCAAAAATTACTGATGATTTTTGGAAATGTAATGTTCGGCGGAAGTTTAGTTGCTATTGTAACTCCTATGACAACAGGTGGAGAAATTGATTATAAAAGTTTTGAAAAACTCATTGATTGGCAACTAGTAAATAATACCGATGGATTAGTCGTTTTAGGATCGACAGGTGAGGCTTCTACAATTACTTTTTCAGAACGAACTAAAATTATTCAACGAACAGTCGATCAAGTTAACAAAAGAATACCGGTACTTGTAGGTACTGGCTCTAATTCAACTTCTTATACCATCGAGCTTACTCGACATGCAATGGAAATTGGTGCTAACGCCGCATTAATAGTCACTCCTTACTACAACAAACCTACTCAAGAAGGGCTGTTTCGACATTTTGAAGCGGTAGCAAAAGCCGTACCTATTGCTCAAGTATTGTATAATGTGCCTTCTCGCACTGCCTGTGATTTATTATCTGAAACAATATTGCGTTTGGTGAAGCTATTTCCCAATATAGTAGGTATTAAAGATGCAACTGGGGATATTAAACGAGTTAAGAGATTGCTGAAAATACAAGGAAATAACCAGTTAGATTTGATTAGTGGAGATGACAATACTGCGATGGATTTTATGTTATCAGGTGGCAAAGGCACAATTTCTGTAATTGCAAATATTCTTCCGAAACAATGTCACGATTTGTGTACAGCAATAGCTTCTGGAAAAATTGAATTTGCGAGAAAATGTAATGAAAAGTTATTTCCTTTACGCAGATTACTGTTTATTGAAACTAATCCCATACCCATTAAATGGGTATTATCTCAAGTAGGAATGATTAAGGAGGGTATTCGTCTGCCTTTAACTTTTTTTGATAAGAAATATCACGATGCAATGCGAGAAGCTATGCATCAACTTGGTATCGAAAAATCGTCTGTGTTTTAAACTGATTTACATCCACTATAACTTTTAAATATAAGAAGTCTTTACGATGTGCAAGATTTCATTAAAAATACATTATGTTATAATCCGCTTCTGCTAAGAAGCAAGGCGCAACTGCTCTAAAGAGATAGTTATAATCGTTTACAAAAAAAGATAAAGAGAAGCAATACAGAGTAATGCAATTGATTAAACGTAAATTATTTTACAATGGTAAAGCCAAATCCCTTTATGAAACGAATGATCCACAATTTTTAATTGTAAAATTTCGAGATGATATCACAGCGTTTGATGGGGAAAAACATGAAAAATTACTTAGAAAAGGGGTAATAAACAACAAAATTAATGCATATTTTATGCGAATATTAAAAGACTTTGGTATTCTCACTCATTTTAAAAATATGGTATCATCCAATGAATCCGTTGTTTATAGACTTACAATGATTCCTTTAGAATGCGTCGTGCGTAATATGTCTGCCGGTAGTTTATGTCGGCGTTTAGGTATTTCGAACAAATTACAATTAAATCCACCTTTATATGAATTATTTTTGAAGAATGACGTTCTACATGATCCGATGATTACTGAAGATCACGCTCTATGTTTTTTGTGGGCAACGAAACTGCAGCTTGATTATATGAAAGCCTTATCTTTAAAAATTAACACAGTGCTTTCCACTTTGCTATCAGATGTTAATTTAACTTTAGTAGATTCTAAATACGAATTCGGTATTAGAAATAATGAAATTTATCTAGGCGATGAAATCAGTCCTGATTCTTGTCGTATTTGGGATACACATACGGAAAAATCCTTAGATAAAGATAGATTTCGTAATAATTTAGGTCAGATTGTTGAGTCTTACGAAGAAATTGCCTATCGTTTAAAAATCTCTTTAGATTAGTTTTTATTTTTTTCTTTATATTTTTAGAAAAGTTTATAGAAAAGATATTTGTAGTGAAATGGTTCAGGAAGTTGCAAATAACTTCTTTTCATTTATAGAATGACGTTTCTCTTAGGAGAGGTACCGAAGTGGATATACCGGCACCGACTCGAAATCGGTTGAGACTTTTATTAGTCTACGCGGGTTCGAATCCCGCCCTCTCCGCTGGAAAACAAGTATAATCAAAATAAAACATGACGGTTATTTCACTGTTATGAAGTATGCTCTCTACTAGAAGAAAGGAGATATTGTGAAAGTGTATCAATACCAATACATTCATGTTCCCAAAAAAGGTGAAAAGATTACCCTTAACAATGACGGAAGTTTATATGTACCGAGCAAACCTATTATTCCTTATATAGAAGGAGATGGTGTGGGTGTGGATATCACACCGGTTATGAGAAGGGTTGTAGATATAGCGATAGAAAAAGCTTATAAGGGAAAACGTAAACTTATGTGGATGGAAATTTATGCAGGCAAAAAAGCTAGAAAGTTGTATGGAAAAAAAGTTTGGTTACCTGATGAAACTTTAGAAGCAATTAAGACATACCGAGTAGCTATTAAGGGTCCTCTCACTACACCTGTTGGCGAAGGAATACGTTCATTAAATGTAGAACTGCGCCAAAAGTTGGATCTCTATGTCTGTCTTCGCCCCGTTCATTACTTTAAAGGCACACCGAGTCCAATAACAAATCCAGAAAAAGTAAATATGGTTATTTTTAGAGAAAATTTAGAAGATGTGTATTCTGGTATTGAATATAAAGCAGGGAGTTTGGAAGCTATTAAACTTATCGATTTTTTACAAACAGAGATAGGCATCAAAAGCATTTGTTCTCTCAATGTAGGTATCGGTATTAAGCTTGTTTCTAAAGAAGGAACAGATCGACTCGTTCGTCGTGCCATTCAATACGCTATTGATAATAATCGCGATTCAGTAACACTTGTTCACAAAGGTAATATTATGAAATTCACGGAAGGAGCGTTTAAAAATTGGGGATATGAAATAGCCATTAAGGAGTTCGGTGCACAACCATTGGACGGTAGTTCTTGGTTTGCCTTTAAAAATCCAAAATTCGGGAACACCGTGATTATTAAAGACTTAATCGCTGATGCTTTTTTACAGCAAATTCTTCTGCGGCCAGAAGAGTATAGTGTAATTGCAACTCTTAATTTAAATGGTGACTATATTTCGGATATCTTAGCGGCAGAAGTCGGCGGTATTGGTATATCTCCTGGTGCGAATTTAAGTGACAGTCTTGCTGTGTTTGAAGCAACCCATGGAACAGCACCTAAATATACAGGAAAAGATAAAGTTAATCCAAGTTCTTTGATCCTATCAGCAGAAATGATGTTACGTTACCTTAATTGGAAAGAGGCAGCGGATTTAATCATTAAAGGAATTACAAACGCTATTAAAAATAAAATAGTAACCTATGATTTTGCTCGTTTGATGAACAATGCGGTAGAAGTAAGTACTTCACAATTTGGAAAGGCTGTTATTGACCATATGTAATGAAAATTTTTCGTTCTAGTAAAAAATTTAAAAGAATTCTATAAATAAATTAATAGAAAGAATAATGCGTTAAAATTTGTAAATTAGAAATAAAAAGTTATGACAGTATAAGTGTATCTCCAAAAAACTGTGTGTTTAGAAATACACAACAAAGTCAGGGTTTTTAAAAGAATAAAGAGCATAAAACATCAGATTTTCACTGACTTATAGAGAGTAATAGTCTCTCCAATTCAATTGTAATAAGAGCCATCCAAATAAAGTAACCTAGGTAAAAATAAGAAAAATGCATTAAACTAGAAAAAGTCAATTAATAATAAAAACAAATTGTCATTCTCTATAATGAAGAGTGAGCTTCACGGTAAACGATTCGTCCTCTAGTTAAGTCGTAAGGCGTTAGTTCCACGATTACCGTGTCACCTGTTAAGATACGAATGTAATGTTTACGCATCCGTCCAGAAATGTGTGCCGTCACGACGTGACCATTTTCCAACTTAACTCGGAAAGTTGTATTAGGAAGTGAGTCAACCACCACCCCTTTTATCTCCAGGGGTTCTTCTTTTGACATAATATTTTCACTTTATTAACAGTCAGATTCTCATAATGCCCGAAATTGTGCCTTTAATCAATAAATTCTCGGTAATAATCAATCCATATGAATCACTTTTTATTAACTATATAAAACTGTGGCATTTGAAAATTGCATCTTTAGAGCCGAAAAACTCTACTTCACGGCTATGGCTGGATTTTTCAATTAAATTCTTTAATTAATACTGTAAATGATAAAAGCAAAATTTAAAAGATTGTTTTATATTGTTACAAACTATCTAAGTAGCGCTCAGCATCTAGAGCAGCCATACAACCCATACCTGCTGCAGTAATAGCTTGCCGATATACACGATCGCTTACATCACCAGCAGCAAATACTCCAGGAATGCTGGTTATAGTCGTTCTCCCTGCTGTTAATTTTGATTGGGTGCGTATATATCCAATTTCATCCATATCCAATTGTCCTTTAAATATTTCTGTGTTTGGATAATGACCAATTGCTACAAATAAACCGTCGATAGAAAGTTTATGAGTTTTTTGATTTATGGTATCTTTCAGTAAGATTCCAGTGACACCTTGATCATTCCCAAGAATCTCATCGACTATACAATTCCATTTAATGGAGATATTTTGCTTTTTCACTTTCTTCATTAGTTGCGCAGTAAGAATTTTTTCAGCACGTAACTTTTCACGTCGATGAATAAGTATCACATGAGAAGCAATATGAGACAGATAAAGAGTTTCTTCCACGGCAGTGTTCCCTCCACCAACAACAGCTACTGTTCTTCCTCTGTAAAAAAATCCATCGCAAGTAGCACACGTTGACACCCCTTTGCCTAGATATAGTTTCTCTGAAGGTAATCCTAAATATTTAGCGGAAGCTCCTGTAGCTATGATCAACGCATCGCATGTATACACGTTATCTCGACTGCCAATGAGGACAAAAGGATATTTTTTTAAATCAACTTTATGAACGTAGTCGAATACCATGATAGTACCGACGCGCTTTGCATGACTTTTCATTCTTTCCATAAGCGCTGGACCTTGTAATCCTGATATTTCACCAGGCCAATTATCTATATCTGTTGTAGTCATTAACTGACCTCCTTGTATAATTCCGGTAATTATAACTGGTTTCAGATTAGCACGAGCTGCATATATAGCAGCAGTATAACCTGCCGGACCTGAACCTAAGATAACAAGAGCATGATGTTTTTGATTAGTCATATTAGTATTAGCATTTTCTTTGCTATCAAATTATTGGTCTGTAATACTAACTATAATTGCTTGGCAATACCAGTATTGTTAATAAGTAATAAGTTTATAAAATAATATGAAAACCAAAATTTAATTATTAATACTGTAATTCAAATTTTAAGAAGTTCTAAATTATAAAAAGAATAGTGTGTAAGAAATCTAATAAAGAAAAAGAAATCAACCAACGTGTGCATCTACGCTATCGTTTACTTGAAGGTTTTTTTGTTATGACGCTCAGCTTTTCTGTTTTCCTTTTTCTTTCTCTCGTAAGTTATCACATGAAAGATTCTTCTAATTATTTACACCATATGACAATCAAAAAAGTAGATAATATTACAGGAAGAATAGGGGCAAAACTTTCTAATTTTTTTTTATATATAATTGGATATACAGCTTATTTCTTTCCTTTAATGCTCGTCTTTTCCGCATGGACTTTCTTCAAAAATCAGTACGCTCAACAGTTCAGATTTCTTATAACATGGTCTTCACTTTTTCTATATTCTTCGGGTTTTTTATTAATATTACTGGCAAGCTCTGCACTGACTGTTGTGCTCTTTCCTCATCTACCTTCTCACTTTCCTTTTAATTCAGGAGGAATACTTGGCTCTATTATAGCAAAAATACTGTTGTCTATTTGCAACAAAGTAGGAACGGTATTAGTTTTAATCTCTTCTTTAATGACTGGGACTACGTTACTCACTGGCTTATCGTGGTTTAGATTTTTAGAAATTTTTTGGTATATATTTAAATCAGAAAAAGAAAAATCACAAATGATTTCATGGAGAAATTTATTTCCTGAATTATTACCTAGAAATACAAAAGAAGTAATTATTGTTCCTAAAAATAAACTTACTCAACCTATTATTATTTCAGACCTTCAACCGAATAATAGAAAAAAAATTACTGTGTGTCGTAAAAAATCAGAGAATGTAAATACAAACTATTATAAAGATTCATTTATTGTTCCAGATCTTACTTTGTTGGACAAGCCTATTAAGAAAAATTATCAAGCTTCTTCTTTTAAAGAAGAGTTACAACAAAGATCAATGGAACTAGAATTGCATCTACTAGATTTTGGCATTCGATCTCGGGTGCTGGCTGTACATCTTGGTCCTGTAATTACTCGTTTTGAATTAGCATTAGCTTCTGGGACAAAAGTTAATCGAGTAACCAATTTAGTGAAAGACTTAGCTCGTTCTTTATCGGTAGCTAATGTGCGAATAGTAGAAGTTATCCCAGGAAAAGCAACTATTGGTATTGAAATTCCAAATAAAGTTCGAAAAATAGTCACCTTATATGAGGTCTTATCTACTAATCAGTATAAAAATGCAAAATCCAACTTAACATTAGCATTGGGAAAAGATATTAACGATCAACCAATTATTGTCGATCTAGCCAAAATGCCGCATTTGCTAGTAGCAGGTACAACCGGCTCTGGAAAATCGGTTAGCCTAAATGTTATGGTTTTAAGCTTACTTTATAAATCTACTCCAAAAAAAATAAAATTAATCCTCATTGATACAAAGATGCTAGAACTTTCTACTTATGATGGTATTCCGCATTTACTTAATCCTGTGATAACTAACGTAGAAGATGCTGACTTAGCATTACAATGGTGCGTAGCCGAAATGGAGAGACGTTATCGTCTTATGGCTGCGTGTGGAGTAAGAAATATTCTTGGATATAACACCAAGGTGCAAGAGGCAGGTAGATTGGAAAAACTGTCTCGCTTCAATTCTTTACCAAAATTAGAAAAAATGACGAGGAGATTGCAAGAATTACCACAGATTGTAGTCATTGCAGACGAATTTGCCGATATAATGTTAGCAATTAATAAAAAAATTGAAACGCTTATCACTTGTTTAGCACAAAAAGCTCGAGCAGCAGGTATTCACTTAATTTTTGCAACTCAACGACCTTCAGTAGATATTATTACTGGATCAATTAAAGCTAACATTCCTACAAGAATTGCTTTTCAAGTTGCTTCAAAAATAGATTCTCGTACTATACTAGATCAACAAGGTGCAGAGCAATTATTAGGTCATGGAGATTTGCTTTATCTAGCACCAGGTTCAGGCATTCCAATTCGTGTGCATGGTTCTTATGTTAGAGACGAAGAAGTACATCGTGTAGTAGAATATTTAAAACACGCTAGCACTAAAAAAATACCGTGTAAAAAGATTTTTCATCGATAAAAAAATTACAACGAATATTATAAAAATATGCGATTAGGTATAGAAAAATTGTTATATTTTAAATACAAATTTCCTATAAATCATCGGCTACGTTGTTCTACACGTGTTGCTTTTAGATAGCATGGCATGGTCTATAAATCTCTATAAAAACTTTTTATGGAAATCATCTATTATTATGCTACAAAACACAAGCGAAAACTGTTGTGCGTACTACACAAAAACTGTAAAGACCTACATCTTTACATAATTAATTTGCATACAATTAAGTAATCTTCTAAGAAAAAAAGTTTTACATTCTATATAACTTCATAAAACTAAAAGAGTTTAACTATAAAAAGTAATATGTATAATGTGTTTTATTCAAGTATTTTCCACGCATTATAAGAAAAATTGTAGTTTTCTTAGAAAGACACATAACTGTTTGACGAAATTAAATAAAACAAATAAATAAAGACGAATAAAATGTTGATAATAAAAGAATTCGCTAAATTAAGCCGTATTAATTAATAATGATAAAAATCTTCTATCTTGACAAACAGAACCACCGTGTTCTTTATAGTGAATTGATAGAATATTGTAATTTTTTTGACCAATGTAAATTTTACTTTTCAGATGGCAAGTAAAAGTTTTCGTACATTTTGTAAAACATTTTAGGCAAGACTGCTATAATTTTTTAAATGCAGATTTATCATTTTCTTATTTTACATTAAAACCAATAGTATCATTATGATCCCTAATGATTGATATTAATGTCATTGTATATATTCTAAATTGGATGACTAAGGAGCAGCTATGTTGGATCCTAAGTTATTACGTAAAAACTTAGATGAAGTAGTACAAAAACTGTGTCTCCGTGGTTTTGTACTTGATAAAAAAACTTTTCTGAATCTTGAAAAGAAGAGAAAAACTTATCAAATAGTAACTCAATCATTACAAACTCAAAGTAATCAATTATCCAAATTAATTGGAATAACTAAACTAAAAAATGAAGATATTACATTGTTAGTGTCCAACGTTTCTTATTTAAGAAAGCAATTAACTCAGTATAAAGCTTTACTTGAAGTTGTTCAGAAAGAATTATTAAACTTCCAATTATCAATTCCTAATTTACCTCATGATTCTGTTCCGAAGGGAAAGAATAGACATGATAATCAAGAGATTCGCAGGTGGGGTGAATTTACTCCTTTCGACTTCTCCCCTAAAGACCATACTTCTTTAGGAAACAATCAATTAGACTTCGAATCTGCAGCTAAGTTATCAGGTACGCGATTCGTTGTTTTACGTGGAGGATTGGCTCGTATGCAAAGAGCTATAGAACAATTTATGCTGGATTTACATACCAGATATCATGGATACCAAGAAATATACGTCCCTTATTTAGTTCATGAAAAGTGCCTGTATGGCACAGGACAACTTCCTAAGTTTCGAGAAGAGCAATTTAAAATATCAAGTGGAAAATCAGAATTTTTTTTGATCCCAACGGCAGAAGTACCATTAGTTAATTTAGCAAGAGATAAAGTTTTTGACAATAATCAATTGCCTGAAAAATGGGTGGCTCAAACCCCATGTTTTCGCAGCGAAGCCGGATCTTATGGAAAAGATGTCCATGGAATGATTCGTCAACATCAATTCCAAAAAGTAGAGCTTATTCAATTAGTAAAACCAGAAAACTCTTATCAAGCCTTAGAGGAATTAACTAAACAAGCTGAAAAGGTATTACAATTTTTAAACCTTCCTTATCGAGTAGTAGAACTATGTACTGGTGATTTAGGCTTTTCTGCTGCTAAAACTTATGATCTTGAAGTTTGGTTGCCAGCGCAACGACGTTATTGTGAAATTTCTTCATGTAGTAATTGCGAGTCTTTTCAAGCCCGTCGAATACAAGCACGATGGAGAAACACCAAAACAAAAAAACTTACTTTTCTGCATACAATTAATGGCTCAGGTCTTGCTGTAGGACGTACTTTAATTGCTGTGATGGAAAACTATCAGCAAGCTGATGGCAGTATTCGTGTACCAAAAGCACTAAAACCTTACATGGATAATATGGATTTTCTGTCGGTATCTTCATAGTCTACCAATAAACTTAACTATTCAGACATGTATTCTATACTTTTATTTTAAATTAAAAGATAGCCATACTTTTAGTTATTAATTTAATATTACACTAGAAAGTGTTCATGCTGTAAGATACTACAAAATGAAAAAGTTAAAGATTTTCTTAGTATTTACCCCAAATTATATCGGCCTAATCCTATTTATAGGATGGAGAGAAATAGTTTTACGCATTGGAGAGATGGCAGAGTGGTTAAATGCGACGGTCTTGAAAACCGTTAAGGAGAAAATCTCCTTCCAGGGTTCGAATCCCTGTCTCTCCGTTTTAACGCTAGCCATCACCAATCACCATATCATTATTTGTAAAATTTCTTTATCTTCGAAGAATTACAACACACTATAGTGCATGTTCAACAAAATATTTTATAAGACAATCCGTTTTATATTGTGTGACTATACACCGAAAGAAAAATCATTAACTTGACACTTTTTAGAAAAATTTTTTAATACTCTTTCTCGAGATATTATCACTTTTATATACTCTTGTTGTTTGTTATTGTGTATAATCACTTGGTGATATTCATGTTAAGATTTTATAGGTGGAGTTTTTACTTTTAAAAAAGAACACCAATCCTTTTTCTAAACGGTTTTAGCAAAGCTACGTGAAATAAGTCCTAAAAAATACAGAAATGTAAAAATAGGCAGGTTTTTTGGTGTAAGTGGTAAACGTCCTGTTGTCTATGATCCTTCTATTTAAACTATTAAAGCGTTTTACAAAACTGTTAAGAAACTACCGTAAAAGGAAATATTAAAGTGCTGAATGCTAAATTAGCCAAGACAATCTCCAATTTCCAATAAACTCTTCTGACTAACTAAACTTTATAAGTGATTACCCTGTGGAGTTATTATGAATATTGCGATTTTTCTTACCTTAATTCGACTATCTTCTATTCCTATTTTCGGTCTTTTTTATTACTTACCTTCCCAATGGGCACACCCCATCGCTGCCATCATTTTCGTATTTGCAGGAATAACAGACTGGTTAGATGGTTATATAGCTCGTAGTCTTTCACAAACAACAGACTTTGGTGCATTTTTAGATCCTGTAGCTGATAAATTATTAGTAGGAGCAGCATTGGTAATGGTAGTTGGTGAATGTTATGTAGATTATTTGGCAATTCCTGGAGCTATTATAATTTGTCGAGAAATAATTATCTCCGCTTTACGAGAATGGATGGCAGAACTAGGGAAACGAACTAGTGTAGCTGTAACTCTTCTATCAAAAACTAAAACTACTCTCCAGATAATGGCCTTAATTTTGCTAATCTGGTATGCACCTAAAGCATCATTATGGATATTAGTAAGTGGAGTAACATTACTATGGATTACAGCTCTTCTTACAATTTGGACAATGATAATTTACTTAAAGATAACATGGCAAGACTTGACAACTTCTCATGAAAAGTAATAATAATTACACACGATGTAGAGTTATTTATCATGACGTTTATCCATCTTTATAATGAGAACTGGATTTAAAAAAAGCGGGGATAGCTCAGTTGGTAGAGCGCAACCTTGCCAAGGTTGAGGTCGCGAGTTCGAATCTCGTTTCCCGCTCTAGTATTCTACTAATGAACATTGTGTGTATCATTCAATTTGCATCTTTTTACCACTTTAGGTTAAGAGCGTTGTCAAAAACAGTGATGAATCTTTTATTTAATCTCAAGAGAATCTTAACTTGCAATAATTCTAAATTTGGAATAGATTTTTATACGAATAATTACACTCTCAACTAGATATTGAAGACTTGAGTAAAATCAATTTTTATAATTGAATTAAATTTAGATTTTCAAATTTTAAACTATTCTACCTTTTATGAAGAATATTGATTTATTCATGTAAGTATTTAGAATATTTTCCTGACAAAGATTGGAGAAGCAATGCGATAGGAAATACAACGGTTAATATAAGAGAATATGCACTATCAAGGATTTATAAATCTAAAATTTTAGAGAGAAAAATGGCTGGATGGCAGAAAGTGGTTATGTAACGGCCTGCAAAGCCGTCTATGCCGGTTCGAGTCCGGCTCCAGCCTTTTTCAAATAAATAAGTAAAACTTTGGAAGCTAAAAAGCCCAGGTGGCGAAATTGGTAGACGCAAGGGACTTAAAATCCCTCGGAGGGAAACCTCCATGCCGGTTCGAGTCCGGCCCAGGGCATTGGGCTCTATTTTCTTTTTTACTGAAAAACGTAAAAACTCTTAAAATACTTCCTGTTTTCATAATTTTTGAAATCACAATAAACGGTTACAAACGTTTTTTATCGCATCAATAGTAATATCTCTTAATTCCTCTATCAACGGAAGTTCAATATTAAGCGGTGGTAACCAATAAATTGTGTTTCCTAAAGGGCGTAGCAGAGCGCCTAATTTTATAGCTTCTTGACAGATTTCGTATCCTAATCGTGGATAAAAACGGTGACGCAAGTCTGCTGCTACTATAGCACCAATATTTCGAACGTTTATTAATTGATCTGTACTTTTAGCAACGACTTTCATATTTTCATATAAGATTTTTTCAAGCACAGAAACTCTTTTACAAAGATTTTCTTTGTAAAGAATTTTTAATGTCGCAAGAGCAACACTCGCACCTAATGCGTTTCCTGAATAAGTATGGGAATGAAGAAAAGCTTTGTCAGTTTCATAGTCATCATAAAAATAGTTATATATTTCTTCACTGGTTAAAATTGCACTGAATGGTAACCAGCCTGAAGTGAGCCCTTTAGAAAGACAAACAAAATTTGGAATAATGTTAGCATATTCACATGCTAACATTTTCCCCGTTCTTCCTATACCTGTCATTACTTCATCTGCAATTAAATGAATGTTATGTTTCTTTGTCCATTGTGATAATCGAAATAAAAAATTTTTACTATAAATTCTCATACCGACCGCTCCCTGCACGATAGGTTCTACAATAACGGCTGTAGTGTTTTCCGTATATGGTTCAAGTGAATGTTCAATCGTTTTCCATTGGGAAGCACAATCGTACCATTGGGCGCTATTGGTATTGGCAACATAAGGAATGTCAATAATAAAAAAAGGCTTAAACAACATGGTAGCATATGGAGATCGATACAATCCGAGGTCGCTTACACTAAGCGCACCTATAGTCTCTCCATGATAACTATTTTTTAATGCGATAAATTTTGTTCTTTTTTTATCACCAGTAATAATTCTTGAATGTAAACTCATCTTCATTGCAATCTCTACAGCACAAGAACCATCACCCGCGTAGAATATCTTAGTTAGAGAAGGCATTAATTCAGCTAATTTGCAAGAAAGCTCAACAATAACTTCATGAGTTGTATTTACCGGAATAACGTGCTCAAACCTTTCTAATTGTTTTCTTAAGGCTGTCTTTAATAAAGGGTGATTATGCCCTAATGATTTACACCACCAGCTAGAGATAGCATCAATTAGTTTTTTTCCATTTTGGAGCTCAATATAACTTCCTAAAGCGCTTTTTATTATTAATGGTTTAAATTTCTCATAATCTTTCATTTGTGAACAAGGATGCCAAATATGTTTTAGATCTAATAATTCAATTTCCATCTGTGTTGACCATTATAATTTTAGTTGACTGATCAAAGAGACTATTATAGACTCTTTACCCTTAATCTACAAAGGGGGTTTTTAATGGAAGATACCACTTGGACTCAGTCGTCTATTGCTTGTTTATTCGAGATACCATTTTTCGAGTTACTGTTTAAGGCGTACAGTGTGCATCGCACATATTTCGATATTACAGAGATGGAACTTTGTACTTTATCGAGTATAAAAACGGGGACTTGTCCAGAAGATTGTGCTTATTGTACCCAAAGTGGACATTACAAAACTAACCTTAAACGAGAAAAGTTGATCGATGTTGATGCAATTATTCAACAGGCCAAGATTGCTAAAAAAAGTGGTGCTAAACGTTTCTGTATGGGCGCTGCTTGGAGAACTCCACCAAAAAAAGATCTACCGAAAGTTCTTGAAATGATTAAAGCGGTGAAATCCTTAGGATTGGAAACTTGTGTAACGCTAGGAATGCTTGATTCGGAGCAAGCTAATGATCTAAAACAAGCAGGATTAGATTTCTATAACCACAATTTGGACACTTCCCCTGATTTTTATCAGAAGATTATTACTACTCGTACTTATCAAGACCGCATTAATACATTAGAAAATGTTAGAAATGCTGGCATTAATGTTTGTTGCGGTGGTATTTTGGGAATGGGAGAATCTCGAAAAGATCGAATCGCACTGTTATTACAACTTAATCAATTATCGGAACCACCGACAAGTATTCCAATCAATCAGCTTGTTCCTATAGAAGGTACACCTTTAGAAGGTGTAGAATCTTTGGATCCTTTCGAATTTGTAAGGACTGTTGCGATAACTCGACTGATATTTCCAAAGTCAATCATTCGTCTGTCTGCAGGACGTGAAAAAATGACCGATGAGTTACAAGCATGGTGCTTCATGGCTGGTGCAAATTCCATCTTTTATGGGGATAAATTACTAACAGCAAAAAATCCTGAGAAAAATCGAGATTTTCATCTGTTAAATCGTTTAGGAATGAAGACTCCTCTCTCTATACACGTTTAGAGTTACAACGCTGTGATTGAGAAAATCCAGGACCGGTTAGGTCGATATGCACAGAATTTCCTGTTAAGAAAGCGAGTTGTCGTTACGAAATGTAAGGACAGTTATATAAAAGTAGATGGTCAACCTTGTATCAATTTTTGCAGTAACGACTATTTAGGTTTATCCAATCATCCCTTAGTAAAAGAGGCTTTTATCAAAGGAATTCAGTCTTATGGGGTAGGCAGTGGGTCTTCGGCCTTAGTCTCTGGATATTTTGAATCACAAAAATGCTTAGAGGAAAGATTTTCCGAATTTTTACTTAGAGATCGATCAATTTTTTTTAATTCTGGATATACGGCAAACTTGGGAGTTGTTACTTCATTAAGCAATCGCCAAAGTATCGTTCTTTCAGATAAATACTGTCATTCTTCATTGCTTGAAGCTGTCCGCTTATCTAGAGCCCGGCATTATCGTTTTAAGCATAACGATTTAGAACATTTTGATTATCTATTGTATTCAAAAAAACCTGATATAGTAATTACAGAAGGCATCTTTAGTATGGATGGTGATTTTTCTCCATTATTATCTATTAGTCATCGTATTTTTAAGAAAAATATTTTATTGATAGTAGATGATGCTCATGGTGTTGGGGTTTTAGGAAAAAACGGTGGTGGCAGTTGTGCACAATGGGGATTAACCCAATCGGAAGTGCCATGTTTGATTGCCCCTTTAGGAAAGGCCTTCGGTTGTACTGGTGCTGTTGTATCAGGTAGGAAAAATATTATAGAAGCTATTATTCAATTTTCTAAAAGCTATCGTACTACCACAGCTTTACCACCTGCTATTTGCATGGCTATTTTAAAATCAATGGATATTATACAAATGGAAAGTTGGCGTCGAGAACGACTTAATGAAATTATTAATTTTTTTATTGAACAAGCAAAAAGTAAAGGATTAGAGCTAGTATCTTACGATAAAACACCTATTAGGTGTTTTATCGTAGCGGATAATGAAAAAGTACAATGGATTCAAGAAAAAATGCTCGAGAGAGGTTTTTTTATTGCTTCTATTCGCCCACCAAGTGTTCCTAATGAGAAATTGACTAGGATTCGTATTTCTTTAAATTGTTTACACACTAAGAAGCAAATTATTCAACTTCTTTGTCATCTTTCTGGTTTTTTATGCTAACTAAATCTTCAATAGCTTGCATACCAGGATGGGGATTTAAGCCTTCTCTTTTGAAAGATGGTTTGTGTTTAAAAGAATCTATACTAATTAATTTGCCAGATATTAAAGAATTAACATTAAATAGAGTTGCACAGAATGTGTCTTATTTAATACCTAACAACACGACAATAATAGGGTGGTCTCTTGGAGGATTAATTGGAATCATGTTAGCTGTCTATTTTCCAAAGAAAGTAAAAAAATTAGTTTTACTGTCATGTTCCCCTAGATTTACACAGAAAGCGAGATGGATAGGAATGTCTTCAGTAGAAGTTAATAAATTTATAGAATTAGCAGAAAATAATATAGTTAATCTATTTGATTATTTTCTTACACTAGTCAATTATCCTAATAGGGCAACCTGTTATAGACATTTACTACTCAGTCATTCTTTAAATTGCTTAGAGCATCGTAAAGTGTTACTTAGATACTTGAGAATCTTGTTTAAATCCGATGTTAGAAAGATTTATAAAAGCATTACGGTACCTCTTTTTCTTGTTTTCGGAAAACAAGATCCTGTCGTACGATTAAATTTGGAAAAACTTTATGATTTAAATCCGAAAGCTATAATGCACGCTATTTCAGGATCCGGACATCTGGCTTTTTTAACTCACAAAGAAAGTTATTATAGTCAATTAATAGAGTTTATTAATTATGCTGAGTGAGAAGAAAATACGCATACAGCGATCTTTTAATAAAGCGTTTAAAACCTATGATAATTATAGTGACATACCAAAAAAAATTTGTAACACACTACTCAATCAACTGAAAAAAATTGATTCTCATTATGAAATTATCGCTGATTTTGCTTGTGGAACTGGGATTAGTACCCAAGCAATCAGTCTAGCATATCTATATAAAAATTTATATGCAATTGACTTTTGTAATAATCTTTTAAATACAGCTAGAAGAAAAATCGAGAATTCTAACGTTATGTTTATTTTAGCAGATTTTGATGATTTTTTATTTTTTGAAAATTCAATTCATCTTATTTTTTGTAATATGGGATTACAATGGTCTTTAAATTTAAAAAATACTTTTAAAGTTTTTTCTTATCAATTAATACGATCAGGGATAATGGCTTTTTCCATTCCCTTAAAAGGAACATTTGACGAATTGGATGAAAAATCTCGTAATCAATTTTATCAACCTAATGTTATTACTAACTTGCTAGTATCAAGTGGTTTCTCAATGCTTTCTTGTCAAGAAATAAATTTCACTGATACATTTAATACTGTACAATCCGCAATTCGCTCTATAAAATGCATCGGGGCAAATTGCCTGATTCAAAAGCAAAAATCTAGTTTATCGATTAAACCGATATTAAAACCACAGTCTATCAATAAACAACCAGTTAAGTTAACTTACCGAATCGGTTTCTTTATTTGTAAAAAAATTTGAAAATGAATAATCTTACCACGTAAATATGACTATAAAAATTTTTGTAACTGGAACAGATACTGGTGTTGGGAAAACCTACATAAGTGCTGCTTTATTGCGCAAGTTCAATAATATTGGATATTCTACTTTTGGTATAAAGCCTGTCGCCTCTGGTTGTTATTATAGTACTAATAGCAATGAACTGCATAACGAAGATGCTCTTACTCTACAAAAAATTTCTTCAATTAAAACAAGTTATGCATTTGTTAACCCAATATCTTTAAAAGCACCAATTGCACCAAATATTGCTGCTCAATTAGAAGGTTTACATTTATCAACCACTGTTTTGATAGAAAAAATAAACAAATCCCTTGCGGTTTCCAGTGATGTTTTTATTATTGAAGGAATAGGCGGTTGGGCGGTGCCGTTAAATGCAACAGAATCAATGGCTGATTTTGTTGCATTGTTAAGAATTCCAGTCATTTTAATAGCAGGGATTAAGTTGGGTTGTTTAAATCACACGATTTTAACAGCGCAAGCAATAAAACAGAAAGGTGTACCATTTTTAGGATGGGTAGCAAATTGTATAGAACCTTACACAGAAAAAGTTAATGAAAATATTGAGACTTTAATAAAATGGGTAAAAGCGCCGTGTATAGGAGTTGTACATTACAAAAAAGACCCGATAGAGCAGTTTAGTCTTCAATCGATACTTAATTTTTCAAAAATTAATATGTAATTCTTTCTAGTATGAATCACAACGAACAAATAAAGAAACACATTGTTTGTGTGATGGGTCCTACGGCTATTGGTAAAACCCGGTTAGCTATTGAGTTAACGAAATTGTGGCCTTTTGAAATTATCAGCGTAGATTCAGCGATGGTATACCGCGATTTTGATATTGGAACCTCAAAACCAACTATCCAGGAATTGGAGATTACACCTCATCACCTGATTAATATTCGTAATCCCAATCACCCTTATTCTGTTGGTCAATTTTATAAAGACGCTTTAAAACAGATTAAATTAGTTCATAAAGTGAAGAATCGAATTCCTTTGTTAGTAGGTGGAACTATGTTGTATTTCTACGTTTTACAATATGGGTTGTCTGATTTACCTGTTGCTCATCCAATGATTAGAAAAAAAATTCTTAAAGAAGCAGAACAAAGTGGTTGGACCACTTTATATAAGAAATTGAAAAAAATCGATCCAAAATCCGCATTGCAAATTAATCAACACGATACTCAGCGTATCCAACGAGCGTTAGAAGTATTTGAGATAACAGGACAACCTTTATCAAATTACCAAAATTTAAATCGATTAAAAGCTATTTCTCATTGCCAATTTATTAATATTGTTTTAACTCCTATTGACCGTAAAATTTTACATGAAAACATAGAAAAACGTTTTGATCGAATGCTAAAAGATGGCCTTTTAAAGGAAACAAAGCAGCTATATAAACGATATTTAAATCCTAATCTACCAGCATTTCGCACAGTGGGTTATCGGCAAGCGTTACAGTATTTAAATGGTTATTGCAATTACGTAACGATGCGCTATAGAGCCGTTGTCGCTACCCGTCAATTGGCTAAACGGCAATTAACTTGGCTTAAAAGATGGTCTCAAGCAAAATGGTTTAGTAATAGTTTTGACGACAATAATATGGAGGACTTAATTAAAAGTGTAATGATCTACTTAAAAACTAGGCTTAAATAAGAATTAAAATTCAATTCCCTCTTGTAATTTCACTTTTTTGAATTTTTAAATGTAAAATACGAAGACACAAGCAATAATACTCCCTTGTTAGATTAATAATATTCTAATTTTAATCGGAAGATTTCTTATTTTGAACGTCGTGGCGTAAATTAATGATAGAGATCTAAATCACCTAAGAAGGTTTTTAAATTTATATTCCATCGTTATAATAATCAATTACTTAATACTTTTTTGCAGAGATATTTTACTTTTGAACAATGCAATTTCAAATAAGTATCTTATGACTAATTAAAATTTTATCTAAATAAACCATAAAAACGCAACTGTTTTGAGGTAATAATGGAAGAAAGACAGAGAATCTATAGAGTCATTTTTAATCAAGATGAAAAAGTTTATGAAATGTATGCTAAATATATTTCTGAGGAAAGTTTGATGGGATTTATTGAAATGGAGAAATTGATTTTTAATGACGCTGCTTCAGTGGTTGTTGATCCTTCCGAAGAAAAATTAAAGACTGAATTTCAAGGAGTAAAAAGAACTTACATTCCAATGCACATGATTTTAAGAATTGACGAGATGGAAAAACAAGGGTTTGCCAAGATTAAAGGGGCTGTAGAAAGAGGAAACGTACATCATTTTCCAGGAATATTGAATAGGCCAATAAAAGAATAACAATGAATTAAGAAAAATTCTCTATAGTATAAAATGTCGTTGAAAACTAAACACAATATAGTTTTCCTTATGATAACGGGCCGATAAAAAAAGTAAATAAACTAGTTTTTAAAGTCAATGGACGAGTCACATCATAAAAACAGTAATTGTTAAACGTTAGAAACACAAACAGATTTCACTATGCAAAAGAATAAAATTAAATACTAAAAACCTTTAATTAATAAATACAACGATCACTGAAATTTGCCAGTAATCAGCAAATCTGTTATTTTCAGAAATACTTAATAAAAAATAAATTAGATAAACGGCCATGATTTTAATGGAACGGTAAAAGTTTGATTTAATGTATCACAAATGTCCGTCTTATATTTAACGTTGTTCATTTTAAATAATCTATAATTTTTCTACATAAATGATATAAAAATCGGCAGTATAATGATTGAAAAGAAAAATGCAATTTTTTTACTTTTTAAAAAAACGTTAAAGCTCTTGTTGTGTGGAATGATTATTTCTAGTACGTTCTTTTTAACCGGTTGTCATACAGCAATAAAGGGTATTCTTAATCCTACAGGCAGTATAACCTATAAAGAAAAACATTTATTTTTCGATGCTCTTTTTCTGATGCTGATTATAGTGATACCAGTTTTCATTATGAGTGTTTACTTTCTTATTCGTTATCGTGCAGCTGGTAACTATACAAGCAGTGGTGACCGTAAAATTTCAGATTACTGGCCAAACTGGAGCCATAGTGCTTTTCTAGAAGTAGTTTTATGGGGCGTTTCAATAATCATAGTCTCTATTCTCGGAGTAATGGCATGGACAACGAGTCATAAATTAGATCCTTATCTTCCCATACAACAGGATAGAAAACCAATGATAATAAAAACTATAGCCTTACCTTGGAAATGGCTCTTTATTTATCCAGAACAAAATATTGCTACAATCAATTATCTAGAAATAGCTCAAGGACAGCAGGTAGAATTCATTTTTACTAATGACAATGTTCCAATGAGTGCTTTCTTTATTCCACAATTAGGAAGTCAGATGTATACTATGGCAGGTATGCGAACTCGACTGTATTTAATTGCTGAAAAATTAGGTACTTATGTGGGGTTCGATAGCCAATATAATGGGAAAGGTTTCTCTGATATGCGTTTTAATGTAAAAGTAGTAAAACCAGACGAATTACGACATTGGTTTTATAAAGTTAAACAGTCCGGTGAAAAGTTAATTCCATCGGTATATCAGAAGCTTATTCAACCTTCCATTAAAGTGCCTGCGCGCTGTTATGTTGTAGTAATGCCGAATTTATTTTCAAAGACACTTATGCAGTATAAAAAGACAACTATCAATAATTTTCAATAGTGTAAAGGTTGAGAAATGTTAAGAGAACTTTTTCTAGGTACATTAACGCTCGATGCAGTGCCAATTCATACTCCCATTATTGTGGGAGCTATTATTTTTATGGCCATATTCTTTTTTGGAATTGTCGCATTTATTACTTTTACCAAAAAATGGGCGTATATTTGGCGCCAATGGATAGTCTCTGTAGATCATAAAAAGATTGGAGTCATGTATGCTCTCTTAGCAGGAGTTATGTTATTACGAGGGTTTTCGGATGTTATATTAATGCGCTCACAACAAGCCATTGCAGCGGGTACAAATGTTGGTTTTCTGTCTCCTGAACATTACGACCAAATTTTTACAGCTCATGGTGTGATTATGATTTTCTTTGTGGCTATGCCATTGGTATTTAGCTTGGCAAATATTGTTTTACCATTACAAATTGGTGCTCGAGATGTTGCTTTCCCTTATCTTAATTCTCTTAGTTTTTGGATGACTTTTGTAGGAGCGATGTTATGTAACTTTTCTCTTGTGATAGGTGATTTTGCAGCAACAGGTTGGTTAGCCTATCCACCTCTTTCTGAATTATATTACAGTCCTACAGTAGGAGTAGACTACTTTATCTGGTCATTACAAATTTCTGGGATAGGAAGTCTTTTAGGAAGCATCAATTTTATTGTTACTGTATTCAAGATGCGAGCTCCAGGTATGAATTTCATGAAAATGCCTATCTTTGTTTGGACGACATTTAGTTCAATGATTTTAGCTGCTCTTGCTTTTCCTATTTTAACCGTTAGTCTGGCTTTATTGACACTCGATCGCCTATTAGGGATGCATTTTTTTAGTCAGTATGCTGGTGGTAACATGATGATGTATATCAATTTAATTTGGGCTTGGGGGCACCCAGAAGTGTACATATTAATTTTACCTGCTTTCGGTGTATTTTCAGAAGTTGTAGCGACATTTAGTCGAAAGAAATTATTTGGTTATACAACTATGGTATACGCAACGCTTGTGATTACTTTTTTGTCTTTTATTGTTTGGGCGCATCATTTCTTCACTATGGGCAGTGGGGGAGATGTAAATGCTATTTTTGGAATTACAACGATGATTATTGCCATACCCACTGGGGTAAAGATTTTTAATTGGCTCTTTACCATGTATAAAGGTAGAATAACCACACGCACTCCTCTGCTATGGGTTTTTGCCTTTTTTTTCACTTTTTCTATAGGAGGAATTGCAGGTGTATTAATGGCTATTCCACCTATAGATTTTCAGGTTCATAACAGTTTATTTTTAGTAGCACATTTTCATACCGTAATTATTGGTGGTGTGCTTTTTGGACTTTTTTCTGGATTTATTTATTGGTTCCCGAAGGCTTTTGGTTTTCGACTTGATGAACAATTAGGTAAGTGGTCTTTCATTTTTTGGGTGATAGGTTTTTACATTGCATTTATGCCTCTTTACTTTTTAGGATTGATGGGAGTCATGCGACGTCTTTATCATTATACAGACATTACCTTACAACCCTATTTCGTTGTTGCAGCTATTGGTGCCGCATTGATTATGATCGGTATTCTACTACAAATTTCTCAGATTATTGTTAGTATAAAAAATCGTCATCAATTACGCGACAATACTGGAGATCCTTGGGATGGACGAACCTTAGAATGGTCTATAGCTTCACCAGCGCCTTCTTATAATTTTGCTTTTATTCCAACAGTAAAAGAAAGAGACCAGTTTTGGGCTGATAAACAAAAAGCTAAAGAGCAAAATTGCTCATGGCGGGTTAATCCAGAAGATGTTCAATATGAAAATATTCATATGCCAAAGAATACTGCTGCAGGTTTTTTGATCGCTGTATTTTCCGGTATTTTTGGATTTTCTATTATCTGGCATATGTGGATTCCAGCCGTTCTTGGGTTGTTTAGTATAATTACAACAATCATTGTTCGGACTTTTAATAGAGAAGTTAACTATTATATTGAAGCTTCAATAGTGAAAAAAACCGAATTACATCACTATAAGGAAGCATCATCGTGAACGCAAAGACAACAGCTGACGATTTCAGTGACACAGACAAGATAGACATTTTCGGTTTTTGGCTTTATATAATGACTGATTGTATTTTGTTCGCTGCATTGTTTTCCACTTTTTTAGTATTACATTATCGAGGAGCAACAGGCCCTGTATTAAAACCATTAATTGATTTACCTTATGTTCTCATTGAGACTCTCTTTCTATTACTGAGTAATTTTACTTATTTTCTAGCTATATGCGCAATTAACAAAAATAAGTTATCTACAGTTATATTTTGGTTAATATCAACTTTCATATTAGGTGCTGGATTTCTTATTATGGAATTAAGAGAGTTTATTCATCTGTATTCTAAAGGTTATTCTTGGAATATAAGTGGATCTGCTTCTGCTTTTTTTACTCTTGTAGGAACACATGGTGTTCATGTAGCTGTAGGTCTGTTGTGGATATTAATCATAATTGTTCAGTTGCCAATTTTTAAAATTAATCAAAATGTAAAGAGAAGAATGGTGTATCTAAATCTTTTTTGGAATTTTTTGGATATTATTTGGATTTTTCTTTTTACGATTGTTTATTTAATGGAAGTAATTTGTGAATAATATTTCTTTCGAAAAGATAAGTAGTACCGGTGAAAAGAAATTAGGTGTTTATGTTCTTGGAATAATTCTGTGTATTGCTCTTACTTTTGTTTCTTTTTTGATAGTAATAATGAATACATCATTTTCTAAGATCGCAATGTTAAATGTTGTTTTCATCTCTGCTTTTGTTCAATTTATAGTTCAAATTGTATTTTTTCTGCAATTAAATACGAAAAATGAACATAGTAAAGTGAATTTAATATCTTTTGTATTTACTATGGTAATATTAATTGTACTCATAGGAGGTTCTTTATGGATTTTATGGAGCTTACATTATCGAATGATTCGTTAATCGTTGTTTGTGCTAAGATTAGAAGTTAATACCGCTTAATTATTCGCTAATGACAACGGAAATAGGCGCTATCTTTCTTCTTATGTTTCGATTATGCGTCATTGATTAGAAAAGTGTTTTCTTATTTTTTTTTAAAGAGTTAATACTGCTACTTTTCAGCAGATTGCGCCCGTAGCTCAGTTTGGATAGAGTACCTGGCTACGAACCAGGAGGTCGGCGGTTCAAATCCGCCCGGGTGCGTTAAAATACTAACATCGTGTCGCAGTGGCATCTTCCCTTTAGCATTTATTGCTTCACGAAATGTAGCGGTTATATCATTGTTTTTTTTCGGAATTATATCGTATAATAATCTTAAAGCCGAGCATAGATTCGTTTGGGCTTCTCTCCATGTGACGTTCCTAACATTCTTGCAAAAGCATTTTATTTCTATAACTGAAGGGAAATGACGATGAGTCAAAGTAAAGTCTATGTGGGGAGTTTGTCATATGATGTGACAACTGATGATCTTCAATCTTTTTTTGGACAATATGGTGATATCGAGGAAACCAGATTGATTACAGACCGAGAAACAGGGCGTTCTAAAGGTTTCGCTTTTATTACTTATACAAACCAAAGTGGAGCGCAAGCTGCTTTAGTTGCTAATGGTGTTGAATTGCAAGGACGTAAAATTCGAGTCAATATTGCACGAGATGGTATCAGCTCTAATAGCAACAATAGTGGCAATCGTCGACGAGATGGTGGCAATCATCCAGGAGGAGGGGGCAGTAGTCGACGAGTTCGATTTTAGTTGCCCATTCCTTTTGTCTCTATATATGATTAAACAAAAGCGAGGTTTCCTCGCTTTTGTCCGGTGCTTATTTGTTTTTTAGTTAAAATTAGCTAATAGGTTGGTACTATAACTCATAACACATAAAGCAGGCAGTCTGATTCAGTTTCTTATTCTTGTAGAGAATAAGGTCTAGTCTTTAGGTTATTTTTCTGAGTTAAAAATAAAATTAGGCCTACCGTACTGAATAAAACGGCAGACAATGCTAGAGGTAAAGCAGAAGAAATATTTTTAGTTATAACCAGTGTACTAGTAAAAGCCGAAAAAAAACATCGAAAAGAACCGCTTAAAGCAGCTGCCATGCCAGCCATATTTCCAAAAGGTTCCATAGCACCACCAGTGCCAGCTCCTAAACTAAACGTCCCTCCAACACCAATTAAAAGCATTGGATAAATAAAACCACTAATAGTAAGATTAGCAATTAAATACCAAGCTATCATAACAATTCCACCAAAGCATGAAATTAAAAACCCTACAGTGACTGTTTTATAGACACCAATTTTTCCAATATAAAAGCTTGACAATAGGCTTCCTATAAAAAAAGAGAAACCCATGCAAGCAAAATAATATCCATAATGCGATTCAGGAATATGCAGTAATCGCATGATAATATAAGGTGAAATTGAGCAGAAAATGAAAAGATAACTAAGACCTATTGCAGCAGCAAATGTATAATTAAAAAAAATTTGATTAATAAAAATATTTTTATATTCGCGAAATATCTTAGAATTAAGCGGAATGCGTTTATTTTTTGGCAATGATTCCGGTATAACTAATAAAACGTTTAAAATAGCCCATAAAGAAGTAATTAATAAAAAAAGAAAAGTAGATTGCCATCCGAAATGAATGTCTAAATAGCTTCCAAGAAACGGGGCAATCATAGGAGAAAATGCAATAATACCGTTTAAATAACTATAGGTTTTGCTACTTTTTTCTCCATGATAGAGATCTCGAGTAATAGCAAAACTTACTACAAGCATTCCTACTGATCCGATAGCTTGAATGATGCGATATATGATTAATTGTAATGTTGAGGTAGCGTTCGCACAGAGAAACGAACCCAGCGTAAAAATTACAATAGAAAGAATACCAATCGGTCGACGTCCGTATTGATCAGACAGAGGACCAATGATTAATTGAGTTATGCTGCAAGTAAGCATAAAAAGACTCAGCGTAAGTTGCATTTCTCTAGAAGACACATGAAATAAAATTGACATGCTGGGGACAGCTGGTACATAAATATCCATAGATAGTGCTAAAGCTATTACCATGGGTGTTAAAATCCACACGGTTTTGTAAATAGAAAGGGATGTCATGTGCAACCTTATATAATATCAAATAACAATACATTCTATCTGTTAAGATAAAGGAATAACAGATGTTTCAATGTTTAAATGGAAGTAAATATATGCATAATATTAAAAGTAATGATAACGCTAATAACGTATACCTCGATTCACCTTGTATGCTGTGATAGGATACTGTTTCTTTGTTTAAGTGCGCCCGTAGCTCAGTTGGATAGAGTACCTGGCTTCGAACCAGTGGGTCGGGGGTTCGAGTCCCTCCGGGCGCGTAGGAGTAGTGTTCAGGATAAGAGTCAATTTGAACGCTGCTTGCCATTGAGTCAAACGAGTGCATTTTTTATAAAAATTGCACAATAAAATATTTACCGAGTTTAACTATTTAATTGTTTTTTAATTGCTTTTCAATAATGCCTCCGCCTAAACATTCATTTCCTAAATAAAAGACCACGGACTGACCAGGTGTTATTGCCCATTGTGGATGTCTAAATTTCACTCGATAAAGGTCCTTAGTAAGCAATGCGATGCTACATAATTGGTCTACTTGTCGATAGCGTGTTTTAGCTTTACAAAAAAAAGGTAGTAAACGTGGAGGTGTGCCTTGAATCCAATGCACGTTGGAACAAACAAGTTCTGTGGTATAAAGTAAAGGATGATCATGTCCTTGACCAACGATTAATGCGTTGCGTTTAACGTCTTTATCGACAACATACCAGGGTTGAAAGTTACTATCGGAGCGACCACCAATGTAAAGACCTCTACGTTGTCCTATAGTATAGAACATGATACCATCGTGTTTACCAACAATTTTTCCTTCTGTAGTTTCCATATTTCCAGATTTTGCTAGTAAAAATTCACTCAGTAATGTTTTGAATCTGCGCTCTCCAATAAAGCAAATACCAGTACTATTCTTTTTTGCGTGAACAGTTAAGCCAGCTTGTTTTGCTATTTTTCGAACATCGGACTTTTTGTAGTTACTTAGTGGAAAGAAACTGTGAGATAGTTGATATTGATTGAGAAGATATAAAAAATAACTTTGATCTTTGTGTTCATCATGTGCTTTTAGCAATTTGAAATATCCATTTTTTTTTTGTAGATTTGCATAATGGCCCGTAGCAAGAAAATCCGCTCCCATTTTTTTGGCATATTTAAGTAAAAACTTAAATTTGATCTCCTTATTGCATAAAACATCAGGATTTGGTGTTCTTCCTTTAGAGAATTCATCTAAGCAGATCTGGAAAACATTGTCCCAGTATTCTCTACTAAAATTAATTGTGTATAAAGGCATTCCAATATAACCTGCAACAGCTTTAGCATCACTTAGATCTTTCTCCACTGTGCAAACAGGATCTGCTATATCGAATTCCCAATTTTTCATAAAAAGACCAAAGACCTTACATCCCAGTTTTTTCATGGTAAACGCAGCCACAGAAGAATCTACGCCTCCGGAAAGACCAATTGCAACTACATGATTTTTCTTAACATTTAACACAATTAACGTATAAAGAGACGAATAAACAAAATTAAAAAAATATTACTTACATAGTAAATTTGCGTCTTTAATTTGAAACATGTACATTAAAGCATTTTTCTATTGTGTCAATCCTAAACAAAGGAGTCATTATGAGTCTTATTAATAGTCTATTAGGTATCGGTACAGTCTACGCTGCACCTTCAATTGCCGCGCTACAATCTTCTCATCTTAAGGGTTTTTGGTCGATGTTATGGTTACCTTTCTTATTAATTCTTATTTTCTATTTTCTGTTAATTCGACCACAAACCAAACGGGTAAAAGAACATAAGCAATTATTAGAACGGATTTCTCTCAGAGACGAAGTTATAACGACCGGTGGTATTTTAGGGAAAGTGACGCAACTGAAAGATGATTTTGTAGTACTTGAAATAGCTAAAAGTACAGCAATTACTATACAAAAGGGATCCATTGCTTCGGTATTGCCTAAAAATACTATAGACTCACTTTAAAATTTTAAGATGAGTATAAACAACCGATACTCTCTACGGCATTATATTTTACTTGTCCTGCTTGTTCTGGGAAGTGTAGTGTATGCTATGCCTAACATGTACGGTGAAGATCCAGCTATTCAAATTTCTTCAAAAGAGGGAGAACCTATCGGCGTTGATTTGGAAAAACAAATTATGTCAAATTTAGTAACTCAAGGTATCCCTTATAAATCTTGTCAGAGGACTAAAAATACAATTTTAATGCGCTTTCATAACATGGAAATCCAATTAAAAGCGAAAGACGTTATTCAGAAAATTGCAGATGAAACACGCTACTCGGTTGCATTGAATTTAGCACCTTGTACTCCAAAATGGCTTCGAGTGATTGGTGCTAAACCTATGCGATTGGGATTAGATCTGCGAGGTGGCATTCATTTTTTGTTAAAAATAAATACTAGTACTATAGTTGCTCTTAAAGAAAAGAGAGATTTTTGTAATATGCTCACTACACTTTGCAAAGCAATGCGTCTGTATGATACGAAAAATATAATATTACAGAAGAAGAGCAGCATCATTTGTTTTTGTAATGTAAAAGCCCGTGAATACGGTATGAGTTTATTACAAAAACACTTTAAAGATTACCAGTTTATTAAGATTCATCAACTAGGCATTCAGGGAATTCTTTCAAAAGAAGTTGCATATCAAACCCGAAAAAATACTGTTAATCAAGTAATTGCAATTCTTCGAACGCGAATCAACGAACTTGGTGTTTCTGAATCAGAAATTCAACAACAGGGAGAGAATTATATCAGTGTCGATCTGCCAGGTATTCAAGACACTGCTTTAGCAAAAGATATTATTGGTAAAGTAGCTACTATTGCTTTGCAACTAGTTGATACAGCACACAATGCGCAAGCAATTGCAAGAACAGGCACAGTACCTCCTGGTTTAATGTTATACAAATACAAAGGTAAACCTGTTTTATTAAAGCAAGAAGTGATTTTAAGAGGTACTTCAATTGCTAGCGCTGTAAGTACTATCGGAGAAAACGGTCAGCCGGCTGTACAAGTTCGTGTTAATGGCAACGAAATACCCTCTTTTAATCGCATCACCAAGAAAAATATAGGTAAACCACTAGCAGTGGTATATGTAGAAAATCAAACCAGTCATTATCATTTAGACAGCAGAAAAACAACTCACCGTCAAATAGAAAAAATAATCAATATAGCGACTATACAGACAACTTTAGGAAATAATTTTCAGATTACTAATATTGCCAACATGGAATACGCTAACAATTTAGCGTTACTATTGCGTTCTGGTTCTTATCCAGTTCCAGTAGATTTTGTTCAGGAAAAAGTTATTGGTCCTAGCCTTAGTCAAGAAAACATTCATATTGGAATTACTTCTATAAAAGTCAGTGTATTATCAATGATTTTTTTTATGGCGTTTTATTATCGTTTATTCGGCGTTATTGCAGATATTGCATTAATGTTAAATATCGTTGTTATTATTGCTATTTTGTCAATTTTAGGCGCAACGCTAACATTACCTGGCATAGCTGGAATTGTTTTAACTATGAGCATAGCTTTAGATGCTAATGTGTTAATTAATGAACGTATTCGAGAAGAACTTCGTAATAGCATGTCACCTCTAATAAGTATTAGAACAGGCTATGATCGTGCATTTACCACTATTGTGGACTCTAATGTAATTACATTAATTGTGATGGCCATTGTATTTGCATTAAGTTCAGGATCTGTTCAAGGATTTGCAGTTACTACTATGATTGGTTTACTATCCTCTATGTTAACAGCAATTTTTTTTACTCGTGCAATTGTCAATTTAATTTATGAAAGACGAAGTGTTTCTCAGTTATCCATTGGAATTAGAGTTAAAAAATCACATTGAAGCGAATAAAATGAAGTGAATAATATATGGAATTTTTTAAAACTAACATCAACATTCCATTTATGCGTCAACGCAAATGGGCGAGTATTTTTTCTATTACTATTTTTCTGCTTTCTATTATTTCGCTCTTTATTAATGGATTAAACTTAGGAATAGATTTTTCAGGAGGTACTCAAATTGAGGTTAGTTTTATGCATTCAATAAACACAATCGAAATTCGTAAAAATTTATCAGAACAAGGTTTTCCAAAAGCTATAATTCGGTCTTACGATAGTCATCATATTCTAATTCGTATTGCTTTACAAAAAGAATTGTCAAGAGAACGACTGAAAAAAAAATTAATTACAGCAACAGCAGGAGGTACTGTTAATTCGATAGACTATATTGGACCTCAGGTAGATCAACAACTTATAGGACGTGGAACCTCTTCTGTTATTGTAGCCTTAATCGCTATAATAATTTACATTACTTTACGTTTTGAATTTCGTTTTGCTATAAGCGCTGCTATTGCTTTAATTCATGATCCAATATTGATCTTAGGCATCTTTTCTTTTTTCCATTTAGAATTCAATTTAATTACATTAGCAGCAATTCTAACGGTCATGGGTTATTCTCTCAATGACACTATTGTAGTTTACGATCGTATACGTGAAAATTTTCGTAAGTGTCGTCATAACACTTCCATAAAAATTATAAATTTGTCTATAAATCAGATTTTATCCAGAACTATAATAACTTCAAGTTTGATTTTGACTGCCGTTACAGTGCTATTTATTTTTGGTGGAAATACTTTACGATTGTTTTCTCTAGCCTTAATTATTGGAATTATCGTTGGTACTTATTCGTCTATCTATATAGCTGGTTCCTTAACCGTTGCTTTTGGTCTTAAACATCAACATCTTGCTTGTCCAAAAAGAAAAATTGAAAACAATTCTATTTTTCTATAAATGTATTTGCACATTTTAGTAACGCTATGCTCTTAGCTAAGTCATGTTTTATTATAACTTCACCTTTGGAAATATATTAATCACCCCTTAAGCTCTAATAAAAATTTATTCCGTTGTTGTTTATAAGGAGCACGGAGAGGGTTAACAACAATGCTATTTTGAATCATTTTCTGTTTTTAAAAGCAATCCTAATAGAAATTTGTGGATTTTAGCATTACCGGTGATTATATTTCCTTTCATGTAATCACTTCCCCCTTGAAAATCACATACAAAACCACCCGATTCTATAATGAGCAAAATACCCGCAGCTATGTCCCACGGTTTTAAACCTATTTCCCAACAACCATCTAACCTTCCAGAAGCAACGTAAGCTAAATCCAAAGCTGCGACTCCAGAATGACGAATACCAATAGTTTGAGAAACAACGGTTTCTAAAAAATTATTATAAGTTTGAGACAATGCTGTTCTTTTGAGAGGAAAGTTAGTACCAATAAGTGCTTTGTCTATATTCATACAAGAACTGACTCTAATTCTACGGTTATTTAACTGAGCACCATTACCACGAACAGCTGTAAATAATTCTTGATACAGAGGATCGTATATGACCGCTATAACTAACTCATTACGATATTTTAGAGCAATAGATATTGCCATTTGTGGGACACCGTGAATAAAATTAGTGGTCCCATCTAATGGATCAATGATCCAAACAAAATCGTCTCTGAATTTATGTAAACCTGATTCTTCGGCTAATATGGTATGGTCTGGGTAAGCTTTGCGAATAGTGTGTATAATTTCTTTCTCAGAAAGTTGATCTACTTGCGTAACGAAATCGTTTCTATTTTTTTCTCTAATTTCGACAACATCTAACCTATCTATAAAATGAACAATGATACGAGCTGCATTACGCGCAGCCTGAATAGCAATGTTAAGCATTGGATGTATCGTCATTGTTTATTAAATACCTTTATAGGATGCTAGATGATACTAACACGGTGTTTTATAGTAAAATAGTCGACGACGATTATTAGGAATTCTATAACACTTGTGCGTAGAAGATAAACATCTTTCCTAACTATAATAAAAATTGATAGAATACCTAAGAGTTTTTTGAAATACTAAATACCGTTTATAAAGAGACGATTACTGAAAAAATTACATCAGGAAACAGTGATGGTTCCAAATAGAGAAAATATGCCTTTGATTCCAGCTTCTACTCAACTGCCAGAATTTACTTTTAAGGCGGTTGTATTGTCTATTTTACTTGCTGTGGTTCTATCGGCAGCCAATGCTTATCTTGCCTTAAAAATTGGAACTACCATTTCTGCTTCAATACCCGCATCAGTTTTTGCATTGGGAATTTTAAGATTATTCAAAACACATAATGTTTTAGAAAGTAATTTAATTCAAACAGCGGCTTCCGCAGGAGAAGGTATCGCTGCCGCTATAGCTTTTGTGCTACCAGCTATGATTTTTTTTCATATTTGGAAAAATTTCCCTTATTGGGAGACTACTATTATTACATTGATAGGGGGACTCTTAGGAGTACTGTTTGCTGTTCCTTTGCGTCGGGTTATATTGAATCTTCCAACATTGCATTTTCCAGAAGGAACCGCTATAGGCAATGTTCTTAAAATGAGTGTTCAAGGAAAGTCCGGGGTGAAGCTGTTAGCTCAAGGCAGTTTGGTTGGCGGACTTGTGACTTTTGCACAAATGGGTTTAAAGATTATTGCTGACAGTGTAAAAATGTGGATATTTATAGGTAAAACTATTTTTGGTTTTTCTGTAGGTTACACTCCAGCCATTTTAGCTGCAGGATTCATTGTTGGTTTTGAGGTGTCGTCAAGTTTATTTATCGGAGCCATTATAGGTTGGTTAGTTCTGTTACCTCTTATCGGATTATACTATGGACTTCCCATTCATGCAACTTCTGCTTATGACGCGGCTACTAAATTATGGGATTCACATTTGCGTTTTGTTGGTGTAGGCACAATGCTTATTGGTGGTGTATGGACATTGTTGTTGTTATTGAAGATGATTATAAAAAGAATGCAATTCTCTTTTACTGATTTTCGAAAAAGTTTAAAAAGTATACAAAAAGAACGCTTACGAACTGAAACGGATATATCTCCCTTTTGGATTACTATTGGTGTTGCAATTCTAGCGATTTCGTTATTTTTCTACACTTTTTACTATTTATATCAATTCCATATTGTAGCAACTACGCATTATCTATGGATTATATCCTTCGCTTCAGTTGTTTATGTAATAATCATCGGGTTTCTTTTAGCCACTACATCCAGCTACTTTTGTGGATTAGTTGGATCAAGCAATAATCCTCTATCAGGTCTTTTAATTACTGCTATTTTATTACTTTCATTTTTGTTTTCAACGATATTTCGATTTTTCAAGACAACGCAAATACATTATATTGCCTCTTCCGTTATTATAATTGCTACTGTTCTTGCTGGTATTGGCTCAATTACAGGAGAAAATATTCAAGATTTAAAAGCGGGGAAAATGATAGGTTCTACACCCTGGAGGCAACAATTAATGATGGCTGTTGGTGTTAGTGCTTCGGCTTTTATTATTGGTCCAGTACTCCAACTGTTGTTTAATGCTTATGGTATTGGGGGCATTTATCCACATGAAGGAATGGATCCAACGCAAATGCTGAGTGCACCTCAAGCAAGCCTCATGGCTGCGGTTTCTCAAGGAGTATTAGATCGTCATCTTAATTGGGAGATGATCGTTGTAGGTGGAATAATAGCTGTAATTATCATTGTAATCGATATTTTTTTAAAACGACGAAATTTTCGATTACCTGCTTTAGCGGTTGGTTTGGGTATTTATTTGCCACCGGAAGTCATTACCCCAGTAATTATCGGAGGTTTTATAAGTTTTTTGATTAAAAAAACTCGGACAATACAAAATTACTCAGTAAAAGAAATGAGAGTTACCAAAGCCTATCAAAATGGGATATTGGTGGCTTGCGGTATGGTAGCCGGTAGTGCCTTAATGGGGGTAATTTTAGCGATTCCTTTTGTTATTATAGGAAGTGCTGATGCGCTATCATTAATTGGACAAGGATTTTCTTCCATGTCAAGTATATTAGGCATTATTATATTCTTGTTATTATGCGTTTGGTTTTATTGTATCGGTATCAAGAAACGATAATGGAATTACCTATTTATTTAGACTATATGGCCACAACACCTATAGATCCTATTGTAAAAAAAGAAATGATAAATATCTTAATTCAGAAAGGGACTTTTGGTAATTCTGCTTCAGAAAGTCACGCTTACGGGTGGAATGCTCAGGCATTAATTAGAAAAGCAAGAAAATCTATTGCAGAATTAATCAATGCAGACACTAAGGAAATCATTTGGACTTCTGGAGCTACAGAATCGGATAATTTAGCTATTAAAGGAGCTGCTTATTTCTATCAACGCAAAGGTAAGCATATCATTACAATGAGCACAGAACACAAGGCCGTACTGGATACGTGCTCCTATTTGTCTTCAAAAGGCTTTGAGATTACGTATTTAAATCCTCAACATAATGGTCTAATAAATTTATGCGAATTTAAAGAAGCCATTCGACCCGATACGATCTTAGTCTCATGTATGCATGTTAATAATGAAACCGGTGTCATACAAGATATAACCACTATTGGTGAAATTACACGTAAACACAATATTCTTTTTCATGTAGATGCAGCACAAAGTGCAGGGAAAATTCCTATTGATTTACTGCGTATGAAAATTGATTTAATGTCTTTTTCAGCGCATAAGCTTTATGGTCCAAAAGGTATTGGAGCTTTGTATATACGTCGTACTCCATTTCGTGTTCATTTAGAACCTTTAATTCACGGCGGTGGTCATGAAGGTGGATTACGTTCAGGAACACTAGCTACACATCAAATTGTAGGCATGGGTAGTGCTTTTGCACTGGCTAAAGAATGTATGGTTGAGGACGAAAAAAAAATTATTAAATTGCGCGATTGTTTATGGTCAAAATTATCTCAGTTAGGTGGCGTGTATTTAAATGCAAAAACGGCTCCACGTATTCCTGGGTGTTTAAATATTAGGTTCGATGGAATCGAAGGTGAATCTTTAATGGTAAGATTACAACAAATAGCAATTTCAGGTGGTTCGGCATGCAATTCCTCAAATCCTAGTCCTTCTTCCGTGTTATTATCAATGGGATTAAGTCACGAGGAAGCCTATAATTCTATCCGCATTAGTCTTGGACGATTCACTACAGAAAAAGAGATTAATAATGCCATTATCCATATTATCGAACAAGTAAACCACTTGCGTCAAATATCTCCACTGTGGGGAAATATTAAGAGAAAATTAATTGATGAAAATAAGTAGTTGAATGTGAATTATTCTAAGGAAGTTTTAGATTGTTTTTTTAGTGTCAGACATTCTGGTGTATTAATGAGAGAACATTCTCAGATTAAAAGAGGAGAAATTGGAACTCGCGACCAAGGATATGTATGCAAATTACATGTTCGTTATGAACTTGATGAAATAAAAGAAGCTAAATTTCAAGCCTACGGGTCTGTTTTGGCTATTTCGGCATGTGAATACGTTTGTCGTTGGCTTGAAAATAAAACTTTTAAAGACGCTAAAAAATTAACAGCAATTCACATATGTGAAAAGCTAAATTTATCCGCATGTGAAACTTATGTAGCGCTAATTATCGAACGTTTATGCAAAAAAACATTAAAGGATTGACCCGTTTTCTAAATTTAGATTTAGCTCTTACTAAATATATAAAAATTTTCCTCAAAATTTTTTCTCGTAAATTTTATGATTGTATGGTACCCTAAATTGTAACTTCATACAGGAGGTTCGTTTTTTGTATACTCAAAAAGTTGATTATCAAGACGATAGTACTGTTTTACAAGCTTATGTAGCTTACGAAGAGAAGGATTTAATCAAACCTCGTCACAACAGTCCGGTAGTTCTCATTGCGCATGCGTGGTGTGGTCGAGATAGTTTTGTTGAAGAAAAGGCACGTAGCTTGGCTAAACTTGGTTATATTGGTTGTGCAATAGATGTTTACGGTAAGGGAGTATTAGGCGATTGCCCAGAAACTAATCGAACATTAATGCAGCCTCTTATGGAAGACCGTAAAATGCTCCTTCGAAGATTGATAGCTGGGCTAGAAGTAGCTAAAAAAATAGAGATGGCAAATAATAATAAAATTGCTGCTATAGGATATTGCTTTGGAGGACTTTGCGTTCTTGATCTAGCAAGAAGTGGCGCAGATTTAAGAGGAGTAGTAAGTTTTCATGGTTTGCTACAAGCATCAAGGGCTATTTTGGCAAAAAATATGAGGGCAAAAGTTTTAGCTTTGCATGGTTATGAAGATCCTATGGTTCCCCCCGATGTTATGCTTGAATTTGCAAAAGAGATGACAGACGCGAAAGCAGAATGGCAGTTGCATATTTTTGGAAAAACTATGCATGCTTTTACTGATCCAAAAGCTAATAATTCTAACATGGGTACCGTGTATAGTCTCCGAGCAGATAAATATTCTTGGACTGAAGCCGTACAATTTTTAGAAGAAGTTTTTAAATAATTTTACTGTAGTCGCTTATTTATTTTACGGGTTAATATTTTTTCAAATCTTGTTTTGACCTTCATTAAAGAAGCGAGCGCTTCTTCAGAGTTAATTTGATTATTTTTTGCTTATTGCATCTAGAGAAGTTATGTAGGACAGGAAAATTCCACCATTTTTTTAGGGTCAATGGCTTTATCAAATTCTTCATTGGTTAAGTAGTTTAACTGTAACGCAGCTTCCTTAAGAGTAAGGTTATCCGCGTAAGCTTTCTTTGCAATCTCAGACGCTTTATCATAACCGATTATTTGGTTTAAAGCAGTTACTAGCATTAAGGAATGTTTAAGGTAGAAATCAATTTTTTCCCTATTTGGCTCAATACCAACAACGCAGTGGTTGTTAAAAGAACGACAACCGTCTGTCAATAAATAAATAGATTGAATTAAATTATATGCTATTACTGGTTTACAAACATTTAATTCAAAATTACCTTGAGATCCTGCAATTGCAATCGTTATATCGTTCCCCATCACTTGTACACATACCATTATGAGAGCTTCAGATTGAGTGGGATTTACTTTTCCAGGCATGATAGAGGAGCCAGGTTCATTTTCTGGAATAAAAATTTCTCCAATACCACAGCGAGGTCCTGAGGCTAACCATCTGATATCATTAGCAATTTTTACTAAAGAACAAGCGAGAGTCTTTAACACACCACTCATGAGTACTATTTCATCATGCGCTGCTAATACAGAAAATTTATTAGGAGCAGGATAGAAAGGCAACTTCGTAAATTTTGCGATATGTCCTATTGCTTTCTCGGCAAATTGGGAGGACGCATTTATACCGGTTCCAACAGCGGTGCCGCCTAATGCTAAGCGATAGAGAACAGGCAAAGCACTAGTAATTGCCTCTAAATTATGTTCCAACTGTGCTACATATCCAGAAAATTCCTGCCCTAAAGTTATAGGAACGGCATCTTGTAAATGCGTACGCCCTATCTTAATAATTTGAGAAAAAGCATTGGATTTTTTTTGCAAAGTATCACGTAATACTTTGATAGACGGTATTAGTTGATGAAAAATCATATCTGCGCAAGCAATATGCATAGCTGTTGAAAATGCGTCATTTGACGATTGAGATTTATTTACATCATCATTTGGATGAATTGGGTACTTACTTCCAAGTTCTCCTCCCATTAATTCAATAGCTCGGTTACTAATAACTTCGTTGACGTTCATATTAGTTTGAGTACCACTGCCAGTTTGCCATATTTTTAAAGGGAAATGACTATTAAGTTTGCCATCAATAACCTCATTGGCCGCTTGAATAATATACTTTGACTTTTTTGAGGAAAGTGTTCCTAAATTCTCGTTAGTAAAAGCAGCTGCTTTTTTTAGAATTCCAAAAGCTTTTATAAGTTCTAATGGCATAGTTTCTCGTCCAATGACGAAGTGTATTAATGAACGTTGGGATTGTGCTCCATAATATTTACTAGCAGGGACTTTGATTACACCCATACTGTCTTGTTCAACTCGCATTTTCATTTTTTAACCTATTTTTATAGTGCCCCGGACAGGATTTGAACCTGCGACCTGTCCCTTAGGAGGGGACTGCGCTATCCAACTGTGCCACCGGGGCTTGTTGTTGATTATATTAGTATTCACGTGATATTACTATTTTATATAACTAGAGAGCTCTTAAATAAGAACCGTGATTGTAACGCACGAAATTACTAATGAGAAAATGCTTTAGTTAAAGAGTATTCTCTATTTACTTATGTTAAATCTTTTTAATGAGATTTTAGTATTGCATAATACCACATAAATAAAATAAACAGGCAAACCAATTGCATAATAAATACCTAATTAAAGAAGGGTATAACTATTTAGATTATTCTTTATATAATTAAACTCTCTCTTGAATAAAGAAAATATTTCCATATACAAATTTTAAAAATCTACGAGCGTTTAAGTTTTAATTGACAAGTGGAGGAGACTTAATATTATGATGAAAAAAGATCGATTAAAACATTGAATATACGTTAAATATATAATAGATCTAATTTTTAGCGTAAATGAATTTTGATAATTGTAATCAGTTATTATTCGAATGTTTTTATGATAAAGCTTTATAACAGTCGTCAAATTCACGCATTAGAAAAATTAGCAATTTTATCAGGTATAAATAAGTATGATCTTATGCTTATGGCTGGTAAATCTGCTTTCGAAACCTTAACAAAACGCTGGCCAACCATTAAAGAAATCATAGTTTGTTGCGGAAAAGGAAATAACGGCGGGGATGGATTAGTTGTTGCTTGTCTGGCACATCAAAAAGGTTTGAACGTTACTATTTATTCTCTGATTCGAAGTACTGATTATTGTGGTCCTGCAGCACAAGCAGCTGAAGATTGTACAAAGGAAGGTCTTACGATTCAGCATTTCCCAGTTCCACTTTACTTTAACAAAGGATTGATTGTAGATGCCCTCTTAGGAAGAGGCTTACGAGGCGAAATTAAATCACCTTACAGTGAAATTATTACAGCAATTAATGCAGCTAAACAACCAGTATTGTCCCTTGATGTTCCCTCAGGTGTTAATATCGATACTGGAGCAGTGCATTCAAAAGCTGTAAAAGCTGATGTAACAATTACTTTTATTGGATTAAAACAAGGATTATATACTGCTCAAGCTCCAACTTATTGTGGAGAACTTGAATGGAATTCGTCGGGACTTTCTAATTATTTATTTTCTAAAATAAAAACACATAATTACTTATTAAATTGGTCTCAAGTACATTGTCTATTTCCTCCAAGACGAGAACGTGATTCTCATAAAGGTAACTATGGACACGTGTTGGTAATTGGTGGTGACTATGGTATGGGAGGAGCCGTACGTATGTCAGCTGAAGCGGCCGCTCGGGTAGGAGCAGGTCTTGTAACTGTCGCAACTCGCCCTGAGCACATTCCTATTGTTAGTGGATCTCGTCCAGAATTAATGTGTTATCAGGTAGATAAAGCTGATGATTTAGATAACCTTCTTAAATCATCAGTTACAGTTATAGTAATTGGCCCAGGATTAGGAAAATCAGTTTGGGCAAAATCGTTATTAAATAAAATATTATGTACTAAAATTCCTAAAGTGCTTGATGCCGATAGTTTAAATTTATTAGCGGAAAATCCTACTCAACGAGAAGATTGGATATTGACACCTCATCCTGGTGAGGCGTCTCGGTTATTACATGTACCTTGTCAAAAAATTCAGAGTAATCGATTTAAAGCTATTCGACAATTGACCAAAAATTATTCAGGAGTAGTAGTGTTAAAAGGCGCTGGAACCTTAATTAAAGGAAAAAAGAAGAGAATCTCAATTTGTCCATCTGGAAATCCAGGTATGTCTACCGGAGGTATGGGCGATATTTTAAGTGGCGTTATTGGTGGTTTATTGGCACAAAAGTTAAATTTAACAGCCGCTGCACAGGTAGGGGTATTTATTCATTCATTAGCTGCGGATCGCGCCGCTAAAGAGGGAGGGGAAAGAGGGCTGTTAGCCACTGATTTATTTCCACATTTACGGTCTTTAATGAATTCTATTGCACAGTAAATGTTTTAATTATGCATTATTCTTCTATAATTATTCGAACCGGCAAATCCACGCGTCTATTAGGTATGCAGGTGGCTAAAATACTATCGTTCTTCAAAAGGCGCTGTTATTTATTTATCAGGGGCAATTGGCTCTGGAAAAACAACTGGGTTACGTGGGTTCTTACGGGGTTTAGGGTACACGGAATTTGCTAAAAGTTCTAGCTATACTTTAAGAGATTTATGAATTACTAGATATAAAGGTTATTCATATGAATCTGTATCAATTGAAAAAATCAGAAGATTGTTGGGACTTAGGTTTAAGTGATTACCTAAAAAGTAATTCTATTTTATTAATAGAATAGCCAAAAGATCATCGTTATTTTTTATTCCTGATGATATATGAATCACAATTGACATAAAAGGTAAGCACCGCATTGTTAACTTGATTGCTTGAATAATTCTAGTTTAGAAGATGCAACCTCTGTTGCAAAGAAACTTTGGATGCGCGCATGAAATAATCGTTAAGATGAAATACATCACACGTCAGGTTTTGGTGCATTATTGCATTATGCTTTTCGTGTTTCCTTTTCCGTGTTTCTTTTACAGAGATAAGGACAGTTTTAATATTTTAATTTATTTTATCATTTATTTATTAGATTAATATTTCCAGAAGAAAAGGTTTTTTTAGATCCATCAGATAACTTTAGTATTAAATTTCCTTGGTCATTAATTCCTGCTCCGACACCAAAAAAATTTCTTTTTCTTGATTGCATAAGGTGTAGTTGTTTGTTGAAGAGATAATCTTTTGTTTTCCAAAGATTCTGAAAGAAAGGACCGAAGTGATGCTGTTTAAAATCTTCTAAGTAATGTATTAGATTATCAATTAATATGGAACAAAGCTTATTTCTATTTTGATAACATGCAGTAAGATTTATTAATGATGTCCAATTCTGACTAATTTTTCTCTTAACATCGTCTGTCATATTTGTATTGAGACCGATACCAATGATAGCAGAGTGTAATCCCGTAATTCTAGGTTTTATTTCAATTAAAATGCCAGCTAGTTTTTTATGCTCACATATAATGTCGTTAGGCCATTTAATAAAAATTGGAGAAGGTAAATGACAAATCATTTCAATAGTGCGACACACAGCAAGCCCACACACCAAGCTTAATCCCTCTAATTTTCTCATATTTTTTTTAAAAAGATACCGTAGAGATAAATAGATATTTTGCCCAAACGGTGAATGCCAAGTTCTAAAAAATTGGCCTCGTCCCTTTTTTTGCATCTCTGCAATACAAATTACCGGTCTATCTGTATAGGGTAGTATTTTTAAGTAAGTATTTGTAGAATCTGTATATTCCAATAGTTCCAGTTGAATAGACTCTGTTGTTAGAGTACTAATAATTTTTTTTTATTTAGCAAAACCAACGGCCGATTAAATAAGAACGCCGAGTTTTTATAGACGTTTGACATTTTTCTTTTTACTTTTGAAGTCTAATCAATCATACAAGCGGCTTTGAACTTTCGTATAAATCTTCAGGTATTCTACCCTTTAGATTAAATGTTGGCAAGAAATTATATAATTTCCTAATACATTAATAATAATCGAATAGATGTTGCTATTTTTTGAACATTAGAGAAGTTCTTACTG
The DNA here is from genome assembly GCF_000815025.1 of Coxiella endosymbiont of Amblyomma americanum. Classification (NCBI taxonomy): domain Bacteria; kingdom Pseudomonadati; phylum Pseudomonadota; class Gammaproteobacteria; order Legionellales; family Coxiellaceae; genus Coxiella; species Coxiella endosymbiont of Amblyomma americanum. Next base: position 535,194 of record NZ_CP007541.1, on the reverse strand, counting down.
TGGTTTTTATTGTTTATGAAGTATAGTAAGCTTCTACCTACTGGATATATTTTTAATTCATAAAACTGCGCTAGAAGCAATAAACATTGCTCTATTTATAAGCCGGAAAAAGCATTAGAACCAGGAAATCGAGAGGAAATCAATTTTTTTGATAAGTAAATCGACGATCGGTCCTTCAATTATTTTCATCTGTAGTAATTTACTCTTGCATGTGGTGTTGAAATGTTTGTAGAAATTATCCTGTCTTTTGATAAAAATTTAAACACAGCTGTCGATAATCAGTCACTTTATAATGACTGCAGAGATTAGTTGATGAACATAGTTATTTTAGGAACTCAATGGGGGGATGAAGGAAAAGGTAAGATTGTTGACATGCTTACAGAAAAAGTTTCAGCAGTTATTCGTTTTCAGGGAGGTCATAATGCCGGTCACACTTTAACTATTGACGGTAAAAAAACAGTTCTGCGCTTAATTCCTTCAGGAATTTTAAGAAAAAATGTACTGTGTTTAATTGGTAACGGAGTTGTGTTGTCTTTACCAGCGCTAGTAGAAGAAATTAAGGAGTTAGAAGATAGAGGAATTTCAGTAAAAAATCAACTTAAAATAAGCACATACTGTCACTTGTTGTTACCCTATCATGTTACGCTTGACAAGGCACGTGAACATGCATTAGGAAATAAAGCCATCGGGACAACTTGTCGAGGAATTGGACCCGCGTATGAGGACAAAATAGCGCGTCGAGGTATTCGAGCGATAGATTTACTATATCCCGATTCTCTTCTAGAAAAGATAAAAAAAACCACTGATTATTACAATTTTCAATTGCAATATTATGAAAAAAAACCCTTAAACTATATCATGATCTATAAACAGCTTATTAAAATAAGAAAAAAGATAAAATATCTAATTGGAAATGTCACCGCATTATTATTTAAATTACACCAAGAAAAAAAACACATTATCTTTGAAGGAGCACAAGGGACGCTTTTAGATGTCGATTTTGGCACTTATCCGTATGTAACTTCTTCAAACACCACAGCTGGTGCTGCTGCTACGGGCAGTGGTTTTGGTCCACTTTATTTTGATTTAATATTAGGAATTACTAAGTCTTACGTGACTCGAGTTGGCTCTGGACCTTTTCCAACAGAACTAAAAAATGCAGATGGAATAAAAATGGCAAAACGAGGAAACGAATTTGGTGCGGTAACTGGTCGCCCAAGACGTTGTGGCTGGTTTGATGTGATCATTGTACGACAATCTATTCAAGTAAACAGTCTAACATGTATCGTATTGACAAAATTGGATGTTTTAGACGAATTTGAAACTATTCGATTATGCATAGGTTATCGTTTCCACGGAGAAATACTGTATGAAGCAATACTCGATCAGTCTCTTTTAGAAAAATGTGAACCTATTTACGAAGAAATGTCTGGATGGAAAACATCTACTTATGGACTTACTGATTATGCAAAAATGCCTAAAGAAGCGCGTAATTATGTTACACGCATTGAATCATTACTCGGAATTCCTGTTGTTATGATTTCTACGGGGCCTGAACGTAAACATACTATTGTGCGAAAAAAAATCTTATAGAAGAAGCAGTGAAAAAGCAAAAAGGTTTCTTTTACGGTTCATTTATAATAAAAGATGATGAAATAATGATCAATAAACAGTACTAAAAATAAAAGCGTAAGATACAAAATACTGTAGCGAAAAACTCGAATAGGCACCTTAGGGTTATTACTTACGTATAAACGAATTGCCCAGTAAATAAAAACGATATTTAAAAGAAAAGCACTAAGAAAATATATCCATCCAGACATCCCAACAACAAAAGGTAATAAACTGATTATAGAAAGCAAAAATGTGTAAATTAAGATATTCAATTTAGTATAAAAAATACCATGAACGTTGGGTAACATAGGAATATTTACTTTGTCATAGTCATTAATGCAATGAATAGCAAGTGCCCAAAAGTGTGGAGGAGTCCAAATAAAAATAATTAGCGAAAGAATTACGCTAAAAAAATTGATATGCCCTGTGGCAACCACTCCTCCTAATAAAGGAGGAGCAGCGCCTGCTAAACCTCCAATTACTATATTTTGTGAGGTGATGTGTTTTAAAAAGAGAGTATAAATGCCTGCGTAACTAATAAGAATAATTAGAGTTAAAAGGGTCGCAAATACATTAGTATAACTCATTAAAATTACTACGGATAGAATACATAAAATACTAGAAAAAATTATTGCATTCCGCAGACTAATTTCTTCTCTTACAATAGGACGAAGGTTTGTGCGATGCATGACGCTATCAATACGATGTTCTAAAATCTGATTCAGTGCAGCTGCAGAAGAAGCGGCGAGTGCAATACCCAAATTACCAAACAATAGCAAACGCCAAGATATAATACCAGGGCTCACGAGACACATACCAACTGCTGTAGTAAGTATTATTAACAACACGATACGCGGCTTACATAATCTCAGATAGGCTTTCCAATGATTTTCTTTAAACAATCGTGATGATTTTTCTGTATAATAATTTCCCATCTCGTAAGATTACAATTTCAGATGATTCTTGATTTTGATAAAAGATTATTTGCGATTAATCGTTTATTGATTCGATTACGTTGACGTAACGACAGATAATCCAGGAAGATTATACCATTTAAATGATCCAATTCATGTTGAATACATCTTGCCATAAATCCATCTGCTTTAAATTCTAATAGCTTGCCATAACGATCTTGCGCGCGTATTTTAACCTTGGCGGAACGAGTAATTTTTTCATAAATATTTCCACCTACAGACATACAACCTTCTTCTTCTGTACACTTTCCCGAACTCTCAATAATTTTTGCATTAACAAGACATAAGGGTTGATTTTTCTCGGGAGAGAAATCAATAACAGTGATGTGGTTAGGTCTTTCTAAATCTAGTTGTGTAGCAGCTAGAGCCGCACAGTTCTTGGTGTTGTAATGTGTTAAGAACATTGCATCGATGATCTTTTGCACTGTATTGTCAAAAACTTCAACCTGTCTCGCTATTACTTTTAATCGAGGATCTGGGTATTGTAAAATTTCAAGCATATAAAACCTTTTTATAAAAAAATGCCAAGGAGAGGATTTGAACCTCCACAGGGCTTATTTTTCCCTACAAGTATCTGAAACTTGCGTGTCTACCAATTTCCACCACCTCGGCTTGCAAAACGTAAGACTCTATATTTCAAATTAGAAAAAGTCAAATCAGACACAATATAAGATCTTTACGTACACAAAACAGATAATCTTTCTGATAAAAATTTCCAATTTCCTTCTTTTTTATTATAGCGCCCAGTTAATTTCTAATTGTTTCACTGTACGCAAGTATGTATTAGTTTTAGAAAAATGTCGACACCCAAAAAAACCTCGATTCGCCGATAATGGAGAAGGATGCGAGGCTTTCAGAATTTTATGATGAATGTTAGTAATTAAATTAGCTTTTTGTTGTGCATAAGTTCCCCATAATATAAAAACTATCCTTTTAGGATGACTATTTAAACTAGCAATAATACGATCAGTAAAGCGCTGCCATCCAATGTTAGCATGAGATTGAGGTTTTCCCGCTTCAACAGTAAGAATTGTATTTAACAGCAATACCCCTTGCATGGCCCATTTTTCTAGATTTCCTTGAGTAGAAATAGGCACTTTTACGTCTAAATATAATTCTTTAAAAATGTTTTGAAGAGATGGCGGGGGAATCACTCCATGACGAACGGAAAAAGCCAGTCCATGCGCTTGATGTGGTTTATAATAAGGATCCTGTCCCAAAATAACCACTTTTACTGCTTCGTAAGGTGTTAATTTTAAAGCATTAAAAATATCTCTTTGGGAAGGATAAATAATTTTTCCAATTTTACGTTCCTTTTTAACAAAATCCAGGATCAATTGAAAATAAGACTTTTTTTTCTCATTACTCAGAACAGTTTTCCAAGTAATTTTTTCGTTCATATGTGTTATTAAAATCTGTATTATTATCCAATTAGCTTATCGATAATGTTAAACACTATATCTTACTGTTGGTTATAATTTCCAAAACTAAATCAGTCCTCTTCAAACACGATTAACGAGTATAATACGAGTATAATGAATTTTCTTAGCTTCAAATAAGTACAGTTCTTTTATTCAACATTAACCTAACTTTTAGTAGATTGTGTGAGGTAAAAACTGCAATCATCATTTTATAACAATAAAAAAATAAACAAACACTAGACTGTCTAACTATTGCTGGCATAATCATAGAATTCGTGTATTGTAGAAAATTGTCCGTGAAGTTTAATGCTGTGAGTATACCACAATTTTTGTACCTATAAATTGATTGTAAAATGCGCTAACATTAAAAACCAATTAACATGTAATATAAATAGAAATTTTCTATGGAGTTCATATCGTGTACATTTTTTTAAAAGAATTGGTTTGTACCATTTTATTTTGTATATACAAAAAACCAAGCGGTCGCAAATCTTGATCAAGGAAGTAAAAAAATCAAATGTGGATATTGAATACTCGCGTCGGACATTGAATACTTTATCTGTGAAACATCAGAAATCAGTAATTACTAAGTGTAAAAAAAATTTAAAAAGTTTTGATGAACATACGTTGCAGAACATAATAAAAAATCGCGAAAATCCAATATTGTTATTAATTCTTGACGAAGTAAAAGATCCTCACAACTTGGGCGCTTGTTTTCGAAGCGCGGAAGCACTAGGCGCGCAAGCTATTATCGTACCTAAAGATCGAGCGGTTGGAATAACTCCCACTGTTCGAAAAGTGGCGTGTGGTGCAGTTGAAACATTGCCGTTTATTCGGCTAACAAATTTATCGCGCGCTATTCGTTGGCTACAAGCAGAAGGAGTATGGATCGTCGGCACTACGACTGACGCAAATTCTTGTATTCAAGATATTGATTTAACAGGAGACATAGCTATTATCATAGGTAGCGAGGACAAAGGGATACGTTGTCTAACCAAAAAACTCTGTGATTTTATAGCACAAATACCCCTTCGGGGTAATATGGAAAGTTTAAATGTTTCTGTAGCGTGCGGCATCTGTCTATACGAAGTTGAACGACAACGAATGTTATCATCTTCTTAAGGTTTCACCTTCTTCTTTTGTAAGTAAATTAAAATCTCGTATCTTTTACAGTAAAATTAAAAGTTTACCCATATTTTAAGTCTTAGTGCCCTTTCTTTTTTCATTCTGTCTACGTCGAACAGTAACAGCTTTAGCTAATTTGCTAAGCGCTGTCTCTGTAGTATCCCAAGAAATACAGGCATCAGTGACGCTTTGCCCATATTTTAGAAGTTTACCAAATTTTAGAGTTTGTTTACCCTCGACTAAATTACTTTCAATCATAGTCCCAAAAATTGAAAAACTTCCTTGATGAATTTGATCACAAACTGAATCTATAACTTGCATCTGTTTTCTATGATCCTTTCTACTATTACCATGACTACAATCGATCATTAGTAAAGGAGGTAAATTTACTGATTGCAATTTTTTTATAGTTGTCCTAATTGTCAAAGCGTCGTAATTAGTACCTCGCATAGAACCACGTAAAATAACGTGACTATCTTGATTACCCATAGTGCTAATTATAGAAACAATGCCTCGCTCAGATATACTTAAAAAATGATGAGGATGGTGAGCAGCGAGAACAGCATCAATAGCGATTTGGATATTTCCTGTTGTCCCATTTTTAAAACCAATAGGCATAGAAAGTCCTGAAGCAAGTTCTCTGTGAATTTGGCTTTCAGTAGTTCTAGCTCCTATAGCCGACCATGTGATTAAATCAGCTATATATTGTGGAATGATGGCATCTAAAAATTCACTACCAGTAGGTACTCCCAATTGATTTATATCTAATAGCAAATGTCTAGCAATTCGAAGCCCTTGATTAATTTGAAAACTGCTATCTAGATAAGGATCGTTTATTAATCCTTTCCATCCAATAATAGTTCGAGGTTTTTCAAAATAGGCTCGCATGATTATAAATAATTCAATTGAGTATCGAGAAATACAGTCTTTAAGTCGAAAAGCATATTCCATAGCAGCTCGAGGATCGTTTATAGAACAAGGGCCAACTACAACTAACAATCGATCGTCTTCTCCATGAATAATTCTTTTTGTGGTTATTCGCGCGTGATGTATTTTAGAAGCAATTGTGTCTGTTAAAGGTAATTCTTTAATAAGAAGCGCTGGAATTATCACAGGTCGTATGGTCTTTATTCTTAAGTTGTCTATTTTTTGCATAGTAGTATTAATTTTAAACGTCTTTAGACTTCTACGATAGTTTTAAGGGAGAAAAGAGATCAGTGCTTTTTAAATATCTAAGAAAAAATAAAGAAAGTAAAAGATCATTAATGCTCATTTATCATCTCTTGTCGTTAAATTGTCAAGCACTCTTTCTAAAATTTTCTTAGAAAATGTATTGTTACCACAATATTCGTAAAGGCTTATGAAGACTCATAAAAAGATGTATGATTTTGATGTATGATTTTTCTGTATAAAATAATCTTTACGGAAGAAAAGTTTTCGGATTTTTTGCATCGGCACAGCTTGTGTGAAAACAATATTACAAACAGTTCACTTTCTAGTGATTTAGATTACTACATATTGTTGTTGTACGAAAAAATTTAGAGCAGCATATTATATGCTTTACCTTATTAATATAAATTAATATCGCAGACTGGGCGCGGTAAGAACATTTCGTGCTTTTTATTGTAAACGCATATTTAATATGTTTCTCACACACTTTATTATATTAAACTAAAATGAGGTTTTTTGAATAGACACATTAAGGCTCACAGAAATACAAAGACCTAAAATACGACGAGTTTCACAAGGATCGATTATACCGTCGTCCCATAGTCGCATACTAGAATAGAAAGCACTAAGCTGGTCTTTGTATTTTTTTTGAATATCGGACCTAAATTGAGATTTTTCATTTTTAACTTTTATATATGACGCATTAGGCCACATAAATAAAAACCGTGGATTGTAAGCACGACCACACATGACATAATTTCCTACGCCATAACTGCTTCCAATAATAATGGTAAATTTTGGAACCTCTGTGCACGAAACGGCATGCATCATCTTGGCATTATGTTTAAAGGTCTCTAAATTTTTATGTTCTTCGTCCACTATATCAATGATATTTTGTAAAAAAATTAGAGGAATTTTACGTCTATTGCACAGTTCAACGAAATACGCGCCTTTAAGTGCGGATTGAGAAAAAACAATACCATTATTTGCAATAATTCCTATTGGATAACCGTGGATATGCGCAAAACCACAAACCAATGTATTCCCGTACCACGCTTTAAATTCTTCAAAAGAGGATCCATCGACTAATCGAGCGATAATTTCGCGAACGTCGTAAGATTTGCCAGTAGGATTTGTATTAATTAGACCTAATAGTTCTTTTACAGGATAAATAGGCTCTTCAGGAGTACGAATTTTAAGAGAAATACTTTTTTTACGATTTAGATTATTTACAATATCTCGCACTAACGACAGTGCTTGCTCATTATCTTGGGCTAAATAGTCACCTATTTTAAGACAATCATCAACGTTTTCCCATTCTCCAAATTTTGAATTCTTTACCATAATTACTTCATCTGCCATTGCAGAAATATAAGTGTTTACAGAGATGCTAGTTTTTCCCATGAGGACAACTATTTGTGGAATATTTTGAACAGATAAACGCGCCTGGTTATAAAAAATACGACCAAAATCTCCATCGGGAAACATTGTATCTCGTTGAAATAGATAAAACCCACCAGCATCCATAAGATATACACACGGAAGATTATTTTCCTTTGCAATAGTTTGAGCTCGTAAATACTTTTTCACACCAATAAGATTACAAACACCATTATTTACAGTAGCATCATTAGCTAAAATCATACATTCTTGTCCAGAAATCAACCCAACTCCACTAACAACACCACTTCCTGCAGATACATTATTGTTATGAAGTGTATAACCAGCAAGAACAGACAGTTCTAGAAAAGGTGAACCTGAATCTAATAAGCAATCTATATGTTTGTATACTAATAATGATTCACTTTCCTTTTTACAATTTCCGGTTTTTTCTAAATGTCCTTGTCTAATTTCATATAAGATCTTTTGCAATTTTTGAATGCGTATTCCCATGGCATCGCTGTTATTTTTAAATACCTTACTGTTAGTTTTTATTTTTGAAATGATTGTTGGCATTATTACTACCTTTTAACTACCCTCTGGCTGCACATATTTTAGATACAAAATATATTTTTGCAATGTTATTTGTATACTAAATGCAAGCGTAATTAAATGTATGCACAAAACAACATTTTATACTAAATTAAACGTATCTTTTTATTAATTCTAACTTTACAATTTAGCGTTATATGAATTAGTAAACCAACGTGTTAATTTTTAAAAAGTATCTGTTCTTTATTGATTCTTGATAAGAAAGAATATTGCATACACAACACATATAATTAGAGCTATTTTGAAACTTGAACCAAGTTGTAATGCTATGATATCCTTCTTTCTATAACAAGGGATTTTTACGCTTCTTACGCAATCACTACCTGCAACTGGTGGCGCGATTGTTTATAGTAGGAGAAGAATGGTTAATTTATCAAAATCCTTATAGAGTCTCTAACGCATTAAAAAGTTTTAAGCGATTATGAAAGCGTAAGTATTGGCAAGATCCTCTGATTTTCTTCTATTTCGTGCTTTTTACTAAAACCGAAATAGACTCAGTCGTTCTTACTAAAAACGTACTTGTTAGGATAATATAAAATTGTTACGTATTAAATATACGTTAAATTAAAAGAATTAGAAGAGATTAAAGATTCAAAAGTTAGTTTTAAAGTATACTAAATAGTGTAAAACAAGTATGATTTATAAATTTTTCCGCCTTTTATCTTCTCCATTTGATCCAGAGAAAATACATTGTTTGTTTTTGAATACTTTAAAGGCGTTTTATCGCCCTTTAATAATTAAAAAATATCTAGAGTATTTTCCAAAGAAACCTGTATCAATACTTGGATTACGTTTTACAAATCCAATAGGGCTTGCAGCAGGTTTAGATAAAAATGGTAATTATATCGATGTATTACTTGGGCTTGGATTTGGTTTTGTGGAAATAGGCTCTATTACTCCTAAACCTCAGCCTGGTAACCAAAAACCGCGTTTATTTTACTTATGTAAAGATCAAGCATTAATTAATCACTTGGGATTCAATAATTTGGGTGTAGACTATTGCGTAGAGCAACTTAAAAAGAGGAAAATGCATCACGGTATTGTGGGAGTTAATATCGGAAAAAATGTAACTACTTCGTTAAAAAACGCCTACAAAGATTATCAATATTGTTTTGAAAAAGTCTATCGCTATTCTGATTATATCACGATAAATATATCTTCTCCCAATACCCCTAACTTGCGAGAACTACAATCCGGTCAATATTTTTCAAAATTAGTCAACCAACTGAAAGAGAAACAATATCAATTAGAAAATCAATATCAGCGACATGTTCCTTTACTTTTTAAAATATCTCCAGATTTAACTCAAAAACAGTTGCAAGTCGTTGCATCGTTATCTTTGGAATATCACATAGAAGGTTTAATTGCTACAAATACAACCAACAGATTCCAAGGAATAACGGAGAAATTTAAAAAAGATGGCGGTGGTATTAGTGGAAAACCACTTTTTTCTAAAGCACTATTTGCCGTTCAACAACTTCGTATGTTAGTAAAAGATACTGTTCCCATTATCGGCGTTGGGGGAATCTCTTCTCCTAAAGACGCCATCGCTTTTTTGAAAGCAGGAGCCTGTTTAATACAAATTTATACAGGTCTAGTTTACAAAGGTCCTAGTTTGATTAAGTCAATAGTTCATTCGTTAGAAGAATGAACTATTGACTTAATAATTCTCAATCGCGGTTTGCTTTATTAACTTGTTATATGTTGTGCTACACGGTGATCATTATCAGCTTGGCCAGAGACAGAATCGAACTGCCGACACAAGGATTTTCAGTCCTCTGCTCTACCGACTGAGCTATCTGGCCAGAAGTTACGTTCTTTTAAAAAAGTATACTCACAATCCCGATACCGAAAAGCCTCTTTTCTAATCGTAAAAATTAAATAGCTTGATTAATCCACATAAATGTTATCAATCACGCTCAGGTGATTTTTTACTTATTCCAAAGAGAAATTTTTTCATTTCTTTTTCAAGAAAACAACGAGCATCTGGATCAATAAGATTCAAACGATACTCATTGATTAGCATAGTTTGATATTGGAGCCATAATTGCCAAGCTTGCTCAGAAATCTGATTATAAATACGCTCTCCTAGTTCTCCAGGATAAGGTCGATAATTTAGAGCATAAGCTTCCTTATCCAATTTTATACAGAAAATACGGCGACGGTCCACTTTTTCTCCTAATTTTATTATTTTTTTAATTTTTCAAGCAATCGAAATATTGGTGCAGAAACACCACCAGGCAAAGGTGAATTCTTTCTATACCAAATTTGAAATTTATTATCCGTAATCATACACGAATTTCGCACGTAAACTTGTAATAAAACTGGGTTAATTAATAGATTGAGATGACTAAATGCGTGAAGAAATGGATCCCATCGTTCAATTTTCACGATATTAATAAAATTAAATTTCAACTGACACCAATGTTCTATATTTTTTATTATATCACCGGAACATTCAGGAAAACTCCATAATCCACCCCATACCCCTGTCAAAGGTCGTTTTTCAAGCAATATATAACCTTTAGAATTTTGGATGATAATCAGGCAAATGCTTTTACACGGACGATTTCTTTTTAGCTTTTTAACAGGAAATTTTGCTTGACTGGAATTTTTATAAGCAGAACAAGAGAGCTGTAGAGGACAGATTACACATTTAGGTGTACGAATACAAATCATAGCTCCTATGTCCATGATAGCCTGATTATAATCCCAGCAACGTACCTTCGGCGTGTATGTTTTTGCTAAATTCCATAACGCGCCAATCCCATCTGCTTGATCAATTGGAATATTTAAAGCATGATAACGCGCTAGCACTCTTTTCACATTACCGTCTAAAAGTATAGCGTATTTATGCATACTGAAGGATAGAATAGCACCTGCCGTTGATTGACCAATTCCAGGCAATTTTACTAAATTGTCTATTGTGGTAGGAAATTCTCCTTGATATTTCGAGTAAAGAATTTGAGCAGTTCGATGAAGATTACGAGCACGAGAATAATATCCCAGACCTGACCAATAAAAAAGAATTTTATCAACATTTGTTAAAGCTAAGGTTTTAAGAGTTGGAAATCTTTTTATAAAACGTTCAAAGTAAGGAATTACTGTTGTAACTTGCGTTTGCTGTAACATAATTTCAGAAATCCAGACTCGATAAGGAGTTGTATCCTTTTTCCAAGGGAGATTATGACGACCATAATATTGAAACCAATGCAGTACTAATTGAGTGAAAGTTTGGGCGCTTTTATCCACTAGTACATACTGTCTTTTTATTTTCATACGTACACTCTTGTACACAAAGTGCTATAAAATAATAATGAAAAAACTGTTTAGCTACAAAGATCACCTTACAATTTTAATTTTAAGTCGCAGAAAAACCAATGCCTCAACCAAACATACGAGAAAAACCAACTAAGAAGGAAACTCTTTATAAAAACCTTTTTTCCATAGTCTTTAGACTTGTTTGTAAAAGAAGAAGCAGAAAGTCTTAAGATTGATGTTATTCACAAAAATTCCTTAGAAATAAAGATCAAATCGCGCAGTGATAACATTATCATTCTTATTCGCACCGATAATAATGCTAGCGGGAATAGAATTTTTAATCCCACCGTTAACGCTGCTAGTGATTTTCGTCGAATAGTTAGTATCGTGACGGTATTCTAAAGCAAAATTAGTATCTTTCCAAATGCCAATATTACAGAAAATACTATAACGATCTTGAGGAAAACCAAGCATCATAGCCTGAGCAGTATGATCATAGCTAATACCAATACTAGATCTGGAACCTACAGATCGAAGTGCATAATTTGCTTCAGTATGAAAGGCAGAAGGACAAGCACCTCGTCCCTTAAAGCTAATATCAGAAATATCAAAACTACTCAAAGCCCCAACGTACTCAGCAGTGAAGGTCATAGGATTAATGGTAAAGTTACCGTATAAATCAATCGCTTGTACAGCATGATGCAAAATCTTACCTGGCAATAAAGAAGAAGAAAATGCAGCAGCCTGCATCCCTTGAGAATCTGCAAGATTGGAGACTAAGCTCGCCCCTATCTCACTATTGACTCGACTTCCAGTGCTAAACTTATAACCAAAATCTATACCCCATTGGTTGCGTTTGTTACCATGCAACAAATTGTTAGTTAATCCCTTGTAAACAAGCAATTCAGCATGCAAAGCATTATCATCTGTTTTTTGATATCCTATAGTAATAGCTTGAGATCTGATTCGTCCAAGTTCTAACGTAACCGGTGTAGTAATCATTAAGCTACTATAATGACCAAAAGGTATATACACCTGTCCTATACTGATGTAGACAGGTAATTGATTCAAATCCCCTATAGCAATAAACGCGCGATCTAAAAACACCGGTGATCTACCATTGCTCAATGAGTCGTTATTGGAGTCGTAATTTAAAGCCATATAACCAGATACCCATGGATTGCCGCGAACGTAAGTATTCAATTCCACGCTGCTGAAATCAATATTTGAAGTTTTAAATCCAGAATAGCTTCCATAAACCAGTTGACCTTCTAACTTTCCACTAAAAGTCACTTGGGGAAAAGAAGGCACGGAAATACCTAATTCTTGACATTCTCGTTCTAGCTGATATTGGCGAACAAGTATACTGGCATCTTCTCGGATTGCGGGAATATTGACAATCAATTCTGATGGATCATTTAACGTTCTTCGAACATTAAAATAAGAATCAATTGGACCGATTTTTAAATTAGGACAAGCGTACTCACGAAAAGCACAGATACATGATTTTCTTTGGCTTTTCTTCTGTTGCGTTGTTTGAACTGAAAAATGGGAAGCCACCTGACTCTTAGTGGCCGCCAACAAGGGAGTAAAAAAACTAATGATATATAAAATTATTGTTGATATTAGGATTAAGAATCTAGACGACATCGAAATTAGTTCCTTATTCTATATAAACACAGCTAGGGAAATGCATTTTGTTGTAACTACTTATCATACGATACTCTTACTTCTTAATTACACATACTCCAAAACCATAAAAATTCTAACATACTTTACTGCCTTTATGCAAGACATACTACTATAGATTTAAATGGTATTCGATACGTGTTTACGTCATAATACGTTGTATCTGAAAGCTTTTTCTGTGCGCTAGTATGTTACAAAGTCAACTCTTGACTTTTAAGTATGATTATGTAACCTTTCTTGCAATTTTGAGTTGTGGTTTTATGCCGATTTCTATAACAGAATAGTGTATGAGTAGTATTAGTTTTAGTGTATTGCTAATAACAATACACTAAATCCAGCGCGGTGACAGCACACAGCAGAACGTTTTTATAATGTGAGTATCTTTTACAGTTTATAAAACTGCTTTAAAAAACTGCAACTGAACTCACGGATTTTTCTTTACGCGGAGCGCGGCTGGTTTGTCTGTTCTATGCTTTGGAGAGTAGGTGTCCTTTTAGCCTAACTGAAATAAGTAATCTAAAAATTGCCTTACCGAACAATATCGTCAAACTTTTCTTGTTGTAATGAGATGCATAACAAGTAAAAAAGCATTCTTTATAGAATTGTCAACTGGTTGAACAGTGTTCTTATATACGTGAAAGCACTTATTATCGAAAATTTAAAAAAGATATACACAAATCGCCTACAAGCACTGAAAGGTATCAATTTTTCAGTAAACACAGGCAATTTTTTTGCACTTCTTGGCCCCAATGGCGCTGGGAAATCAACAACAATAGGCATTATTACTTCTTTGGTGAGTAAAACCAGTGGTAAAGTGATCGTATATGGTCATGACATCGACAAAGACTTTGCAGCAGCTAAGTCTTACATCGGAGTTGTTCCTCAAGAGTTTAATTTCAATGTTTTCCAATCAGTACTAGATATTGTGCTTCAACAAGCAGGATATTATGGTATTTCTCGTAAAGAAGCGATGCCACAAGCAGAACAATATTTAAAACAATTAGGATTGTGGGAAAAACGTAATAGTATAGCCCGTCAACTTTCTGGAGGTTTTAAGCGTCGATTAATGATTGCAAGAGCTCTTGTGTCTAAACCACGTATACTAATTTTAGACGAGCCAACAGCAGGTGTAGATATTGAAATTCGGCGTTCTATGTGGCAATTTTTTCAAAAACTGAATCAACAGGGTACCACGATTATTTTAACCACTCATTATTTTGAGGAAGTCGAGTGTTTGTGTCGAAATGTTGCTATTATCGATCATGGTAAAATCATAGAAAACACAACTATGTCAGATATTTTAACAAAACTTGATACAGAACGATTCATCTTTTACCTCAATCAACCACTGAAACACATACCGAAAGTCAATGGCTACCAGTTCTGGATAAAAGATCCTGTAACTTTAGAAGTCGAAGTTCCTAAAGAACGGAACTTGAACACTTTATTTGAGAAACTAAAAAAGCAAAAAGTTGAAGTAACCAGCATGAGAAACAAAGCTAATCGACTGGAAGAATTATTTCTTAAATTGACAGCAGAAAAGTGATGAATTTAAAAAAAGAACGAATAGCTTATCAAACGATTATTGTGACAGAGTTGAAACGCATAACGCGTATTTGGTCTCAAACACTACTACCACCTGCAATAACAAGCTGTCTCTATTTTATTATTTTCGGCCGAGTCATTGGAACTCAAATAGGATTTATAGAAGGATACAAATACATTCAATTTATTGCACCTGGCCTTATTATGATGCATATAATCACCAGCGCTTATTCTAGCGCAGCATCTGCTTTTTTCGGAGCTAAGTTTCAACGACATATTGAAGAAATTCTAGTTTCTCCAATTTCTAGTATAACTATTCTTTTAGGCTTTATGAGCAACGGTCTTTTACGAGGAATTTTTGTGGGAATGATTGTATTCATTATCGCTCTTTTTTTTGCACACTTGCATATTCATTCATTCATTACTGTTTTACTAACGACTTTCTTAGCATCTAGCATTTTTTCACTGGCTGGACTAATTAACGCTATTTACGCGAAAAGTTTTGATGATATTGCAATAATCCCCACCTTTGCTTTAACTCCTCTAACCTATTTGGGTGGCGTCTTTTATTCTATTGGTTTACTACCAACTGTATGGCAATACATTTCTTATATTAATCCTATTAGCTATATTGTGGATAACTTTCGATATGGATTTTTAGGAATCACGGATAACCGACTTGCGGTATCTTATCTTTTAATGTTAATCTTCACTGTTTTTTTATTTGCTATTACCTATTTTTTTGTAAAAAAAGGAGTGGGTCTGCGAGATTAGTAATTATTTACTAATTAAGCGATAACGTAGTTTTTCAAATTTTTATACTGATTCTAACTAATGAGATAAATACTTTTTGTATTATAGAGACTTAGCGTCACCGGTAAAACAGGTTCTTAGTAGAAGTGATCGTTGCGATTTTAGAGGAAGTTTTCAAGAGGAAGTTTTCAATATGTGTCAATTGCATTTCTTAGACGATCCTTTAGAACAGTTTAAATTGTGGTATCAAGAAGCCGTACAAAAAGAGCATCATCCGGCGGCAATGACTCTGGCTACTGCTAATCTAAAAGGAAAACCTACTGCGCGTACTGTTCTATATAAAGGCGTCACCAAAAGTGGGTTTCTCTTCTTTACAAATCATCGCAGTCGAAAGATTAGGGATTTATCTGAGAATCCTTATGTAGCTTGGGTGTTTTATTGGCCAAGAATTTATAGACAAATATGCGGAGAAGGCTGTATTAACAGCCTAACACGTGAGGAAACGGAATCTTATTTCAAAACTCGTTCATACGAAAGTCAAATTAGTGCGTGGATTTCAGAACAAAGTCAAGAAATTCCTGATAGGAAATATTTATTAGATCGCCAGAAGCAGTATCGGAAAGCATTTCCAAAAGAAGTACGTTGTCCAAATTTTTGGGGAGGTTTTCGTTTAATGCCAACTCGAATGGAATTTTGGATTGGACGGAAACATCGTCTGCACGATCGTTTTTGTTATACAAAAAAAAATAACGGGCAAGGATGGAAGGTAACCCGTCTAGCGCCTTAATAAAAATGGGATATAACCTTTTTATCCTAGGAAACACTTATTTTAAAAATTTTCAGAATAAACCACGTCACAGTTTATTTAACTGTTAACATTGTCTCTCACTTGTTAAAAAATATTCTCCCTGGCTCTTTTCTCTTTCTCGTATGACAATTTAAACAACGGAGAGAGAGGGATTCGAACCCCCGATAGAGGTTTCACTCTATTCTCCCTTAGCAGAGGAGCGCCTTCAACCAACTCGGCCATCTCTCCCACGATATCTCTTCCTACTTTAAAAAAAGCAAGTACGCATCTGCCTATACTGCGTCTGAAAAAGACCAGAATCTCTTTTACACTGAGTGATTAAATTATCTTAAAAGCCTTGATAAATATCAAGTATTAGCACGATCAAGATTGAAAGCTGAATGCAGTGTTCTAATACCCACTTCTAAATATTTCTCATCAATTAAAGCAGAGATTTTAATTTCAGTAGCGATGATTAAATATATATGAATTCCTTCTCGTCCTAAAGAACTGAACATTCGAGAAGCTACTTCCACATGAGAGCGCATGCCGACACCCACCAAAGAGATTTTAGAAACATTATCATTAACTAATACTGCTCTAGCACCTAGTTCTTCTGCTATCACTTGTACGATCGGACATACTTTAGGATAATCGTCTCGCTGTAAAGTAAAGCTAAAATCGATTTTGGTATCTAAGGCAGAAACATTCTGAATAATCATGTCTACTTCGATATCAGTTTTACTAATAGATCTAAGGATATAACTAGCTAATTCTGGTTTTTTAGGAATTCCCTGGAAGGTTAGTTTCGCTTGACATCTTTCAAAAGTAACACCAAACACGAGCGGATGCTCAACATTATCTTGTCCATAAGTGATTATAGTTCCAGGTCCTTTACGAAGACTGGATAATACTCGAATAGGCACTTTATACTTTCCAGCAAACTCAAGACAGCGGTTTTGCAAAATTTTAGCTCCTAAGCTAGACATTTCCATGATTACGTCAAAAGTAATCTTCGAAATACGTCTGGCAGTGGGAATATCTTTGGGATCACTAGTATACACTCCATCGATATCAGTAAATATTTGACATTCATCTGCTTGTAAAACAGCAGCTAAAGCGACTGCAGTAAGATCAGATCCTCCGCGTCCTAAAGTAGTAATTTCGCCATTTTCGGTAATGCCTTGAAATCCAGCTACTACAGGGGTATAACCTTTTTCTAAATCAGTTAATAGCATCTGAGGATTAATATCAACAATTCGTGCTTTTGAGTGTTCATTAGTGGTCTGCAGGTGAATCTGAGCGGCATTATAAGAATGAGCAGGACAGTCTCTAGCCTCTAGCGCCATACTTAACAAAGCAGCAGACATTTGTTCACCCGTTGATATTAAAGCGTTATACTCTCGAAGGTTGATATTAGAACAAAGATTATTATTAGAGATGGTACGTGCTAGTTTAATAAGACGATCTGTTTCACTATGCATTGCTGACACCACAGCGACTACTACATTTCCTTGTTGAAGAGATTCCGAAACGATACGAGCAGCGTTTTTTATTCCATCCACGTCCGCAACAGAACTACCACCAAATTTTTGCACAACTAATGCCATATTGAAGACCTCAATTTTAACCCCCATTCATATCTTCACTAATTATGTGGTTATTTCTTATCATATGCATATCTACTTCAATTAAGTATTACTGTAATTTCTCTTTTATCCATTGATATACTGATTGTAAAGCTTCGTTTAGTTGTCCCAAAGATTTTCCTCCTCCCTGAGCCATGTCAGGACGACCACCACTATGTCCTCCAATTTTAATAGTGACAGACTGTAATAATTCTATAGCATTAAAATAATCTAGACAGTTTCTTGTTACTCCAGAAATCAGACGAATTCCACTCTCCTCTACTACCGCAAGAACAATGGCTGATTTTTGGAGTCTACGCTTCAGCTCATCGACTATGTCACGTAGAGTGTCATAATCTATTTTCTCTACCTGAGATATTAAAACCTTTACTCCTCGAATATCAATTGCCTTATGTACTAAGTAAGAAATATTCTGTAAAGCTATTTGTTTTTTTAACTCTATTAACTTTTTTTCCAAACTACGATTATTTTTTAATAGATTATTCACTTTTAAAGTCAATCCATTATAATTTATTTTCAATAAATTACTTAATTTCTCTAATTGCTGTTCTTGTAATTCAATATAAGATAATGCTTCTTGTCCAGTAACTGCTTCAATGCGGCGAACACCCGAAGCACAAGATGATTCAGATACTATTTTAAATAAACCAATTTCTCCAGTGCGTTTAACGTGTGTGCCTCCACAAGCTTCTACAGAAAAATCTCCTATATTTAATATTCGTACTACATCTTCATATTTTTTACTGGTATCAGAAATAAATAAAGCCCCTAATTTCATTGCCTCATTAGCATTCATAGTACTAGAAACAGTTTTTAAATTATCCCGAATTTTCTCATTAACCAATCTTTCTACAGAATACAATGTTTGAGCAGGAACAGGTCTTAAATATGAAAAATCAAAACGCAAACGTTTTTCTTCAACTAAAGATCCTTTCTGTATAATATGTTGTCCCAATACACGACGTAACGCTTCGTGTAACAAATGTGTAGCTGAATGGTTTCTCGTGATATCATGGCGAGAATGCTTGTTAACTTTTGCTTCCACTTTATCTTTAACATGCAATTTTCCTTTAATCACCTCGCCGAGATGAAGATACACAGTACTACTCCTTTTAGTATCTTTAACAAGAAACTTCCCAGATGGAAAAAACAAGTAACCTCGGTCTCCGATTTGTCCTCCAGATTCTGCATAAAATGGAGTATGATCAAGAACCACTGCCCCACTTTTTCCTTCATTTAAAATAGTTGTTGGCCTATCGTTTTCTAATAGAGTAGTAACAACAGCTTCTGTTTCTAAGGTTTCATAACCAACAAAATTAGTCACATTACTAATTTTATATGCTCTTATGTGGTTAACCGCAATTTGTCTCGATTTTTTAGATTGCTCACGCTGATGTTTCATTGCTTTATTGAAACCTATATAATCTATCGTGAAATTGCGTTCTTTAGCAATATCTAACGTTAAATCTGGAGGAAAACCGTAGGTATCATACAATTGAAATACTATATTTCCTGGGATCTCATAATGAGATAGATTTCTAATTGCTTGGTCTAGAATTTTTAGACCTCTGGATAGCGTCTGAGAAAATTGTATTTCTTCTTGGCGAATAACTTGTTCAATGTTAAATTTTGCTCTGTGCAATTCGGGATAGGCATCCCCCATTACTTTGATTAGGGGGGTTATTAATTGATAAAAAAATAACTCGTATCTCCCTAATTTATAACCATGACGCACGGCACGACGAATAATACGACGTAAAACATAACCTCTTCCTTCATTAGAGGGAAGAACACCATCAGCAATAAGAAAAGCCGATGAACGAATATGATCTACAATTACTTGCATAGAAGAAGTATCGCAAGATTTCTTAATACCAAGTAACGATCTCAAGGACTTTAAAAGATATTGAAACAATTCAATATCATAATTATTTGAAACACCTTGCATTACTGCAGTAATGCGTTCAAGTCCCATGCCAGTATCTACAGATGGTTCATCTAAAGAATGAAGTTTTCCAAGCAAATCTTTGTTGTACTGTATAAATACTAAATTACAAATTTCTATACGATGATCATCTGCCGTGGATTCATGATTATAAAATATTTCCGTACAAGGACCACAGGGTCCATTGTCTCCCATTTGCCAAAAATTCTCTTTTTTTCCACAACGAGAAAGGTGTTGTGGATTAATTTTCATTTCCTTAAGCCAAACAGCTTCGCTTTCGGAGTCATCGCAAAATACGGTAATCCACAGACGTTTTTCTGGTATCTCTAAAACTTCTGTTAAAAAACGCCAGGTATAGCTAATGGCTTCACGTTTAAAATAATCTTTAAAACTGAAATTTCCCATCATTTCAAAAAAAGTATGATGACGAGATGTATAACCTACATTTTCTAAGTCATTATGTTTTCCACTCGCTCGCATACATTTCTGTATAGATACAGCTTTTCGATAAGGACGTGTATCGATTCCTAAAAATACATTTTTGAATTGCACCATACCTGAATTTGTAAATAAAAGAGTTGGATCATTTTCAGGAATTAACGAACTACTTGAAATAATTTCATGGTCTAATTTTTTAAAGTATTCCACGAAAATCATCCGCAATTGATTACTATTCATGTAATTCAACTTTTATATTTACCAGTAAGATATGCACTTTAAATGAATTTTTTGTATAAAAACCAGAAAATATTTTCTCAACCAATCACACGATTCATTTTATTATTCTGTTTATTGTGTAAAACCATACAATACGTTTCTTTAGAATCTTAACATTTTACAACCCAAGACGAAACTCACTTTCTTGTTGGAAAACGACGATTTGTCACAACACAAAAATCACAAAAACAGCGAAATATAAGAAAAATAACAAAGGCATATTTGTGTTTACTGAGCTTAAGGCTACATTATACAATTTTTTGGTCATTTTTTTCTACGTGCTTACGCGTTGACAACAATTTTTCTCGCAAACGCATTGCAATTTCTTCTGCAATCTCTTGTTTTTCTAATAAGAATTGGCGAACATTTTCTTTTCCTTGTCCAATATTTTTTCCATTATAACTATACCAAGTGCCTGATTTTTCAATAAGCTTATTTTTGACACCAAGATTAATCAATTCACTTTCACGCGAAATACCAAGCCCATATAAAATATCAAACTCCGCTTGACGAAAAGGTGGCGCCACTTTATTTTTCACTACCTTAACTCGTGTTTCACTACCCATAATTTCTTCACCATTTTTAATCGATCCAATGCGACGAATGTCTAATCGCACAGAAGAATAAAATTTAAGCGCATTACCACCAGTAGTAGTTTCAGGATTACCAAATACAACACCAATTTTCATTCGAATTTGATTAATGAATATCACCAATGTATTAGATTTCTTAATATTAGCAGTAAGTTTACGCAGTGCTTGCGACATTAATCGTGCCTGAAGTCCTATATGCGCGTCACCCATATCCCCTTCAATTTCAACCTTAGGTGTCAAAGCAGCCACTGAGTCAATTACTATTGCATCAACAGCACCTGAACGTACCAACATATCAGTAATTTCTAGGGCTTGCTCTCCAGTATCTGGTTGTGATATCAATAAATCGTCAACTTTAACTCCAAGTTTTTCAGCGTAAATTGCATCTAAAGCATGCTCAGCATCGATAAAAGCTGCTATGCCTCCCACACGTTGGCAAGAAGCAATAGTTTGAAGCGTTAAAGTTGTTTTTCCAGAGGCTTCTGGTCCATAGATTTCTATCACTCGCCCTCTGGGCAAACCACCGATACCCAATGCAATATCTAAACCTAATGAACCAGTTGAAATCACATCGATATCTTTAATAATTTCAGCGTCACCGAGTCGCATAACCGAACCTTTGCCAAATTGGTGTTCAATTTGTGATAGAGTAGCATTTAATACTTTCTCACGATCATCCATTTTAAATTCCTCATCACTACGATGTAAAATGAAAAAATTCACACAGATAGAGTGTTTTTAAAAAAATCAGTCAAGTACGTTGTTATTAGTTACGGTATACATATTTATTAGATTGCAAGAATGTAATTAAACACCTTAATCCATAAACAATTGCTGAATCCTGAACGTGTTTTCGCCCGCTATTAAAGCAAGCATTGTAGCATTGTATTATACCTGTTTTTTTTGCGATTCCACACCAAATAGTTCCTATAGATTGATCATGAGATTTTCCATTTGGTCCTGCAATACCTGTAATGCTTATCGCAATGTCCGCATGACTCTTTTTTAGAGCTCCTACAGCCATCTCACGCGCTATAACTTTACTTGTAGTACTTTCTTTTTTTATCAATTGTGGATCTATATCTAAAAGTATCTCTTTTGCTCTGTCGCTGTACGCTATAAAACCACATTCAAACCAAGTAGAACTGCCTGGAATACGAGTAATAGCTAGACACAATCCTCCACCAGTACAAGATTCTACTACTGCTAATTTCATATTTTTCTTTTTTAATATTAATCCAAGTCGACGACTTAAGGGATAACTATTAACGTCCATAATAGCCTTATTATAAGACGAATGAACAAAAGAATAACATGCAATGATTCAGTTGCATATGTTACCACTCCTTATTAAGAGCACAAAAATCGAGTGCAAATTTACTGTCGAAATAAAAAAAAGACACTCTAAAATCTCTGATTAAAATTGCACGTTGTTATAAAAATAAACCTTAATCTTAAGTAACCAAGGACACCTTTCTTAAAAAGAGTTTTGAGAAAATAAAAATAAAAATCAAAGTATATTTTATGCGAAGCTACTCTCATAACAATTTAAAGAATTGTCATCTTCTTGATTGTAATGATTTTACGGATTTAAGCAAACGCAAAGACTTTATTCTTTATTTAATTCTTTATTTAATAAAGAAAGCCATATCTCTTTTCTGTTGTACACTGCTTTAAAAGTCAAAAGCGTACGTGCTGCTTCGCGCTCTGCTATTTTAGTATCTTTATTTGCAACAAAACATCTTAAATTATACAATAGCCAATTGAGCCATACTCCCATTGCAGCCTCAAAAGCTAACGATATGTGATTTAAAATACCTCCAGAATTTACATATGCTTGTACTAGTCTTTGATAACGAAGTATATCAATTTGTGTTGGATGTACAATACTCCAATCGAAAGCTGCACCAATTACTTCAGCAGTAGGGTGAATGAGTCCCGCTAGCTCCCAATCTATAATAATTGGTTTATCTTTTTGTTTCCAAATAACATTGTTAGGACTAATGTCTCTATGACTAATAACACAAGTTGACGATAACTGAGCCGCAGAAACACTACTCCTTTCAGCTATTTTCACCAGAAGAGGCGATAGAGATTTTAATTGATTGTATTCATTTACTTTAAGAGAAACAGCTTTGTGTAAGACACTTACCCATAAGTCCATGTCATAAGACATAGTGTAATTATGAAAGGAGTTATTCAATATAGTTACATCTAACTGCGTGGACTGTAAAGAAAGGGAATGAAAACGCGCCAATAAATTACCGACAATTTCTACTTGTTTTTCCGTGATTTTATCAGGTGTCAACTTTTTTCCTTTTATCCAGTCAAATAGTTGAAAACAATACATACCATAAAGATACAATCCTTTAGGATGCATAGTAATGACAGGTAATCCTACGTTCTTGAAATTATTAGCAATCTTGTCAGTTTCTTCATAAGCGCTTTTAGAAAATACGCATTTTAAAGCATATAAACCGGTTTGAGTGCTTAATTTCCATACTTTATTTAATCTTCCAGTGGATACAAGAATAGGGTCCATAAGTAAATACCCTAAGGAAAAGTGTGAACAAAGTGCACTAGCAAACGTATTAGTTAGAATGAATAAGGTATTCGACATTGAAATTAGATTTTAGCTGTACTGCGAAAATGTCCTGTAACTTTTTGGAAAGTTAAATGCCAATTAGTGCATCGTTAACGATTTAAGATATCACATGCACAGCGACAGCACAAACACTTGTCTTCTTTGAAAGAGTTATACTCTATACTAATTTTGAGAAATATTCTAAACGAGTAAAATACAGACTATCTTTTATTTATCAGGAATTTCATAATATTCAAGATAAAGAAGTTGCGCAATTATAAAAATTCAGAGACAATGGTGCGTAAAGATTATGGCAATTGCGTTTTTAGTTTTATAAGCGATCAATATGACTTTAACAAGTTTTCTGATTTTGAATTTATTGTAGAGAACTGTCTGTACAAAATGCTATCTTTTCAAAAAAATCGAGTGATGCAAATTCGAAAACGACTAACTGAGGTCTTTCATCCGGAAAAGTTGATAGTGCTTGATGAAAGCAGTCATCACATCAATCACGTTAATGAAAAAAAAGGGCATTTTTCTATATCTATTACAGCGGAAGTATTTAAAAACAAAGATCTTGTTGACTGTCATCGAATGGTCTATGATGCATTGCACGATTTAATAAAAACAGATATTCATGCTTTGAGTATTCGAGTGAAAGCATCGTAGAATATTTAATTCTGACGCTTATACTTATACAATAAAGAAATTTATAGATAAGCAATTATAGGTTATTCATTACAGTGCTTTTCTTCTTAATCTTTTCTTTTTTGAAGTTATCATAAAACTGCTCTAGAGTTATAAAGTATTTTAGGCTATAATATAAAGTGTCTATGGCTATACAAAAAAGGGAGTGTTTGTTGTGAAAAAAGAGATTCATCCATTCTATCAAAACATTAAGGTAGTATGTGGTTGTGGGAATGTTTTTTCTGTAGGATCTACTTTAAATCATGATTTGCACTTAGAAATTTGTTCCGAGTGTCATCCATTCTATACTGGACAACAGAAAATCGTTGATACAGAAGGTCGTGTCGAAAGATTTCGAAAGAAGTATTCTAAACCGGTCAGATTGTGATAATAACACTGGTTAAGCGTGATACAAAAGGAGGTTAGAAGCTTTCTCTTTAAACACCTAACCCCACCGATCGACAAGTGTAAGCACAGAGTTTTTAAATGAATACCTGACTGAATCCCTCTTCTTGCTTATTAATTAGATTTTCGTCGTTTTTCTGTCTTCGTAGTATCATTACGTAAATTTGCTAACTCATTTAAATATGTTTTGGTAATTCTTCCAGAAATATAATCTCCAGTAAACATAGAATCTTCAAATCGTGTAATTTTTAGCTTTCCTGGAATGATTGCATTGTTCACCGCTCGATACAAACTATTAAGATCTTGATATATTAACCAATCTGCTTTAATAGATTCGCAAATATCATTAATTGATTTTTTGTAAGCAATTAACTCTTCTGCTATAGGCATATCAATTCCATACACATTAGGATAACGAACTACAGGAGCCGCTGAAGCAAAATATACTTTTTTTGCTCCTGAATCGCGAGCCATTTGAATGATTTCTTTCGCAGTAGTTCCTCTAATCACTGAATCATCTACCAACAAAACTGTCTTGTTAGTAAATTCAGTTTTTATTGCATTCAATTTTAAACGAACAGAATTTTGACGTAACGCTTGTCCTGGCATGATAAACGTACGTCCAATATAACGATTTTTTACAAATCCTTCTAAATAAGGAATTTGTAAAACTTGAGCTAAAGCATGAGCGGCATTACGACTGGTATCAGGAATGGGAATGACCACATCAATGTCGTGAGTAGGTTTGTCTCGTAAAATCTTTTCAGCTAAACTTTTACCCATGCCAACACGCGCTTGATATATAGATATATTATCCATAATAGAATCAGGACGTGACAAATAAATATATTCAAAAATACAGGGAGAAAGGCTAATCTTTTTAGCGCATTGCTTTCTGTGAATTTTTCCATATTGATCAAAATAAACTACTTCTCCAGGATTAACATCACTTAAACGTTCAAATCCTAATACGTCTAAAACAATACTCTCAGAGGCTAATATAAATTCTGACATAGTTCCATTATCTCGTTTACCGTAAATCAATGGTCGAATAGCATTTGGATCTCGAAATCCCACTATACCGTGACCATTAATAATCATTACTGCTGCAAACGCTCCTTCAATTCGATTATATACTTTTGCCATGGCCTTAAATAATTGTTCAGGAGAAAAACGCATATTTCCAAAGCATTGGAGTTCATGAGCTACCACATTAAGTAAAATTTCTGAATCCGAAGCAGTATTTAAATGGCGTAAATCTGTACGAATTAAGTTATGAGTTAATTCTTTAACATTTACTAAATTACCATTATGCACTAAACCCAAACCGTAAGGAGAATTAACGTAAAAAGGCTGTGATTCGGCGGGACTTTCTGTACCAGCTGTGGGATAACGGACGTGTCCAATTCCTATATTTCCTATAAGGCGGAGCATATGAGACTTACGAATTACATCACGTACTAATCCATTGGATTTTCTCAAAAAAATTCGTTGACCGTCACTAGTCATAATGCCAGCTGCATCTTGTCCTCGATGTTGCAAAACAGTCAAAGCATCATAAATATCTTGATTTACAGGGTTACAGGCAATAATACCCACAATGCCACACACTAATATTATTCTCTCCTATCTTCTCTGAAATTTAATTTGAAGCGGCTTCTTCTAACCATTGAAAAACATTTTTAAGTTGGGACGGGAGCAATTGATGTAACCATATTACTATTGGCTGAAATTTAGGCGCTAACCTTGATTGAGTAATTATATTCCTATTTCCACCAATTCCTATCATATTACCAGAATCAAACAGTGCCAAAAAAATAGCAATGATAAACAAACCTCTACCCATTCCAAAAAAAATACCTAGCGTATGGTTAACAACAGTAAGGCCCATTTTTTTTACTATCGTATGAACAACCGAATTAATAAAAATTCCAAAAATAAAAACAGTTAAAAACAAGCCTCCAAAGGTAATTGCATACCGAAGAGATTGTAAATTAATCCATGGGTATAAATAAAGTTGAATAGATTTTGAAAATTTGAAAGCAACTGTAACTGCAGCAATCCATATCATCAACGAAATAGTTTCTCTTACAAATCCGCGAAAAAGGCCAATAACAACTGAGAAAGTAATGACACTAACAATAGTACAATCAATCCAATTCAAATAAGGAACAATACCAAAATTCATTCTTTCGCCTCTAAAATAATTGTTGTAGTTTCTTATACAGTCAAACAATACAGTTACATTTCTTGTTCTATAAATTGTTTTTTAATTTTAATTCTTTAAACCATCTCTCATCTAATCGAGAAAAAGAGATTTTTTAGCCATAGCTACCGTATAGAAAGAACCAAATACTACAACGCGATCGTTTTCCTCACATTGTGCAATCGCTTGCTTAAAAGCTTGATCAATCGATGTAAAATTATAACAATTTTTTACACCTTCTCTTCTTAGGAGATCTGTTATTTTTTCACCTGCAGCACCTCTCATCTCTGGCAAGCTGCCTACATACCAACGATCAACACAAGTAAGCATAGGTTCGATAGTACCTTGAATATCTTTATCCTTTAACATCCCTATCACTGCAAAAGTTCGCCCCGAATGAGGTGAACAACAAAGCTGCTCTGCTAAATAGCGAGCAGCTTGTGGATTATGTGCCACATCAAAAATAAGAGAAACGGGTTGATTCACTTTTTCAAAGCAATTAGGTAAAAAAGCTTTTCGAATACCAGTTACAATAGATAATTCTCTTACAGGCAGCCAATCTTGTAACTGATTGATTACCATTAAACTAGTAGCTACATTTTGAATTTTTAACTGTGGTAAAGGTAAATTGCCATAATTGACATTACGAGGACCTAGCCATTTCCATGTTTTTTTACTTTCGATTACTGAGAAATCCCTCATAAACTGAAAAATAGGAGACTGTAACGGTTGAGCTACTTCAAAAATACTCCTTGGTGGATTAGGGTCACCACAAATTACTGGATGGTGTGCTCGAAAAATTCCTGCTTTTTCTCGTCCAATAGATTCTCTATCATTTCCTAACCAATCTGTATGATCAATATCAACGGTAGTAATAACAGAAATGTCAGGATCAATAACATTAACAGCATCTAAACGTCCTCCTAGTCCTACTTCTAACAACAAAACATCTAATGCTAATTTTTTGCAAATATAAAGACATGCTAAAGTAGTAAATTCAAAAAAACTAAGTGATTGTCGGTCACGGTTCTTTTCAATAAGAGCAAAAGCTTCAATAAAATTTCTATCTAACATCGGCTTACTGTTAAAACGGAGCCTTTCATTAAAAATAAAGAGGTGGGGTGACGTATACGCTGCTACTTGATAGCCAGAAGCAAGGTAAATACTTTCAAGTAATTTGATTACAGATCCTTTTCCATTAGTCCCTGCTACTGTAACAACAGGACACGAAAAGGTAGATACTCCTAATTTCCTTGATAAGTCTATAATTCTAGACAAACCTAAGTCAATTTCACGATAGTAGAGAGAATTAATATAATTTAGCCAAGCGTGCATATTTCTCTGCATTACTATTTTTTCCTGTATTTTAACGAATACTTACTAATCGACATACTAATCGGACGTGTATTCTGGCATTTTATTTTTTACATTTGCAACAGTTAGAACATTATTTCTTTTTCATATGTTTCTTTAAATTCTCTTTTAGGTCGTTTAGTTAATTTATCGATAAGAGATGCTATTGTCTTTCTCAACTTACGACGATCTACTACCATGTCAATAGCTCCATGCGCTAACAAAAACTCACTACGTTGAAAATCTTTTGGTAATGTTTCTCGAATGGTTTGTTCAATCACTCTTGGTCCTGAGAATCCAATTAACGCATTAGGTTCTGCAATAATGATATCACCTAACATAGCTATACTAGCAGAAACTCCCCCCATAGTAGGATCTGCTAATACCGAAAAAAATGGGATACCTTTTCTTACCAATTGTGTTAAGACGACACTTGTTTTAGCCATTTGAAATAAAGAAAAAAGACCTTCTTGCATACGAGCACCTCCACTTGTTGAAAAGCAGACCAAAATTCTTTTTTCATCTATTGCTGTTTCTACACCTTTTACAAACCGTTCACCAACCGCAACTCCCATAGAACCACCAATAAAAGAAAAATCAAACGCAATGGCAACAATAGGAATATTATAAAGATCGCCCTTATATACAATAAGCGCTTCTTTTTCACCTACTTCCTTTTGAACGCTATGTAGTCGATCCCTGTATTTCTTTGAATCTCGAAATTTGAGACGATCTATCGAGATTATATCTTTTCCTATTTCCTGTTGTTTCCCTCCTGGATCCAAAAACTGCATTAAACGCTTTCTGGCACTAATACGAATATGATAATTACACTTAGGACAGACTTCTAAATTCCGTTCTAATTCAGCACGATAGAGAATTGACATACAAAAAGGACATTTATCCCAAATACCTTGCGGTACCCCTTTTTTCTTGGTAGAAGCTGAAATTTTCGGTAATAACTTTATAAACCAATTCATTGTTTTTGTTGTAAGCTCTTAATACATTTAAGGTAAAAATGGTTTTAGTTGAGTTTGAGGTAATTTAAATTTTCGAGGATATATTACATCTGTTAAATATAATCCGTTGGGTGATACTGCCATGGTTATCTTTCCATGACAATAATCTCTAGATTTTAAGACAAAATCTGCCCATTCTGGTTCTTTCCGCCCACTTCCAACAGCAATCAAAACACCTACTATATTTCGAATCATATGCAGTAAAAAAGCATTGCCCTGTACTTCAATGACTATCATGCGTTGAACTCGAAAAATTTTAATCTGAGAGATAATGCGTACTGAAGTTTTTGATTGGCATCCCTTGCTTTGAAAAGACCGAAAATCATGTTCTCCCAAAAAATATCGTGCTGCAATTTTCATTCGATTTTCATCTAAAGGTTTAAAATACCAGCCAACTGCATTGTGCAAAATTCCAGGTCGAGTTGCATGGTTATAAATTACATATCGGTATCGTCTAGCCCGCGCAGAAAATCGAGCGTGAAAACATTGCTCTACTTCCTTAGCCCATAACACACTGATATTTGGGGAAAGCCTGCTATTAACACCAAAAACCCATGAACGCACACTACGACAAGACGTTGTGTCAAAATGCACCACTTGTTCGCTTGCGTGTACTCCAGCGTCAGTCCGCCCAGCACAAACCACAGAAACAGCATGATTAGCCACCGAAAACAAAGCTGCTTCTAATTCTCCTTGAATTGTCTTCAGGCCTTTTTGTGCTTGCCATCCACGGTAATCGGTTCCATCATAACTTATACCAAAAGCAATACGAAACATAACAATTATGATTATAGAACAGACTTCTCTAAAACCAATCTTTCTATTGCTCTCTCTGTAAAGCTTCTTATTACAAGCATATTATCTAAATAGTGAGATACAAAATTAACCAATATTCTCTTTTTATTCAACGTTCATTACATTTATAATGCGTATTAAAATTTACTTTTTATACTGCAAATGAAAGTTCTCAGCAATTAATCTCATCAAATTAATTGCCAAGTGCGATTTCCTTTTTAAAGAAAAATTTTTTATTTCTCCTAATCTGTTAATCACAGTGACGGCATTTTTGTCACCCTCACACGCTTTTTCCGAATTAAGCACGATCATATCCATATTTTTTTGCTTCAATTTTATTTGTGCATTTTTTAAATGATTTGCCGTTTCCAAAGCAAAACCTACAATAAAAGGTTTGTTAGGTAGACACGATACTCTTGATATAATATCAGGATTTCTTATTAAATTAAGAGTTAAATTAGTTTTATTCCTTTTTATTTTTGTAGTTTCTATTAACGTAGGACGATAATCGCTTACAGCTGCAGCACTAATAAAGATGTTACATTGTGCAATTTCGTGCATAACTGCTGTAAACATTTCTTGTGCAGTTATGACATTAATACGATTAATTTTTTTAGAAGAAAGAAGATTGGTGGGCCCACTAATTAAAGTAACTGTAGCTCCCATTACAGTAGCCGCTTCTGCTAAAGCATAACCCATTTTCCCAGAACTTCGATTGGTAAGATAACGTACAGGATCAATAATTTCACGCGTTGGACCTGCTGTAATAACCACTTGTTTTGTAGTAAGAATTTTCCTGATAGTTTTCTCTAAACAATTTATTAATTTTTTGGGTTCTAATAATCGTCCAGGGCCAAAATCTCCACACGCTTGTATACCTGTTTCTGGCCCAAATATTTCGATTCCATATTTCTTTAATCGATGAATATTCGCTTGAGTTATTTTATTGCGCCACATTTTTTGATTCATAGAAGGAGCTATTGCAATAGGCATCTCTGTTGCTAAACAGAGCGTTGTCAGTAGATCATTCGCCTGGCCATAAGCTAAACGCGAGATGAAATCAGCACTAGCAGGAGCGACTAAAATTTGTTCACCCCAACGGGCTAAATCAATGTGCTTTATTCCCGAGATGTCTTTTACAGAAAATAATTCGCTTGACACAGAAAATCCTGATACTATTTGAAAAGTCAATGGGGTAACAAAAGCTTTTGCTGCTGATGTCATTATTACTCGAACCCATGCTCCTCTCTTTCTTAATTTACGTACTAGTTCAATACTTTTATAAGCAGAAATGGCACCTGTGATACCAAGAAGGATTTTCTTATTACGTAGCATAGTATAAATATAACACGACACTCTTGATTCCTGATGCTAACTTAAAAACATTTTTACTAAAAAAATATTATAATTTAGTGAATAATTATTGCATTAATGCTCCTTTATATTTTTAAACGAAGGTACAAGATTTTGATTAATTAATGTCTCTGCTATTTGAATAGAGTTAAGCGCAGCACCTTTTCTAATATTATTAGCCACTATCCACAAATTCAATCCGTTTGTGCGAAACAGATCCTTTCGAATTCTTCCAATAAAAACTGAATTAGTATTAGAAGTATGAGTAACGGCGGTTGGATAGGAATTATTGTCATCTATTACAACAACACCTTGGGCTTTACTAAGACATTCTTTTACTTCTTTAAGATTAATAGGGTGAACAGTTTCAATATACACAGCTTCGGAATGACCAAAAAATGACGGAACTCGCACAGCCGTCGGATTAATGTGTAAATTAGGGTTACTCATTATTTTTTGTGTTTCCCAAACCATTTTCATTTCTTCTCTTGTATAGCCATTTTCATAAAAAATATCAATATGAGGAAGAACATTAAAGGCAATTTGTGCAGGAAAAACAATCGGCTTTTCTATAGGTTCATTGTTTAATACATGAGTGGTTTGCTCTGCTAGTTCTCGAACAGCTTTCCTTCCTGCTCCAGAAACAGATTGATAAGTAGCAATATCTACACGTATAATCCCTACTGCATCGTATATGGGTTTTAAAGCTATTACTAATTGAATAGTAGAACAATTCGGATTAGAAATAATATTGCGATTACAGTAATTGTCTAAATCAGAGGCATTTACTTCTGGTACTATTAGTGGGATGTTGTTGTCATAACGAAAGCAGGAAGTATTATCGATTACAACGCATCCTTTTTTTGCAGCATGTGGTGCATATTTAGCTGAATATTCTGTTCCAGCAGAAAAAAAAGCAAACTGCACTTTGGAGAAATCAAATTTCTCTAAATCATATATCTTTTTTTTCTGCGTACCAAAAAGTATATTTTTTCCTTCTGAACGCTTACTTGCTACTGGATAAATTTCCCTTACAGGAAATGTTCTTTCATAAAGAAGTTGAATGATCGTTTCGCCAATTATTCCTGTTGCTCCTACTACAGCGATGTCATACATGAGGTTTTCTCTTTTTTATCTATATATCTTATAAATTTTGAGCTTTGTGACGTAAATAATGATCCATTAACACCAGCGCTAGCATAGCTTCAGCGATAGGAGTAGCGCGCAGTCCTACGCAAGGATCGTGACGGCCTGTAGTAATTACAGCTGTTTCCTTTCCATTAACATCAACAGTTTTTCCTGGAATGCGAATACTTGAGGTAGGTTTGAAAGTAAGCCTTACCAAGATATCTTGACCAGAGGAAATCCCAGCCAATATTCCCCCAGAATGGTTAGATAAAAATCCTCTTTTTTGAATTTCATCGCGATGTAATGATCCTCTTTGTTCAACTACTGAAAATCCATCGCCAATCTCAACTCCTTTAACCGCATTAATTCCCATCATAGCAGAAGCGATTTCAGCATCTAATTTATCAAAAACAGGTTCTCCTAATCCTACAGGCACTCCTTTTGCAACTACATTAATTTGAGCACCAATCGAATCTCCTTGGCGTTGTAATTTCATAATACACTGCTCCAGTTCCGAAATCTTATTTTTATCAGGAAAAAAAAAGGGATTATGTTCCACGAAAGATAAATCAATTTTTTCTGCTCGAACAGAGCCTATAGCAAAAGTATAACCTTGAATACTGATTTGTAATTTTTCTCGCAAATACTTTTTTGCAATAGCGCCAGCAGCCACTCGCATAATAGTTTCTCTAGCAGACGCTCGACCTCCACCTCGATAATCTCGCAATCCATATTTTTTGAAATAAGTGTAATCCCCATGGCCTGGGCGAAATAGTGTTTTTATTTTTGCATAATCTCTTGGATGTCGATCATTGTTTTGCACTAATAATGCAATAGGAGTCCCTGTGGTTTTCCCTTTAAAAATTCCTGAGAGTATTCGTATTTTATCAGACTCTTGACGCTGTGAAGTAAAACGAGATTGTCCAGTTTTACGTCGATTAATATCTGATTGAATATCTTTTTCACTTAGTAAAAGTCCAGGTGGACAACCATCAACAATAGCAACTAGCACTAAACCATGGCTTTCACCAGCAGTAGTTACAGTAAAAATTTTCCCAAATGTATTTCCAGACATTGTATATTTTAATCCAGATAACTCAACAAGCAGTCAGAGCTTTCTAACTAGAAAAGAAAACCGATCTACAAAACTCTAGGAGTAAATAATTCGAAAACAAAAAAACAACTAAAATACATAACAAACAAACAGCCAATCAGCCAATCTTCCGCAAAGTAATATCTCTATAAGATTTCTGCCAAAAAACACCACAAACCATTTTAAATTATATTCAATTTATGAAAGTTTCCTATATTGCTACTTTTATCTATTGTCCATTTCTTCAATAATATCTATTCTTCACAAATTATTTTTTCTTTCTTGCGTATCTTGTTGGAATAAACACTACAGTCTTTATAGTGAATATGATATTTTTCTAATCAAGTCTTGTAACTGAAAGTCTTTAGCGATTTTGTTGCCAAGCAGCCAATCATAGAGCAAAACATCCGATTGATCGAGGAGATAAGTAAATAGTTTTTTTTCCTTAGCAGTCAAGGTATGAAATTGACTGTCATAAAATCGCTCTAAGAGAATATCTAATTCTAGAATACCTCGACGACACTTCCACTTGATTTTTCTTTTCAAAAAGTTATCTATTTCTCTTTTTCTCTAAACTCAATGCGTTGATTTATTTTACATAATAATTCATATCCGATAGTACCAATCCGCTTAGCTATTTTTTCAACAGGCAAACCATTTCCCCATAAAATTACTTCATTGCCAATTCTGGCGTTCGGTGCAAGACTTAAGTCAATAGCTATCATATCCATAGAAACTCGACCAATTAGTGGACATAACTTTCCGTTTAACAACGTTGGCGTTCCGATAGGTGTATGACGTAAATATCCATCGCCATAACCAATACTAACGATACCAATAGGCGTATTATCTGAAGCACACCATGTACATCCATAACCTACTGTATCTCCAGGACGACAATTTCTAATCGATATTATTTTAGCAGACAAAGTCATTACAGGTTTTAAATCTCGTGTAATTCCAGTCTCCCAAGAAAATGGAGATACACCATATAACATAATACCGGGACGAACCCAATCAAAAAAAGCTGTTGGATAAGCTAATAAACCTGCTGAATTCACTACACTTTTAGGAACGTATTTATCTGTAGTAATTTTAGCAAATTGACGAATCTGCCATTCAGTGAATGATCGATCTTTACTGTCAGCATTAGCCAAATGTGTCATTAATCTAATTGGTTTTCGCACAGAAAGACAAGCAAACAAACGATTATAAGCACGTTCTACATCTTTTAAAGAAAAACCTAACCGATGCATTCCAGTATCAATTTTTAACCAAATTTGTACAGCCGAGAAATTTTTATTTTTTTCTAAAAGATTTATTTGATGAAAATGGTGAATCACTACTAGTAAATCATGACGAATACATTCACTTAATTCCGTCTTGTCATTAAATCCACGCATAACTACAATTGGCACTTTAATTCCATTATTCCGTAAAACCAATGCTTCATCAATACACGATACCCCAAATGCGTTAGCAAGTGTAAGTGTTTTGGCGACTCGAACCAACCCATGACCATAACCGTTACTTTTAACCATAGCTAAAACGGAAGACTGAGGAGCGATCGCTTTAACTCGAAAAAAATTATACTTAAGCCCTTGTAAATCAATAGTGGCTAATACTCGATTCATATACGTATTCCAAAAGGTGATCGTTGTAGTGGAACGTCTTCATAAGAGAAATTATCAAAGCGAGTATATTGTCCACGAAATGTGAGCACTATTTTTCCGATTGGACCATGCCGGTGTTTTGCAATGATGATTTCTGCTTTACCTTTATCTGGAGAATCTTCATGATAGACTTCATCACGATAGATAAAAGCAATTAGATCGGCATCTTGTTCAATTGCACCCGACTCTCGTAAATCAGGCATCATAGGACGTTTATCAGTTCTCGCTTCTAAGCCACGGTTGAGTTGAGATAAAGCAATAATAGGGATATTTAATTCTTTGGCTAGTGCTTTTAAAGAACGAGAAATTTCAGATATTTCTATACTACGGTTTTCTCGATTACTTGGAATGTGCATTAATTGAAGGTAATCTACAGCAACTAAACCTAAGTTTCCATATTCACGCATTAAACGCCTTACCCTTGAGCGAATTTCCCCGGGAGTTAACGCTGGAGTGTCGTCAATAAAAAATTTAGTTTCTGAAAGTATTTTCACTGCGTGTGTAATTCTAGGCCAATCACCATCTTTAAGTTGACCAGTACGCACTCTGCTTTGATCAACACCGCCCAGAGATGAAATCATACGCATAACTAGTGCTTCAGCAGGCATTTCCATACTAAAAATGAGTACTGGAACGTTATTTTTTATCGCTACATGCTCAGCGATATTAATCGCTAATATGGTTTTTCCCATGGAAGGACGACCCGCAATTACGATTAAATCGGAAGCTTGCAAGCCAGAAGTTAATCTATCTAAATCGGTAAAACCAGAAGATAGTCCAGTAATAGTTTTCTCGGAATGATACAACATGTCAATACGATCAGTTGCTTTAGCTAATAAGATATCGATAGGCAGAGGACCAGATCCTCGAGAGCGACTTTTAGAAATGTTAAATACCCTCTGTTCTGCCTTATCAAGCAATTCTCTAATATCACGACCATCGGGATAAAAACCATCTCGTACAATATCTGTTCCAGTTTCAATTAGTTGTCGCAAGATAGCTAGTTCCCGTACAATATCTGCGTAGGCTACAATATTTGCAGCGCTGGGTGTATTTTTGGCTAATTCATAGAGATAAGCCGTCCCAGATACATTTAATTGATCTCTTGCTTTAAGAGCTTCTGATACAGTTAATACATCCAGAGGTTTGCGTTGATCAATTAAAAAAGACATTGTTTCAAAAATTACTTGATGATCAGATTGATAAAAGTCTTTTGTACTTATACGATCCACAATATGATCCCATGCACGATCATCCAACATTAATGCTCCAAGCACAGAGCGTTCTGCTTCCTGCGAATGAGGTAGGATTTTAGGAAGTAAGGGTTGCTTTTTCTTGTGTGGTGACATGAAAACCAGTGTAATGTCTCTACATTATCAGCAAAATAAACACATAAAAGGAAAGCACATCATAAATTAGGTGGAGGAAGATACCACAATTTTTGATTTAATGGAAACTTTAGCGTGAAACTGAATTATAACTTCGTATTCTCCAATTTGTCGAATGGATCTTGTTGGTAATTTTATTAAATATTTTTTAATATTAATGCCACTATCAGAGCAGATTGCCTTGGAAATTTCGCGCAATCCAATAGAACCAAATAGCTTTCCTTTATTACTTGCTTTTGCTGTGATGTAGAAGACCTTTCCCTCCAATCTTCTTGCGTACATCTTAGCCTCTTTCAATTGTTCTGTTTCTAAAGTCTGCAAAGCTTTTCGATGTCTTTCTAGTGTTGCGATCTTTTCTGCTGTAGCGAATGTAGCTTTTCCATACGGTAATAAAAAATTCCGTGCATAACCTGGCTTTACTAGCACTTGATCACTAACATCGCCCAGATTATCTATTTTCTTTAGTAAAATAACTTTTACCATGCTTTTGTAAATACTACCGACTTTGAAATAATATGCAATGCTTTCGAAAATTATAAAAACTGTCAACAAGTCCTATAATAGCCAAAATGATTGTTGTAAAAAACGTTAGTAAAAATAAAGCAATATAGACTATTGCTATCAGTAATACCATTTCTCGTTTATTCATGACTAACAGATGCAGAAGACTTAATCCTCCTATCATAAACGGAAATAATAATACAGGATAGATATCCGTTAGCCAATTTGATTGCCATATAAGACCAACACTAGCAATTATTAACAAACTGGCACTTGCTTTGCTAATACGAATCCTAGTAAATTCCAGTTGTAATGTTCCAGGAGAAAAAAGAGTTGTTTGCCACCATCGAGCGAGAATTAATAAAATAATTATATCAAAAAAAACAAAAAAAATAAATCCACCAGTAGCAATAGTAGCTAAATGTTGTACAAATTCTGTAGAATAAGTACTTAAATGAAAAGTTGATGTCCAGGTATTGGTGAGAAAATAGTCGTTAATAAGTCCTACCCATGTTCTTCGAATATCGGGAAATATGATATGTATCATACCAATTAATAAAACCCCGACTGCGGCTGCAACTTCTAAAACTAATTGCCAGGAAGCAGTGTAACGTAGGATAAGAGCGAAAGTAAAAACTATGCTGCACTGAATGAGTAATAAATTAAATCTATAAAAAAAACTAAAATGTTGAGTGACTACTAAAGCAATGGCGGGCAGAAGAACAAAGGCTAAAATAACCAAACTTGCCTTATAACCCTTCTGGAGGGTAACTAATCCTAAAATTAAAGTAACAATAAACCCAATCGGGAAAAAAAAAGCCAGAAGTGCGCAACCCAACGCAAACATAGCCGCACGAACATTATCAGCTAGTAAATACCTTCCTGTACTTTGAATTAATTTGCTCAACTTTTAACTCCAAAATTGCCTTAGCCTTCTTTTGTTTGTATTTAGCAATGTGTATCACAGTATGGTAACAAAGCTAAATAACGAGCTATTTTAATAGCATGAGACAATTGACGTTGATACTTAGCACTTGTCCCTGTGATTCGACTGGGTACCATACGACCAGACTCCATAATATAACCTTTTAATAGGTCAATATCTTTATAATCAATTTCTTTTATATTTTTCGCTTTAAAAGCACAGAACTTTTTTCGGTGAAACACCATAAACAATATTCTTCTAGTTTTCTTCCAATGATTCAGTGGTTACTATAGCATGATTGCCTAATTTCTCTTTGCGAATTTTTTCTTTTTCAAGACCCTGCATAACAGGAGAAGGTATAGTAATAGCATGACTACGTTTTAAAATTAGGCTGCGCATTATAGCATCATTATAATGAAAAGCAGTCACCAGATCACTCAAAACGATACCACTACACTCAATATTTATTAAAATATAATGAGCCTTATGTACTTTTTTGATAGGATAAGCCAGCTGCCGTCGTCCCCAGTCTTCCAAACGGTGGATTCTAGATCCACTTTCCCTAATCATAGACTGGTATCGTTCAATCATCTGCAATACCTGAGAGCTTTGATTAGGGTGAATCAGGATGACGATTTCATAATGTCGCATATTATTTTCGCAGTTTAAAAACAAAAGACCCCTTGTGGAATTGCACCAGTGCAATAAAAAATGTTATTCTAACCAATTCTACAAAAAATATCAAATACAGTTTATTCAAACTAAGATTTTAGTGAAAAAATTGTAGTTTCTTAAATGCTGTGGTTGTAGAAGTTGGTTGTAGAAGTTGGTTGTTGATATATGTTACTTACCGAAGATTTTAGCGTTGGGAATTATCATATTATAGCTTATGACGCTGGGTCAGTTACGATTAATAAGAAATTGTATACTGAAAATGTGATTGTCTCCCCTTTTGGTCTTATTGAAAACTGGGAACCAAAATCTTTAGAAGACATACAGCCTGAACATTTTTGCGATGTATTATCTTTGAATCCTGAAGTAGTAATTCTTGGCACTGGAAAAAAATGTGTTTTCTTAAGTCAAGAAAAGTCTAAATTATTTCTTCACCAGAGAATTGGAATTGAATGTATGGATACAGGAGCTGCTTGCCGCACTTATGTAGCACTAGTGTCTGAGGGAAGAAAAACAGTAGCAGCTCTGATCTTATGATAGTGTAATTAATGAAAAATCTGGTTCTCGTAGCTGCTCAAGTTAATTTGTTCGTTGGAGATATCGAAGGTAATACTCAGCTCATCATCGATATATCCAATCGAGCTTACTATGAGAACCAGGCAGATATTGTATTATTCCCAGAATTAGCTATTACAAGCTATCCACCAGAGGACTTACTTTTTCGACCATCACTTTATCAGCGTGTACATCAAGCTCTTAAACGAATTATTAAAGAAATTAAATACCCTATTGTTATTGTAGTAGGATATCCAGATTACCAAGGAGGTTGTTATTACAATAAAGCAGCAGTTATTTCTAAACATAAAGTAATTGCAACCTACAACAAACGCGCACTGCCTAATTATCAGGTTTTTGATGAGAAACGTTATTTCTCTTCTGGCAATCAACTTTGTGTCATTGAGATTAGAAAGATAAAAATTGGGCTATTAATTTGTGAAGATCTATGGATAGAAAGTCCTTTGGAAGATACTGTCAAAGCAGGAGCACAATTGATTGCTTGTATTAACGCTTCTCCTTTTACTAAAAATAAATCGCGTCATCGCTACGATTTACTAGAAAAACGCACTAAAAAGTATCATGTTCCTATTATTTATTTAAATTTAATTGGAGGACAAGATGAACTCATTTTTGATGGTGGTTCCATGATATTTAATCAAAATGGATACTGTATTCAACAAGGAGCCTATTTTAAAGAAGAATT
Organism: Coxiella endosymbiont of Amblyomma americanum; assembly: GCF_000815025.1. Classification (NCBI taxonomy): domain Bacteria; kingdom Pseudomonadati; phylum Pseudomonadota; class Gammaproteobacteria; order Legionellales; family Coxiellaceae; genus Coxiella; species Coxiella endosymbiont of Amblyomma americanum. The sequence continues at coordinate 494,916 of NZ_CP007541.1, read as the reverse complement.
AATGACTGTTGAAATTAATCTCAAACATTGGTTAGATGTTCAGCCTGTTGTATCATCAGAACTATTGGATGAAGAAAAAATTTATAATGCTTTAGTGTTAGGCGTTCGCGATTATATCAATAAAAATAATTTTCCTAGTGCTATTATTGGTCTTTCTGGTGGGGTTGATTCTGCTTTAACACTAGCCATTGCTGTTGATGCTATTGGATCATCACGCGTGAGTGGAGTACTTATGCCATCTTTATTCACTTCTAGCACAAGTATCGAAGACGCTCAATTAGAAGCCGAGGCATTAAAAATCTCAACATCTACGATTGATATTAATCCTATTTTCGAAACTTTTCTTCGAAGTTTATCTTCAGAATTTTCTGGTTTTCCTCGAGATCTTACTGAAGAAAATCTACAAGCCCGCATTCGAGGCACTTTATTAATGGCCTTATCTAATAAAAAGGGGGCGATTGTGTTATCCACTGGAAATAAAAGTGAACTATCTGTTGGATATACTACGTTATATGGCGATACAATTGGAGGCATTAGCGTATTAAAAGATATTTATAAAACAATGGTATATCGTTTATGCAAATACCGTAATACTCTTTCCCCTATCATTCCGAAACACGTATTAATGCGGGCACCTTCTGCAGAGCTGGCTCTTAACCAAAAGGATCAGGACACGTTACCACCTTATTCAGTATTAGACGAAATCTTGGAACGCTATATTGAACAAAACGAGGATACAAATACTATAGCGACTACTATCGGTGTTAATATTAAAACAATTAATCAGGTGATTCAAATGGTTAATCGTAATGAGTACAAAAGACGACAAACACCTATTGGTATTCGTATTACAGAATGTGCTTTCGGCAAAGATCGTCGATATCCCATTACTTCTAGATTTTCGAAAAATTTTTAAAATATTTTTCGAGTTTCTGACAAAAATCTCGTAAAAACTTCTTAGGAACATCTAAAGTGACAGACAAACAAAACAGCCGTTCATCATTAAAATCTTTACATTTAACTGCATCCTTCTCTGTCATAAGTATAATCTTATCATCTGAAAATTGGAAATCCTTTCTCTGATAAAAATAATGATCTGGAAACGCATGCTGTATTACTTTTGCTCCTAACAACTCGAGCTGACAAAAAAAACTTTCTGGATTTCCTAATCCAGCAATTGCATGAATGATCTTGCCCTTTATTTTTTTAAAATGTATTTTTTTTTCTGGATTTTTTAATTGATAAATTTCAACAGGGCGAAATTTCTTAGTAACAAGAAAATCTACTAAATGTATTCGTGATTTCGGTTCCCTCAAAGGCCCTGCTGGAATACATAATCCATTTCCAAATTTACGATCAGGATCTATTACAACGATTTCAATGTCTCGTGGTAATGAATAATTCTGTAATCCATCGTCACTGATAACAATATTGCAAATAAAGTGTCTTAATAAATATGCTATAGCAGATAAACGGTCCGTTCCTATTACTACAGGGCAATTGGTTTTTGCCAGTAAAATGGCCTCATCTCCAACAAATCGAGGATTACTGTTCGATGTAACTACTTGAAATCCATTCCTAGTCCTTCCACCATAACCGCGACTAATTAATCCAGGTTGAAAACCTTTCTTTTTTAATTGATTTGCAAGCCAAATAGTTAAAGGAGTTTTTCCATTACCGCCAACAGTAACATTTCCAATCACAACAATTGGAACTGAAAATGGTTTATTGTTCTTAAATTTAAAAGTATAGAAAGTTTTTAGAAGAATTGTAATCAATCGATATAATAAAGCAAAAGGAATAAAAAACCAACTAATCAAAGATTGTGAGCTATACCAAAACTGTGGAGCTTTTACTTTCACTAATTTCTCTGACAACCGAAACGGTATTTTTCGAAGATTGCTTCTGGTGCAATTTAGCGTACATCCCCTGTAGGGTTAGAAGCTGTTGATGAGTTCCTGTTTCTACAATTTTTCCTTTATCCATTACAACAATCCAATCTACTTTTTCTAAAGTAGATAATCGGTGAGCAATTATTAATGTGGTTCTCTGGCGCATTAAATTTTCTAACGATGCTTGAATATGTCTTTCTGTATATGTGTCTATAGCAGACATTGCTTCATCAAGAATAAAAATTGGAGCATTTTTAAATAAAGCACGAGCGACAACGATTCGTTGTTTTTGCCCTCCAGAAAGAAGCACACCATTTTCTCCGACGATGGTATTTAAACCTTCTGGTAATTGTTCAATAAATTCCATTGCATACGCAGCTCGAGCTGCTTCTATAATTTTTTTCTTATTAATGCGTCCTACTTGACCATAAGCAATATTATTCAAAATAGTATCGTTAAATAAGACAGCATTTTGAGATACTAAAGCAAATTGATTACGTAACTCTTTCAGATGGAATTCTTTAATATTAATACCGTCAATTTTAATAACGCCCCGTGAAACTTCATAGAACCTTGGTAATAAATTAATTAACGTAGATTTCCCAGCACCAGATCGCCCTACTAGCGCAACCATTTGCCCTTTTTCTATAGTCAGATTAATATTTGAAAGAGTGAACTGTTGATTCTCATCATAAGAAAAAGAAACATCAGAATATTCTATAGTACCTTTTGTTTTCAACAGGCGACGATTTCCTTTGTTTTTTTCAACACTTTCATCTAGCAATTTGACGATACTGCCAACACCAGAAATACCCTTTTGAATATGACTATTCACCGTGGTGAGTCGACGCATAGGTCGTAACATCATAGTCATTGCAGAGATCACAGAAGCAAAACTTCCAGCAGTCATATGTAAAGAAGACTGAGTAGAAAAAAATAAAATAGTTGCAATCGGAATAGCTATCAATAATTGCACTAGCGAGTTATTAATACTATTAGTTACTGCTACCTTTAATTCATGTTGTTGATTTTCTTTAGTGGCGCGATGGAATTTCTCATTTTCATAAGTTTGTCCACCAAAAAGACGAACTACTTTATAAGATTCTATAGTTTCTCTCGCAATATGTGCGACTTCAGCTACCGATTGCTGTACATTAGTACTTAATCGACGTAAGCGCATACTGCAAATTTTCATTACCAAAATAATAATTGGAATACTTATTAAAAAAAACGACGTTAATTCCCAATTAACTAAAAACATTACCATTAATAAGCCGATTATTAACGAGGATTCTTGAAATATAATTACCAAAGCATCAGAGCTGGCTTGAGCAATTTGTTCTACACTGTAGATTACTGTAGATAACAGATAGCCAGAACTATTTTGATCGTAAAATTTAGCTGGTAAACATAATAAATGATTAAAAATCGTTCTTCTAAAATCCATTACAACACTACGGGCTACTCGACTGATAAAATAGGTCGACAAAAAACCTGCCATTCCACGAAATAAAAAGATAGTCAATATTGCAAATGGCAAAAAACGGACAAATTTAGTGTTGCGAATAATAAATCCACGATTAATAATCGGTTTTACCAGCCAAGCAAATCCAGCATCGGTTAACGAGATTACTATTGTACAAACAGTTCCAAAAACAAAAATCATCCAATGCTTTTTAGTAGCCTGTAAAAGATGCTCATAGGTTTTAATACTATCCTGTTTGATTTTTTTCAATCCGAGATCTCTTTACAAACATAATAAGATTATTTTTCTTTTGCTCTCTCATTGCACTAAGTATTTTATAACCCAACGTTGCCTTTACATATCCATAATCATACGTACTTTTAAAAATACACATGTAATCAACTACTTAACTATACTAATGCTTTATAATTTTGGCGCGTAAATTCTTTGAAATAACGAAAAGTAAAACGTTACATTCACCAACCTCTTATTTGTCTTTTAAATTGGTCTCATACAAGTAACGAGGACTTAGCGACATTTCAAAACATCAAACCAGTTTGGAATATTTATTAAAAACTACAAACAACCACAGAAAACCCCCACAGAAAACCTTTACCTGCAAAAACTAAATCAATTATACCAACATTTTACTCACTCGCTAAGCTTGGGAAACACTCCTTCCTTTTTTTACTATATCTTTAATCTTATTCTCATTCTAGACAATTATATAATAAAAGTCATACGTATGAGTATAATTGTAATTTCTCTTCTTATTTATCAGCTTGCTTCATACTAAGGCGTACTCGACCTTGTCTATCGATTTCAATAACTTTAACACGAACTATTTGCCCTTTCTGAAGATAATCTCGCACGTTTTCTACACATTCAGAAGTAATTTGCGATATGTGAACAAGTCCCTGATAATTAGGCAGAATTTTAACTACTGCTCCAAAATCTAAAATCTTAACAACCGGGCCTTCATACATTTTACCCAGCTCCACTTCGGCCGTTAATGCTTCAATTCGTTTTTTTGCGGCTTCTCCCGCTTCCGCAGAAAAGGCGGCAATTTTAATACTCCCATCATCAGAAATATCTATAGCACAATTTGTCTCCTCAGTAATCCCTCGGATCATTACCCCACCTTTTCCTATAACGTCTCGGATTCTTTCTGGATTGATTTTCATAGTAAAATAACGTGGTGCTAATTGAGAAACCTGTGAACGAGGCCGTGAAATGACTGCATTCATCATTTCGAGAATATAAAGACGACCTTCTTTTGCTTGGTCAAGGGCGCATTTCATAATGCTTTCGGTAATACCGCTAATTTTGACATCCATTTGTAATGCTGTCACGCCTTTTTCTGTACCAGCTACTTTAAAATCCATATCACCTAAAAAGTCTTCTTCTCCAAGAATATCTGATAGAATCTCATATCTCTCTCCTTCTTTAATTAATCCCATAGCAATACCTGCAACGGCTGTCTTAATAGGCACTCCAGCATCCATCAGTGCTAAACTGCTTCCACAAACACTTGCCATAGAACTGGAACCGTTCGATTCAAGAATCTCAGAAACCACGCGAATCACATAAGGAAATTCTGATAAAGCAATGGGAAATACAGGAATAATCGCCCGCTTAGCTAAGCGACCATGACCGATTTCTCTTCTTTTAGGGCTACTTATAAAGCCAACTTTACCAACACAAAAAGGTAGAAAATTATAATGAAATATAAAATCCTCACGACGATCTCCATCTAAGTCATCTACCATTTGACCATCTCTTTCAGTTCCTAAAGTAACGGCTACTAGAGCTTGAGTTTCTCCCCTAGTAAATAGGGCTGAACCATGAGAACGCGGTAGCACACCTGTCTGAATGGTAATGGGGCGTATAGTTTTAGTATTTCGCCCATCAATGCGTGATTTTCCAGATAGAATCCTGTTACGCACAATGTCTCGCTCTAAATTGTGAAAAATAGACATTAATTCACAAGAATTAATTGAATTTCCTTCTTCAGTCACTAAATTCAACTCAGCTAAGAGATTATCACGAATAATTTGAATGCGATCTTTTCGAACACTTTTTTCTGTAATACAATAAGCCTCTTGAAGAAAAGATTTTGCTTTTTTAGTCACCAAAGATTCTAATTCCTTATTAGACTGCGGTGGACACCATTCCCATCCGCTACGAACAGAGTTACTAGACGCTTTAACAAATTCATCAATGGCATGCAAAACAGCTTGCATAGCATTATGTCCATAAAGTACGGCATCTAGTATAATAAATTCCGGCAATTCCTTAGCTTCCAGTTCAACCATTAAAACCGATTCTCTTGTACCAGAAACAATCAAGTCAAGTTGAGATTTCTTTAATTCTTCTAAAGAAGGATTTAATAGGTACTCACCTTCTTGATAACCGACCCTCGCTGCTCCTAAGATGGAATGATATGGAATACCAGATATACCTAAGGCTACCGAAGCTCCTAAAATGGATGGAATATCTGTTGGCACTTCTGGATCCATGGAAAGTACGGTAGCAATGATTTGTACTTCATCGGAAAATCCTTTCAAAAACAGAGGTCGTAGCGAGCGATCAATTAAACGAGAAGTTAGTGTTTCTTTTTCTGTAGGACGACCTTCGCGTTTAAAATAGCCACCAGGTATTTTCCCTGCAGCATACGTTCTTTCTTGATAATGCACAGATAATGGTAAAAAATCATATCCTTTTTCAGATGTTTTTTGAGCAATTATCGTTACTAAGATAACCGTATCTCCCATTTGAATCATCGTTGCTCCCATTGCTTGACGTGCTATATTCCCTGTTTCAAGTACAACACGATGTTTTCCATAATGGAAAGTTTTACTAATCTTTGTCATGATTTTTCCTACAATTTATGATCTTAGTTTTAATTGTTCAACCAGTCTATAATATCGTTCTACATCATTATTTTTTAGATAATTAAGCATCTTTCTCCGCTGATTAATTGCTCGTAGTAGACCTTGTCGTGAATGATGGTCCTTTTTATGACTTTTAAAATGCTCAGTAAGTTGAGCAATCTTAGCGCTTAAAATAGCCACCTGAACTTCAGAAGACCCAGTGTCTCTCTTATCTCGTTGATATTTCTCTAAAATTATTGCTGTTTCTTTAGAAGTCAATGACATATTTACCTCATCAGCAGAATACTTACTAAATCATCTACGAAACACCGCAGATCCAAAAGCGAGAAATTGTATTTGGAGAAGTATGTGGACACAAATAGTACATTCCAAAAGATATTCAAAAGACCACATCTGCACCTATTGAGACACACAGAATCGCTTAAAAACAGATAAAGCAGACGTCTATAATCCTGAATATTCAAATTATTTGTTTTAAAGCACCACACAATCATATCTCACTAGCCTCTATCGACAAAAGACCAATAAAATAGCTCAAACGAACAATTATAACAAAAGTCATTCCTACTGTCACCTAAGATGTTCAAAATTAAAATCACAACGATCAACTTGTTTAATAATCTTAAATTAAAACATAATCTCACAATTTTTGTATCTCAACCTTTAATTACTTAATTGTAGATTTTAATCGACAAATTTGTTCTTAATAGATTTTTATCCTTAACTATCTAGCATAACGATAGTTTAAATAAAAAATTAAGTGCAAATACTGTTTAAACAACATGCATCATTCTGTGAAAATTTTTTAAAAAACTTAAAATATTTATAGTTAAATTAAGATTGTCCTTAATAGCTCTTTACAAATATAATCAACTTGTTCTTTAGTTAAATAGGGATGAAATGGAAGACTTAATACCTGCTTACTTGCAAATTCTGCCTCAGGATAATTTCGTTTCTCTTGTAAATAATTCCAAACAGCTGGTTGTTTGTTTAACGGATAAGGATAATAAACGGCCGTTGGAATACCTATATTCATCAGAGACCTTCTAATCTCTTCTCTGCGTTCTACTCGAATAGTATATTGAGCAAAAACACTAACATTGCCATTTTCGATATAAGGCGTAACTAAATAATCACTCAATTTTTGAGAATACCATTTTGCTACTCGTTGGCGACATTCTAATTCATTTTGAAAAATTTCTAGCTTTGCTAACAAGATAGCTGCTTTTAAACTATCAAACCGCATATTCAAACCTATTTTCACATGAAAACAACGCGTTTTTTGTCCATGATCACGGATTAAACGCATTTTTTCAGCTAAAATATCGTCATTTGTAAAACAAGCACCACCGTCACCATAGCAACCTAATGGCTTAGACGGGAAAAAACTTGTACATCCTATAGTAGTCATGCCACAGGATTGACGCCCCCAATGTGTAGCACCTAAGCTTTGCGCACCATCTTCAATAACTGGTATCTCGTAACGATGAGCAATAGCGTTAATTTTTGTAATATTAGAACATTGTCCATACAAACTAACAGGAACAATTGCTTTTGTCTGTTTAGTAATCATAGGTTCAATTTGGGATGGTTCTATGTTATATGCATGAGGATTAATATCGATAAAAACTGGTTTAGCTCCTAAGAAAATAATGGCTTCTGCAGTAGCAAAAAAACTAAATGATGAAGTAATTACTTCATCCCCAGAACCGATTCCTAATGCCAACAAAGCAACTAATAAGGCCATTGTTCCATTAGAAAGAGTAATACAATGACGAACACCTACCCACGCGGATAAACGTTGTTCTAGCTCTTCCACTTCTGGACCCATAATGTATTGTCCATGATTTAAGACGTTCTGAATTTTTTTATTGACAGTATTTTTTATCTGATGATATTGTCGACTTAAATCAATAAACTTCATGCTTCTATTTCTTAATAATGTTTATGAATGAAAGGTTACGAGACGAGATGTATATTATATCTACTATCTCTTTTTCACAACATCCTGTCAGACTAAAGTTATATTTTTAAAAACGTAATATGATATGTTCTCAATTTATTTATTTAAGGACAAAATATGAAATTAAAGCCTCTAACAGCTTTATCGCCTCTCGATGGCCGATATCAAAAAAAATTGAGTGATTTGCGACCAATATTCAGTGAATATGGGCTTGTAAAATGCCGCGTTTTCATTGAAATACAATGGCTACTTTTTTTATCTTGTGAAAATTCTTTTTCAGAAATTCCAAAATTAACTGCATTAGATCGTAAAAGATTGGAAGAAATTTCGAAAAGTTTTGACATAAAATCTGCAGAAATTATTAAGAAGATAGAAAAAACTACCAATCATGATGTCAAAGCAGTGGAATATTATTTACAACATCAGCTAAAAAAAGAAAAAATATTTTCAGATTTAATTTATTTTGTTCATTTTGGTTGCACCTCAGAAGATATAAACAATCTCTCCTATGCTCTTTTGATAGATGAAGCACGAAAAAAAGTACTAAGTCCTATTATCAGAAAAATTGGATTATATTTACAAAATATGGCAATAAATTACGCAGACCTTTCTTTACTAAGTCACACACATGGTCAACCAGCTTCTCCTACCACATTGGGCAAAGAATTTGCTAATACAGTAAAACGAATACATACTCAATATCAATATTTTATAAATATGAAATTATCAGCTAAAATAAATGGTGCTGTTGGAAATTTTAACGCCCATCGAGCAGCTTATCCAGATTTTGATTGGCTAAACTTTGCTAAGCAGTTCGTAGAATCTCTTGGGCTGGAATTCAATGAATATACTACTCAAATTGAACCTCATGACCGACTGAGCGAACTCTTACAATCGCTCATTCGCCTCAACAATGTTTTAATCGATTTTTGTCAAGACATGTGGGGATATATAAGTATTGGTTATTTTTTTCAAAACACTATAAAAAATGAAGTTGGTTCTTCAACAATGCCTCATAAAGTAAATCCCATCGATTTTGAAAACGCCGAGGGTAATTTGGGACTTGCTAACGCGTTAGCTGACCATATGGCAAATAAACTGCCAATATCACGTTGGCAAAGAGATTTAACAGATTCTACAGTTATGCGCAATTTAGGCAGTGTGTTTGGTTATTCGCTTGTTGCTTATAAAGCTTTATTTAAAGGATTAACAAAAATAATCGCTAACGAGAATCGTATAAAGGAAGATCTTAATGCTCATTGGGAAGTACTAACAGAAGCAATACAAACCGTTATGCGCCGATATGGCATACCGGGTGCTTACGAACAATTGAAAACGCTGACTCAAGATAAATTTATTAATAAAAATCAATTAAAAAAATTTATCGATGAATTACCCATTCCTCAAGAAACAAAAGAATATTTGAAATCCTTAACCCCTAATTGTTATACCGGTTTTGCTTCTTCGCTAGCGACTAAAGTACGCCATTTACAATGGAATTAATTTGAAAATAAATTTCGAATAATGAATGAGTCAAGCGAAAGAACAGCCTTGTTTTGTTGGCTGTTTGCAAAACAACACCAGGGAGTTTTTATTTTACGCATTGAAGATACCGATGTGAAGCGTTCAACTCAGAATTCTACCGATGCCACATTAGAAATTAGGAAAGTTTTAATTAATTTTAAGTAAGTCTTTCTCTTCATAAACTCTTAATTTTCTGGTAATTCCTCTTCTGTTCATTTATCACAGTTTTATCTACATACTTCTTAATCTCTTTTTGGTAAAGTATATCTTGCCAATAACATCTTGATCTGTGAAGTCTCTATCGTCGTAGATAGCACTGTAAAACAATATAAACGACAGTGAACAATATAGTAGGCATCAATATTATTAATATTGGAGACAATTGATAAACTACCGAAAAGAACTCTAAAAACCGGTTTAATATATAAAAAGTGAAACCAATAGCGATGCCTGTTAATACTCGAGAACCCATACCGTATTGACGAAATGAACCGAAAACAAATGGTATTCCTAAGAAAATCATTATCATAGTAGTCAATGGTTGAGTAATTCTTTGCCAAAAATAAAAAGCAAACGTATTGGTTTGCAGTCCTGAACAGCATCGCATTGTATAATAAAGGCTAATAATTGACCGATCTCCAATTGTGCTCCGATTTTTTCTCAGTTGTTGAAGATTAAATGTAATTTTAAATGGCATTTGACTCATCGTAATTCTTCTTATTTGAGTAGGAGTAAAGAAAGATTGATTAGCATGACAAAGTGTCCAATGTCCTTTTTTGTAATAACCCTCAGGAGAAAAGGTAGCTGATATTAATCGGTTTTGATTGAATTGAAAACAACTTACATTTCTAATTTTATATTTTGAATCAATAACGCCGATATGTATAAATGCATTTTTATCTCGCAACCAAACTGCATTATTCCTCAGAATCTGATCACCTGTTTGCGAAAGTGCAAGAGATTTCATTACTTTTCCCTTTAATTCTATTTGAGGAGCAATAAACTCTCCAATAAACGTTATTACTACAATCATGGGTGTAATAGCTTTTGCAACAAAACCTATCAAACGAACAATAGAAACTCCTACCGCTTGCATTACAATTAATTGATTACTAGAAGCTAAACTTTCTAAACCAATAAAACAACCTAAAAATCCAGCTGTTGGAAATAATTGATACAAGTCAGCAGGTAATTGGGTTAATACATAAAGAAAAGCTTTTTCTAAACCATAATTAGCGGAATTTACTACAGATAATTGACCTATACTTTCCATAAAAATCTCGATACCTAATAGAACCAACACAACACATCCTATCGTGCTAGTAACGGTTTTATTAATATAATTACTCAGTAAATGCATGATGCATTTTTCTCTAAATCAAACGCAGTAATCGTAACCACCACCGCGATTGAAAAAAACACAAAGCACACGCCAACAACAAAAGAGACCCATTTATCCAGGTTAATCCGATTAGTGGGTTAATCGTTCCTTTTTCAATCCAAACCCTACCTAAGAACATCAAATTGGCATAGATAATATAAATTAAAATAGCTAATAATATTTGAACGAACTTCCCCCTTCTTGGGTCAATTGCACTTAGTGGTACGAGCAATAAAGCAAAAATATAGACAGAGATAGGTATCATCAATCGCCACTGTAATTCAGCAGCCGCTTTTAGACTTATCTTTCTCAATTTCCATAATGTAGTCGTGGGTACAGTTTGTATTTTTTTAGAGATGTTCACTATATGAAATCCATCTAACCGAATGCCGTACTGATTAAATTTAATAATGTCAAATTTTAAGTCTCCCGGCACTCCTATATAACGAAACCCGTTTTTAAATACAATAAAATTAGCATTATTTAATTTCTTGTACTTGTCGGCTTCATCGGCTACAATGAAGTCCCATCGTTCTTTTTTTTTAACAGTTTTCTTACTTCCCACAAAAAAAACACTTTTCATACGCTCATAACACATATTACTAACAACACTATCTGCATAAAAAACTTTGCTACCATCATCACCTAACGATTGAAATTGATGTGGGATAATCCTTATTAAAGACATGTTTTCCATTACCCTATTAAGAGTTTTAATGCGATACAATTCTACACGTGGCTTAACTAATAACATTAACCAACCTACTAACAACATAATGAAAGTAGCTAGTATCATAATTATGGATACAATTCGAGCACGGCTTACTCCACAAGCAGTCAAAACAATCATTTCATGATCTATACTCATCCTCCTTAAAACCAATAAGCCGCTAAAAAATAAACTTAATGGTAGCAAATAACTCAACAACACAGGTACTTGTAATAACATAATTTTCATTACTATATTAATGCTTAGCTTACCAATAACGGTGTCATTGAGATAATGTACAAACTGGTTAGAAGTAAAAATAATTAATAAAACTGATGTTGTCATTAATACAGCATGGAGAATTTCTCTACTTAAGTAACGAAAAATAATCATTCACTGACAAACCAATTTTTTTATGATTGAATACGAGAAATTTTTAGTCACTAAAATCAACTTTAATTGTTAGTATGTATGAAAAAAACTTACGATCCAAAAATTATTGAAAAAAAATGGGCAGACTACTGGGAAAAACATCAATTAAATCGCCCTTCTGGTTCAGGAAATCCTTATTGCATTATATTACCCCCACCTAATGTAACAGGCATTCTTCACATGGGACATAGTTTTCAGCAAACTCTTATGGATGTTTTAGCTCGCTATCACAGAATGCAAGGTAATCAAGTACTTTGGCAAGGAGGAACAGATCACGCAGGTATTGCTACTCAAATAGTAGTGGAACAACAACTCGCCAAAAAGGGATATACCCGACATGATTTAGGAAGAAAATCTTTCATCGATAAAGTATGGAAATGGCGTAATTTTTCTAGAAAAAAAATTACTTGTCAAATGCGTCGACTAGGTACCTCTATAGATTGGACACGAGAACGTTTTAGTATGGACGAAGGCTTGTCTAGATCCACTATCGAAGCCTTTGTTCGTCTTTATCATGAAGGACTGATATACCGAGGAAAACGACTGGTTAATTGGGACCCTGTCTTAAAGACAGCTGTATCCGACCTCGAAGTAATCTCCGAAGCAGTTAATAGTTCTCTATGGTATATTCGATATCCTTTAGCAGAAAACGCTAGAGAACATCTTATAGTCGCTACTACTCGACCTGAAACGCTGCTTGGTGATGTGGCAATTGCTGTTCATCCGGATAATTTGATCTATCAAAAATACATTGGCAAAGCAGTACATCTACCGTTAACTAATCGTATTATCCCCATAATTTCAGACATTTCTGTAAATAATAAATTTGGAACAGGTAGTGTAAAAATTACACCCGCACACGATTTTAACGATTATGAAATAGGTCAGCGGCACCAATTACCTTTAATTAACATTTTTACCACTGAAGGGCGATTGAACGAAAATGTACCCCAACCTTATCGGGGACTTGATCGTTTTGACGCTCGAAAAAAGATAGTAACTGCTCTTAGAGAAAACCATTTACTCGAAAAAATTGAACCGTATCGCGTTTTTGTTCCTAAAGGCGAACGCTCTGGAGTTATTATTGAACCATTATTGACAGATCAATGGTTTTTAAGAATGCAATCACTTTCAGAACCGGCTATGACTGTTATTAAATCGAGAAAATTAAAATTCATTCCAAATATTTGGGAAAAAACTTACTTACAATGGTTAACTAATATTAAAGATTGGTGTATTAGCCGACAATTATGGTGGGGACATCGCCTGCCTGTTTGGTATGATGAGAGGAAAAATTGCTATATCGGATTATCAAAAAAAGAGATTCGAAAAAAATATCATTTAGAAACAATGATACAATTAGAACAAGAAACAGACGTACTTGACACTTGGTTTTCTGCTAGCTTGTGGCCATTTGCTACGCTAGGTTGGCCGAAAAAAACAGAGGTTTATAAAAATTTTTATCCCACTCAAATCTTGGTTACCGGATTTGATATTCTTTTTTTTTGGGTGGCTCGTATGATAATGATGGGATTAAAATTCACTGGGGAAGTCCCCTTTCAAGAAGTTTATGTACACGGGTTAATTTGTGATAATCAAGGAAAAAAAATGTCAAAATCTAAAGGCAATATTATTGATCCACTTGATATTATTGATGGCATTTCTTTAGAAAATCTTATTCAAAAAAGAACACACGCCTTGTTGCAACCGAATAAATCCAAAGAAATTGAAAAATTAACACGTAAAGAGTTTCCACAAGGTATCACCAGTTATGGAACAGATGCTCTACGATTCACTTTTTGCACACTGGCGACAAATACTGGACGTAATATTACTTTTGATATGTATCGAATTAAAGGTTATCGCAATTTTTGTAATAAAATTTGGAATTCAGCTCGTTTCGTTATTATGCATACAAAAGGGCAAGATCTTGATTCTAAAAAGCCTTTGATGTACAACATTTTTGATCGCTGGATTATGAGTTTTCTACAACAAATTATAAAAGAGGTTAGAAAGGCTCTAAATCGCTATCGCTTTGATTTACTTGCGAAAATTTTATACGAGTTTGTTTGGAATGAGTATTGTGACTGGTATATAGAATTTGCTAAGTGTATTCTCCACAACGAAAAAATTACTATCCCACAGAAACGCGGTACTAGAATCACGCTTCTTAGAGTGTTAAAAACTTTGTTACGACTTTTACATCCCCTGATACCATTTATCACAGAGGAAATTTGGCATACGATAAACTGCTTTGAAGAAAAAAAGATCAACAGCATTATGATTGTATCTTATCCTAAATTTAATGAAGCTTACTTTGACAATAAGGTAAACGAAAAAGTTCATTGGTTTAAAAACATTATAACCGTTATTCGAGTTTTGCGGGCTGAAATAAATATTTCTCCTTCTAAAGCTACCACAGTCATTTTTAGCAAAGGAAAAGAGGACGATAGAAAAAATTTACAAGAAATGGAGCAGTATATAAAATTATTAGGAAAAGTTAGAAACTGGCAATGGATTGATACTGATACATTGATACCTGTTAGTGTTGCCGACGTTGTGGATAATCTTGAAATCCATATTCCTTTATCAGGATTAATTCATAAAGGGTCTGAACTTACCAGACTAAGAAAGGAAATTACAAAGCTTACAAAAGAAGAAAAAAAATCCATGGAAAAATTGAGCAACTCAGATTATGTAAAAAAAGCTCCTGAAGAAGTTGTGAAAAATGAACGCATTTTACTAGATAAAACACAAAAGCGATTAAAGAAATTAACATCACGATATATAAATATCGAGAATTTATAATCTCCAAATTTAGAATTAGTTTTTAATGTATTCAGAATGCTACTAACGATTATATTTTTAGAAATTCATTAATCGTATAGCTGTTTTCAAGTCGTTCCACGTTTGAATCTTCAACGTTGTATCTTGCAACAATTCTACTGGAGCATAACTCTTAACTATCTTCACTTGCCCGAGATAATTCAATAAATGAGTAACTTGGGTACCCAAAAAAATAATACATTTCCCAAATTCATCAGATTGTAAACGTCCAGATTGAAACCCGCCTTTAATACGTTTTCTTGTGGCTTCTGCAATTTTTTTTACTAACTGGGCCTCCGCTTCATTTTTCAATATCGCGTCGGCTAATAAAATTCCCACTTGGCAGTCTTGATGATCCAGTAAGTCATAACGATAATATCCGTAGCTATGACGCCGTGTACGAAAACGCCATACATCAATACCCATCATTTGCAAATACTTCATTTCTTAATGTCGTTTAGTTCATAATTTATTAATTTGTTGTCTGTGGTTTCACTTTTAACTAAAAAACTTCTCACTTATCACAATCATCCTCTTGTGTTAAAATATTCAAAAATTAAAGTTTTATGAACAGAATTATTAAAATTATCTTGGCTCTTTTAGTTATTACCACGTTAACTGTTGTTGGTTATCTTTACTGGAAACACGAAAAACGCTATCCTAACACAGATGATGCATATATACAGACAAACGTAATTAATATTTCTCCTCAAGTTAATGGCGCAATTACTAAGGTGTATGTTCACAATTATCAACATGTCAAAAAAGGACAACCCCTTTTTGATATTGATTCCACTCCATTTACTATTGATTTTATTAAAGCAAGCGCACAACTTAAAGATGTTATGCAGAAAATTAAAATTATGGATACAAAGATAAAGCTAGCAAAAATCGTAGTATTAGAAAAAAAATCTGAACTTGTTCACGCTTACGCCGTTTTTCAACGCATGTTAATTTTGTCAAAAAGACAATTTATTCCCTGTGTAGATAGTGATCTTGTTATGAAAAAACTAGATATTGCTAGAAGTGCACTGGCTGCGGCAAAAAATCAATTACAAGCACTAGTTGAGAAACGCAATCAAATTGGTAATGAAAGTCCTCAACTACAATTAGCCAAAGCTCTTTTAAAAAAATCACAACTCAATTTATCCTATACTCATGTAATAGCGCCATCCGATGGATTTATAGTCAATTTTAACATACACCGAGGTAGTAACGTCAATGCTTATCAGTCCCTATTTTCCCTAATTGAAGATAATATCTGGTGGACTATAGCTAATTTTAAAGAAACACAAATCGAAAAAATTCGCCCAGGACAATCAGCCACCATTAGAATCGACATGTATCCAAACCATATTTTTCTCGGTTATGTTGAAAGCATTAGTGCGGGCAGTGAAACGAGCTTTTCACTACTACCGCCTGAAAACACTAGTGGCAACTGGGTCAAAGTGACTCAAAGATTTCCAGTAAAAGTTATTATTACAGGGCGACATCTAAATTTTCCTTTTCGCCTAGGCGCAAGTAGTACAGTTACTATTGATACGCAATCATCTCCAAAATCATGAAGGCTACTAATAATCTACTAAATAAAAATGATGCCTATGCAAAAAGGTGGATTACTGTTGTTACCATTATGATGGTTGCGATATTAGAGGTTTTAGACTCTACTATTGTTAATGTTGCCTTGCCACATATGATGCCTTCACTTGGAGCAAATCAAAATCAGATTACTTGGATATTAACTTCATATATAATTTCTTCAGCTATTATGTTGCCTTTAACGGGATTTTTTAGTAGTCGTATTGGACAAAAACAATTACTTTTAATAAATATCACAGGTTTTATGATCACATCTATTTTATGCGGAACTTCTCGATCCCTTTTAGAGATCGTGATTTTTCGAGTTTTTCAAGGATTATTTGGAGCATCTCTTATTCCACTATCTCAATCAATTTTGCGAGCGACTTTTCCTTTAGAAGAACAAGGTAAAGCGATGGCTATTTGGGGTATTGGAGTTATGGCCGCACCTATATTTGGCCCTACTGTAGGAGGTTTTATTACAGAACACGCGAATTGGAGATGGATTTTCTATATTAACCTTCCAGTGTGCCTATTGGGATTAATATTAACACTGTTTGTAATTCCAGAAACAGAACGTTGCTATTATCAACGTATTGATTGGCTAGGACTAGGATTGATGGTTATTGGAAGTTCTACTTTACAAATTTTTCTTGATAAAGGCAACGAAAATGACTGGTTAAATTCCGGTATAATGTTATTTTTCTGCTCAGTAGCTTTTTTTTGCATAATTTGTTTTATCATACGCAGTCTTACTTATTCTACTCCTGTGATTAAGTTAAAGATCTTTAAAGATTATAATTTTAGGATTTCATGTCTTGTTTTATCTCTATTTTCTGGCGCATTATTTAGTTTTATTACTTTAGAACCTATTTTATTAGAACGTTTATTCTATTATTCGGCTTTAACTGCAGGATGGATCATGGCACCGTTAGGAATTGCCAGCGTAATCGCTATAATATTTGTACCACAGCTAATGAAAAATATTAATATTAAACTCATCCTGATGGCGGGTATGTTATTTTGTGCTTACGGTGTACTTCGATTTACACATATTAATTTAAACTCGCCAATACAAGAGTTTTTATCAAGTAACGCTATTCTTGGTTTTGGTATGGGATTATTAATGATACCATTGACTACTTATTCTTTAGCTACATTGTCTAAAGGGGATATTACAGAAGGTGCTGGTTTATACAGTTATTCACGAATGCTAGGAACCTCTATAGGTATCTCTCTTATAAGTACTCTTGTTACTCGGGTCACGCAAATTAATTGGAATACCTTGTCAAGTTATATTACTATCTATAATCCTAGTTTTTATCAATGGATGAATTCGCATCAATTACCTTTCTTAAGTCCTTTAGGCATAAAACGTCTCGGTTTAATTATACAACAACAAGCAAGTCTACTTGGTTTTTTAGACGGTTTTAGAATTATTTTCATTGTCTTTATCCTATTAATACCGCTATTACTCGTTTTAAAGACCGTTGAATTGCGAAGCAGTGCTGCCCCTTCTGCTATGTTTTCACATAGAAAAGTAAACGGAATATGAAGTGTATTTTCTGTAGAATTTCTAAGGGAAAACTCGGTAAATTAATTTATGAAGACGATCAAGTAGTAGCGTTTCATGATATCACACCACAATCCCCTGTACATATTCTTATCATTCCTCGTCGACACATAGCTACAATTAATGATATATCTTATACAGATAGACAACTTTTGGGACAAATGATAATGACAGCATCTCAATTAGCTAAGGATAACGACATTGCGAACTTTGGTTATCGACTCGTTCTTAATTGCAATCGGGGAGGGGGGCAAGCGATATACCATATCCATCTTCATTTACTTGGAGGTCGACGTATGAAATGGCCTCCGGGTTGATATTTTCAAATAACAGCAGATCTCCATTTATTAATTTTAACATAAAACACCGGAAATTAGAGAAATGAGCAGTGCCATTGAGAAACATATTGAAGCGATCCTGGTGCATCTAGGAGAAAATATTTTGCGAGAGGGATTAAAAGAAACTCCGCGTCGTTTTCAGAAAACTTTAGAATATCTTACATCCGGTTATCAAGATAAATTGTGCAAAATTGTCAAAAATGCTATTTTCCAGTCCGATATAAACGAGATAATTATTGTTAGAAGTATTGAACTTTATTCGCTATGCGAGCATCACCTTCTGCCATTTATCGGCAAGTGCCATGTGGCTTACTTACCAAATGGAAAGATTATCGGAATATCAAAAATTTCTCGTATTGTAGATATGTACTCCAGACGTTTTCAAGTTCAAGAAAATCTCACAAAACAAATCGCAGAATCTATCGCTGAGGTTACCGATGCAAAAGGAGTTGGAGTTATCATTGAAGCAAAACACCTTTGTATGATGATGCGAGGAGTAAAAAAACAAAACCCTGAAATGATAACTTTCTTAATGCTTGGTGCGTTTTGTAAAGATGATCGTGCTCGCACAGAACTCTTAAATTTAATCAAGAGCTAAAAAATTAGGTTATTATCTTATCAGCAAGAAGATTTGCCTTTTGAACTAAGGCCGAGGTGGCGAAATTGGTAGACGCACCGGACTCAAAATCCGGTAGTGATAAAACACTGTGAGGGTTCGAGTCCCTCCCTCGGTATAGTGGGATTGCCTCATTTTGGACTCTTTCTTAACTCAAATTCTCTCTAGAATCAAGCTTACGGAGCCATTTCTCTAGCCTATATAATACTGCAACTAAATGTTCTAAACAAAATTCAAAAGCATAAATATGCACAATTTGACAAGCCTTTTCTGTAGATTGAAAGAGAAATCGTATTACTTTATTAATTACATTATAAATTTCTTGCCTTGGCGGAAAGGAGTGAATAGATGTTTGTTGTGATGATAGAGAATGCAAGAGATCAAATAAATATAATATTCTATGATTCAGCAGTTCGACAAGTTCCTTTTTTTTTACGAAATCTTGAGTTTGTATAGAATCAGACAGAATAGTCTGTCGAAGCATATAAATACTTCTAAGTAATTTTCTTTCAAGTAAAAAAATAGATTGATAAATGAGGCGTTTCTTTTTTACTCTCGGATCTTCGTTTATGGCTTCCTGTAATAAAGTACTTTGTTTTAAAATATCATTAATCATGTGGTTTTCAATTTTTTCTTGCTCTTTTACAGCATCTGGAGTTAATTCCTTACTAATAAAGAACTCAAAAAGTACACGAAATTTCTGTAAGGCGTGCGTAATACTGGCACGAAGAAGTTTTTTAGCATGTTGAGGAAAAACAAAACGACTGACAATGATAGCAATTAAAACCCCTAAAAAAATCTCCGAGGTTCGATCAACAGCCGTTTTTAATGTGGGTGCCTGTACATCCAGTATCATTACCATAGTTGTGGCACCCAGCAAACCAAATTGAGCGATATCCGTTGGACTGGAAGCTAAATAAGCAAAAACTCCTATCAGAAAAATCAATAGAAGATGAATTACATCGGCATGATTTCCTATGAAAAAAAGAGCTAGAGCCGCTAAAAGTGCACCTATAATTGTGCCTAATAATCTAAAGTATGATTTGATGATTGTGCCACCAATTCTAATACTCGTAGCCATAACCACTACAATAGTAATCAAAATCCACTGTGGTATGGCTATATGAAATATCTTCCCAACAAAGATTCCCATCAAACAAGCTAGTGCAGTTTTAAAACTTGTAATGAGTCGCTCTCTTGATAATCTCCTAATCAAAATGGTTAATCTACTACAAAAAGCTTTCATTATAAAATGATAAATTCTACCAACTAAGTTTTAAAAATGAGACGTTTCGATTTTTCAAGAAGATGCCAAGTCGTGTGAAATAAGCTTAAGTCTTATAAGAAATCTTTTTATGTAAAAAACGAGCTTCCTTTTGGAACTCATCGTGCATGTGTTAGAACTCAAATGTACAAAAGTAAGTGAATCATTCATGTTTTTTTGATAAAGATATGTATATTAAAAAACAAAAATTTAATCCAATCTGCTTTAGTATTCTAATTCAATTTTTCCTTTTCCATATAACTGATTAAGGTGATTGAGCAGCTCTGTGCTAGGTTTGACATGCCAAGTTCTTCCAAATAATGATTCAGTCGATACTGTTTTTCCTTGATAAATAAAAAGAATTAAGCACGAACCTTTCGGGTGTTTATCAATTGCAGTAGGAAAACTTATTAACAGCTGATTAATTTCTTCTTCTGTAGTGAGTCGAATCAATATTCGTTTAGCTCGTGTTCTCACTTCATCTAAAGTGCAAATGAAGTGCGCTATAATTTTCAATCTACCTGAGAAATTGTCCTTTTTTACTATTCCGCGTACCACTAGAATGGTATTTTTCTCTAAAACTTCATTTTTTATCTCTTTATAAAGATTACTAAATACAGTCACTTCTATCGTTCCAGTCTGATCTTCAAAAATAAGGATTGCCATCCGACCACCGCTACGCGTTATTAAATTACGTATTTCTAATACCATACCAACTATTACCGCAAAATTCTTTTTTAAAGAATAAGTAACTAACCGATTGACTGGGATAGCTCCTATCGTTTTTATCTCCTTTTCATAAGCTTGTAATGGATGTCCGCTTATATAGAATCCAAGAGTTTCCTTTTCCATTCGCAATCGCTCGTTGTCATTCCACTCTGGAACTTTTTCATAATTATCACAGGATTTTGTATCCAATTCATTGTCAAACAAATCGCTTTGTCCTAATAGGATATTATGATTTTTTTGCTCAGCCAACCGTAGTGCTTTGCTTAGAGATCTTACTAGGGACGCACGAGAAACTCCAAAAGTATCCATAGCACCTGATTTAATCAAAGGTTCTAATACACGTCGACCAATTTTTTTTAAATCCACTCGATAGCACAAGTCAAAAAGTCCCTTAAATTCTCCTGTCGTTTCCCGACAAGAGGCAATATGTGAAATAGCAGATTCACCAACTCCTTTAATTGCACCTAAACCATATTCAATTTGGCCATGAATATTGACTATAAAAAAATATTTTCCATGATTAATAGAAGGCGATAACAACGTTAAGTCCATATCTCGACACTCTTTAATTAAATTAATAATTTTATCCGTGTTATCCATATCTGAGGATAAAACTGCAGCCATAAACTCAGCAGGATAATGAGCCTTTAGCCAAGCCGTTTGATAAGTAATTAAAGCATAGGCTGCTGAATGCGATTTATTAAAACCATAGCCTGAAAATTTTTCCATTAAATTAAACAATTGATTTGCCAAATTAGCGTTGATTCCACGAGATATAGAGCCTTTTATAAAAATTTCTCGTTGTTTGGCCATTTCTTTTGGCTTTTTTTTCCCCATCGCATGACGTAAAACATCGGCGGCTCCTAATGAATAGCCTGATAATACTTGGGCAATTTGCATCACTTGCTCTTGATAGAGAATAACTCCGTAAGTTAATTGCAGAATTGGTTTTAAATCAGGATGGAGATATTGAACGTTCCGCTCGCCATGCTTACAAGAAATAAATGTGTCTACCATTCCAGATTGCAAAGGGCCTGGGCGAAATAAAGCAACTAGTGCCATGATATCAGAAAAATTATCCGGCTGTAGACGACGGATCAACTCCTTCATACCTCGTGACTCTAGTTGAAATATCGCAGTAGTTGCACAACTCTTTAAAAGATCATAAGTTGTTTTATCCTCTAACGAAATAGAACTAATGTCCAATGCAGGTTCTTTTTTACTTTTTCTTCTTATATTTATACTTTGCACTGCCCATTTAATAATTGTCAAAGTACGCAATCCTAAAAAATCAAATTTGACAAGTCCAACTACTTCTATATCGTCTTTATCAAATTGAGTAACTACATGATTACTATTAGGTTCTGCATAGAGTGGAACAAAATCTGTTAATTTGGTCGGTGAAATTACCACTCCACCCGCATGTTTTCCTGTATTACGGACAAGTCCTTCTAATTTCATTGCAAGATCAATGAGATTTTTAACTTCATCGTCTTCTGTATAGCGTTTTTCTAAAATCTTCTCTTGCCTTAAAGCTTTTTTCAATGTCATACCAAGTTCAAAAGGTACAAGCTTTGCAATTTTATCAATATACCCATAAGGCAATCCCAATACACGACCTACATCACGCAGCACTGCACGCGCAGCCATAGTTCCATAAGTAATAATTTGTGCTACAGCGTCATAACCATAGCGTTTCATTACGTAATCAATAACAAGATCTCGTTTCTCCATACAAAAATCAACATCGAAATCTGGCATTGAAACGCGTTCTAAATTCAAAAATCGTTCAAATAGTAATTCATGTTCTAAAGGATCCAGCTCTGTAATACCTAACGCATACGCTACTAAAGATCCTGCTCCCGAACCGCGCCCAGGTCCTACAGGTATTTTGTTTTTTTTCGCCCATGCAACAAAATCAGCAACGATTAAAAAATAACCAGCAAGTCCCATTTTTGTAATAACATCTATTTCTATTTCTAATCGTTCCATGTATTCTCTATTTATTCTGGATTGATCAATGCGTTGTGCCAATCCTTTTTTCGATTGTGCACAAAAAACACCTTCTTCAGTTTGAAAAACAGGAACAGGGAATTTGGGCACAAAAACTTTATTTAGAGAAATTTGTACATTACAGCGTTTAGCAATTTCCATAGTATTCTCCAGTGCCTCAGGAATATCAGAAAACAACTCCTGCATTTCTTCAGTACTCTTTAAATACTGTTGATCGCTATAATTACAAATTCTATTAGAATCATTTAATAAACACCTTTTTTGAATACACACTCGCGTGTCATATGCCTCAAAATCTTCTTGATATAAGAAACGCACATCATTAGTCGACACAACGGGAATGTTATAAGTTAGAGCTAATTTAATGGCTGAATAAGTATATTCCTCTTCTCGATCTCGATGAGTACGATGTAATTCTAGGTAAAATCGATCAGGGAAATGCTCTATCCACTGTAATAATCGTTTCTTTGCTAAAGAATTTCGATTCTGTAACAATGCCTGTCCAACATCACCTTGTTGTCCTCCTGATAAAATAATTAATCCTTCTTTTAATGCAATTAACCATTTCCATTGAACACAGGCTTGTTCATGTTGATATGTCTTATTAACATAAGCTCGAGATAACAGTTGTATTAAGTGATGAAAACCAACTTGGTTTTGACAGAGAACTGATAAATAAAATATCTCCTTCTTTTCTATTACTTTTAATTCGGCTCCAATAATGGGTTTTATTCCTTTGCTTATAGCTCCACGATAAAATTTAATAAGCGCGAAAAGATTAACTTCATCTGTTAAAGCTACAGCTGGCATTTTTAATTCGACAACGCGTCGTAAAAGCTGATCTACACGTATCACACTATTGCCGATTGAATATTCAGTATGAACTTTTAAATGAATAAAAGGATGCATATCATCAATACTTCCATCTCAAATAAACTCCAGAAGAACAGTTACATCGTCTGATACTATAACAATCTATATTTAGAAGCATATTTAATTACGTATCTTATTATTACTTTTGAAGTTATAATGATAAATCAATTTTTTCTGATCTTGATAACGCTCTATTGCCAATTCAATTAAACGATCTAAAAGCGCAGAATAAGATAAACCTGTTGCTTCCCACATTTTTGGATACATGCTCACACTAGTGAATCCTGGGATTGTATTTATTTCATTTACTATAATTTGTTCCTTAGACGTTAGAAAAAAATCCACTCTTGCCATTCCAAAACAGTGGACGACTTTAAAAGCATCTATAGCTACTCTCTGAATCTTACGAATTTTTTCTTGCGAAAGATCATCAACAATTTTTGTAGTAGCAGTTATTTTCTTATCATGGTTTATATATTTTTCTTCATAAGAATAAAAACTATTTCTTGTGGGTATTGCTTCACTTAGTAAAGCAGCTTTTGGATTTTTATTGTTACCTAGTACAGCACATGCAATTTCTCGTCCATATATTCGAGGCTCAACAATTAGTCGATTATCGTAATAAAAAATATTCTCAGCTCCTTTTTGAAATTCTTTCGCATTTCTAATGAAAGCAGTAGCCACAGAAGACCCTAAACTCACAGCTTTCATAAACAGTTCAGTAGTTTTCCACTGATAAACAAGATTTTTATATATCCCTTCTAATCGATTAAATGACCATATTGTATACCAATCGGCTACTGCTATTCCCGCTGCTCGTAATAGACTTTTCGCAATATCTTTTTTAATACAGATAGCGGAACTTTGAACATCAGCACCTACATAAGGTAGACGTAATAATTCTAAAAGACCTTGCAGAACACCATCCTCTCCTTGAGTACCATGAATCATAGGAAACACACAATCAACTCTATAGAGATTCCTCTCTTCATTAAGTGATTGCCATGGTTGCATGTGCATTCCTAATGCAACGGTAATAGGTGTAATTTTTTGAGTATAGATTAAATGCTGAGGCATTTGAGTTAAAAAACTTGCAGTATTATCAATAAGATACCATTTACCATTGCGATCAATAAATATTACAGAAACTTCATATCTATCAAGGTTCAAAGCTATTACTACGTTTCTAGCCGATTGGATGGAAATTTCGTGTTCAGCAGAACGACCACCACAAATTACTGAAATAGCCAATTTTTTTTTCATAATTCTTTATGAAGTTAAATACTTTATTTCATATTATTTATAGCCTTAATTTATTATTAACCATCGGACAGTATAATAAAGAACACGGATCAAGAATATTGTGCTTTCCATTATACTCTGTCTCGTTTAAAAATACTGATTTTATTTACGAATAGCAAAAATTACATTACAAATGCAATCTATATATTTTTTTACGAAACATAAGAAACTCGTTACTCTACAGCGAAAAATAAAAATAATTTCAGTTATTTCTGTCAAAGTAAAATAATAAATAAAATCTTTGTTATTTTATTTTGTTATTCCCATTCAATTGTTGCAGGGGGTTTATTAGTAATATCATAAAGCACGCGTGAGATTTCTTTGATTTCATTTACAATCCTTTGACTAACTTCTACTAAAAAAGCATAAGGCAATTCTACCCATTGTGCCGTCATAAAATCTGTAGTCTTTACAACTCGTAACGCTACTACGTAACCATAATGACGAGTATCCCCTTTAACACCAACCGATTTGATTGGCATAAAAACGACAAAAGCCTGATTTACTGAAAAATAATGACAGTGTTTTTTTAATTCTTCAATAAAAATCGCATCGGCACGCTGTAGTATATTAATATATTTATGTTTAATTTCTCCTAAAATACGAATAGCCAGACCAGGTCCAGGAAAAGGATGTCGATACACTATATTATGAGGTAAATTCAACTCTAACCCCAACTTACAAACTTCATCTTTAAATAATTCACGTAACGGTTCAATAAGCTGCAAATCCATTCGAAGTGGTAATCCTCCAACATTATGATGTGTTTTAATAGGATGATCCTTTTTCCCAGTGTTTGTCTTTGCGGATTCAATAACATCTGAGTAAATTGTTCCTTGACCTAACCACTTAACATTTAATCTTTTAGCTTCTGTTTCAAAAACCCGAATAAATTGTTCACCCAAAATTTTACGTTTGTCTTCTGGTTCCGAAACACCTTTTAGAGCATTTATAAAACGTTCTTTGGCATTAATGCAAATAACTTTTATACCTAATTGCTTGAAAACATATAAAACCTCGTCTAGTTCGTGCAAACGAAGTAGACCAGTGTCTATAAAAATACATATTAATCGATCACCAATGGCTTTATGTATAATAGCTGCTGTTACAGAAGAATCTACACCACCAGATAATCCTACAATAACTCTTTCTTTCTGATGAATTCTATTACGAATATTATAAATACTATCTGCAATAATATTCTTTGTTGTCCATATTACTGAACATTGACAAATATCTTTAACAAACTGCGTTAAGATATTGTCTCCTTGAGACGTATGAGTAACTTCAGGATGGAACTGCACACCGAAGAATTGTCGATTGCAATCAGCTATTGCTGCATAAGGAGAACGATCAGTGCTAGCAATTATTTCAAATCCTTTTGGCAATTCTGTAACAGAATCACTATGACTCATCCAAACGTCCAACAAAGGAATACCATCTGTAGAAGTACGATCACCGATGTTTTTAAACGGTAGTATAGACTTTAGTATCCGCAATTCCTTATGCCCAAACTCAGCCTTGGCAGGCGCAACTTTTCCACCCAATTGATAAACCATTGTTTGCATACCATAGCAAATCCCCAATATTGGACAACCAATTTTAAAAACAATAGAAGGAGCACGCAATGCATGATTTAAAGTAACTGTTTCAGGACCTCCAGAGAGAATAATACCGCAAGGAGTAAAATTACGAATAATATGCTCGTCAACTTTACAAGACATTAATTCGCAATACGCTCCAATCTCACGTATTCTTCTGGCAATCAACTGTGCATACTGTGAACCAAAATCAAGAATCAAAATTTGATTTTGATGTCGATAAATATCTTTGGAAATATTCTTTTTCATGCTTATAATTAAAGGTAAACAGAAATAAAAAGCATTTAAATCCTTACACTCTTCTCTAATGCTTCATTTACTTTTCCAGTGAATAGTTAGGTGATTCTCTCGTTATAGTCACATCATGAACATGACTCTCTTGAATTCCTGCACTTGTTATCCGGACAAATCGAGTTTTTGTTCGCATCTCCATAATTGTTTTACACCCAGTATAACCCATACCAGAACGTAGACCACCAATTAGTTGATGTACCACTCCTCGTAAAGGACCTTTGTAAGGAACACGCCCTTCAATACCTTCTGGTACATATTTTGCTTGACTCTTTTGTGATTCCTGAAAGTACCGATCAGATGAGCTATAAGTTCCAAACATAGCTCCAGTAGATCCCATACCACGATAAGACTTGTAGGAACGACCTTGATATAAAACTTCTTCACCGGGTGCCTCTTCCGTACCAGCAAACAATCCACCAATCATCACGGCATGTGCGCCAGCTGCAATAGCTTTACAAATATCTCCAGAGAATCGAACCCCACCATCTGCGATAATAGAAATGTCATCGTTTTTTAATTCAGAAGCTACCTGTGCAATTGCGGTAATCTGTGGCACCCCTATGCCTGCTATAATGCGGGTAATACAAATAGAACCGGGTCCAATACCTACTTTAATTGCATCAGCCCCAGAATTAGCCAATGCCCTTGCTGCTGCAGCGGTAGCTATATTCCCGGCAATTACAGGTACGTCTGGATAATGCTGTTTAATCCATTTTACTCGATCAATAACTTGTTTCGAATGACCATGTGCAGTATCTACTACTAGAATGTCTACACCCTCTGATACTAAAGCAGGTATTCGGTCAGGATCTTTATCTCCCGTATTAATAGCCGCACCAACTCGTAATTGTCCAGAAACAGTTTTACAAGAATTAGGATTCTTCTCCGAACGAAGAATATCTTTTACTGTAATTAACCCACACAATTCAAAACTTCCATTAACAACAAGTAGTTTTTCCACACTATGTCGTCGAAAGAGATTAATAATTTCTTCTCTTGTGGCATTTTCTTTAATGGTAATAAGGCGTTCTTTCGGGGTCATTAAACTAGCAACTTTCTGTTCCATGTCTAATTCGAAACGGATATCGCGATTGGTTATAATCCCAACGAGTTGTTTATCCTTTACAACAGGAAGTCCCGAAATATTGTACTCACTAGAAATTTCTTTAAGTTCTCTAATGGTACTATCCGGAGAAACAATAACGGGATCAAATACAACAACACTTTCAAATTTTTTTACTTTTCGCACTTCATTTGCTTGACGTTCTGGACTCATATTTTTATGCAAAATTCCCATACCCCCAGCTTCAGCTAACGCAATAGCTAATCGCGCCTCAGTCACAGTATCCATGGCAGCAGATAAAAGAGGAACATTAAGAGTTATGTTACGAGTTAGATTAGTGGTAAGTAAAACATCTCTAGGCAAGATTTCTGAATAGTCAGGTAATAATAAAACATCGTCAAAAGTTAGAGCTTCCTCGTTAATTCTCATGCAATAGCTTTCCTTTAAAAGTTTGGCAGTTTATCTACTTCTTAAAAATTTGTCGCGAGCAATAACAAAATTCCATCTTAACAGCAACTAATAGAGACAAAGAAGCACAGAACGCATGGGGTCCTGCTTTTATTATTGCAAAATAACAAAGCAGGATTTCTAAGAATACAAGATATGCATTTCATTCAATTTTATACAAAACGTTTTTTCTACTGTTATTGCTAATATATCAACAGTTTTTTTTATAATGTCTTTATCATATCCTTCTACCATTACTCGCATGACAGGTTCTGTTCCCGAAGGGCGCACCAATACTCGACCTCTGCCGCTTAGTCTTTTTTTTGCTTCTTCTATTATCGCCTTTCTAATAATTAAGTATTTTGTATTCGGTATATCATTGTTAATAGGAATATTAATTAACGCTTGTGGATATTTAGTCATTACTTTCTTAAGCTCTGATAGAGAACTGTTTGTCTGCTGCATAATTCTTAATATTTGTAAAGCAGTAATAATACCATCTCCCGTGGTAGTAAAATTAAGATCGACAATGTGACCAGAAGATTCACCGCCTAATAACCAACCCTTTTGTCGTATTAACTCTAAAACACAACGATCACCTACTGGCGATCGTTCAAAAGCAATACTGTGTCGCTTTAATGCTTGTTCTAATCCTAAATTACTCATTACAGTGCCAACTACTCCCAACGGACAATGCTCTTTCAAATAAAAACGATTAATGGCCATAATGCACAGTAATTCATCTCCGTCTACTCTAGAACCATAATTGTCTATCATGATTAAACGGTCTCCATCGCCATCGAAAGCTATACCAACATCGGCTTTATATGTAAGAACGCTCTTCTGGAGCTTTTGAGTATTAGTGGTGCCATATCCGTGATTAATATTAAATCCATTTGGTTCATTACCGATGGCAATCACATCGGAACCCAATTCATGAAAAATAATAGGGGCAACAGAATAGACAGCACCGTTAGCACAATCGATTACAATTTTTAATTGTTTTAAAGATAAATTAGAAGGAAAAGTGCTTTTACAAAATTCAATATATCGACCATAAGCCTCATGCATTCTCATTGTTTTCCCTAAACGATCAATTGATACGGTGCGCATTGGCTTATCAATATTCTCCTCAATAGCCAATTCTAATGCATTAGATAGTTTAAACCCTTCCCTATTAAAAAATTTCACTCCATTGTCAGGATAGCTATTGTGTGAAGCACTAATCACGATGCCTGCATCAGCACGAACTGAATGAGTTAAATACGCAATAGCAGGAGTAGGAATTGGACCGGTTAGTTTAACATTAACTCCAGCTGCAGACAATCCAGCTTGTAGA
Source organism: Coxiella endosymbiont of Amblyomma americanum (assembly GCF_000815025.1). Lineage (NCBI taxonomy): Bacteria > Pseudomonadati > Pseudomonadota > Gammaproteobacteria > Legionellales > Coxiellaceae > Coxiella > Coxiella endosymbiont of Amblyomma americanum. Next base: position 464,800 of record NZ_CP007541.1, on the reverse strand, counting down.
GCTGATTCAATCATATAACCTGAAATGCGTGTATCTTTTCCAATCAAAACAGTTGCTGTACGACAATTATTTGCTAATATTTTTCCTATTGCCCAACCAAGCTTTAACATAAATTCAGGATTAATCAGTGATTTTCCCACTTTTCCTCGAATTCCATCAGTCCCAAAATATTTTTTTTGCATGCTTTCTTCCTCCATATTCTTCCTAAATACAATCTACATTAATCTTCGAGCGTAATCAGCGACGTACACTGCTTCTCGACTAGCTTTAACGTCGTGCGTACGAATAATAGAAGCTCCTTGATAAACAGCTAATACATCAGCAGCGATGCTCCCAAACAACCGATCTTTAGGCGACTGAGTTAACAAAACGTCACCAATCATTGATTTACGAGACCACCCTGATAATATAGGTAATCCAAAAGACAAAAACTCGGATAGATGATTAAGTAAATAAAAGTTTTCTTTTAAACTTTTTCCGTAATGGCCTTGCCCAAAGCCAAGATCAATAATCATCTGGTTTCGTGAAATCCCATGATTTTCACAGCGCTCTACGATAGCTTGTAAATCCTTTTTTACAGTTGTCAAAAAAAAGGTACATGTACTCGAATCCAATCGTTTTGATTCGGAACCAAAATGCATTAGACAAACAGGACTGTTTAACTCTTTGACTGTTTCTAACGCACCCGCATTTTGTAAAGCGCGTTGGTCATTAATGATATCCGCTCCAACATTAATTGCTGCTTTCATAACTTGAGGACGACTAGTATCAACAGAAATTAAAATGTCAAATCGTTTCTTTATTCCTTCGATAGCCGGTATCAAGCGATCAAGCTCTACCTGTAAAGAAGGTGAATCGGTACTAATATTCACTAAAGGATTAGTAGCTTCTCCACCCACATCTAATATATCTACTCCATCATGCACCATCTTTTCCGCTGTATAAAAAGTAGAACTTAAATCAACATAAGGATTATAAAAAGAATTAGGAGAAACATTTATAATTCCCATAATGGCAGGCTTAGAGAAGACAATTTTTCTGTTTCCTCTCAAATATAGACAAAATTTTATATTTTTCATAGAAATCTCCTTTAAAAGAATACTTGTTATATCTTTTCTGTTTTTATAATAATTACACCTCTCTTTATAAAAAACGAGATTTTCTGAAAACACTACGATCTTATTTTAGGTAGATGAAGAATCTTTTCTTACTGACATTAAAGGAACAACCTCATTATCCTCTTTCCATTCTGGTGGTGGAGAAGGTTCTTTACCAATCAAAATTTCTTTAATTTGTGCTTCATTAATAGTTTCATACTTAATTAATGCTCTAGCCATAAGATGCAACTGATCTATATGTTGTTCCAAAGTTTTCTTTGCTGTATTATAAGCTGCATTAATGATACATCGTACCTCCAAGTCAATTTCCTTACTAGTCGCTTCAGAAATATCTTTGTGCTGAGTGACAGAACGTCCTAGAAACACTTCGCCTTCTTCCTCTCGGTAAGTTACAGGTCCTAACTTGAATGACAATCCCCACTTTGTTACCATGTTACGAGCAATATCAGTCGCTTTTTCAATATCATTAGATGCACCTATAGTCACTCTTTCTGCCCCAAAAATTAATTCTTCGGCAATTCGTCCACCGAATAGTCCAGCCAATTGGCATTCTAAAAAGTGTCTACTTACACTATAACGGTCTTTTTCCGGTAGGAACATTGTTATTCCTAAGGCACGACCTCTTGGAATAATTGTAACTTTATACACTGGATCATGTTCAGACATATGCAACCCTACAATAGCATGACCAGATTCGTGGTAAGCCGTTAATCTTTTCTCTTCATCACTCATCACCATTGATCGCCGTTCAGCCCCCATCATAATTTTATCTTTTGCACTTTCAAACTCTGAAATTCCAACATTTTTCTTATTTTCACGTGCTGCAAATAAGGCGGCTTCATTGACAACATTAGCTAAATCCGCTCCAGAAAATCCTGGGGTACCTCGAGCAATGACAGAAGCCTTAACATCAGATGCTAAAGGCAATTTACTCATGTGAACCTGAAGAATACGTTCACGACCTTTAATATCAGGCAATGGTACGACCACCTGTCTATCAAAACGACCAGGACGTAATAAAGCTGGATCAAGTACATCGGGTCGATTGGTCGCAGCCATTACGATAATACCTTCTTTTCCTTCAAAACCATCCATCTCTACCAAAAGCTGATTCAAAGTTTGTTCTCGTTCATCGTGTCCACCTCCCAAACCTGCGCCACGATGACGACCTACAGCGTCAATTTCATCAATGAAAATAATACAAGGCGCTTGCTTCTTTGCTTGATCGAACATATCTCGCACACGAGAGGCACCTACGCCTACAAACATTTCTACAAAATCAGAACCAGATATTGTAAAGAACGGAACCTTTGCTTCTCCGGCTACAGCTTTAGCCAAAAGGGTCTTACCTGTTCCTGGAGATCCAATGAGTAAGACACCACATGGCATTTTCCCACCTAAGCGCTGAAATTTATCCGGATCGCGCAGAAAATCGACTAACTCTTTAACTTCTTCTTTTGCTTCTTCTACACCAGCTACATCATCAAAAGTTATCTTTATTTGATCTTTAAGCAGGCGTGCTTTACTGCGTCCAAAAGACATAGGACCACCACGACTCCCCCCTTGCATCTGACGCATAAACAAAATCCATACAAAAATTAAAACAAGGAAAGGTAACCAACTAATAAGCACATGCAATAGCACGCTTTGTTGTTTTGGTGGTTCGCCTTTTACGTTCACACCTTTAACAATCAATTGATTAATCAGATCTTTATCTTCTATAGGCAAGTAGGTAGTAAAATACTTGTGATCTCTAGTTACACCCTTAATTTCATGATTCTGAATCACTACCCTACTGATTTTATCATTATTAACCGCTTGAACAAATTGTGAATAGCTATAAGGCTGTACATCAAGTTGTCGTACACCAAAATTGCTGAAGACTGTAATCAGAACTATCGCGATTACTAACCAAAGCAGTAAATTTTTAATGATACCATTCAAGATATTCCCTCTTTATTGTATACTTTCTGATTATAGCCTAGAAATTCAGTAGCAAGTATATAAATCTCACTCGATCTAGCATGTGAAGCATGTGGTTTGAGAATCCTAGAACGCCTAAAATAAGGACGCAAATTTATTAAGAAAATGCTAACATTAGGACTTTGGAAAAGTTTTACTAAGAATCCTCCACCTATTCTCAGAAAAATTCTAGCTCGATTCCACGCCAATTCAGCCAAACGTAATGCTTTTGATTGGTCACTATCTTTTATACCGGAAATATTTGGCGCCATGTCAGAAATAACAAAATTTACCAGACCACCTCTGACTTTTTTATATATTAAAGCACTCAACTGACGAAAAGTTGTTGTTTTATTCAAGTCTCCTTGAATAAATTCACCTTTTAGTATTGGATTAATAGGTGTAAGATCTACAGCAACAACAAACCCATGAGGTCCTACAAGATTCTCAACCACCTGAAACCACCCTCCCGGCGCCGCTCCCAAATCAACTACAGACATCCCGGGTTTAAAAAGCTTATACTTTTCGTTAATCTCTAGGAGCTTAAAAGCTGCGCGCGAAACATAACCTTTTTGCTTTGCATACCTAACATAGAAATCTTTATTGTATCCTTGTGGCCAACGATGCTTATTTCGTGTCATGTACTCACATTAACCCTCCACAGGATTTTAATTTTTAATAAAAAAGCCCCAATTCTAATTTAGCGGTATCAGACATCATTTCTCGATTCCAAGGTGGATCGAAGACAATTGATACTTTTGCGATATCTACTTTAGGTATAGCTAAAATTTTTTGTTTAACGTCTTCTATCAATACCGGACCCATGCCACATCCAGGCGCTGTTAAGGTCATTTCAATAATTACACAAAAATTGTTATTTTCTAGTTGTTCAATATTGCAAGTATATATTAATCCTAATTCCACAACATTAACTGGAATTTCCGGATCGAATACAGTGCTAAGCTGAGCCCACACTTTATCTTTTATAGCAGCATTAGACATCACATATTCCATGGAATTCTCCACAGACTTTCCTAAAGCATCTGCATCTTCCGCCTTAATGCGAGCTAAATTTCCAGAAAAAGCTATCGTAAATGTATTTCCTAAACTTTGCATGATAGTTACCTTAGTTCCCTGAGGGATTTTAGTAGATACACCGGATGGTATCAAAATTGACATTGCATCACGATTTAATACAACAACCTCTTTTTTATATTTATTTCTCATTATCATTGGTACCTTCATTTTTGTTCTTATTTTTCTTTAAATGAAAACTTTCTCCACAACCACAAGACCCAATTGCATTAGGATTAATAAAGCGTAATTGATATTGTCCAAAATCTTTTTTTATATAATCTATTACAGTACCTTTAACAAGAGGTATACATTGAGAATCAATGAGAACCATTAGACCATTTGTCTTCAAAAGAAGATCTCCTTGTTTAGGAGCTTGCACAATCTCGGGCTGATACATATATCCAGAACAACCTGTCTTTTTTACCGATAATCGAAATTGTGCATATCCTGCATGTATTTCTATCAATGACCGAAGATGCTTACAAGCTGCATCTGTTAAGTCTATAATTTTTACTTTATCATTCACCATTTATATAATAATTCTTGCACGAGTAAGGTGGTATAACTTAATCACGTAAGGCAGCAAACATAGTATGCCAACATAATGTGGCGCATTTCACCCGAGAAGGAAATGCAGAAATACCTGATAAGGCGGCTAATTTCCCTAATTTTTCCATACTTACACTTTTTCCTGTTGCTAAATCACAAAACTGAGCAAATAAAGTCTTGCTTTGTACAATAGTTTTTCCTTTTAAGGCCTCCATCATTAACGAAGCCGATGCAATAGATATTGCGCATCCTTTGCCTTCAAAAGCCGTTTCTTTTATTATTCCGTCTTCCTCTCGCAAATATACAGTTAGTTGATCTCCACATAATGGATTATAGCCATCATGCATGTACGTTGGATTTGTTAGTCGTCCAAAATTTCGAGGTTTCCGACTATAATCAATCACTATTTCTTGATATAAATCAGATAAATTACCCACTTTAATCTCTTAAAATACAGCATTTTTAAATATTTGGTTGACCTTTGTTAAACCATCAGTTAATCGATCAATATCATTGAACGTATTGTACAGGGCTAATGTAATACGAGCCGTTGCAGGTAATTTAAATCGCTCCATTAACGGCATAGCACAATGATGACCTGATCGAATAGCAATCCCTTCATTGTCCAAAATAGTAGCAATGTCATGAGGATGAATTTTTTCTATGACAAAAGAAATAATGCCAATTTTTTTTTGTGCGTCACCTATAATTTTCAATCCGTGAATTCTCCATAATTTTTTTGTTGCATAATCTAATAAAGCTTGTTCATAAGTGTCAATTCTTTCAAAACCAATTTCCGAAAGATAATCAATAGCTGCTCCGAGTCCAATAACACCAGCTATATTAGGCGTACCTGCTTCAAATTTATGAGGTAATGGACTATATTCGGTTTTTTCAAAAGTGACCTGGCGAATCATATTTCCACCTCCTTGATAAGGAGGCATTTTTTCTAACCATTTCCTCTTCCCATAAAGGACACCAATTCCTGTAGGGCCATATAACTTGTGTCCAGAAAAAACATAAAAATCACAATCTAAATCTTGCACGTCTATTACCATATGAGCAATTGCTTGTGCACCATCTAACAAAACCGGAATATTTTTTTGGTGCGCCAAGCAAATTATCTTTTTTACCGCGTTGATTGTTCCTAATACATTAGAAGCATGGATTATTCCCACAATTTTAGTGCGCTCTGTTAACAAGCCTTGGTATTCATATAAATTCAGGGTTCCATCGTCATTTACTGGAATTATTTTCAACTTTGCTCCCACTCTCTCGCATAATAATTGCCAAGGTACAATATTAGAGTGATGCTCCATTTCTGAAATTACAATTTCATCACCTTGTTGTATTTGCAATTTTCCAAAACTCGTGGCAATCAAATTAATTGATTCTGTAGTTCCGTGGGTAAAAATAATCTCGTGCAAATGAGCGGCATTTATAAACATCTTAACCTTCCTACGAGCGCTCTCATAAGCAACCGTCGCCCGTTCACTGATGGTATAAATTCCTCGATGTACATTAGCATTATCATGATGATAATAATGACTGATAGCACTAATTACTGCCTGCGGCTTTTGAGTTGTCGCTCCGGAGTCTAAATACACAAGTGGTTTCCCTAAAATCTTCTCCTTTAAAATAGGGAAATCGTCTCGCAAAGAGTTAAGTGTACTAATCATGATAACGCTCCAGACAACATAACGCCAAGTTTCTTCGTAAACCTTGCATAAAGGTGCTCTGTAATAATTCTATGAGGTAATTTTTCTACAATTTCACTAGAAAATGCGCAAGTCAGTAAATGTTTGGCTGCAATTCGATCGATACCACGACTACATAAATAAAATAGTGTGTCGTCATTTAAATGACCTATCGTGGCACCATGAGTACATACTACATCATCATTATAAATTTCAATCTCGGGTTTAACATTTACCTCAGCTTTATCTGAAAATATTAAATTTTTATTAGTTTGACGAGCTATCGTTTTGCTAGCTCCTTTATGCACAAAAATTTTTCCATTAAAAACAGCCTTAGAGTCATCACCAATAATTCCTTTATAAAGCTGTTGACTTTCGCATTCAGAAACTCTATGATCAACGCAGGTGTGGCTATCAATATGCTGTGTGTTTTGTGGATGATACAGTCCCAACAGTCGACATGAAGCTCCATGACCTTTCAATGCGCAGTGTAAATCTTCTCGCCCAAGTGCTCCCCCTAATAAAAAATGGCAAGCAGTCACTTGGCTGTTTTGTGCCTGATTAATTTGAGTATTCGCAATATGAAAAGAAAAGCTGTTTTCTTCTTGCAGTTTATAAAGTACCAAATTAGCGGAATCTCCAACTTTGATTTGAGTCACAATGTTGTTAAAATAAGTCATTGTGGAAGAAACTCCACGATACTCTTCTATAAAAGAAGCGTTAGCATTCTCATCTAAGAAAATTAAATGACGAGTTTGGGTCATTGATAAAGGAAAATTTGGTTTCATTAAGTAAAGAAGATGAATAGGTTCTTCAAGCTGAAAATTCTTTGGTACGTAGAGAAACATACCATCTCGGAAAAGACTACCATTCAGCAATGAAAAAGCAGTCTGAGAACTTAGATTATCTGTGATCCGTATTTTCCCTCTCTTTTCTTTTAATATTGCTTTCAATGATGCCAATTGAACTTTGGGTATTAACTTTGTCAAAGTCGATAGAGCTGGTACAAAATACCCATTAATAAACACCATGCGATGAGTACCCTCTATAATAAAATCCTCTATATTAAAACCGATATCATCAGCTATTCTGTCAAATGAAAAAGTCTGAGATGCAATTTGAGTAACATCTGTATATTTCCAATTTTCTATTTTTCGATCTGGAAAACCCATCAGTAAAAACTTTTTTAACTGCTTATGCCGCCATTCTTGTAAGAAACAATTATTCTTATCTTGTAATCCCCTTAATCTAGCTTCGGACCAACCCGCATCAAGCACTGTCATAGCCAACTATATCCTTTTTCTTCAAGTTTACAAGCTAATGACGAGTCTCCTGATACTACAATACGTCCATCAATCAAGACATGTATAAAATCAGGTTTTATATAATTCAAAAGACGCTGATAGTGAGTAATTAATAAAATAATTCTTTTAGAATTACGAAAACTATTAATTCCCATAGCCACTACTTGTAAGGCATCTATATCTAGACCAGAGTCAACTTCATCTAAAATAGCAAGAGAGGGCTCAAGCATTAACATTTGTAAAATTTCATTGCGTTTTTTTTCACCCCCAGAAAATCCTTCATTAACCGATCTTTTTAAGAACTTATCGTCCATACCAACTAAAATCAATTTTTCTTCGACTAATGTCATGATATCCATCGAATCTAATTCTTGTTCTCCACGTGTCTTACGAATGCTATTAACAGCCGTCTTCAAAAAATAAAGATTATTTACACCAGGAATCTCTATAGGATATTGAAATGCTAAAAACAGACCACATGCTGCTCGCTCCTCAGGAGATAGCTCTAGTAAATTTCGATTAAAATACGTTACTTCACCCGCAGTAACAGAACAATTTTCCCGACCCGCTAATACAGACGCCAGAGTGCTTTTACCAGAACCATTAGGACCCATAACAGCATGTACTTCGCCAGCATGGATAGATAAATTCACCCCTCGAAGAACTTCGTGACCATTTGCCATTACATACAAATTTTTTATTATCAACATTAGATACAGTCTTTTTATCGATTAGCTTTTTTACCCAATAGATCCATCTAAACTGACTTCCATTAGTTTTTGCGCCTCAACAGCGAATTCCATGGGCAACTTTTGAAAAACTTGTTTACAAAAACCATTGACTATCATTGAGATAGCATCTTCTTCGTTAATACCACGTTGTCGACAATAAAATAATTGATCTTCTCCAATTTTAGAGGTAGTGGCTTCATGTTCAACGCGTGCCGTAGAATTTTTTACTTCGATGTAAGGAAAAGTGTGAGCACCACATTGATTACCTAATAATAAAGAGTCGCATTGACTGTAATTAAAAGCGTTTGTAGCATTAGATCCAACACGAACTAAACCACGATAACTATTTTGCCCATAACCTGCAGAAATTCCCTTAGAAATAATCGTACTTTTAGTATTCTTACCTATGTGAATCATTTTCGTTCCAGTATCAGCCTGTTGAAAATTGTTTGTTAAAGCTACCGAATAAAATTCACCAACAGAATTATCACCCTTCAAAATAACACTCGGGTATTTCCAAGTAATTGAAGATCCTGTTTCAACTTGTGTCCAAGAAATTTTTGCATTATTTCCGTAACATATACCGCGTTTTGTTACAAAATTATAAATTCCACCATTTCCATGTGCGTCTCCAGGATACCAATTTTGTACAGTGGAATATCTTATCTCAGCATCAGCTAATGCCACTAATTCTACTACAGCAGCGTGCAGCTGATTTTCGTCTCTTTGTGGAGCCGTGCACCCCTCCAAGTAGCTTACATAGCTACCTTCGTTAACGATGATCAACGTTCTTTCGAATTGTCCAGTATTAGCAGCGTTAATGCGAAAATATGTGGATAATTCCATAGGACATCGTATCCCCTTTGGTACGTACACAAATGAACCATCGCTAAATACAGCTGAATTTAGCGCAGCAAAAAAGTTATCGCGATAAGAAACAACGCTACCTAAATAACTCTCAATTAAATCAGGATATTTTTTTATTGCTTCTGAGAATGAACAAAAGATAATTCCTACCGAAGCTAATTTTTCCTTAAAAGTCGTCGCCACTGAAATACTATCGAAAACAGCATCTACAGCAACGTTCGTAAAAGATTTCTGTTCATGCAGCGGAATGCCTAATCTATTGTAAGTTTCAAGTAGTTTAGGATCGATTTCTTGTAAGTTTGTAAGTCTTTTACTTTGCTTTTTTGGTGCTGCATAATAACTAATAGATTGATAATCAATTGGTGCTATACGTAAATGCGCCCATTGGGGAGGATTAATAGTTATCCAATGACGATAAGCTCGAAGTCGCCATTCTAACATAAAACTAGGTTCATTTTTTCTCTCTGAGATAAGTCTGATAACATCTTCGTTCAACCCTGGGATAATTACATCCATGGCAATATCCGTAACAAATCCGTATTTATAGGTTCTATCAACGACTTTCTGAAAATAACTTTTACTAGCCATTACACTAACTCCAAAATTTTAATCAACACTTCAAAGATACCATAATTAGAACTAACTAAACCTCGCTTTATTAAAATTTCACTAAGTAATCGATAAAAGTGGTGTTTGAAACGATTGTTGTTCTGCTAAAGCGCCCTTCTTTGACATTTAAATGTATCATCGTCGTAGCATAATTTTAGTTAAATGGGCTAGTTTTAAACATCTTCATCTTGACTTAAAACTTTTTTCTTTTACATAAAGTTTCTTAATATACTACAAAACCACTGGTATAATATCATAAATTGGACTATTTAAACAACAAACAACTACACAACCATTATAGTGGGTCTTTTTGAAAAATAAAAATCGTCGCCTTGCCTTACTTATAAGAATAGCGCTTGTAAGCGCTGTCACGAATACCGTACTTGCTTTATTGAAAATAAATATAGGAATTATTGGTTACTCTCACGCTTTAATTGTCGATGGAATTCATGCCATATCAGATCTTTTTATGGATGGACTAATAATCACAGCAAGTCTATTAGGAGCTCGTGCACCAGACAAAGAACATCCGTATGGGCACGGTCGTATAGAGACTATTGGGACCATTGCTATCTCTTTTATTTTAATTTTTGTCGTTGTAGGAATCACTTTTAGTACGATATTGCATTTTATGCATCACGTTCATCTTGCTATACCGACTTTTCCTGTCATCACAGTATCCGCCATCTCTATAATTGTAAATGAAATTTTATTTCGTTATACATTAGTAATTGGTAAAAAAATCAATTCTGATCTATTACGCACTAACGCTTGGCATAATCGCAGTGATGCTCTTATTTCATTAGTTGTTTTAATTAGTGCGATTGGGACTCGTTCCGGTATTACTTTTCTTGATTTTATCGGTACCTTAATTATCACACTTCTAATATTGTATGTGAGTGGGAAAATGCTATGGAAAAATATTCAGGAACTTATTGACACCGCTGTTGATGATAAAACTTTTGAAAACATCATTAATACCATCAAAGCTGTTCCAGGTGTTCTATCCATGCATCAATTGCGCTCTCGATTACACGGTAGTAATGTTTTTATAGATGTCCATATTCAAGTTGCTCCAGACATCAGTGTATCAGAAGGGCACTATATTAGTGAAAAAGTTCATCTTAGTCTTATAAACAGCTTTTCTTATATTGCTGATGTTATTGTACATATTGATCCGGAAAATGACACTGTATCAACGTTTTCAATAAATTTACCTAGTCGCGAAGACATTTATCGTATTACAAAAATTCATTGGAAAAAATTTCCAAGTTTTAAAGATATTCGACGGATAACACTTCACTATCTAGATAAAAAAGTTTATATTGAAATTTGCCTTCCATTATCAGCAGTTCAAAAAGAAAAAGAACAACTGGCATCACAGTATCAAAGCATCACTACAAAAGTAAAAAATATTGCTAAAGTATCTCTTTATTTTGAATAGTCTATAAGAAATTAACTATTCTCTCACGAATATAAGTAGGCTCCACTACTTCTTCTGGCGATAAAATATCACCTTTATTGAATTTCTGATGAGCAATTATTGCTACCGAAGCAGCATTAGGATAGATATCTTTTTTTATAGGCTGACAATGCATCGGTAGAATGGATTGATATATGGACCACGCGTTTCCAACATACGCCCATTTTCCTTTTGGAAATCGAATATCTATCGGATAATCTACATGGTCACTAATGATCGTCTGCATAATTTTTTCTGAGTCCACTTTATACACCCCCCAGTAAATAGAATTCATACGGGCATCCCATCCAGAAACTATGCTCTCATTATTTATTTGTTGATAAGCTGCTTGAGCTAACGCTTGTAATGTTGAAACCGGAATTATCGGGAGGTCCATTGCATAGGCGATTCCTTGTGCAATTCCAGTGGCAATACGTACACCTATAAAACTCCCTGGACCAGATCCAAAAGCAATGGCATCAAGATCCTGTAAGGTTATTTGAACATTATTCAGTAATGTATCAACTAAGTTTAAAAGAATATCTGAGTGTCTTTGTGGAGCGATTTCAAACCGCTGAGTAATATCTCCATCTATCCAAAGAGCAACCGAGCAAGCAACGGTTGCGGTTTCTAAAGCTAATAGTTTGGTCATTTTAATGTAGTTTTTCCTTATAGAATGAGTTTTATTAATCACCGTATTGTAAAACCGAAAATATATAATTCAATCTTCTGGAATACTGTAAATAAACTACGAGAGCTTTACCTTAGAAAGCAATTTTCAATTGATTGTTTAAATACAATTTAAGTATTATTCAAATACATTACTACCTCTTTGATTATGAGCTATATTATAAATATAATAATTCAGAAAGACGATTAAAATATGCGGCTGATCTAAGGCCATAAAGTTTTTAAATCAGTTGTCTTTGTATTGATCAATTAGTAGGTTATCCAAAATTAAATGTAGACGTACTTCTCGAGACAGCCGATTTTAATTTTATATGAATTGGCATTCCAATAAAATTAAATGTTTTTCGAAAAAAATTGGAAAGATAGCGAAAATACGGTTGAGAAAGAAATTTTATATTCTTACCATGGATGACAATAGTTAACGGATGTCGATTACCGAGATGTGCATACTGTAAACGTACTCGTCGGTTTCCTTTTACTAACGGTGGTGCGTGTTCCAAAACCGCTGTTTCTAAAGCTTTTGTTAATTGATTAGAGGTCAGTTTTTGCCAAACTGACTGATAGATTTTATCAATTGTTTGAAATAATTGTCTTATTCCTTTTCCTTTTAATGCAGAAATAAAATGAACACAAGCAAAATCTACGAAGGATATTTTTTGATTAATATCTTTTTGTACTGTTTCACGCTTATTATTCTCTAGACAATCCCATTTGTTAATAGCTATAACCATAGGTGTACCAATTTTAATGATCAAATTTAATAATCGTAAATCTTGTGTACATACACTGTTATTGGCATCTAACATAAAGATTACGACATCAGCAACATGCATTGTTTGTATTGATTTAATAACCGATAATTTCTCTACTAAATCGCAAATTTTTACCTTTCTTCGAATACCCGCTGTATCAATTAATGTGTAATTTTTGCTTTCGCGAATATAAGGAATGTAAATGCTATCTCTGGTTGTTCCTGGTTGATTGCAGGCAATAACACGTTCTTTACCTAGTAACTGATTAATAAGAGTAGATTTTCCCACATTTTGTTGACCTATTATTGCCATTTTAATTGTCGACTGTACTTTTTCTACACTGTTTTGTTTCAGTAACATCAATTCATTAGAAATTTTATTTATCAATGCATTAATTCCACTGCCTCGTTTCGCTGAAATCACGTAAAATTCATGAAAACCTAATCGATAAAATTCGTTTTTCACTGATTTTAGTCTATTTGCATCTATTTTATTAATTACAAGAAAAACTTTTCTATTTTTTTTATGCAATTGATTAGCGATCATCTCATCAGAAGTAGTCAGACCTGTTTTTGCATCCACTACGAACAAAATATGGCTTGATTCTTTAATTGCTTGTTTTGCCTGAATCTCTGAGAGAGATTCCACAGTAGATTTTTTTGAATATACTAAACCACCTGTGTCTATTACCAAAATGCGTTGAGATCCGATCATTACTGTTCCGAACTGACGATCTCTTGTAACTCCAGGAATATCAGTTACTATTGCTTTTCGGCTTTTTGTTAAATAATTAAACAATGTCGATTTACCAACGTTGGGTCTACCAATAATAGCAATAACTGGAAGCATTTTTATACCTTTTTCTTTAAAAATTTAAACAATTAAAACTTAATTACAAATCTCTCTTTTAAAAGGAACATTGTAGTTCCATCTTGGATATAAAAGTTTAGTATGTAGAGAGAAGCTTTTAAAAATATTTAATATCTTATACAAATTCGATTTTACAAACCTTAAATAAACACAAAATGAGCAGATAAACCATATTACTGTCTTGGGAAAAAGATATTGAAAACTATTTTAATAGGTTATTCTTCAGATAAGTAATTAATTCATTATCATCAAGCTGTTGTTGTGGTAAAACCTCGCGCAAAGTTTTAACGGTTATTTTGTTTTTTTTCATTTCTTCTTTACCGATAATCAGAGCCCATTTTGCACCACTCTTGTCTGCACGTTTAAATTTATTTTTAAAACTACCACCATTGAGGTGAATCTCTATAATTAAACAAGGTAAGACGTCGTGTAAATGCTCTGCAATTATTAAACCTCGACTCATTGCTCGCTCTCCATCTACTATAAAACAGATATCAGAACGAGACATGTATTCACGCACGTCCCGTAGTAACAAGATTATTCGTTCTAAACCCGCGGCAAATCCAATTGCTGGTGTTGGCTGCCCTCCTAAGTGTTTTACAAGATTATCATAACGCCCCCCTGCGCATAAAGTTATATCGCTTCGAGCATTTAACGGATTACCTGTTGTCCACTCAAAGACAGTATGAGTATAATAATCAAGACCTCGAACTAAATTAGGATTTACAACATAAAAAAGATTTGTCTGATTCAATAGATCTTGTAATTGGTTCCAATGACGATAAGATTCATCATCCAAATAATTCAACAGTTTTGGCGCCTCCATAATAATAGATTGCATATCGGGATTTTTGCTATCCAAAATTCTCAACGGATTAGTAATTAGTCGTCTTTGGCTATCTTTATCTAATTCTGTTTTTCGTGACTCTAAATAATGTATTAATCTTTTACGGTAATTTGATTGACAGCTTTGTGTGCCTAGTGTATTTAATTGTAAAACGATATGCTTCTCTAGACCTAGTAATTTCCAAAAGCGATTACCTATTAGCATTAACTCAGTATCAATAGCAGGATTTGCTATTCCATAAGTCTCTATACCCGCTTGATGAAATTGACGATACCGACCCTTTTGTGGTCTTTCATAACGAAACATAGGCCCTACGTACCATAATCTTTGAATTTGGTTATAGAATAGACCATTTTGAATACCTGCCCGTACACAACTAGCAGTTCCTTCTGGACGCAATGCAACATTTTCACTATCGCGATTTAAGAAAGTATACATTTCCTTTTCTACGATATCCGTAATTACACCAATAGTACGTTTAAATAAAGAAGCTCTTTCCACTATGGGAAAACGAATTTCATGATAACCGTAAGAAGTAACAAGCGTACGAAATGTTTTCTCAAGAAAAGACCAATAAAACACTTCATTAGGAAGAATATCTTTCATTCCTCGAATAGATTTAACCGTTTTCATCAATAGCATAACACCTGAAAAAGAAAAATCTTATTTTCATTGCTTATATTATACGAGGTGCTGATTCATGCGCAGTTTCTTATGCAGGTACATCTTGATTCAGTCTTGCTGTTGCTAGTATTTGCTGATGATTTTGTTCTTCGAAATGTTTTTTCCCATGCCACCAGATGTCAACCAATGCAACTAAAACGGCTAAAGCCAAAAAAGTAACCCAAAAAATCACCTTGCGATTTGTAATCATTCTAGTTGAACGCACAATCACCGGAATTGCTTTATACTCCATAGATTTTTTTTCAAGTGTTCTTGTTTGTTTAAATGTCTCATTTAATGCTAAATTATCAAACGCAGCTATTACTTCTTCAGGTGCAAGTCCAACACAACGAGCGTAAGATCTCAGATAACCTCGTATATAAATTATAGCAGGAGCTTGAGAATAATCGTCCTTCTCTAGATTTTTTATCCATTGAACACTTAAATGCATTTGTTTGGCTATTTCATCTTGCTGAAGATTTTTAGCTTGACGAGCCTCACGCAACAACGTTCCTGGTGTTCTCTTATCTTCGTTAATATTATGAGATACAACATTAATTTTTATATTTTCTTCCGTCATAACAATATTCCTATAGAAGAAAAACACTTAGAAACAGGATACATTATACCTAAATTATTAGCTGCCTAGAAGTGCGTTATGCGTTATTTATAAATTATTTCTGTATAGGATTAAGGATAATAAATATTATTAAAAATGTTTGTTTCATTAATACAGTTGGTAAAATCTTAAAAAATGCAATTAGCAGTATATTAGCAAGACATTAAGGCAACATAATCATCTTCGTGAATGTTTAAAAAACGATCACAATCTGGATTTCGACTTAAAAATCTTAAAAATCTAAAAATTTTTTAAAACTTCTTTAGAGAGCAGGAGTGTGCAAAAAATCGACTATCGAATTAATGAAAGCAATATTTCCATCTAATTTAGACGTTAGATATTTTGCTTTTTTGTATAGTAAATTAATGCGTTCATTAATGATATTATACGTTTTATCTCTAATATCAAATCGATCATTTAAATCATCACGTAATTGGTAAATCAACCCAATAATTGCACCTAATTTGCGCAATTTCCGCAACAAATTTTCATCCACACATTGAGCATAAAGCGCGCTTAGCTCAATAGTAGCACAAAATAAGGCACTGGTTTTTAGATGATAAATGTTTTCATTAATTACATTACTTTTATTTGATAAATCAAGTTGTTGTCCACCAGCCATTCCTAAAGAACCACAAGCATGTGCTAAAATAGCCACTAAATGAGAATTATTTTCTCTAGCCAATATTTCAAAAGCCAATGACTGTAAAGCATCACCAACTAATATAGCTGTCGCTTCATCGAAAGCTTTGTGACAACTAGGTTTACCCCGGCGATAATTATCATTATCCATCGCTGGTAAATCATCATGCACCAATGAATAACAATGAATAAGTTCGACAGCGCAAGCTATATTGTCCATCTGTATCGGATCAGTCCCAAAAAAAAATCCAGTCGCATACACCAATAATGGGCGTAACCGCTTTCCTTTAGACATAACAGAATAATGCATGGCCTGATGGAGAAGTATAGGAGATTGTGTTTGATCAGGTAACAAATTTTCCAGTCGATGATTAATATGACTTTGATATGTTAGAAAAAAATTAAGCATCTATCTACGAATTACTCGAAAAAATTTCTTCCGGCTTAAAGAAAAAAGCAATCTCTTCCCGTGCTGTTTTATGGCTATCAGAACCATGTATAACATTTTTGTTAATAGAATCTGCAAAGTCAGCCCGAATAGTTCCCGGCTCTGCTTCTTTAGGATCAGTAGCTCCCATAAGTTTACGGTTTTTAATAATAGCACTCTCGCCTTCAAGCACTTGAACTAATATTGGACCTTGAGTCATAAACCTAATTAACTCTTTGTAAAATGCTTTGCTTTTATGCACAATGTAGAACCTTTTAGCCTGTTCTTCATTTAGGTATTGCATTTTTACTGCAATGATTCTTAGATGCGCTTGTTCAAAACGCTTATAAATTTCCCCAACAATACCTTTGGCAACTGCATCCGGCTTGATAATTGATAGAGTTTGCTCAATAGACATACAAGCACCTTCATGCTATTTAAAAAAAGAAGCTAATTATACGACTTTAGTTAATCACATTCCATAATACTGTAAATTACGCTAGAATCAGCTAAAGGGTTCTTAAGTATAATGTTAGTGGGGAGAACTTTACAATTAATCCACAATATTCTTTGATTCAATGAGAAGTAGAGTACTTTAAAAAATCTAAAATGCGGTCTTCGTATCCATATGTAAAGTTTATTACTCTGTGTACAATTAGCTTACTTCTCTCTTCTTTTATCATTCCTAATTTAATGGCTAACGCAGATAATATCATCCGACGAGATATAGATGAAGGAATTTCTACTGCAGCTCAGATATTTAAAATACAATCATCTTTGATACCACCTCCTGATAATTTAAATGTAAGAAGTTATGTACTGATGGATGCTAAATCAGGAATTATTATCGCTGAAAAAAATATGAATCTTCGTTTACAACCCGCTAGTTTAACTAAATTAATGACGCTTTATATAACTTTTCAAACATTAAAAACAGGGAAAATTCGTTTATTGGATGATAAAGCAACAGTTAGTACAAATGCATGGCGTACAAGCGGATCTAGGATGTTCTTAAAAGAAGGTTCACATGTGCCAATTAATAGTCTTATTCAAGGTATTGTTGTTGCTTCTGGAAACGATGCTTGTGTAACGATGGCTCAATATATAGCTGGATCAGAAGAAACATTTGCCCAAATGATGAATCAGGTAGCACAACATCTTGGAATGAAAAACTCGCATTACGTAAATTCTACAGGATTACCTTACCCGAATCATTATTCTACTGCTTACGATATGGCTCTTTTAACTCGTGCTCTTATTAAAAACTTTCCTGAATACTACTATTTTTTTTCTAAAAAGTGGTTAACTTACAATAACATTAGACAACCTAATCACAATCGTTTGCTATGGCGTGATATTTCAGTAGACGGCTTAAAAACTGGGTATACTAAAAAAGCAGGTTATTGTTTAGTCGCATCCGCACAACGTAAAGGTATGCGATTAATTACTGTAGTATTTGGGGCACCTACTGATAACGATCGCGCGCTTGCTTCTGAAATTCTATTAAACTATGGATTTCATTTTTATAAAACTCAACGACTGTTTAACGCTCATACACCTATTATTCGAAAACGTATTTGGTTAGGTAAATGTAAATATATAAATTTTGGTACAGTAGATTCTTTGTACATCACTCTTCCTATAGAAAATAATAAAAATCTAAAAGCTACTATTCAATTTTTAGATCCGTATTTACACGCGCCAATAAAAAAAGGTCAATCCTATGGAATAATGAGTGTTACAGTTAGTGGAAATCTAGTTATCAAAGCACCGTTAATGGCATTACAAGAAGATCCGATATCAGGTCTATTATCCCGAGTTCTAGATCATATTGTACTTTTTTTAAAAAAATGTTTAGTAAAACTTTTATAAATATAATCCGGTTTTTAATATAATTTTATTGAGAAAAAATATAATCGCTTTTCGCGTTATCTATAATATTTACGATTAAATATGTTTTTTAGATTATTATGCTTTATGGGGTGATATATACGAAACAAATAATAAAAGGAGAAATTACTAATTTCTTTTTTGTCGTTGCTTATATTTTTACGTTTATAGATTAACGCGTTTTTTATTTTAAATACAACAGTAAAAAGAGTAGAATGTGAAAAGAGTAGTAGAGTTTTTAAAATTAGACTATTTAATAGGAGCTGTAATAATGAGTCTCGGTATTAACTACACAAAATAATTTAAAATAATTGTAGGTAAAATGAAAAGAAAATATTAAACATTTTCACTAATAGAATTAAAGTTTTTCTTACTGTTGCGATACTGTCGCTTATCACTCTTAGTCTTAGGTGTTAATTAAAAACCAAATTTGTTTTCTCTGGTTTTTATAATTCGTTTATGGGTAAAATGTTTTGGTATCTTATATGGATATTATCCTTCGACAATTTGATCAAATAGTATCTTATGAACTAGTGTGGAATGCCATGAGAACGTTTACTTCTCAACGAGATTCCAGTACCATAGACGAGATTTGGATGTTAGAACATTTGCCTGTTTTTACGCAAGGATTGTCTGGAAAACCAGAAAATATATTAGATATACATGGTTTTTCTCTTATTCAATGTGATCGAGGCGGACAGATCACTTATCATGGCCCAGGACAGATTGTTATATATCTTCTGCTTGACATTAATCGCCTTAATCTCAAAACTCGGTCTTTTGTGCGTGTTATTGAACATACTGTTATCGATTTTTTAAAACAATTTGGTATCAACAATGCCAGAGGCAATGAGGAGGCTCCTGGTGTTTACGTGGAAGGAGCAAAAATATGCTCTATTGGCTTGCGTGTGCGCAATGGACGAAGCTATCATGGGTTAGCTTGTAACGTAGCGATGGATTTAACCCCCTTTTCTTATATTAATCCTTGTGGAATGGCAGGATTGGTTGTAACGCAAATCAATGATTATATAAAAAATATTAATCTATCTACAATTCGTCAAACAATCACATCATCTCTCCTAAAAAATTTTAGGTATATACAACCTTTTATTAAAATAGAGCATACATTGGAGTTTTTTACTGATGTTAAAATATAATCCAACTCAAAAATCTCTCGGTAAAGAAAAGTTATCACGCATCCCAATTAAAATAGAACCCACAGGTATTCCACTACAAAAACCTTTTTGGATTCGAACTCGTTTGCCCATTGACAATAAAGTTGAAAAACTAAAGGTATTACTTAGAGACAATAAACTAGTAACAGTGTGTGAAGAAGCCGCTTGTCCTAATCTAAGTGAATGTTTTAGTCATGGTACCGCTGCGTTTATGATTATGGGTGACAAATGCACTCGACGTTGTAGTTTTTGTAATGTAGGCCACGGACGACCTGACCCTCTCAATCCTGAAGAGCCGAGTAATTTGGCTAATACTATACACCTCATGCATTTAAAATATGTAGTTATTACATCAGTAGATCGGGACGATCTACGAGATGGAGGAGCTTTGCATTATGTTCAATGTATTAATGCTGTCCGCATGAAAAACCCAGGTATTAAAATTGAAATTTTAGTGCCAGATTTTCGTGGACGAATGGAAAAAGCCCTGTATATCCTTTCCGAAGGATTACCAGATATTTTCAATCACAATATTGAAACAATTCCTCGGTTGTATAAGCAAGCTCGGCCTGGTTCGGATTACCAATGGTCATTAGCTTTATTACAGAAATTTAAAAAAATCTTTCCTGGCATTCCTACTAAATCCGGTATAATGCTAGGACTTGGAGAGACACGTATAGAGATAAAATCTGTAATGCAAGATTTACGAAAACATGGTGTTGATATGATAACGCTGGGTCAATATTTGCAACCCTCTCGTTATCATATGCAAGTCGATCGGTACATAACACCAAAAGAATTTTACGAATTGGGTAAACTTGCTAAAAATTTAGGATTTATCAGTATTTCTAGTGGTCCATTAGTACGTTCTTCGTATCATGCTGATCTGCAGGCACAACAACACGCAACATAAATTTTTCTTTTTATAATTTTCTTTTTTTAAATTAAAGTTTTATTTTAAATAAAATAAGAAACAGATGATTGAACACTATCTAACGAAAATTGATCATTATCTACAAGCTCATGTTTATATGGGAATATTATTTGCTTTTCTCATATCACTCTTTGAGTCTTTACCTGTGATTGGAACTATTGTTCCTGGTTCTATTACCATGTCGGTTATTGGCATATTAGTAGGTCGTGGAATCATTTCGGCAGACGTTACACTATTTTTTGCTTCAATAGGGGCATTAATAGGAGATACCGTTGGTTTTTCTGTAGGAAAGTATTATAATAAGGACGATCGTCTTTATCTCGTTTGGCCCTTTAAGCGGTATCCCCAATGGTTGACAATAGGAGAAACTTTCTTCAGAAAGCATGGTGGAAAAAGTATCTTAATTGGTCGTTTTTTTGGTCCTGTAAGAAGCTCTATACCTCTAATTGCAGGATTATTAAGAATGAGTTGGTCACGTTTTTTCCTTGCTGCTGTTCCATCGACAATATTTTGGGCAATTGCTTATTTATTACCAGGAACGATCATTGGTGCAATATCACTTCAACTGCCATATCGTACAATAACTATGTTTATATTAACAGGTATGGTTGTTATTATTTTTCTGTGGCTTATTCTTTGGGCTATCCAAAATTTTTTTGGTTTTTTAGTATGCATAATTGATGGTTACGCTAATCGTTTATGGAAATCGATATGTCGTCGCTATTCCTCTCACCCTTTAAGGAAATTGATTACTAATCGTAAAACTCCTAAAGATCATTATCAGTTAGTTATGATAATCCTAGCATGCTTCAGTCTTTGTTTTTTTTGTGCGCTAGTCGTTATTACCATGATTCTAGGATCTTTGACTAACTTTAACAAACCTGTTTTTTATTTTTTACAAAGTTTAAGATTTTCAAATATCGATAAGATTTTTACTATTATTACAATGCTAGGTGATTATCGGGTGATAATAAGTGTTATTTTATTACTGGTAACTGCTCTTTCTATCAAAAAACTCTTTCGCCCTGCTATGTACTTAGCAGGCACTACTCTAATAACAGGATGTCTTATTGTTATTTTAAAAAATTTAGTGCAAGCTCCACGACCTGCAGGATTTTCTGTTTGGCATTATCCTTTCTTTACTTTTCCTAGTGGACATATAGGATTTGGTCTCCCTACTTTTGGTTTTATTGCTTTTTTAGTAGCTCAGCAGATTTCTAAAAAGTGGCAGTGGATTCCTTATACTCTTTTAGTTATTACAATTATTTTGATAAGTTATTCACGTTTATATTTAGGGACACATTGGTTAGAAGATATTTTAGGTAGTTTTCTTTTCGGGCTTACTATTTTGTTGAGTACAATAGTTTTGTACCGACGTTATCCTCAACAGCCTTTTGGCAATTTAAAATGGTTAGCGTTTTTAATTCTTGCTGTTGTGCTTCCTTGGTCTGCTTTTAGTAAAGCTAAGTACCGAACTTTAATACATTGTTATACTCCTATTTGGCCTGTTCGAAAAATCCTAATTGAAACGTGGTGGAAAAATCCTTTACAATATGTTCCCATTTTTCGACCCGATCGTTTTGGTCATTTCATTCAGCCGTTCAATATTCAATGGGTAGATCGATTGGATACTATCGAACAGTTGTTAGAGCAGCAAGGATGGCAAATAGTCCACTCTAAGGCAGGTATTTGGACTATTTTAGAGTGGTTTACAAGTTATAAACCGGAACATCACTTTCCTTTATTTTCCTGGCTGTACCGAGGTAAGCCTCCTATCTTGTTCATGATTAAACACCTGCCTTGCACTACCTCTATTGTCGAACTCAGATTATGGAAATCTGGAGTAAAATTTGAAAATTATTATTTACCATTGTGGGTAGGATCAATAAATTTGCGTGTAGCATCATTGCCACCTAAACATTTGATTATGCTACAACACTGCCTGTATAAAACCATTTGGTTAAACGATAAGGATATCAGTCGCTTTATTGTTATTCCACCTGAACATCGGTGGAAAAAACTAAACATTCACTGCGTACAGAAACATAAAGACACTTGTTTTTATTCTGGTAGATGGCGTGGAACTTTAATACTAATTTTTTAGTAAGAAGCTAACAGAAAAAATGCGTACGGTACTCATTTTTTAAAATGAAAATACCACACATTAACATTACATTGTGTGTTACTGTTACATTACTTATTCTATATATTCTCTCGCGCTAAAAAGCGCTCGTCTTCTTCGCCGATCGTCAGCTTCGGTTCGTCGATGTTGACGGCGATGATCAGCTTCTTCATAACGTCGTTTTTCAACATCTGTTTCGGGTACTACGGATGGTACTTCGGTTGGATGTAGATTTTCATCTACTGCTACAAAAGTAAAATAAGCTGACAAAATATGACGTATTTCTCTTGTCCTTACATTCTCTGCTAGGACTTTTACTCCAATTTCCATAGAAGTTCTCCATGCGCGGTTGAGTGCAGCACGAATTAATAAAATATTTCCCCGAGTCGCTGGAGCTAAAAAGTGCAAAGCATCTACTGATGCTGTCACGCAGGTATGTCCACTATGCCGTTCAGCAACTACTAAAGCAGTTCGATCTAAAATAGCCATCACTAATCCACCAAATACCGTATCTGTAGCATTTAAATCGTTAGGGAAGATTTTATAAGTTTGATCATGAATAGCTGATTCTGATACCTTTTTTTTCTTTTTAAATTCCATCGACTAACACCTCACTCGATAAAATTATTGTTATAATGTCACATAATACGGAGATATTAATCGCTAATCGGTGTTTATTGCGCATGTTAAAACTTAGGGGAAATTTCCTACAATTTATTTAAAGTTGAAGACTGAATTTCTAAAAATAGCTTATTTTTAGCAGTAGCAGATTGTATCACCCTATTAGTTTGGACGTCATTCTTTTTTATAAAAAATTAATATGATAAGAGGATAACATTAAAATGTATCACAGTATTTTAATTTCTGATAATTATCTATACGATACTCATGCTTTGAAAATTAAATAATTTCATGCAATAACTTCTATTTTTACATCTAACAGCTTGAGAAAATATAAAATGATGGAAAGTAAAAAAAATGTATTTTATGCCCAATCTGGTGGGGCAACAGCGGTTATTAACGCTACAGCTTGCGGGGTTATTCAAACTGCAAAAAAATATCCTGCTAAAATCAATAAAGTATTAGCTGGACGAAATGGAATTATCGGTGCTTTGAAAGAAGAACTGATTGATACAAGTTTAGAATCTTCAGAAGACATTGCTTCCCTTCTCTATACGCCTGCTAGTGCTTTTGGTTCTTGTCGTTATAAACTTACCGATATCGAGCAAGATCATAGGCAATACACGCGTCTTATTACAGTTTTTAAAGCTCACAACATAGGCTATATACTTTATAACGGTGGAGGAGATTCACAAGATACCATCTATAAAATTTCGAAAATGAGCCAATTTATGAATTATCCTTTGGTTTGTATTGGTCTCCCTAAAACAATTGATAATGATTTATCATTTACGGATAGTTGTCCTGGATTTGGATCTGTAGCCAAATATATAGCTGTTTCTACACAAGAGGCTGCTTTAGATGTAAAATGTATGGCAGCCACTTCTACTAAAGTTTTTATTTTAGAAGTTATGGGACGACATACTGGTTGGATCGCAGCAACCTCTGCATTAGGTAAACAATATCCTAGTGATGCCCCGCACATAATCTTATTTCCAGAAATTCCTTTACGAATTAAGACATTTCTTAAGAGAGTCAAAGAAATGGTATATAGATATGGGTATTGTGTAATTGTAGCTTCAGAAGGAATTCGTCGTATAGATAATGGTCGATTCATCACAGAATCGGAATGCAAAGATGCTTTTGGTCATAAGCAATTAGGAGGAGTCGCTCCTGTTTTAGCTTGCCTGGTTAAAAAGTATCTTGGATTTAAATATCATTGGGCAGTAGCCGATTACTTGCAACGTGCTGCCCGACATCTTGCTTCGCAAACAGATCTAGATCAAGCTTATGCATTAGGGAAATCTGCTATTGAATATGCTCTTACTAAAACATCCAACATAATGCTTACCATTCAACGTAAAAACAATGAAAACTATCAGTGGCGAGTAGGCACTGCACCATTATCTCAAGTAGCTAATGCAGAACGTAAAATGCCGAAAGATTTTATCACCAAAGATGGATTTGGAATTACCAAATCTTGTCATTATTATTTAAAACCACTAATTCAGGGCGAAGCTTACCCACCGTATAAAAACGGTATGCCTATTTATGTAAAATTAAAAAATCAATTAATTGAAAAAAAACTAGAAGCTTTTACATTATAATTTTCTATTATAGTGTTTTATTTAATCGCTTTTGTGCAGTGCGTATGTATAATTCATCTTATTTAAATCAGTCGGTATATGTTATGGTAAAACAAATGAAAATGTGTCTTAGTGTATCTTTATATCCTTACGCGAGATAAAAGATATAAAACACGTATGAGAACCCCAAACTAATAAATTATTGTATAAATAATAAATACTGCCTTCTATTATTCTTCTTTATGTTATAATATACACGACACATTAGTCGCTTCTTTATGTTGCAATTAGTGAAAGACGGCACAAATATTATGAAGTTAATTGCCTAGGATACATGATAAAAATGAGGTTTTGTGTATGACTTTAACTAATTCTAGAATGATCCCCTTGGGAACGAAGGCTCCAATTTTTACATTACTTGATGTTGTCAGTGGTGAAAAAAAGTCATTAAACCAACTAAGATCTAATGTTGCAACAGTTATTATGTTTATTTGTAATCATTGTCCGTTCGTTCAGCATATTCAAAAAAAATTAATTGAAGTAACAAAAAAATACCAAGCCCAAGGCATTCAATTTGTTGCTATAAATTCTAATGATGTCAATAATTATCCAGAAGATTCTCCTGAAAATATGAAGATTATAGCGGAAAAATTTAAGTATACTTTTCCGTATCTTTTTGATGATTCTCAAGAAGTTGCACGAGCTTACCAAGCGGAATGTACTCCAGATTTTTACGCATTCGATGATAATCTTGTTTGTGTTTATCGAGGTCGGTTTGATGCATCAAGTCCTGGAAAAAATATTCCCGTTACAGGAAATGATCTTAGCAAAGCATTAGATAATATAATCTTGAAGCAACCGATGGATTGCAAGCAATACCCAAGTCAGGGATGTAGTATTAAATGGAAAACACAGTAAAAATAAATTAGAAAATTAAGATTACGTGTCCAGTAAAACTGGACGACTTTACTCTTTAAACAGGGTGATGAATCTTTTCTTTCATTAAAGATACGTGACACTTACGATTTCGTATTTTGTGATACCTTTCGGAGCTTTCACTTCTACGACGTCTTCTACGTATTTTCCAATTAAGGCTCTTGCTAAAGGTGATAATATCGAGATTTTATTCTCTTTTAAAATAGCTTCGTCTACTCCTACAATTTGGTAGATAACTGTATTTTTGGTATTTAAATTTAAAAGTGTAACCGTAGCTCCAAAAATCACTTTCCCATCGTTAGGAATATGAGTAATATCAATTATCTGACAATTGGACAACTTTGCTTCAATTTCTAAAATACGTCCTTCTATAAATGATTGATGTTCTTTTGCGGCGTGATATTCAGCATTCTCCCTCAAATCCCCATGAGAACGCGCTTCTGTAATAGCAGCGATAACCCTAGGTCGCTCAACCGTTTTTAAAAATTCTAGTTCAGAGCGCAATTTAGCCATACCATTTTTAGTTATAGGAACAATAATTCGCATCTCACTGTTTTCTACTATCTTGAAAATTTCAATAACGACTTCACTAATGTCAACATTAATTTTACTAGTTTTTAATAGTAAACTCGTATTTAACGTTTTATCCTGTCCTGATATAAGGAATTTTCCCTTTGCCTACAATTACCTTCATGACGTGGAAATAAGATTTTTTATATAACGTAATTTTCATTCTTCTTGTCGATGAAGTTCTTGCAGAGACTGAAGGTGATTTAAATCACCTTCAGTCCGTAAAGCTAAAACAGTAGCTTCTCCACCTGCTAATGTTGTTGTATAACATACTTTATGTTGAACCGCGCTAATTCGAATAACATTAGAATCTTCAATGGCTTGTTCACCTTCTGTAGTATTAATAATAAAATTAATTTGATCATTTTTAATCATGTCAACAATGTGTGGACGACCTTCAGTTACTTTATTAACAATTGTGCAAAAGATTCCCGCTTTTTGTAATGCCCTAGCAGTACCTCTAGTAGAAATAATTTCAAATCCTAAATCTACTAAAGTACTAGCTACTTTTATAATTTTTCCTTTGTCTGCATCGCGAACACTCAAAAACGCACGTCCTTCTCGAGGCATAGCATCACCACCAGCTAACTGACCTTTCGCAAAAGCTTGACCAAAATTCTCTCCTATTCCCATAGCTTCTCCTGTAGAACGCATCTCTGGTCCTAAAATAGGATCGACACCTGAAAATTTATTAAAAGGAAAAACAGGCTTTTTCACAAAAAAATAACGAGGAAAATGCTCTTGAACAGCTTGTTCTTTTAGAGAAATACTTATCATACAGAGAGCTGCAATTTTGATTAACGGTAATCCTGTAGCTTTCGCAAGAAAAGGAATAGTCCGAGAAGCACGTGGATTAACTTCAAGTACATAGATTTCATTTCCCTGAATT
Organism: Coxiella endosymbiont of Amblyomma americanum; assembly: GCF_000815025.1. NCBI lineage: Bacteria > Pseudomonadati > Pseudomonadota > Gammaproteobacteria > Legionellales > Coxiellaceae > Coxiella > Coxiella endosymbiont of Amblyomma americanum. The sequence goes on along the minus strand of NZ_CP007541.1, from coordinate 437,191 downwards.
GCAAATTGAGTATTAATTAGACCTATCACATTGAGTTCCTTTGCTATCAAAAAAACCTGTTCTCGCAATTGATCTTGTATCTTCATGTTCAAACTATGCGGTGGAAAAGCACAAGAGGAGTCTCCAGAATGGACGCCAGCTTGTTCAATATGCTCTAAAATTCCACAAATTAAAATATTTTCACCGTCACATACCGCATCAACATCTACTTCTATGGCGTCTTCTAAAAATCTATCTAAAAGCAAAGGCTCGTCTTTTGAAAAAATGACATCTTTAGTCATATAACGAGTCAATTCTTTTTCGCTGTAAATAATTCTCATAGCTCTTCCGCCTAATACATAAGAAGGACGGGCGATCAATGGATAAGCGAATACTTTTGCCAAACGTAAACCTTCTTCTACACTACGTACCGTTCCGTTAGGAGGTTGTTGTAGTCTTAAATCTCGAATCAGCATTTGAAATCGCTCACGATCCTCAGCTCGGTCTATAGCATCAGGCTGTGTTCCTAAAATAGGAACTTTTGCTTTTTCTAATGCTCCAGCTAGCTTCAAAGGTGTTTGTCCTCCAAATTGGACGATAATACCTTTAGGTTTTTCTATTTTCACAATTTCTAAAACATCTTCTAGTGTAAGAGATTCAAAGTATAAACGATCGGAGATGTCAAAATCTGTTGAAACAGTTTCTGGATTACAATTAACCATAACACTTTCATAACCTACATCACGCATCGCTAAAGCCGCATGCACACAACAATAATCAAATTCGATCCCTTGTCCAATTCTATTTGGCCCGCTTCCTAATACTATTATTTTATTTCTCTTTGTTGGAAGGCATTCATTCTCTTCTTCGTAAGTTGAATAAAAGTAATCTGTATTCACCGAAAACTCAGCAGCACAAGTATCTACTCGTTTATAAACAGGTAAAATTTTTAGTTTATGCCTATAATTTCGCACATTTTCTTCAGTAGTATGTGATAAAAGCTGCGCCAAACGCCTATCCGAAAATCCTTTACGTTTTAAATAAAGCAATTTTTCATAGGATAATTCTTTGATTGGTGTATTTTTCACTTTTGACTCTAGCCATACCAATTCTTCTATTTGCGCTAAAAACCATCGATCAATCTGACTTCTTTTGTAGATTTCTTCTAAACTAAAACCTACTCGAAAAGCATCCGCAAGATACCACAAACGTTCAGGACTAGCAAAACGTAGCTCCTTGCTAATCTCTTCACGTAAGGTTTCATCTACTAACTGAAAATCTTCATTTATTTTAGACTCTAATCCGCAAATATTAATTTCCAATCCACGAATAGCTTTTTGTAAAGACTCTTGAAAAGTGCGACCAATAGCCATGACTTCACCTACTGATTGCATTTGTGTCGTTAGTCGAGGCTGTGTCTGAGGAAATTTCTCAAAATTAAAGCGAGGAATTTTAGTTACAATGTAATCAATAGAAGGTTCAAAAGAAACGGGAATCTTACCACCTGTGATTTCATTCCGCAGTTCATCTAAAGTACAGCCAATTGCTAATTTTGCTGCAACTTTTGCAATAGGAAAACCAGTAGCTTTTGAGGCAAGAACAGAGGATCGAGACACTCGTGGATTCATTTCAATTACAACCATGCGCCCATCTTCTGGGTTAATTGCAAATTGTACATTAGAACCACCAGTCTCGACTCCAATTTCTCGCAAGATTGCAATAGCAGCATTCCTCATACGTTGATATTCTTTATCTGTTAATGTCTGAGCTGGAGCAACGGTAATAGAATCCCCAGTGTGGATACCTACAGGATCTATATTTTCAATACTACACACAACAATACAATTATCTTTTATATCTCTTATTACTTCTAATTCAAACTCTTTCCACCCAACAATAGATTCATCAATTAACACTGTATTGGTAGGAGACAATTCAAAACCACGAGTACAGATTTCTAAAAATTCATCCCTATTGTATGCGATACCCCCTCCACTTCCCCCTAAAGTAAAGGATAATCGAATAACTACTGGAAATCCTACCTTATCAAGAATCTGCCAGGCTCCTTCCATAGATCCAGTTAATCCAGAACGAGTTGTCTCTAAGCCAATTTTAGCCATAGCCTTCTGAAATAAAGCTCGATCTTCAGCTTTATCAATTGCTTCTCGAGACGCTCCAATTAACTGCACTTTATATTTTTCTAAAATGCCTTCTCGAACCAAATCTAACGCACAATTTAAACCTGTTTGCCCCCCCATAGTAGGTAGAATGGCATCTGGCCTCTCCTTTTTGATAATTCGAGAAATCACTTCCCAACTAATAGGCTCAATATAAGTAGCATCTGCTACATTAGGATCAGTCATAATAGTAGCAGGATTGGAATTTACTAAAATGACATAACATCCTTCTTCTCTAAGGGCTCGACAAGCTTGAGTGCCAGAATAATCAAATTCACATGCTTGTCCAATCACAATAGGACCAGCTCCAATAATTAATACTCTTTTTATATCTTTTCTTTTTGGCATATTATTTTTCTAACTTATTTTTTCATAAGTTTTCTTTTAATTAATGTAATAAATTCCCTAAATATTCCCTGCATATCTTTAGGCCCTGGATTTGCTTCTGGATGCCCTTGAAAAGCAATTGCTGGCTTAGTAATGTGTGCCACTCCCTGTAATGTACCATCAAATAAAGAACGGTGAGTTACTTTCAATGTACTCGGCAGCCTTTTTTCGTCTACGGAAAAACCATGATTTTGACTAGTAATATAAATACGCCCAGTCAAAATATTTTGAACAGGATGATTAGCTCCATGATGTCCAAATTTCATTTTCTCGGTTTTTCCACCACAGGCTAAAACCAGAAGCTGAAAACCAAGACAGATACCTAATAGAGGAATGTCTCTCTCTAAAATTTTTTTAATTGCTGTAATCGCATAACGACAAGTCATTGGATCACCTGGTCCGTTGGATAAAACAATTCCATCCGGATTTAAATTAAAAACTGTCTGTGTAGATGTTCGAGCAGGAACAATAATTACTGAACAACCATAATTTACTAGCAAACGCACAATTTGCCGTTTCAAACCATAATCATAAACCACAACATTATAATTATTTAGTTGTGTTATTTTATGTTTACTGTCACTATGATTATTATTATTTTTAAGGATTACTGGTTTTTCAATCCAAGTGCTTACACTTGTCACAGAAGCAATTTTAGTTAAATCTTTTCTTATTAACCTACTATAAACACGAGCACGCTCAAGAGCTTTATCTAAATGCTCGTTTTCACCAGATATAATGCATCCATTTAATGTACCTGCTTCACGGATCAACCGCACTAATCGTCGGGTGTCCACTCCTGCAATAGCAATGGTTCCTTCAGATTTTAAAAAATCTTCAAGCGATCGCTCAGCTCGCCAATTACTAACAATACAAGACAGATCGCGGACAATTAACCCAGAAACCCAAATTCTGTGTGATTCTTGATCATCTGCATTAATCCCAACATTGCCCACATGTGGACATGTTAGAGCGACAATTTGTCCTATATAAGAAGGGTCTGTCAAAATTTCCTGGTAGCCTGTCAATGATGTATGGAAAACAACTTCCCCAGTCGTTTGACCATTTGCTCCAATAGCATATCCAGAAAAAACACTACCGTCAGCTAACGCCAAAATGGCTGGACTTCGCCCGCTAAGCGGATTTACATTACTCATCGAGCGAGACCTCTTTTCATGAGAGACTAAAAACTACCAAAAACAAGCAATTTTTAATTATTAGCGCAATAAAAAATTGATTTAACACAAAAGTATTACAAATTTCTAGGAATTTTAACTCATCTTTTTGTAAAGAACGCTTTCACGCTATCAAACCAACTACGTCTACGTAAACTATGATTTTTACCATCTTTTTCCAACAATGTAGAAAAACGTTTTAGCGACTCTTTCTGCTCAGTATTTAATTTTATCGGTGTCTCTACTGTAATATGACATATTAAATCCCCTATTCCTCCACTCCTTAATACCTTCACACCTTTTCCTCTTAAACGAAACTGCTTGCCACTTTGTGTTTCTGGAGGAATCGTCAAACGCACAGCACCATCTAATGTCGGAATTTCAACTTCTCCTCCTAAAGAAGCTGTAACAAAGTCAATAGGAACTTCCGAATGAAGGTCATTTCCTTCTCTATGAAAAACAGGATGAGGTTTTACTTGAATCTGGACATAGAGATCCCCAGATGGGGCTCCTAAAAAACCTGCTTCTCCTTCACCCGAAAGACGAATGCGGTCTCCAGTATCTATACCTGGAGGAATTTTGACGGACAATGTTTTAGTTTGTTGACGACGGCCCTGACCCTGACAGCTAAGGCAAGGATCTTTAATAACTTGTCCTATTCCATGACATACAGAGCATGTTTGCTGTACCTGTAAGAAGCTATGTTGTGTATGCAACTTGCCACTCCCACCACAACGATGACAAACGATTGGATTAGAGCCTTTTTTAGAGCCATTTCCATTGCATGCCACACAACTTACCCAAGTCGGCACTTTAATCGTTTGAGTAATACCATGCACTACTTCTTCTAATGATAAAAGAAGATTGTAATTTAGATCAGCTCCTTGTTGTTCTCGAAGTCTAGATCTTCCTCCTCCACTAAATATATCTCCGAAAATATCACCAAAAACGTCCCCAAGGTCCCCAAAACCAAAACCACCGCTAGTAGTAGAACTACCTCCAAAAGACGACTCTACGCCAGAATGCCCGAATTGATCATAAGCAGTTCGTTTACGTGCATCGGAAAGCACTCCGTATGCTTCTCGTGCTTCCTTAAATTTCACTTCCGCGTCTTTATCACCAGGGTTCCTATCTGGATGATATTTCATAGCCAAACGTCGGAAGGCTTTCTTAATCTCCCCATCAGTCGCTGTGCGACTGATGCCAAGGACTTCATAGTAATCGCGTTTTTCCATGAGATACAGCTTCTTTCGATCTTCTTTTACAATCCGCTTTTAAAAAACGATACTTCCCAGAAAGGATTAGAGAATCTAGCTAAAAAATCACGAGATCGAAGGAATGACCTTTTGACTAATTATTGCCCCTCCTCTTTACCTAGTTATTTTTATCCTTTTGTTTTTCATCTTTTACCTCCTCAAATTCGGCATCTACTACTTTACTATCCGAAGTTTTAGTTTCCTTGGAAAAACTCGTACTGTCTTTTGGAGTAGCGCCTGTTGTAGTGTTTTTTTTAGCATAGATACGTTCCGCTAACTTAGAAGAATGATCTGCCAATGCTTTAGTCTTCACTTCAATCGAATTCTTATCATTACCCTTTATTGCTGCCTTAAGCTCTTCTATCGCTTTTTCAATAGTAGCTTTTTCGTCAGATGCCATCTCACTTTCTAAGTCTTTCATAGATTTTTCAGTAGCATGAATGATTGCATCAGCTTGATTACGTACATTCACAAGCTCATGAAATTTGCGATCTGTTTCCCGATGTGCCTCTGCATCTTTAATCATCTTATTTACTTCTTCGTCCGATAATCCGCTAGAAGCTTTTATTACAATTGACTGCTCTTTTCCCGTCGCTTTATCTTTCGCTGAAACATGCAGAATGCCGTTAGCATCAATATCAAACGTAACTTCAATCTGTGACACACCACGTGGTGCCGGCGGAATATCCGTTAGATCAAAGCGACCTAACGATTTGTTTGCTGAAGCTACCTCTCTCTCACCTTGTAAAACATGAACAGTAACTGCAGTCTGATTATCCTCAGCAGTTGAAAATATTTGATTTGCTTTTGTCGGGATAGTGGTATTTTTATCAATCAACTTAGTCATGACCCCACCTAAAGTCTCTATTCCTAAAGAAAGTGGAGTAACATCAAGTAATAATACATCCTTTACCTCTCCAGACAACACTGCACCTTGAATAGCTGCACCAATAGCCACTGCTTCATCTGGATTTACATCCTTACGAGCTTCTTTACCAAAGAAGCTCCTAACAGCTTCCTGTACTTTAGGCATACGAGTCTGTCCACCAACCAAAATAACATCATCAATTTCGGAAACTTTAAGCCCAGTATCTTTTATTGCTATCTTGCATGGATCAATTGTTTTTTCAATTAAATCCTCTACCAATGACTCTAGCTTTGCTCTAGTGATATGAATATTCAGATGTTTAGGTCCGGAAGCATCTGCTGTGATATAAGGCAAATTAACATCAGTTTGTTGACTAGACGAAAGCTCAATCTTTGCTTTTTCAGCCGCTTCTTTTAAACGCTGTAATGCCAGAGGATCATTATGTAAATCAACACCAACATCACGCTTAAATTCACTAGCTAAATAATCAATCACCCGTAAGTCAAAGTCTTCACCGCCTAAGAAAGTATCACCGTTCGTAGCCAAAACTTCAAATTGATGTTCTCCGTCTACCTCAGCAATCTCAATGATAGAGATATCAAATGTACCTCCACCCAGATCATAAACAGCGATCTTACGATCACCCTTTTTCTTGTCCATCCCATAAGCTAACGCAGCAGCAGTAGGCTCGTTAATAATACGTTTTACGTTAAGACCTGCAATCCTTCCTGCATCTTTAGTCGCCTGACGTTGTGAATCATTAAAATAAGCAGGCACGGTTATTACAGCGTCCGATATAGAATGACCAAGATAATCTTCAGCTGTTTTCTTCATCTTTATGAGTATTTGAGCGGAAATTTGTGGTGGAGCCAAATTTTCCTGACGACCATCTTTTCCGACCACTCTAACCCAAGCATCCCCATTATCCGCCTTGGTAATTTTATACGGAACCATGTTCATATCTTTTTGAACGACCACATCGTCAAAACGACGTCCAATTAAACGCTTAATTGCAAAGAGGGTACGATCCGGATTCGTAACAGCTTGTCGCTTCGCAGACGCACCTACCAATACTTCCCCGTCCTTTGTATAAGCAACAGTCGACGGAGTAGTACGCGAGCCCTCAGCATTTTCGATCACCCGAACTTTCCCACCTTCCATTACCGCAACACAAGAGTTAGTAGTACCTAAATCAATACCAATAGTTTCAGCCATTCTTTTTCCTCTCAACTACTCAAAACAGAACCTATAAACACCCTATCCTGATAAGGTGGGGACAGGGTGTAAGATTTCAAGTGAAACTTAAATTGACGTCATCGTAAAATCGTCATCGCACTCTACATATAGTACTTACCACACTAAACGAGCACCTCACTTAATACAAACAATTCTATGTCACTCATGCTACTTGCTAAATATTAAATCGTTGTAGAGTGACATAATGAAAAATAAGAAAAATAGAAGAAGCATGTTCTATTTGTAACAATCCGTCTTACATGAAAATACTAAATAGAAGTTTCGTGGCCATCATTACAAAGGTCATTTATTGCCTCACAGATTACTAGTTCTTTCTCAAACTAAAACATTTCTTTTGAAAAAGAAAATGCATTTAGCTTTGCTTTTAACTAATTTAAACTAAGTCGATACAATAACTCTTGCCGCTCGTAACACTCGGCCATTAAGCTGATAGCCTTTTTGTATCATTTGAGCAATTGTATTAGATTCAGCATCCGAAATGTCTTGTACGGCTATAGCTTCATGAATATCTGGATTAAACAAATCCCCCAATTTTGGGTCAATAATCTCAACTCCATGGTGTTTGAGCATTTTATGCAACAAACTCAATGTTAATTTTGTTCCTTCTCGTAAACTTTTAGTATGTGGATCCGTTGATTTGTGATTTTCAAGACCGTGAACCAAACTGTCAACTACTGGTAAAAGGTCCACGATTAATTGCTCTACACCATATCTTATGGCATTTGCAACGTCTCGTTCCATGCGCTTCCGTAAATTTTCTATTTCTGCTTGTGAACGAATATATTTATTTTTGTATTCATCTAATTCTTTTTCTAAATTAACTAGTTGAATTTCTAATTTCCCACTAATAATATCCTCACATCTCTCTTTATACTGTTCTTTTTCTTGAACAGCTTTTTGAATAATGTCTTTTTCTCTTTCTTTTGTATCATTTTTTTCTTTTAACTTTTGAGTCATTGTATCATTAGGCGCACTTTCAGATTCAATTTGTTCTTTTGTTTTCATTCGGATCTCCTTAAGTTTATTGTGAGGCTGAAAACTCTATTCTCAACACCTCAATATTAAATAAAATATACGATTCTGTAAAATCCTCGTTATTAAGATATTTCACACAACAGACTTTTTTAATTGACCTCGAAACTCTCTCCTACTAAATGCAAGTAAAGGGGCATATTGTTTTTTACGCGAGTTAAAGAATACCTGATCTTGATAAACTTTATTATTATTTTACTCTATTATACAGATCTAAAAATCCAGTTGAAAGTTGTCACACTTTTCTAGGTTCTGTACAATGGGCAATGACATGACCTGTATAGCTCATTTATTAAAAAATTGTGTGCACAACAGCTAAAAAAATGAAGAATCCACCATTCCATCAAGTTGCCCTCATAGGGCGTAACAAAGTAAAGGGAGTACCTGAGACCCTAAAGGTTCTAAAAGAACAACTTCTGTCTTTAAACAGGAGTATTTTCACCGAAGAACAAACCGCTGGTATGATGGATAATCATAACCTAACTATACTTCCAGCGCATCGATTAAAAGAGAAAGCGGATTTGTTAATAGTAGTAGGAGGTGATGGGAGCTTACTTAGTGCCGCACACATTGCTGTTTCTCAAAAACTTCCTGTTTTGGGAATTAACAGAGGAAACTCTGGTTTCCTTACAGATATTTCTCCTAATGACCTCTTGAAAATCAATACTATTTTGGAAGGAGATTACAAAAGAGAAACACGTTTTCTTTTAGAAATGACTGCCAAATATAAAGGAGACATTATCACGCAAGGAATTGCGTTGAACGATATTGTATTATTCCAAGGAGATATTGCAAAAATGCTTGAGTTCGATATCTCAATCAACGACTATTTTGTATGTAGTCAACGTGCCGATGGACTTATTGTTACTACCCCAACAGGATCAACTGCTTATTCCTTATCAGGGGGTGGACCTATTCTACATCCAGAATTAGATGCTATTGCCTTAATAGCGATGTTTCCACACACATTAAGTAGTCGTCCTATAGTTGTACAAGCTCACAGTAGAATAAAAATAAATATTTCTCCCCGACAAAGAAATATTTCTCCATCCGTAAGCAACGATGGGCAATACCGGGTAACATTAACGACAGGAAGTATTATCTTTATTCGTAAATATAAGCATCTATTGCATCTTATTCATCCCAGTGACTACAATTACTACGATATGTTACGACATAAATTAGGGTGGCAAGAAAAACTTTAACAGTGCAAGTAAGTGTCATAACTCTTTCGTAATCTACTAAGTAGAGAACTATGCAACCAATCTTAAATTAGACAAGATAATATTTTTTAGACAAAATTATTTGATTTCTATATGCTTTGTATTTGTAAAAGAGCATCTTTTACAGGGCTGACAAATACCATAGATTGTTAAACTGTGGTTAGTCATTATAAAATTAGATCTTTTGGCAATCGATACTTGACGACTTTCAATAACATCATCGATAAATTCTTCTACTTTACCACAGATAACACAAACCAAATGATCGTGATGTCTCCCTTGATTTATTTCAAAAACACAATGACCGTCATCGAAGTTATTTCGTTTTACTAAGCCAGACGCTTCAAACTGAGAAAGTACGCGATATACTGTAGCCAATCCAATATCTTTCCCCATTTGGACTAGTGTGCGGTAAATGCCTTCAGCGCTCATATGATGAGGCTCACTATTTTCTAGCACCCCTAATATCATAAGGCGCGGAAACGTTATCTTAAGTCCAGCTCTACGAAGTTCTTGATTTTCCATCAAAATCCTCTTAATGTCTTTAAGCATAGGAAAAGAAAACGATCGTAACCGAACTTTTCAGTTAGCTCTTGTTTGTGTTTCTCATGTTATTTAAGTTTAATGCTTGTTGTATTTTATGGAAAATACACTGTACTCATGAAAAATAATAAAATACCAAACTTTTATGTCTTTCGTGCGAACTAGCTCTTGAGTGCTCTGTTGCGCAGGACAACACCCTAGCCTGCTCTTATCTGCCATACAAAAAAAGCGAAACGCACAAAACCGGGTTTAAAGAGTAGTAGGTGATCTTATATTTGTCAATTTCTTTTCTAAGGTAGAGCTTTTATTCAGATATTTTAAGCAAGACCATCTATTGAATGTAAAAAAATCTTTAATTGCCCTAAATACTTATACTGTTTTTTATAGTTATTGACGGTTTAATAAGCAATATTGTGTTTATCTAAATAAGCTCCACTTAATTCGACGAGCTCGTAATAATCTTGCCAGCTTTGGATCAGTGGGTAAAGAGCGATATATCTCAACACGATCGCCACTCTTAACTTTATCGTATAGTGTAACAAGCCTACCGTAAATTCCTACAGAGGTTTGAGACAAATTAATTTCTGGAAACTGTTGCAAAATACCCGACTGCTCTATTGCTACAGCTACTGTACAATCTTCTACAGTTTTTAGCGAAATTTCTACTTGCTTTGTAGGTGTAGCGTAACAAACGCTGATAATCACAATAAAAAGCACCTTTATATGAAGTAACAGACAATCTATTCATCGATAAAAAACAAATATACTCGTAAATTCAGATATTTTAGTATACTTTAAATCGTTAAAACTTTTGAGTTGCTATACATAACATCAATAATTTATTGACTACTGTTGAAAAAAAGAACAAACTACAAAACAACCTCAATGTCCTTGGCGATTAAAATCTATAACTTATTTTTCTGTGATTCTATTGAGACCCGAAACGTCGTTTTAGTTAAAGTAAAATAAACAAGCAGATGGTCAAATTATGAAACAATCCGCTCTTCGCATTATTGTTTTAAATAAAAAAACGTTTCACGATTATTATATTGAACAAAGATTAGAAGCAGGATTAGTATTAGAAAGCTGGGAAATCAAAAGCATTCGAGCTGGACATATCCAATTGCGAAACAGTTACGTCATATTTAAATCCAGAGAAGCTTGGTTAATTGGAGTACATTGTTCACCACCTTCTAATATAGCTTATCATGTAAAGCCCGATCCTAAAAGATCGCGTAAGTTACTTTTAAACAAGCATGAAATTGACAGACTGTTGAGCACAGTGCAAAAAAAGAGACTTACTGTCGTTCCATTGGATTTGCATTGGTATAAAAACCATGTTAAGACCGAAGTTGCTTTAGTTAGAGGTAAAAGAATGCATGATAAACGAGAAACAATTAAACGTCGAGAATGGGAACGCAAGAAACACGAAACTCTTATACTTGTCTCTTAAAGAAGCTACTAACTACGTCATCCCGATGAATTAATCAGAATATGTTAAAACCATTACTATTTTAGTCGCTCGAAGTCTTTCTTTTTAACAGAAACTGCCTTATAATTTCCAATAATGAATTCCGGGGGTGCATTAGGCTTCGACGTAGGTACTGCAATCGGAAACGCATGCCGAGCCGGCAACCTAGGCTCGTAAATCTGTTGGTTGCAAATTGTTATCTGCAAACGATACACAATACGCTTTAGCTGCTTAATAACGCAGCTTTCCATGGTCGTGGTCTGGCTTGTAGGGTCTCGTCGTATGGTTATAATTTACAAGCTCACCTTTCGAGGATGGTTCTGTCTCCCGAAACGGTGAAATTTTTGGCAGAACTTGTTGACTAACCGCTTTGCACGTCGAGTGGTTAGTACTAATAAAATTGTGACGATGCTAAGCATGTAGTTGTTGAAGATTAGTTGATTTACGGACGCGGGTTCGAATCCCGCCACCTCCAAAGGCAGAAATTTAAGTATTTTTAAGAGGTGAATAGCAGCTCATATACAAAAAGTACGAACTCTGCTCTCTCCTTGTGAAAATTTCCAGCTTTTCTGCGACGATCAGGTGTGTTTTCTTCTTTACGCACGCACAAAAAATTCCCGAATTTTTAAAGGGTATTTCCGGTTGTTCATTTTAAAATTTCCGTTAAAACTTCTAAGACATGTCCTTTCACTTTAACTTTACGCCAAATAGCGGTGATATCTCCTTTTTTATCAATGAGAAAAGTAGTGCGTTCAATACCCTTATATACCTGTCCAAAATATTTTTTATCGACCATAACTCCATACTGTTCACATATTCTTCCCTCCTTATCTGATAGGAGGGTGAAAGGTAAATTATATTTTCTCTTAAAAAACCGATGAACATCGGCGCTATCTTTTGAAACACCAAAAACTGTAGCTCCTGCCTGAGTTATTTCGGTCCACATATCGCGAAACTCACAGGCTTCTTTTGTACATCCAGGGGTATTATCCTTAGGATAAAAATACAGAACAACTTTTTTTCCTTTTAAACTATTGAGTAAAAAAAATTCTTTTTCACCGATTTTTAAAGCAAAATCGGGAGCTATCTGACCAACCCTAATAAGCATAAAATTACACCTCTTTTTACAATACTCCGATTTTATTATACTTCAGATCTTAAAGGTGATTTTTGGAGAAAGTGGTAACTTTAGCTTTAAAGAAAGGCATGACCGTAAATAACTTCTACTGTTACTGGAATAGTATGGTCTTTACTTCTCCACTTTTCATAGGATTGCAGCATACGTTGCCATTGATGTTTCCCCATTAGCCCTCGAGATCGATTCTGAGAAGCATTATGCGCACCTATAGATTTTAAATCTGTCATCAATTGATGAACGGAAAAATAGCGTATAGTTAAATATTCTAAATCCATAACAGGATCTATAAAACACAAACGAGTGAGCATATCACCGATATCATGCATATCATAAAAAAAATGAACATGACTTCCTTTGTCACCAGAAAAACTTGCTCGCAGTTCCTTTAATGTATCAATCCCCACAGTACTAAACAATAAAAGCCCTCCAGGTCGTAAAATACGCTTGCATTCCAAAAGGGTTCTTTGGAGATTTTCAGACCACTGAAACGCTAAGTTAGAAAAAATCAAATCTACTGACTGATCCAAAAATGGCAAAAGAGTATATGTTGACACCAACATTTTTGGAAAGTGGTACCCTTGGTACCATCCTAGAAGATTTTTTCTTGCTTTATTTAGTAAAAAATCAGAAGAATCAAGACTGATAATATCAGCTCGTTTATAATGCTCCAATAAAGCCTTTGTTGTATAACCTGTCCTAGTACCGAAATCCACTATCCGAAAAGGATGAAGACGAATAAAATCCAGCCGTTCCAAAAGTCGATCAGCAATTACATGTAAGACGTATGCTCCTTCTTCGTATGCTTCGGCAGTAGTTTTTTTAAGAGCCTTGATTACCGCTCGATTGTCAATAAAAAAATGAGCTTGTTTCATTTCCTTTCCAAAAAACCACACCTCAACAAATCAAGTAACGTGTTGAGAGAAGAAAAATGCTTACAATATCTCACCTTTGCGGTAAAAACAAATCCGTAGCAGTCCCTTCAAATACTTCACATGCCATCATTATGGTCTCTGATAAAGTTGGATGTGGATGAATCGTAAGCGCAATATCTTCTGCGCTACAGCCCATTTCAATCGCTAAAGCTATCTCAGAAATTAAATCGCCAGCGTTTATGCCAACAATACTACCACCAATAACTACACCATCTTCATCAAAAAGCAGTTTAGTTAATCCCTTGCTGTAATTTACAGACAAAGCACGTCCACTAGCAACCCAAGGAAAAACACTTTTATTGTACTTGATTTTTCTATTCGTAGCTTCGTTTTCCGTTAATCCAACCCACGCAATCTCTGGATTTGTATAAGATACAGATGGAATACAACGAGGATTATTATAGTGCTGTTTGTTAGATATCACTTCAGCTGCCAATCGTCCTTCATAAGTTGCCTTATGCGCTAGCATGGGATACCCAACAACATCACCAACAGCATAAATATGTGGAATGTTTGTTCGCATTTGACTGTCTACTGGAATAAATCCACTGTCATTAACCTGAACACCTGCTTTTTCCGCATTAATTAAACTACCATTAGGATGCCGACCTATAGCTATTAAGATACGATCATATTTTTTCGGTTTTTTGGTCACATTTTCGCCATCAAAAGTCACATATAATCCATCCTTTTTAGCCTCTACTTTTTTAATACTAGTTTTCAATAAAATTTCGTTATAACATTTTTGCATGCGTTGATAGAGAGGTTGTATCATATCTGCGTCTACTCCAGGAATAATACGATCTGTGCGTTCTACTACACTAATCTTTCCTCCTAAAGCATGATAAACTGTAGCCATCTCTAAACCAACAATTCCTCCTCCTACTATTAATAAATGCCCATGAACATCTTCTAATTTTAATGCACTGGTGGAATACATTATGCGAGGATCTTCTGGGACATCAGGAAATTTTACCGATCTTGATCCTACAGCAATAATCGCCTGCTCAAAACGAATAACACCTTTTTGTTCCTTATTAATGCAAGATAACTCATTGTAAGAATCGAATGTTCCATAACCTACAACAATTTCTACATTACGCTTTTTTGCCATAATTTTTAAACCATCTGTCAATTTTTTAATAACATTTAATTTCCATCTACAAATCTTATTTACATCTGGACTCAGTGTCCTAATATTCATACCAAAAAATTCTACATTATTGTGTATATCATCAATAACTTTAGCTACATGTAACAAAGCTTTCGAGGGAATACACCCAACATTCAAACAAACTCCACCAATTGTCTCATATCGCTCTACTAAAACGACTTTTTTTCCCAAATCAGCAGCTCGAAAAGCTGCCGAGTACCCACCAGGTCCGCTACCTAAAACTACAACCTCAGTTTTAATTTCTTTTTTCATCTTCTACTCTCGTCATAATAATCTTACGCATATCAATATTTATACATATCAACTATAATAATAATGTTCTAATGTCTGATAAACGTTCGGATAAATAAGCAATAAATCGTGCCCCTTCCACACCGTCAATAACGCGGTGATCATAGGATAAACTTAATGGTAGTATAAGCCTAGTTTTACAGATATTATCTTTAATAGAATACGAAAGCTTCCATTCCATTTTTGCAATTCCTAAGATAGCTACTTCCGGTGAATTAATAATTGGTGTAAAAAATGTACCACCAGCGCCCCCTAAATTAGAAACACTAAAACACCCTCCTTGCATATCATGCAAACTTAATCTATTAGCACGAGCTTTTTTACTTAAATCCTCTAATTCTTTCGCTAATTCTAATAATCTTTTTTTATCTGCATCTCGAATAACAGGCACTACTAATCCTGTAGGAGTATCAACCGCTATACCGATATGAAAATATTTCTTTAAAATTAAAGTCTCTCCTGCAGAATCTAAAGAGGCATTGAAATGAGGAAAATATTTAAGAGCGTTGACTACCGCTTTGATCACAAATGCTAAGAGAGTTAAACGCACCTTATTTTTTTCCGCATAAATCTTTTGTTTCTCACGAAATATTTCAAGCTCAGTAATATCTGTTTCCCAAAATTGGGTCACATGAGGTATAGTGGCCCAATTACGAGCAAGATTGGTACCAGCGATTTTTTTTGTTTTAGATAGCGTTTCTTTTTCAACGGGGCCAAATTTGGAAAAATCAATATTATGGGCGACAGAGATAGGAGATAGAATTTCTTCTTTTGTTTTAGAGATCTGTAATTGCTGTCTTATATATTTTTGAATGTCTTCTCGAAGAATACGACCCTTCTGACCGGCTCCTTTAACTTTTAATAAATCAACACCAAACTCCCAAGCCATTCTCCGAACACCTGGTCCTGCATGGATAACAGTAGTATTGAAATTTTCATCTTTAGGTATTACTGGTACTTGAAATTTACTCTCTGATTCTCTCTGTATTAACTTTTCTTTCTGTTTAAAGGTTTTTTTTCCAGTTTCTGTAATTTCCTTCTCGTCCTGTGCTTCAATGGTTAAAATTTCGTCTCCTTCTTTAACTATATCTCCCACTTTAACTTTCACATCTTTAATTATACCTGATAACGGTGAAGGAATATCCATGGCAGCTTTATCGCCTTCCACAGTGATTAAACTATCCTCTCTTTCTACTTGATCACCTGATGCTACTAACACTTCAATAACATTAATTTCGGATGTGCCATTAAGATCTGGTACAACAATTTTCTCTACCAAGTTTTTCACTACTTTGTACTTCTTATTTTGTCCACGGGTCAGGTCGTTTTAAATTAATACCTAATTTTTTTACAGCTCTTACCAGCTGATTTTCTGTAAACTTGTCTTGATCTGCTAGAGCTTTCAATGCTGTATACACAATCATTTTAGCATCCACTTCAAAAAAGTCTCGTAAAGCAGATCGCGTATCACTGCGACCAAATCCATCAGTTCCCAATACATAATATGGTCTTTTAATTGCTCGACCAATTTGATCTGCTAATAGCTTTATATAATCCGTAGCAGCAATTACTGGTCCTTCTCTGCCATTAAGACACTTTTCTACATAACTCTTTTTTGGGATCTCTCGAAAATGTAGACGATTGTATCGATCTACAGACTCAATATCATGACGCAACAAATTAAAGCCAGGAACACTCCAAATATCTGCAGCCACATTAAATTGGTCTTCTAAAATTTCAGAAGCTATGATCACTTCTCGAAAAATAGCTCCGGCTCCTAATAATTGCACACATCGAGATAATTTCCTATTACCTTCTTTAAACAAATACATTCCTTTAATAATTCCCTTTTCGGCCCCTGTAGGCATCTGAGGATGTGGATAATTTTCATTCATAAGTGTGATATAATAGAACGTATTCTCCTTATTTTGATACATACGTTGTAAACCATCTTGAATTATCACAGCTAATTCATAACTAAAAACTGGATCGTATGCTCGACAAGTGGGTATCATGCTAAACATTAATAAATTGTGAGAGTCTTGATGTTGCAGACCTTCACCAGGCAATGTCGTTTTTCCAGCTAATCCCCCTAAAATAAAACCGCGAGACTGCATATCCGCAGCAGCCCATACCAAATCACCCACGCGTTGATAACCAAACATCGCATAATATACATAAAATGGAATGAGTAGATAGCTATTATTGGCAAATGAAGTGGCAGCAGCAATCCAACTAGACATAGCTCCAGCTTCCGAAATACCTTGTTGTAATGTTTGTCCCGATTGACTTTCATGATAACACACTAGTTTTTTTATATCCTCTGGGACATATTGTTGTCCTTTTATCGAAAAGATACCAATTTGACGAAATAAGCCTTCTAATCCAAGAGTTCTAGCTTCATCGGCCACAATAGGAACAATTCGTTCTTTGATATTTTCGTCTTTCAATAATAATCCTATAATTCGAGAAAATGCCATTCCAGTTGAAATCGCACGATCATTAGTACTGCTTAAAAGCGAACTAAATAGACTTAAGCCTGGTACTTTCAAAGACGTGTAAAAACTATTTCGTACTGGCAATGGACCGCCTAATTTTTCACGCTGCCTTTGTAAATACTGTAACTCAGGAGTGTGTCTCATTGGTTTATAAAATTTTAAATCTTTTATTTCTTCATCTGATAATGGTAGTGCAAACCGATTACGAAAAAGCTTCAAACCTTCTTCACTGATTGCTTCTAAATTGTGGGTAATGTTTAATGATTCTCCTTCTCGACCATAACCGTAGCCTTTAACAGTTTTTATTAATAAGGCTGTCGGCTTTCCTTTTTCTTTTAATGCTTCTGTATAAGCTGAGTAAACCTTTTGAGGATCATGCCCACCTTCCATTAATTGTTCTAATTCATAATCGCTCACATTAGACATTAATTCTTTCAATTGATAATATTTGTTAAGTAGACAGGCACGCAAATACGCACCACCTTTTGCACGACATGCTTGATATTCCCCGTCTACCATTTCGCTTAAACATTTCAGTAACAAGCCGGATGTATCTTTTTGAAATAATTTTTCCCAATTATGCCCCCAAATGACTTTGATTACTCTCCAGCCTGCTCCTAAAAAAATACCTTCTAATTCTTGAATAATATTTCCATTGCTTGAAACAGGTCCGTCAAGACGCTGTAAATTACAGTTAATAATAAATATAAGATTATCAAGACGTTCGCGACTCGCCACTAATAAACTTCCTAAAGCTTCTGGTTCACCTGTCTCACCATCACCGCAAAAAACCCATACTTTTCGCTTATCTGTATTAACTAATCCTCGATAATTTAAATATTTCAACAATTGCGCTTGATAAATAGCCATTAAGGGACCAAGTCCCATAGAGACCGTTGGAAACTGCCAAAAATGAGGCATCAAATACGGGTGTGGATAGGAAGAAATCCCTTTAGAAAAAGTTTCTTGACGAAAACCTATCAATTCTTCTTCACTTAATCGTCCCTCAAGAAAAGCACGAGCATAAATACCTTCTGATGAATGACCTTGAAAAAAAACTAAGTCGTTTGCATGAAAAAAATAATTTAATCCTACTTCAACTAAAGTGGCCATTGAAGCATAACTAGAAAGATGCCCCCCTAATCCCATTTTTTTTTGATTTGCACGCATTACCATGACTAGAGCATTCCATCTCATGTAATTCGTCAAATTTTGTAAGATCTTTATCTCGTTCTTAGGCAACTTAGTTTCTAAACTAGTAGGAATTGTATTCACATATTGAGTTTGAATTCCATCAAAAATAGGTACACCGATTTTTCTAGCATGTAACCACAATTGTTGTAAAATAAATTGGGCACGCTCTTTGCCTTCGTATTTAATAATTGAATCAAGTGCTTCTCTCCATTCTTGAGATTCTATTGGATCGGTGTCTTGTAAATTTGTATTCTTAATCATAAATTCATAATAACTCCGCCATTTTTATCTCTTCAATTATGAAAAGAGCAGTACAACTCTTGATACATAATGCTAACTAATCCAACAGCTGATTTTGAAAAACGCCATCATCATAAATCCATATTCATAACAATTGATTGATTAATCCTTTAGCGTTATCAGTTCTTTCAACTTTTCTAATCTTTCAATTTTTCTAAAAACAGCACTGATTTTCGTTAATTCCTAACGCAATTAATCCATAACTCAACAACCTGTTTCTGCACAAAATAATTTCTGTACGCATACAAAAGCACCGTCGCTTAAAAGTTTCTGGAAAACGACCTACAAAAGGGAAAATGTAACAATCAGTTAACTGTAATAGAAAACCAATCAACACATTTTCTATTTTTCTGTAGCTAAACAAGTCATTGTCTTTTTCTGGTGCAGAATTTTTTAAAAAACGGTTTAATAAATACTTATTAAGGTATAAACCCACTACAACCGTTATCCAAGTATTAAAAGCCAAAAATCAACGCAAAGAAATTATCGATAAGCTTTAATTAAAATTGCATTAACTGTTGCGTAAACTCCGCCTTTTCTAAAATAAAAGGACAACTGTCCGTATGATACCACAAGACCGTTCCTGTCAGGAAGTAATAATAACGACTACCGTTAATAAATAATGAATAAAAAGAACTAATAGCGTAAGCGATTATTAGAAAGAGAACAACAATATTAACACTACTAATTTCATGCTAAAAAATATGCATATTGAAATTTTTGTTCTATCCACCGAAAATAGACGTTAAACCAACAACATTTTTTGTCATTATGACTATTAAAACAGACACCGTTGGATTAATTACCGTAATAAGGCAATAGCTAAAAAGTCATACCGTCCACTTATTATCTTTACTATAATAATGGCGCACAAATTTTAATTACATATTTCTGTTCATGCTAAAATTATAGCTATATCTATTTATATTACAGAGAATTTACGATTTTTAATCTCTTCGTAAACGATCAGATATTGCCAATGGTGTAGGATATTTAATCACTACCCAATACGAAGAAACAATAAAGGATAATATAGTGGTACTTTCAATTAGATAAGCAGCTCGATCAGAGATAATATGGCTGCTAAGAGCCATGTAAGCAATAATTAAAGAAAATTCACTAATTTGACCTAAACGTACTCCTATTTCCCAAGCTATCTGCTTAGATTCTCCTATACAACGTAGCAATATTTGATACGTAAAAGGTTTAATACCAATGAGTAAAGCAAGTAAAATTAAAGCTGGAACAATAACAACAGACAAAAAA
Organism: Coxiella endosymbiont of Amblyomma americanum; assembly: GCF_000815025.1. Classification (NCBI taxonomy): domain Bacteria; kingdom Pseudomonadati; phylum Pseudomonadota; class Gammaproteobacteria; order Legionellales; family Coxiellaceae; genus Coxiella; species Coxiella endosymbiont of Amblyomma americanum. Next base: position 417,030 of record NZ_CP007541.1, on the reverse strand, counting down.
TTAAGGTCGAAAGTAGCACCTACGGAGAAAAAAAATAAAACTAAAAAGAAGTCTCGTATTGGTTTTAAACTTTCAGAGATATAAACAGATACAGGCTTTGGAGCTAGGCTAATTCCAGCAATAAAAGCGCCTACTTCTCCCGATAATCCTAACAGGGAAGCCAATTGAGCCATACTGAGACACCAGCCAATTGCCAATAAAAAAAGATATTCTTTAATCCTACTAAATTTAGAAAATAACAAAAATAAAACAAATCGACTAAATAAATAAGAAAAAACTAAAATAGCAGGGAACCCCAATGCCACTAATCCAATATCAATTAATACTTTCCCTGCTTGAGAAGCCCCATGTAATAAAAATAAAACTGCAATGGCGATTAAGTCCTGTAATAGAAGGACACTGATCATAACCTCTCCAATGTGCTGATGATGCAAAATTGTAGTAGGTAATAGTTTAATACCGATAATAGTACTGGAAAACATCATAGCACCACCAATTACCAAACATTCCATCGTCAAATAACCAAAATAATAAGTAACAAAATACCCAACAATTAAAAAGATAAGCGAACTGATTACAGCTATCCACGTGATTTTTTTAAAAGTAATTATCAATTTTTGTGGAGGCAAATTAAGACCTAAGAGAAATAACAAGAAAATGATGCCAACATCACTCACTGTACGAAGCATATCGATATTAGAAATTAGTTTTAATCCCCACGGCCCAAATAAAATTCCTAATAACATATAAGCTACCAGCATTGATTGATGAGTCATCAAAGCAAAAGTTGAAAGCACAGCTGCACCGGAAAAGATGAGAAAAATCGAAAAAATTATATCGTGCTCCATATTTATATACCTTCTGTGCATCTACTGCCTAATTTTCTGTTGAAAAGTTAAGATTATAAAGCAAGATACTACATTCTCACTAAAAGATCGTCACTTTATATGAAAGAATAAAAATTAAAAGCATTTCTACATAAGATCTCTTAAATACTCTTTTTTTCCAAAATAAAAAACGTAAAATTCCACCATTTTCATCTAATGTTTCTATGGACACTATTTAACTGACAGAAACATTATCAATCGACACGATAAACCTTTAAGATCAAGCTCTAATTTGATTTTATTACACATAAAATAATTACGAATATAAAATAAGAAAACTTCTCTTATTTTTCTTTCTTATCTATACTAGTCAAATTGCTTTTCTTAAAACACCTTTATAACCAAGGTAAATCTTAATTACAGTTATTTTGCATTTGAAAAGGTATTTTTATTTCTTTTATTAGTCTGAGTTTCCAGTATTTTTAAAATGCGCTCTTTTACTTCCGATGCAGTGCCAAGACCCGATACACAATAATAACTAGGTGCCAGACAGTCACCAGATTTTTCCCATTTAAGAAAGTATTGAATAAGAATGTCGATTTGTTTTTTATAAATAAGCAAACGTTTTCGAATTACCTCTTCACTATCATCTATTCGCCGTATCAATAATTCGCCTGTTAAGTTGTCTTTATGGAGAATTTCTGGAGGATTGTACTTCTGGTGGTAAATACGCCCTGAAGCAAGGTGCACTAATCGACCAGTCGTACGTTCAATCACTTCTTTTTCTGGTATGTTTATATTAATCACTAAATCAACGTATATCTTCTGTATACGTAACGCTTTTGCTTGTTTTACAGTACGTGGAAAACCGTCTAATATATAGCCTTTTTTATGGGTCAATGAGTGTATAAATTCTTTTATCAGCGTCATTATAATTTCATTTGCAACCAGTCTTCCTTCTTTCATTGCTTTTTTTATCGCAAATTCGAAAGGTGTTTTATTTCTAATAGCAACACGCAAGATATCCCCTATTGATATTCTTGGTATATTTAATTGACTAGAAATAAGGTTTGACTGTGTACCTTTACCTGCCCCCGGGGGGCCTAATAAGACAATCCGCATTATATACTCTCAAATTATTCTGACAGAGCATAGTATATAATATGACTTATACAAAATCACCGATCTCGTTATATACTAAAGAAAATCGACTATACTTTTTGAGCAACTAGACTTTTTAATAATGTATATACTATAGCTTATTATTTCGATAGTTGTTTGGCGCAAACAGTTATAAATTCGCAATTAGTCATATCTTGTAGACAAAAGTTTCTTTTTTCAAAAACATTAAATTATCTTTTACAAGCCAATTTCCCTGCATTGTAAAAACACTTATAAAAAACTCTATTTAAAGTTAGGAAATTTCCTGAAACAAATAGTTTATCTTAATAAAATCAAAACAAATGCAATTGACATTTAAAAAATTTTTATGAAATCGATGGCTTTTATAAATATAAAAACAATCGCTCATTTGGCTTTAGATTCTTGCATCTCATAATTGTTTTGCGTAGAATAACGCTTTCTGCGATAAAAAAGTGAAGGTTGTTCATCGTGATAATTATACGTCTTACCAGAAAGGGTAGAAAAAAGTGTCCATTCTATCAAATCGTAGTAGCTGATAGGCGAGCACCTCGCGATGGTCGTTTCATTGAACAGTTAGGTTACTATAACCCAGCAGTGGCACGACGAAAAAAGTGCAATTCACAATTACAAATCAAACAAGAACGCGCTAGTTATTGGATAACACAAGGCGCTACAGTGTCCGTACGGGTTAAATGCCTTCTCAAACAATTTAAGCGTTTGTCAGAAGATATAACGGAGACTAGTATAAAAAAACATTCTAACCAACTTACAATTGTCAAAGTTCCTTAATGATTCTCTAATGGTTTATAAGAATAATGACGCTTAGATCTTTTAAAGAGAGCCTCTCCAACGATTCTTGATATAAAAACGACACTTTGTAAGTAATGACAAATAAAAGAAACGAAAAAAGACTGAAATATTATTCAGATTTTATGATAAAAAGAACAGGATTGCTTTTTAAACAGAAATGACAGTGTGGTCTTTACTGGTAGAAAATAATTAGGAAAATGGCTTTTTACAAGAAATTATCTATTGGTGTTATTACCCTCTTTCCTAAGATGTTTGAAGCACTTAGGTATGGTGTGATTAGGCGTGCTCTTGATCGTAACCTTTTAACATTGTTTTTTTTGAATCCACGTGATTACACTACAAATATCCATCGTAATGTGGATGATAAACTTTATGGCGGTGGTCCTGGTATGATCATGAAATTTGAACCATTAGCTGCTGCTATACAGTCGGCAAAAGCGACGTTAGGTATGAATACTAAAGTTATTTACTTTTCTCCGCAAGGTAAACTATTGACTCAAGCGATTGTAGAGAAAAAGATACAAGAGTTCCAGTCTATTATTTTTTTACTAGGACGTTATGGAGGAGTGGATGAACGTTTAATTGAAGCTGAAGTAGATGAGGAATGGTCAATAGGAGATTACATTGTAAGTGGCGGAGAATTACCAGCTATGGTTTTAATTGATGCTTTAACTCGTCTTCTTCCAGGAGTTTTAGGAAATACAGATTCCGTTTCTCAAGATTCGTTTGCTTCTGGATTATTAGATTTTCCAAAATACACCCGTCCAGAAAAAATAGCTAATCGTCAGGTTCCAGAAATACTGCTTAGCGGTGATCAAGAAAAAATAGCTCGTTGGCGACTTAAAAAAGCACTTGGAAGAACTTGGAAAAGACGCCCAGATCTAATAAAAAAACGTTCTTTAATTGAACATGAGCGCCAATTGCTCAATGAATTTATCGAGGAGCACAGAGAAGAAAATGAACAAGATTATCCAAATTCTAGAACAAGAACAAATTCGAGATAAGGCTATCCCTGCTTTTCGCCCTGGAGATAGTGTAATCGTGCAAATTAGAGTTAAAGAAAGTGATCGAGAACGACTTCAAAATTTTGAAGGTGTAGTGATTGCTCGTCGTAATCGCGGCTTAAACTCGTCATTTACTGTCCGTAAAATATCATATAGTGAAGGTATTGAACGTGTTTTTTCACTGTATAGTCCATTAATTGTTTCTATCAGTGTAAAGCGCCGAGGTAGTGTTCGTCGCGCAAAACTTTATTATCTGCGTAATTTGCAGGGTCGTAAAGCAAGAATTAAAGAAAAAATGTAAGTTTTACGATTTAAAAAATGAAATGCATTTTAGACAAAAGTTAGAATCTTTCCACTTTCCTCTTTAAGTAAGAAAGACAATGATAGGAAAGCAAAAAATTAAACTTATTGATTAATAAAAAAGATACTTATGTACACCATTCCGTCACGTCTCTTTTCAATTTTAGTCGTTAGTGGCGCCGATTCTGGAACTTTTTTACAGAACCAGGTTACTTGTGATTTGTACAAGATTACAGAAACCTACGGGTCATTTAGCGCATGCTGTGATTATAAAGGACGAGTAATTTCGGATTTTTATGTTGTCTATCAAAAAGGATATTATTGTATCTTACTCCAAAAATCAACAGTTGTTCATACCATTGATCATCTGAAAAAGTATTCTATTTTTTCTAAGGTAGAATTAACGATTACTCACGATTGGTCAATTAAACTTCCACTTAATATTCAAATAATGGAAATGGGAGAAAACTCTTGGAAAGATTGGAATATTCGCATTGGCTTAGCATGGATTTACCCCCAGACTAAAGCTAAATTTATTCCACAAATGCTCAATTTACAAAAATGGGACGCTCTAAATTTTACCAAGGGATGTTATATTGGTCAGGAAGTTATTGCGCGTACTCACTATTTAGGAAAATTAAAGCGTCATCTTTATCGTGCTGAGATTATTAGTCAAATTTCCCCAAAACCTGGAGATGAATTAAAAAATCAGGACGAGCAAAACGTCGGTATTATTGTTGAAGCAGCTTTACAAGAAGAAGAGAGATACAGATTATTGGCTGTCATTCAAGATACCACTATTGAGTATCATGGTCATAGCATTCTTTTTGGTCGTACAGTATTAACAAATATTACATTATGCAAATAATTCAATTTCTGGACATACTTTTAGCCCGCAAAAGTGGAAATAAAATTACGTCTCGAATGGACAGTTTGTCTACAAAGAGCGTTACTAAACGATCAATACCAATACCTTCACCTCCAGTAGGAGGAAGACCATATTCCAATGCTGTAATGTAGTCTTCATCAAGATCCATTGCTTCTAAATCTCCCGCGCTTCGAGCCTGTAACTGTTCACGAAAACGAGTTGCTTGATCTTCTGGGTCGTTTAATTCAGAAAATCCGTTTGCAATTTCTCGACCTCCAACATAAAATTCAAAACGATCCGTAACAAAATTATCAATCTCATTACTTCGAGATAATGGAGATACTTCCTTAGGAAAATGGGTAATAAAAATCGGTTGTTGTAATTTTTCTTCCACGAGTTTCTTAAATAATTCTGTTTGGATCTTTCCTAAACCGTAGTATTTTGGAATAGAAATTTCGTACCGCTTAGCTAAATTGGTAGCTTTTCTAAAATCATCAATCTGATCACTCTTTATGTCAGGATTAAATTGTAAAATTGCTTCACGCAATGATAAACGCAGAAAAGGTTTTTTTAAATCAATCTCAATATTTTGGTAAATTATTTTTAGTCGACCGAAAATTTTATTGGCTAAATATCTTATCATTTCTTCGGTAAGAATCATCATATCTTTGTACGTCGCATAAGCTTGATAAAATTCTAACATGGTAAATTCTGGGTTATGCTGACTAGAAATACCTTCGTTTCGAAAGTTTCGATTAATCTCATAAACATTTTCAAAACCACCAATCACTAATCGTTTTAAATACAGCTCAGGAGCAATTCGTAAATACAAATCCATATTCATCGCATTGTGATGCGTTTTAAAAGGACGTGCAGCTGCTCCTCCTACCAAAGGATGCATCATAGGCGTTTCAACTTCTATAAATCCACGGTCGTCTAAGAAACGGCGAATTTGCGTTACAATGTACGAACGCACTTGAAATAGATGATAGGACGTTTTATTTACAATTAAATCCAGATAACGTTGACGAACGCGATGTTCCTGATTATTTAATCCACGAAATTTATCAGGCATAGGACGTAATGCCTTGGCTAATAATCGAATTTTTTTGGCTTTAACAGATAATTCTCCGGTTTTTGTTTTAAAGAGTGCTCCTTCAATTCCAAGAATATCCCCAAGATCCCAATCTTTAAATTCAGAATAGGTATCATCAAGCAATTTGTCTTGAGAAACATAAATCTGCATACGCCCTGTCATATCTTGGATATGAATAAAACTAGCTTTTCCTATAAGACGTCTAATCATCATACGTCCCGCCATTTTAACATCAATAGTTTTCCGTATCAGAGTTTCTTCTGTGTATTGACCATAAGTAGTATGCAAATGAAACGCTAAACTATCTCTCTTAAAATCATTAGGATAAGCCTGACCTATCGCCCGTAGCCTATTGAGCTTCGCTTTTCGCTTCAGAATTTGTTCATTTTCCTCTTTGACGCAATTTCTTAACTTCACCGTTTAATTCCTAATGCTGCAACAACTTAAATTCTTAGACAATCTAAGAAGTAAAATTTTATTGATAAACAAAATAATATCATAATATGATAATACTACTATTTTTTTCGTTTTAAATACGCTTCAATAAATTGGTCAATATTTCCGTCTAGCACTGCCTGGATATCGCTCGTTTCGATGCCAGTTCTTACATCTTTCACGCGAGATGTATCCAAAATATAAGAACGAATTTGATTTCCCCAACTAATTTCTGATTTAGAAGCTTCTAAGATAGCTTTTTTCTCACGTTGTTTCGTTGCTTCTAGCTCATAGAGCTTTGCTTGTAACTGTTGCATTGCTTGGGCTCTATTTTTATGTTGTGATCGCTCACTTTGACACTGAACCACAATACCAGTTGGTACATGAGTAATACGAACGGCGGAATCTGTGCGATTAACATGTTGTCCACCAGCACCACTGGCACGATAAGTGTCGACGCGCAAGGCATTAGGATTAATGGTGACATTAATATCTTCTGCTACTTCTGGAGAAACGAATACAGAAGCAAAAGAAGTATGTCGACGATTTCCAGAATTAAAAGGCGACTTGCGCACTAACCGATGCACGCCAGTTTCGGTGCGCAACCACCCATAAGAATATTTACCTTCAAACTTTGCTGTAGCTCTTTTAATTCCTGTGATTTCTCCTGAAGAAACTTCCATTACAGTAATAGTAAATCCGTGTTTATTTCCCCAACGCAAATACATGCGAAAAAGCATCTCTGCCCAATCCTGGGCTTCTACCCCACCAGAACCAGCCTGTATATCAAGATAGGCATTTCGTAAGTTTATTTTCTCAGGAAACATCTGTTGCAGTACTAACTCCTTCATTTGATCTTCAAGGTGTTTAATTTCATGGATCAATTCTTTATATAAATCCGCGTCCCCTCCCTCTTTAAAGAGGAGAGAAAATTCAATGACGTCATTAATTCCTTTTTCAATGTTATTGTACTTCTGGAAAAGTATTTCTAAATTAGATCGCTCACGATTTAAAGAAAGAGCCTTTTTAGGATTTTTCCACAAATCTGGATTTTCTAATATGTGTTGAATTTCTAACAATCGTATTTTTTTAGAATTAAGATCAAAGATACCTCCACAAGTCCAAACTGTGGGCTTTGAGATTATCAAGTTTTTCAATTAATACACTAATTTCTAGCATGTTAATTTCTTCTTATAATAAAATTTTACTGCATGAACATAACAAACAGTTTTACGAAAATCTTAGGATAACCGTACGGAACCTACAGAGAAAAATTAATTTTTCCATATAGCAACCTTTTTATCTTTTAATACATTAAAATATTCGGCAATATTTTTGTCTCTTGTATGAGAGACGAACAATCAATTCATGAGTTTATTTTAACCTTTCGTAAAGTATATCTGTAAACAATAACGGTTTCATTAAAATACATACCCTAATTAACGAAGAATAGAATAAATACAATAAACAAGAAGTAAGTTATGTTTTATTAAGAGCTGGCTGTCTCACTTAATTTACATTATGGAATATTCTAGTCAATAACGGTAAATCTAATTAAAAAATTGTTTTACTTTATCTATAAATTCGCAATCAGTCTCTTGCCTTTTTTTCCTTTTAAGTTTATCCTCTGTCTGTTTCTTGCGTTTGTGTATGGAAAATGAAATTTTTCATACGATTCAGACCGTGTGGTTTTGTCGTTTTTTGCCTTTTGTGGGTTCCCGGTTATTGTTATGAAAGTCTATGATTTTCAATCTATGAAGGAAAATGGAAAAAAAATTAGTATGATCACTTGCTATGATTACTGGTCTGCTTTTATTGTCTCAAAAAGTCAAATTGACTGCGTTTTGGTAGGTGATAGTCTTGCTATGGTTGTGTATGGTCATACAACTACTATTGCGGCAACTGTGGATATAATAGCGAAACATATTCAAGCAGTGGCAAAGGGAGTTTCTAATAAATTTATCGTTGGAGATATGCCTTTTTGTTCTTATCGAAAAAATTTAACTTCTAACATGATATCTGCTGAAAAACTTATGCGATCAGGAGCTGACGCTATTAAATTAGAAGGTGTCGATGGAAATTTAAAACTAATTCACCATATTGTAAAGTCAGGAATTCCTGTTATGGGACATCTGGGATTAACACCACAATCTATTCATACCATCGGTGGTTTTAAGGTTCAAGGTAAAGATCGAGAAACGGCTAATAAATTAAAACAGGATGCTAAAGCATTAGAAGACGCAGGATGTTTTGCTCTTGTATTAGAATGCATACCGTATCTTTTAGCTAAAGATGTAACAAACTCTGTTACCATTCCCACCGTAGGGATAGGAGCGGGTCCTTATACTTCTGGACAAATTCTCGTACTACAAGATCTTTTGGGTATGAATAATCAATTTACACCTAAATATCTAAAAAAATTTCTAAATGGTTTTGAACTCATCGAAAAAGCATTAAACGATTTTAATCAAGCAGTGAAATCATCAAATTTTCCTAGCATTGAAGAACACTCTTATTAAGAATATGACGGAGATAGTAAACACAGTTGACAATTGGTTGTTAGTGAGGAAGAATTTTAAAGGAAGCACTTCCTTGGGCTTTGTGCCCACTATGGGTAGCCTGCATGCCGGACATAAAAGCTTACTTCAACTTTCAAAAAAAGAAAATAAATTGACAGTTCTGAGTTTATTTGTTAATCCTACCCAGTTCAATGATTGTAACGATTTTAAAAACTATCCCCGTTCGATAGATGAAGATATAATCCTAGCCACAAATTGTGGTGTTGATTATATTTTTATTCCTTCTTATACAGAACTTTATCCTGATGATTTTACTTATAAAATTACTTATATTGCTACATCGAAACACCAAGAAACATTATTTCGCGTCGGACACTTTGATGGAGTCTTGACGGTTATAATAAAATTATTACTTTTAATAAAACCTACGCGTAGTTACTTCGGTGAAAAAGACTATCAACAACTACAACTTATAAAAGGTTTAGTCAAGGCATTTTTTTTAGAAACTAAAATCGTAGAATGTGCTGTTATTCGTAATGAATTTGGTTTACCTTTAAGTTCTAGAAACAAACGTTTAACAAGAGAACAATTACAATTAGCAAAATACTTTTCTAAAGTTTTTCACTCACCAATGTCTTGTGATCAAATTAAAAAAGCATTAACCCAAAAAGGGATAGATGTTAATTATATTGAAGACTATAAAGGACGTAGATTTATAGCAGTGCAAATCGGTAGCACTCGATTAATCGATAATATCCCACTTTCAACAGAGAAATAGCGTTGTTTATTACGATTATAATCTTTGAGAATCGTTTTTTGGCGTTATATGCTTTTAATATTAAATTTGTTGACCCCTAACAATTAACGATGCGGGATACGAGTGAGGTTTTTCTTCTCACAATCATTAATTTTATTATGACGATACGTTTCTCTTTTTACGTAATATCAAAAGTACACTTTGTGGTAAATTAAGAAATTACAAATCCTAGAAAATAACAAAAAACGTCCATACAGTATAGTTCCATTTTTTTATAACTCTATAAGAGAAAAAGTAAGAATCATCTTTGTTTTTTTCTAGAAATATTAATGCTTATTTGCTGCTTGTTATTTTTTTAAAAGTTATTATTATTTCTAATTTCAGATATTTCTGGGCCGTTAGCTCAGTTGGTAGAGCATCGGACTTTTAATCCGTTGGTCATAGGTTCAAATCCTATACGGCCCACACGGGAATACAATGTATTATCGGCAGAAATGGACCGAAAATAAAAAGAAAAAGTTAGTATATAACAAAACTCAGAGAGAAAAGAAGAAAACGCAATACCCTCTCCTTACATGCAGAGGGAGAGGAATGGAAAATGTTTAACAGTGTCCAACAAATTATGGCATTTTCTTGTCATCAATAATTTGTTAAGAAAAAATACATATAAAGATACGAGAGCGGATGCAACTATTGAATCTTGGAAATTATTCAAGAAAACCGTACGATGTCAGTAATGACACTATTAATAGAAATCCTCCTATACAAATAGTACAATCGGCGATATTAAAGACAGCATAGTGCCAATGTTTAATATGAAAATCAATAAAATCAATTACATACCCAAATCGAATACGATCAAGAAAATTACCAAATGTTCCTCCAATAACTAATGCAATCCAGAAATCTCTCCATTTATTGGAATATTTTATTTGTCCTAACCATATTGTTATAAACAATGCACTGACTATTAACAAAATCAGAAAGAAAAAATACGGATGCCTTTTGCCTACAGTAAAAAAAAATCCAAAAGCAGTCCCAGTATTATAGCGCAACGTTAAATTCAACCAAGGAAGAATTTTAACAGGAATACCATATGTTAAAAAGTACACAGCTAAATACTTTGTTAGTTGATCTGCTATGACAACATAGACACTGGCACGTAACCAAACCGATGTTACCTTTTTTTCTCTAGCTCTTTTCACTACTTTAATTTTTCTCTATATTTTTTCAGAAATACTGATTTTAAGCAAACCAGCGTTCCTCTCCTTCTCCAAAAGCATTACTTACACAACGATTACATAAAGCAGGATACTGCTTAATTTGACCAACGCTTACTTGATGTTGCCAGCAGCGAGAGCATTTTTTAAATGGTGAAACACGAATTTCTAAAGCTAATCCAGAGAGATTCGTTTTTATGGCTACCTTAGGCTGACTATTAATAGGAAACACTGTGGCTCCAGAGGTAATAAAAACAAAACGCAGTTCATTTCCTAACTTTTTTAAAATTGGGTATAAATTTTTATCGGCGTATAAAAAAATCTCAGTGGATAGTGCTGAACCAATTTTATTCTGATTGCGATAGTTTTCCATGGCTTTATTAATCTCGTCACGAATTTGTAATAACACTTTCCACTCCTTGTCTTCCCTTGAACATAATGCAACCTCTGGAAAACCCAAAAACCATTGAGATAAAAAAACAGACACTTCGCGTTCTCCCGGTATACACTTCCACATTTCATCCATAGTAAAACTAACAATAGGAGCCCCCCAACGGACAAAAGCCTCTGTGATATAATACAGTGCAGTTTGTGCTGAACGACGAGGTAGTCCTGTTTTTTTCCCAGTATATAATCTATCTTTTAAAATATCCAAATAAAAACTACACATTTCCCTTGTACAAAAACTATGAATTAACTGGTAAATAATAGAAAACTTATATTGATTATAAGCGGATATGATTTTTTTCTGAAAACGTTGAGTCGTAGTGATAGCCCATCGATCTAACGCAATTAATTTTTCCGTCGCCACTATGTCCTTTTTAGGATTAAAATCATATAAATTTGATAATAAGAATCGCGCAGTATTCCGAATCTTGCGATAAGTGTCTGAGATACGTTCCAAGACTTCAGTAGATACATTGACTTCAGTGGTATAATCCATAGCAGCAACCCATAGACGTAGCACATCGGCACCTAATATTTTCACTATATCAAAAGGCAAAACAACATTTCCTAAAGATTTAGACATTTTGCGTTTCTTTTTATCAACTATAAAACCGCACGTTAATACTGTGTTATACGGTACCCTACCTTGCATTGCCAGAGCAGTTAATAAAGATGATTGAAACCAACCTCTGTGTTGATCTGAACCCTCTAAATAAAGTTCCGCAGGTACACGCAATTCTGATCGTGCTGCTAAAACACTAAAATGAGTTATTCCAGAGTCATACCATACGTCTAGCACATCCATCACTTTCTCATAACGCTCACTTTCTTTTCCTAGTAATGTTCCTTTTTCCAATGTAAACCAAGCATCAGAGCCTTCTTTTTCAATTATTTTAGCTATTTTTTCTATCAAGTAAGTAGTATTAGGATGTAATGCTCCCGATTTTTTATTTATAAACAGTGGAATTGGAATACCCCATAACCGTTGTCGTGAAATACACCAATCTGGACGATCAGAAAGCATTTTTTTGATACGATTTTGTCCCCAAGTAGGTATCCACTTTACTTTTGAAATTTCCGATAGCGCTTGCTTGCGCAATCCGTTTCTGTCCATACTGATAAACCATTGTGGAGTTGATCGGAAAATTAATGGAGTTTTATGGCGCCAACAATGAGGATAATGATGTTGTATTATTTTAGAGTGAAGTAAATACCTATTATCTGACAGTAAAATCGTAATAAACTTATTAGACTTAAAGACGGATCGACCGACAAATGCACTTTCGATGAAATAACCACGTGCGTCCACAAGATTATTAATTGGTAAGTTGTACTTTTCTGCGACTAAGTAATCTTCTAATCCGTGTGCAGGGGCTATATGTACATTCCCAGTTCCCACTGTATTAGTAACATATTCACTTAAAATAATTGGAACATTTCGATTAAGAAAAGGATGCTGTAGTATCACACCTTCTAATTTATTTCCCTTCAAACTACTATATATTATATAATTATTAATGCGATAGCGCTGCATAACACTATCAATCAGATCTTTGACTAGTATCCAATACACAACAATATGTTGATCATGTAACTCGCTTTTTACTAAAACATATAATAAATCAGGATGAACACTAACAGCCTCATTTGCTGGCAACGTCCAAGGTGTGGTTGTCCAAATTGGCACTATTATGCGTGCCTTTTTATTAATTTCATTAATGAGGAATCGGCGACTTATGTCTTTATGATCAATCGCACAAAAAGCTATATCAAGAGACAATGAGCGCTTGTCATAGTATTCTACTTCTGCTTCGGCTAACGCAGAACCACAAGCGATACACCAATGTACAGGTTTTTTTTTACGAATTAAATGCCCATTTTCCACTATTGTAGACAGTGAACGAACAGTATTAGCTTCATAAAGAAAATCCATGGTTAAATAAGGATTGTTCCAGTCTCCTAATACTCCTAACCGCTTAAAATCTTTTCTCTGTAATTCTATCTGTGAAGTTGCATAATCTCGACAAGCTCGACGAAATTGATTTACAGATAAACTTATTTTTCCTAGTTGCTTTTCAACATTGAGTTCAATTGGTAATCCATGGCAATCCCAACCAGGCACAAAAGGTGCATCAAATCCACTTAATGTTTTTGATTTTACAACGATATCTTTAAGTATTTTATTAAAGGCAGTTCCTAAATGAGCGCGGCCATTTGCGTAAGGAGGTCCATCATGCAGAATAAATTTTTTTTTTCCATGACACACTTCTCGGATTTTTTGATATAGATCCAATTTCTCCCAAAGAATAAGCATCTCTTGTTCTCTCTTTGGCAAATTAGCGCGCATAGGAAAATTGGTTTGCGGAAGATTTAAAGTATTTTTATAATTACACGTCGTCATTGATCATACCACACTTCACCGTTTCCACTGTTGTACCGTTTAAAAGCTTAGAACTAACCAAAAGAAGAAATCACTAAATAAAAACCGGATACACACAAGTAACTTAATTTTACACACTAACTGCAATTAACATGAATAACATATATATTTTCTAAATAAATTCATTTTTTAAAAACACTGTATATATCTATATTGTAGCTAATTTATCTTCTTTAAAACACTGCTGCCCCATCATTTGAGTATTTTTAAAATAATCTGCAATAATAATCTTCAGCGCTCGGTCTCCATGCCCATCTTAGCAAATAAAAATCATACTAAATCATGTCACTTATCGTGCATTAAAATTATAAATCAATATGTGTATTTCTAGCGAATATTGTTAGCATCGGTATTTTTTACTTAAAAAATACTTTGCCTTTAGTACATCTTGATGCATCTGCTTTACTAAAGCGTCTACTGATGAAAAATATTCTTCGGATCGCAATTTATATAAAAATTCGACTCGCAAGTAGTGACCATAAATATCACAAGAAAAATTAAAGAGATATGCTTCCAATAAAATGCGAGTACCGCCAAAAGTCGGACGTACTCCTACACTAGCTACTCCTTGAAAAGTTCTATTTTCTAAATATGCTCGAATTACAAAAATACCTGTTAATGGTACCCTTTCTCTACGTAAATCAATATTAGCCGTTGGAAAACCTAATACACGACCTCGTTTTTCACCAACAATCACTTTACCAAAAAGCCAATAAGGATGACCTAGTAAGTTCTGCGCTAAACCCAAGTTCCCTATTTCTAGCGCATGACGTATCCAAGTACTGCTAATTCTTTGATTTTTATATAAAACAGATGCCATTTCTATAACTCTAAAACAATAAAATTTTCCAAGTTTTCTAAGCAACTGAAAATTTCCTGTACGTTTAGCTCCAAACCGATAATCATCCCCTATGACAATAGCTCGTACTCCCAATTGATTTACTAAAATTTCTTTAACAAAATTCTCAGGGGGTAAATTTGCTAATATTTGATTAAAATGAAGACATATAAGAAAGTCAATGTTCCACAATTGAAATGCCGACCATTTTTCGCGAAAACGCATCAATCTTGGGCTTACGTTTTTTGAAAAAAATTCTCTCGGTTGCGGTTCAAAAATAATTACTGCTATGGGTAAATTTAACGCTCGTCCTAAAGATCTTAATTTCCTAAGTAGTGATTGATGCCCTAGGTGCATACCATCAAAATTTCCTAAAGTAACAACGCTATTATTTATATTTTTTATAAGGTAAGGGTATTTACCGCGTATTAGTTTTATCATGCTTTATCTATCATTATCGATGGCTTAAGATCAGAAAATCTTAAGCCCATAATCCACAATGTTCCCAAATAAGTAAAACTACCTAGCAGAATAACACCTAATAAATGAAAAACACGTTCTTCTATGGACCAAGTGAACCACTGCATAATGTTCTCCGAAAATTGAAAAATAATAAGACCCATCATAAAATTAGCCGTTAATAGTTGAAGAAAAAATTTCGCCCACTTTGCAGTTAATTTATAAATTGAACGTCGCCATAAGGAATATAAAAGAAATCCTGCATTAAAAGCCGAAGACAGAGAAGTAGATAAAGCAAGTCCTGCATGAGCAAGAGGATGAATGAGCAATATATTTAAAAAAAGATTGATTCCCATTGCTATTATCGCAATTTTTGCCGGTGTTTTTACATTCTGACGTGCGTAAAAAGCAGAAGCCAACACTTTAACAAACATAAACCATGGCAAACCTACTGAAAACGCCAGTAAGCTTTTCTGAGTCATCAGGACATCTCGTGCCGTAAAAGCCCCATGATAAATTAACGTTGTTAATACAGGACCTGATAAAATAAACAAAGCCACAGCGGCAGGAATACCAATTAATGATACCGTTCTCAACGCCCAATCCAGTGTAGCTGAATAAGAATTTGCAGATTGTAAATTGTAGCACCATGATAAACTAGGTAATACCACAGTCGATAACGCAACTCCAATAATACCGAGAGGTAAATATGTTAATCGATCGGAATAATACAACCATGAAATACTGCCAACTTCTAAAAAGGAAGCAAAAAAATTATCAACTAACAAGCTGATTTGTGCAACAGAAACACCAAGTAGTGTAGGCACCATTAGTTTTAAAACCCGTATTACACCAGGATCATACCACCGCCATTTAGGAATTGGGATAAATCCCAAACGATGGTATAAAAAGAACGATTGAACTGCCAATTGCAAGATTCCACCAACTAACACACTCCAAGCTAAGGCATGAATAGAAGTTGGAGATGGCACATAAAACCATACTGTTATGATCATAACAACGTTTAATAGCATCGGAGTGAAAGCTGATACAGCAAATCGATTAAAAGTGTTTAATACAGCTCCTGTAAAAGTAGTTAAAGTAATTAATAATAAATAAGGAGACGTTATGCGCAACATATGAATGGAACAATCCAATCGTATAGAATCATGTGTAAATCCTGGTGCAAATACCATAGTGATCCAAGAAGCAGTAAGCTCAATGAGTAAGACAATTAGTAAAACAACTGTACTTAAACTGCCGGTAATTGCATGGATAAATTGGTGCATTTCTTTGCGAAAAGAAAATGCTTGATATTCCGATAATATAGGCACAAAAGCTTGAGTAAAAGCTCCTTCACCGAACAATCTACGCATGCAATTAGGAATTTTAAAAGCAACGATAAAGGCGTCAAAATCAGGGCTAGCACCAAAAACCATAGCAAACATCACGTCACGTATGAATCCCAGTAAACGAGAAATAAAAGTCATGCTAGAAACAGTTAGTGTAGATTTAAACAATTTATAACTCATAAAAAAGCTTTTACTGACTAAAATATATTAGAATTTAATGATAAAAGATAATATAGATTTTTTCTATTGACATATGTTATATAGAACAGTACAATTTTACTGAGGTTAGATAAGCACTTCGAGGGTGGTGTGTGTGGCTAATTCCCTGCAAGCAATGAAGCGAGTCCGGCAAAATAAAAGGCGACAGTTGCGTAACGCAAGCAAGCGCTCCTCTGTGCGTACCATTATAAAAAAAACGTTACAAAGTCTACAACAGTTACAAAGTAAAGGTGAAGGTTTGTCAACAAGTTCATCGGCTATGCAAAGTATTTCCCAAAAAGCCTTTCAACTGCTTGACAGGGCTGCAAGAAAGCGAATTGTCCATGCTAATAGAGTAAATCGTTTAAAAGTCCTGCTTTCTGCTAAATCACGAATTATAAAAGGATTAAAAACTGGAATACCCGAAAATCGTAACTAAAAATCCTGAATCAGAAATGTCGTTTTTTACGTTCCATCGTATTTTTCCCATACAAGAATTTGCTCAATTCGTTACAAAGCTGCTGTGTCCCTTCCTTTTTTATAGCTGAAATTGTATAAACCGGGCCACGCCAGCTAAGTCGTTTAACAATTCTCTTGCATTGTTCTTCAATTGCTTTGTTAGAAAGCAAATCTATTTTATTAAATACTAACCATCGCGATTTTTCTAACAGTTTACAATTAAACCCCTTGAGTTCCTCTGTAATTACTCGTATAGATTGGATTACTAGATCAATGTCAGTTACTATGGGAGAGATATCGACGACGTGTAACAAAATATGCGTTCTCTCAATGTGTTTTAAAAACTGAGTACCAAGTCCTACTCCCGTACTAGATCCTTTAATAATACCTGGTATATCTGCGACAGTAAAACTATGATATTTTTCAACATGCGCCATTCCAAGATTAGGGTAAAGAGTAGTAAATGGATAGTCAGCAATTTTTGGAGTAGCTTTTGAAATCGAACGCAAAAAAGTAGACTTTCCTGCGTTTGGTAGTCCTAATAATCCCACATCAGCTAACAACCTCAATTCTAATTTTAGTGTACGTTTCTCGCCTTTTTTTCCAAAAGTTCTTTTTCGAGGAGCACGATTTATACTGCTTTTAAAATGGATATTCCCTAAACCATGCTTTCCCCCTCTCGCTACACAAAGCTTCTGATTATCCTTAATTAAACTACTCATTAACTCCTCTTTTCCTGTTCCTTTATAATACACACCTGTTCCTATAGGAACAGAGACCACTAAATCTGCTCCTCGTTTTCCACTGCAAACACTATTCATACCTGATTGACCATCTTGTGCTTTCAATATTCTTTGATAACAAAATCGCACTAATGTATTTACAGATTTATTTGCGATTAAATAAACGCTTCCACCATCACCACCATTACCACCGTCAGGCCCTCCTCTAGAAATAAACTTTTCTCGACGAAAACTTAAACATCCATCCCCTCCGTTTCCACCTTCTACTTGTATTAACACCTCATCTATAAATTTCATAACTTTTTGGAATAATCGTGTTTTCTTAAAATGATTAAATAAAATTAAACAAAACTTTCTTAGGAAACTAAACCACCTTATTGATGGGTATAACGACAATATAATTGCGACGTCTAATTTTATTAAAAGTGAATCTAATTTCTCCATCAATTAAGGCATATAGGGTATGGTCTCGACCTATACCAACATTTTTTCCTGGATGGTAATGTGTACCCCGTTGTCGGACAATAATATTACCAGAAACCACTTTTTCACCCCCAAACCGCTTTACACCTAACATTTTGGGGTTAGAATCACGACCATTTCGTGTACTACCGCCTGCTTTTTTATGAGCCACTAAATACTAACCTCTTTTTTATTGTTATTTTCCTTTTTATTTTTTTCTTCTTTATCATCAAGGATGATACCGACAACTTTTACGGCCGTAAAATGTTGTCGGTGTCCCATACGCTTCATGTGATGCTTACGACGCTTGAATTTTATAATATTAATTTTAGTCGCTCGACTTTTGTTAACAATTTCTGCTACTACTTTGGCGCCTCGTACTTTAGGTGATCCAATATGCAATTTATTATCTTGTTCAAAGAGCAGTACCTCATTAAACTCCACTAAACTGCCAATGTCTTGAGTTAATTTGTCTATCTTCAGTATTTGACCCTCAGTAACTCGATATTGCTTACCACCAGTCTTCATGATTGCATACATTGCACTAATTCTCCTATAGAAAAATACATTTTACGAAATCTTGCATTACCTAGCAAATGATTCAGAATACAGTAGATCTTGTTAATCTGGAGAAAATTTTTAGTGGTAAGATCCAGAATAGAAATTAATTTTATTTGTATGATTATTAAAGCACTTCTAGTGGCGTATATTTTTTCATATAATTATATACTTGTAACTGTTAAGAATAATACCTTTTGTAAGTTACGGGGTGTAGCTCAGACTGGTTAGAGCACTGCCTTCGGGAGGCAGGGGTCAGAGGTTCAAATCCTTTCATCCCGATTTTAGTTAAAATAGTGTAGTTTATTTCAAAAAATTGAATTTATATGTCTAGGCACACAACGATTAAGTAAATAATTGAATAAAATGTTAGCCTCGTTTCGTTGAAGCAAATCAATGGGAAAAAAAAGAAGTTCATCGCATATTAATAATTGAATCTTATTTTCTTAAACGGATGTTACATAAAAATCGATATTTAGCTTACTCAATAATTTTTAGCGAATTGAAAAAACAAGTTGATTTTCGAAAGAACCAATACTTGCTGCTAAATTTGCAGAAGAGAGTAAGATTACAATGGAAGTTGGTGGTTTATAAATTACTAAACCCCATGTTACTTTGAACGTAATTACAGAAAGAAAGGTTATTGCGTGTGGAGAGTCTACTTTATTGTTGCATTAAGTATTAAACCATCATGACTTTACGATAAGTGATTATATAATTATCAAATAACTACGCACTAATTTGCGATTGAATAAAGTAATACATTGAGTAAAAACTATTACTTTAGAAACATAAAATATATTAATTTAACGATAAATTAAATGAACTTACAACGGACAATTTATTAATGAAACAGAAAGATGGAATTCTTGAAAGAAACCGTCAAGTACAGTCATTAGATCATAATTTAGCAAGGATTATCAACACTTCTTTTAATGTACAAAAAAAGTATTCTGTGTTTTCTTTGAAAGAAATTGTCATAAAATCGTCATTATTACCTGTTATGATCATTTAATTAACGTCAGTATGAGGAATAAATGAGTATTAATCAAGATGAGCGATGGGTACTTGAATTAGATGAACAGAAACTTAATCGACTACATTGGAAGATGGTTGGTACTGCAGGAATGGGTTTTTTTACAGATGCTTATGATTTATTTGTTGTTGGAGTGGTTACTACATTGTTAATGCCTTTATGGCATCTCACTAACAGTCAAATTGCTTTGCTTAATGGAGCTTCCTTGGCTTCAGCGGCCTTTGGTGCTGTGGTTTTTGGTTGGTGTTCCGATGCATTTGGTCGAAAAACAATGTACGGTGTCGAAGTGTGTATTTTATTTATCGGTGCATTGCTTTCCGCTTTCTCACCTTCTTACATTTGGCTTTTAATCTCGCGTATTCTGGTAGGCATTGGTATCGGAGGTGATTATCCTACTAGTGCTGTAGTAGCTAGTGAGTATGCCAATCGAAAGAACCGAGGATTTTTAGTACTCCTTGTTTTTGCCATGCAAGCTGTTGGATTAATTGTCGGCCCCCTTTTTACCTCTTTTCTGATGATCTTACATGTGCCTTACTTGTATATCTGGCGCATATTATTGGCTTTTGGGGCACTTCCAGCAGCTTCTGTATTCTATTTACGAAGGAAAATAGCGGAAACTCCACGATTTTTGCTTAGTAAGCGATATCCCCTTGAAGTAAGTCGAGTTGTAAGTGTTTTAACAGGACATGAAGATAAAATTACAATTGCCGTTGATATACCAGAAAAATTATTTTCTTTAAAATGGCTAAAGTGCTTACTTGGTACAGGTGGCGCATGGTTTCTATTGGATGTAGTACTTTATGGTAATGGAATATCTTCTGTTCTCATTATGAATACTATCAATCCACATACATCTTTATTAGAACACACTTTATTATCGGTTCTTATTTTTTTGTGTTTCGCTGTTCCGGGGTATTTTTTCTCGGCCACTTACGTAGACAAGATAGGTCGGAAATGTCTACAAATAATAGGATTTTCGGTTATGGCTTTGTGCTATTTACTAATTGCGAGTATTCCAAGTATTCGAAGAATCTTGCCTTTATTTGTTGGGTTATTTGGTGTTAGTTTCTTTTTTATTAATTTTGGACCCAATGCGACTACATTTTTAATTCCATCAGAAATATATCCTACCCAAATACGCGCTAGAGCTCATGGTTTTTCAGCTGCTATCGGCAAGGTTGGCGCTTTTATTGGGGCTTTTTTTTTACCAATAATGTTAAAAAACATGGGATTACCAATTATCATGGTTTTTATGGCTATTGCCTCCTTACTAGGTATTTTAGTTACATGTTTAGTGCCTGAAATGAAAGAAATTTCTCTTCAAACTTAATTAAAAAATCTTTATAAAAACAATGTAAAATGGTGCATCGTCCTGATCTTGTATGAATGGTGTGATGTTAAAAACACAAGCAACTTTACATGAGAAAATGACCAATATATAATGCGAAAATGGAATTTTTTATTAATTATGGTTTATTTCTGGCTAAATTAATTAGCACATTAGCGATTATTTTAATTGCTCTCTTTGCGTTGCTTAATATGTTCGCACACGCAAAAGGAAAAGTTAAAGGTCAATTAGAAATTCAAAAGCTCAATGAAAAATACGCAGAATACAACCGTACTCTTTCCCGTGTCGTTAAAAACAAGCATGAATTCAAGTTACAACTAAAATCTCAAAAAAAAGACTACAAACAAAAGAAAAAATTGAAAGAACAATCTGTGAAACGCATTTTTGTTCTTAACTTTCATGGCGATGTGCATGCCTCTTCTGTAGAAGCGTTACGTACAGAAGTAACTGCTTTGCTAACCCTAGCTAATAACCAAGATGAAGTGTTTTTGCGTCTTGAAAGTGGTGGGGGAACAGTTCATCATTATGGATTGGCGACTTCTCAATTGCAGAGAATTAAAGCAGCTAATATAAAACTATTGGTATCTGTTGATAAAATAGCAGCGAGTGGTGGTTATTTAATGGCGAGTGTGGCGGATTGTATTATTGCAGCTCCTTTCGCTATTATAGGTTCCATTGGAGTATTGGCGCAATTACCTAATTTTCATCGATTTTTACAAAAAAAATCCATTGACTTCGAACAAATTGCAGCTGGTGAATACAAACGAACACTCACGCTTTTTGGGGAAAATACTGAACAAGGACGAGCGAAAATACGTCAGGAAGTTGAAGAAACACATGAAATATTCAAAAATTTCATTAAAGAACATCGTAAGTCAGTAGATATTGAGAAAATATCTACTGGAGAACATTGGTATGCTTCTCAAGCCTTCCATTTAAAACTAATTGACAAGTTGATCACAAGCGATGACTATCTATTTAATGCTAGCCGAACGTGTGATCTCTACGAAATCAACTATAGAACAAAATATTCGCTAGGAAAGCGCCTCGCTTATAGTTTTAGACAAGCTTGCTATCAAATTTGTAGTGGGACATTTATTAAATAATGGGTTAAATAATGGGTGTATAGATGCACGCACTCTTTATATATCTGCGTTTTTTCGAATCATATTATGTCTCACACAGAGATATGGTTTTTACTCTTCTTATCTTGCGTACACAGTGTGTAAAAATAGACGTCGTCTGTGTAAAAAGCAGTAGAAAAATTTAGGGGCAAACGTTGTAAATGTATAAAACATGCCAAAATAAATCAAATTATTATTTTCAT
The DNA here is from genome assembly GCF_000815025.1 of Coxiella endosymbiont of Amblyomma americanum. NCBI lineage: Bacteria > Pseudomonadati > Pseudomonadota > Gammaproteobacteria > Legionellales > Coxiellaceae > Coxiella > Coxiella endosymbiont of Amblyomma americanum. The sequence goes on along the minus strand of NZ_CP007541.1, from coordinate 394,384 downwards.
AATAACACAACAACACCATATTGGACTCTAATTTTAGTAACTTTTTTTATAATAGGATTTTCTATTATCGAAGTAGTGAGTGGCTACACTGCTCATTCTTTGACCCTTTTAGGAGAAGCGAGCCACACAATTTTTGATGCTGTTTCATTGGGCATTACAATTTTAGCTTCCTGGATTAATTTACGTCCTCCATCACCTCGTCACAGTTATGGTTTTGGCCGGTTAGAAGTAATTGCAGCTTGGATTTCCAGTCTACTGATGTTTATTATTTCTTTAATTATCATTGTTCAAGCTATTAAGCGCTTTCACTACCATTCTTTATCTTCTGTTCAAGGTTTTCCTGTAATGGTTATTTCTACAGTGAGCATTCTCCTCAATCTTTTAATTTTTCAGATTTTGCTATCAAGTAATATAAAGTCATTAAATATTCGTGCTACTTTGTTGCATGTAATAAGTGATCTTTCTGGTGCGGTTATCACGTTTATTTCAGGTATTACCATTTTCTTTACCCATTGGACACCAATTGACCCTTTGCTTTCTATTTGTGTTAGCACTTTAATCATGATTTCTAGCATTCGGTTGTTGCAAAAATCTATGACAATTCTTATGGAAAGTGTACCTTGTCATTTAAGCGTTTATAAAGTATCGCAAACTATCAGTCGTTTTAAAGGTGTGAGTTCCGTGCATGATATTCATATTTGGACATTGTCCTCAGTAACAACAGCACTTTCTGCTCATATAAATATTAAAAATTTAACAGCTTGGGATGATCTTTTAATAGGTTTAAAGGCTATTTTGCAAAAGAAATACCGCATTAATCATATCACTTTGCAACCAGAAATAGATACAGAAGATTGTAATTCTTGTTACAAACTTTGAACTGTTCCTGAATATTCAATCTCGTATTAGTTTTATCTACTTCAGAATATTAAGAAACGTACGACATTACCGATGGGTAAAAATGTATACAGTATAGATGTTAATCTTAAATTAAAAATACGAATCCGCATTACCTAAGCTTTTCATAATAATTTCATAAGCATTTGGTGATAATTTTTTTGCGGTTTTTACAATCCGATTAAGTTCCGCTTTCATCAATTCCTGACGATTTTTATCCATCATTTCCCAATGCAGAAGTGGCTGTAATACTCGCACAGCTACTTGAGGATTTATTAGGTCAATTTTAAGAACACAATCGGCAATTAAACGGTACCCTGCCCCACTTTTGTTATGAAAACTAACAATATTCGTTCCAAAAGTCACTAATAGCGCATATACACTATTGGGATTTTTAACGTTGAAAACAGAACACTGCATTAATCCCTTCACATTTTCTATAGTAGATGACAATCGAGACGATGCCTGTAGCGCCATCCACTTATTAATTACTAAAGGCTGACCTTTCCACCGTTGGTAAAATGCATCCAATGCAAGATAGCGTTCTTCACATTCATGATTGATTAAAGCAGATAGAGCTCCCATAGTATCAGTCATATTGTTACTGTCTTTAAACTGTTGGTATGCTAATACGTATTGTTTTTCCCGTTCATTTTCAGTTAAATAGTCTAAACAACAATCTCTTAATGCTCGCTTCCCTGCACTAATCCAACTGTACGATGCACAAGGTGATCGACAACTCTTGTAGATTTCGGTTAATTCCGCTATTAAGGTAATCGCTAATTTTCTTCTTATAAATTGACGAACATTATATATATCCTCGATATTTATATGTTTCATAAATTGCATTAAATACGTTTCTGAAGGTAATAGCATTAGCATAGCTGCGTATCCGTAGTCTTTATGCGATTCTTGAATAATTTTCCGAAAACTGTCCATGAATCGATTATCTAATTTTAACGATTTCTTTTGTCGATAATCTTCAACTAGATTCAATATCAAACGTCTCACAAATATCTGTCCTGCTTCCCATCGGGAGAAAGAATTGTTATCGAATTGAAAAAGCCATAAAAGCTCTTCATCGCTATAAGGATAATTCAGACGTACTGGCGCTGAAAAATCCCGTAAGAACGATAATATTGGCTTTTTTTTCACATGAAGAAATTTAAATACCTCTTTGCATTTTTTTATTTCCAAAATGCGTGTGCCACGAATAACATTACTTTCTATTCCAGCCAACTGAGTTGGCATATCTTGCTGTTCTTCTGGATCCAAAAGGCCAAATGCTAGCGGAATATGCAATGTTTCTGACGATAATTTTGGCGCAGAGAGAGTATATTGTCTTACCTCTACAGTCAGTATTTCCTTATCTTCATCATATTCACTTTTTATATCAAGTACCTGGGTACCAACATGGTCGTACCATCGCGTAAATTGATTAAAATTTTTACCGGATGCTTCTTCCATGGCGTGAATAAAATCTTCAATGGTAATCGCTTTTCCATCATAACGACAAAAATATAGATTCATCGCTTTGTAAAAAAGCTCAGAACCTAATAAAGTTTTCATCATCCGAATAACTTCTGCACCTTTGTTATAAACTGTACTTGTATAGAAATTATTCACTTCAACATACGCATGCGGGCGAATAGCATGGGCGGTTGGGCTTGCGTCTTCTAAAAATTGTACATTACGCAAATAGTCTACGCTTTTAATACGAGCAACGTCTTTTGATGTCATATCCTCAGTAAAACTTTGATCCCTAAAAACAGTTAACCCTTCTTTTAAAGTAATTTGAAACCAATCTCTACATGTTATGCGATTACCTGACCAATTATGGAAGTATTCGTGTCCAACAACGTTTTCTATACGAATATAATCTTCATCGGTAGTTGTTTTTAAACTAGCTAAGATGTTTTTAATATTAAAAATATTAATTCCTTTGTTCTCCATGGCCCCCACATTAAAATCGCTTACTGCGACAATCATATAAATGTCAAGGTCATATTCACGTCCGAATCTTTTTTCATCCCACGCCATTGCTTGCTTTAAAGCTTGTAAAGCAAACCCCCCTTGATTTTTAAAACCTCTTTCTAAGAAAAGTCTTAAAGTTATCACTCTACCCGATCGAGTAACAAAAACATCTTCCAATACATCGAAATCTCCAGCTACTAAAGCAAATAAATAAGAGGGCTTTTTAAAAGGATCTTTCCAATGCACCCACTGTCGATTATTATTTATTATCCTTTTTTCAATCAAATTTCCATTCGATAGTAAGAAAGGATATCTGTCTTTATCGGCTGTAATTGTTGTAGTATAAATTGCTAATACATCAGGACGATCTAAAAAATAGGTGATTCGACGAAATCCATGTGGTTCGCATTGAGAACAAAAATTATTCTTTGATTTATACAAACCACTTAATTTAAAATTTTTCTGTGGTTTAATCGTTACTTCGCTTTCTAAAACAAACACCTCTGGGACATTGGAAATTGTCAATAAAGAATCGGTCAACTGATATTGGGTAGATGACAATGCTTGTCCGTTAAGAGCTATTCTTTTTAATGAAATTTCTTCGCCGTTTAACGTTAATGGAGCTAATGTATTTACTTCTGAGTTGCGTCGCAAATTTAAAATAGTTTTTACACTAGTCTCTTCTTCATAAAGATCTACGTGTATGTTTACAGCATCAGCTAAGAATTCGGGAGGACGATAATCTTCAAGGTATATAGCCTTCACTTTATTTCTACAACCCTCACATCTCTGACTTGTACTCTGACAAAAGTTAATAATGTGATTAAAAAAATCAAACGACGCGTCAATAGAGCGCTCTCAACGACTTCTGTACAATCGAATCTATATTTCATCTTTTGATCTTATCAGAGTTTGACGCCATAACGGGGAGTTTATTCTTTACACAAACTTAATATATACTATTACAATAGAATGAGCAATCTTTAAAGATTTTTTAAGAAATATTAAGGATCATGCAATTACCTCAAAAAGAATTGCTTTTTTATTAACTTCCTGCTTCTTTTAAAGTCATGACTACTGTGAAAGCGTTTTATTGTATGGCGATTCTATGAAGTATAAGTAAGAATGAAGATTTTGGTTATTTAGTTAAAATATAGTAATCATACTCTAGCTGAGTATCACATTATTACTAACATTGATATTGTCTACAAAATTTTTGCATTAAGAATTAATAAAATAATGAAAAATGCTGTTAATCAACGATTCATTAAGCGCGCATTGATTAGTGTTACAGAAAAAGTTCATATTGTTGATTTTGCAAGACAACTTCGGGAGCGCCACGTTGAGATAATAGCAACTGATGGAACCGCAAAACTATTAAAAAAACATCAGATTGCAGTTACTGATGTTTCTGCTTACACAGGATTTCCAGAAATTTTAGACGGTCGTGTAAAAACCTTACATCCAAAAATTTACGGTGGCCTTTTGTCTAGATCGGGGGTTGATGAAGACGTTCTTAAACAATATGCAATGGAATCTATAGATTTGCTTGTTGTCAATTTATACCAATTTATAAAAAATGTTTCTTCTCATCGTGCATTTGAAAAATCAATAGAACAAATTGACATAGGTGGACATAGTCTACTTCGAGCAGGTGTAAAAAATTTTAAATCTGTCACGGTTGTAGTCGATCCTAACGATTACTCGTTAGTTTTACAAGAAATGGATACACATTTCAATACAACCTCGTTATCTACTCGTAGAACGTTAGCAAAAAAAACTCTTGAATATCTTCTGAATTATGATTCGAAAATTTTATCTTCTTTACAAGCAGTTATCGTTTCTTCTTCTTTTCCTTCAAAACTTCCTATAACTGTTAAGAAAAAAAAGGACCTTTGTTACGGTGAAAATCCACATCAAATTGCAGCACTATATAGCACTGTTCCTCCGTTACCCAATAGCCTTACTTCGGCTCAACAACTGCATGGAAAACCGCTTTCGTTTAATAATTTATTGGACGGTGATTGTGCTTATCGTACGGTATGGGAAGCACAACAAGCGATGATTCCCACGTGTGCTATAGTTAAACACGCCACTCCTTGTGGCGTGGCTCAAGGAAAAAATCAATTAATAGCTTATGAAAAAGCTTATTCCACTGATCCTCTTTCTGCTTTTGGAGGAGTGATTGCATTTAACTCTACTGTAGAAATTGAAACCGCAAAAATTCTAAGAAAAAAATTTATTGAGGTAATTATTGCCCCAAGTTTTACCATTGACGCCCTTGAGATTCTTAAAAAAAAACCTAATTTGCGTTTATTAAAAGTTCACCCCTTTGATAAAGGAATGCTTGATTTTTCTTTTTCTTTCCATTCAATTATTGGGGGTTTGCTTGTGCAGAAAGAAGATACAGCTGCAATTAATTTCAGAAAATTTACCGTGGTCAGCCAACGCTACCCATCAAAAAAAGAATTACAGGATTTATATTTTGCGTGGAAAATTGTGAAACATGTAAAATCTAATGCAATAGTTTGTACAAAAAATACCGCCACTTTAGGAATTGGCAGTGGTCAATCTAGCCGAATTTTTGCTGTTAAAATTGCTATAATGAAAGCGCAAGAAGCTGGATTGTCTTTAGAAAATTCTGTAATGGCTTCCGATGCGTTTTTCCCATTCATCGATAGCGTTGAAATAGCAGAAAAAAACGGAATTAGTGCTATTATTCAGCCTGGTGGATCGATTCGAGATAAAGAGATTATTCAAACTACTGATAAGGCTAAAATTGCCATGGTTTTTACACATCAACGTCATTTTAGACATTAAAGATTAAACAATTAAACAGATTTCTATCATCGAAAAAAATACACAAAAAATCATGGAACGTGTATTTTAAGTTGACATCTTTTCACGTATTTTGGTATGTAATCATTGCTTTTTCAACTTTACAACATGTGAACGCACAGAATTAATAAGTTGAAAAGCTTTAGAAAAATAAGATATTCGAAAATGAAAGTCAGAAACTATTTTTTTTGGTCTGTCATTCATAGTTACTGCAGAAATAACTGCTATGTTCGTTACTCCAGTGCTTAAAACAGCCTCTAATCGTTCTAAATTGATACCACCTATTGCTACAATAGGGTAGGGTGAAATTTTATGCCAATAACGCAGAGCGGATAATCCTTGAGGCAAAAAGCGCATGACTTTAGAGGTTGTTTTATATATAGGTCCAAACGCAATGTAAGAAGGTAGTGCAGCGTGAGCACACGCCAATTCGTAAAGTGAATGAGTGCTGATTCCTAAACGTAAGTTGGCAGAACGAATAGCAGAAATATCAGCAGTCTTTAGATCGTCTTGTCCTAAATGCACACCATAAGCACCTGATTCAATAGCCAGTTTCCAATAGTCATTAATAAAAAGTTTTGCTCGGTAATATCGACGAGCTAAATTTACACTTTCTGCTATGATTCGTTTGACAATGAATAGTTTTTGGTTTTTAATTCGCAGTTGTATCGTGCGAATACCCCAAGTTAATAATTTTTTCACCCATGCAATGCTATCAACGATAGGATAAAAGCCCAATTTACCACAACTTGGAAAAGCAGTAGAAAGTGTAGCGCTGTTAATTCGTTGTGTTACTGAAGGCAAACTAACTGAACGTCGAGGAAAGCCTTGTCTTCCTAAGAGTGCATTGCCTTCAATCTTAAAACTACTGCGAATGCCTTGATAGACATACATTTTCCCTAAAACTACTGCATCTTCCAGTGAATACCCTCGAGCTACAGCAGAACTAATTGCTGAACTTAAACTACACCCTGTTCCACGAACACTGACTCCCTTAATTCTAGGATTAACCAACCAAAATTCTTTTTTACCGTTAGTAAAAAAATCACAAGCTTCATTGGCATTTAGATGTCCACCCTTTAATAATATTGACTTTACTCCTAATTTTAAAAAAGCTCTAGCGATTGTCACCATATCTTCTTGAGAATGAATTTTTTCTTGAAAAAACATTTCGGATTCAGGAATATTAGGAGTTAGTAAATCCACATAGGGAAAAATAAAATTTTTTAAATCATGCGGTTCTATAAATAAAACACCCGATGTTGATCGTAAAATAGGATCGCAGACAACAAAACCTTTATACTTTTTCAAGTAAGAACTTACGACAAAAATTGCTTTTCTACCCAAAAGTCCTAATTTAATAACAGACGGCACAAATACCTTTTCTAGGCTTGCGATTTGCGTTTGAACGAGATGGGCATCGCAAAATTTTACCTCCAATACTTCTTGCGCATTTTGTGCTGTAATAGTAGTGATAACGGTAGCTGCATGAACATTAAAATCACAACAAGTAAGCACATCGGCTTGGCAACCTGAACCACTGGAACAATCGGAACCGCCCATTACCCAAATAATTTTTTTTTTCATTTAGATAAATGTACTAAAAATGGTTTATCTATTAAAGGTGTTGTAGCTTTAGCAACATTGCGTTTTTCAATCATTCCAGATTTATAGCCTAATCGCCCAGCTTTAATCGCGTAAGCAAACGCTTTAGCCATTGTAACAGGGTTATTAGATAATGCTACTGCCGAATTTAATAAAATTGCATCAAAACCCATCTCCATAGCTTGTACTGCATGCGACGGTTTTCCGATGCCTGCATCAATAATTAATGTGATATTAGGAAATCTTGTTCGCAAAAGACGTAATGCATAAGGATTCATTAACCCAATGCCACTTCCAAGTGGAGCAGCCCAAGGCATTAAAATATGACAACCAACATCAATTAAACGCTGACATAACACTATATCTTCTGTGCAATACGGTAATACCTCAAATCCTTTTTTAACTAACAATGCAGCAGCTTCTACGAGTACAAAAGGATTAGGTTGCAAAGTATATTCATCTCCAATAATTTCTAATTTAATCCAATGAGTGTTAAACAATTCTCTAGCTAATTGTGCTGTTATTAAAGCTTCTCTAGCAATAGAGCATCCTGCTGTGTTTGGCAAAATATGACAAGGCAACGATCGTAATAATTCCCAAAAGGAATTCTTTCTTTTCCCTGGCAACTGTCGACGTAAAGACACAGTGATAATCTCAGTATTAGATGCATGGATAGCTTTTCGAAGAATATTTGGGGATGGGTACTGCGCAGTGCCTAATAATAATCGTGAGTTAATTTTGGTATCAGAAATAAACCACATAATAATTAGCCGCCGTATATAGCAGTTATTATTTCAACGCGATCTCCAGAGTGGATAATAGTTTTTTCATAATTAGTCATATTAATTACAACCTCGTTAATCGCTACAGCGAATACCCCGGAAAAATTTTTTTCACTTAACAACTGTTTTAATGTAGTGTGTGGCTGTATTGTCACGAGTTCACCGTTTAAATATATATTCGGCATTTTTTGTATATATCTCCTTAAATCTTATCTTAATTTCTAATGCTCTTTCATCTTTTTTATAATTTTATCAATTAATGCTGGTGCTAGTAAAAACCCACAACGGTATAGCCCATTAATAGCAACCAAACCATTCTTCCAGCGAATACGAGGTAAATTATCAGACAATGCAGGTCGCAGAGCCGTTACTGTTTCTATAATTCTCGCCTCAGCAAATCCACGATGAATACTATAAGCCGATGATAACAATTCTAGACAAGAGCGCACAGAAATAGGGGACGTGTCCTCCGTCTCAATTTCACTTGCACCTACAAGATAAATGTGATTTGGTCTCGGAACAATATATACTCTATAACGAGGATGAAGCAATCGCACAGGGCGACTGATATGCACATCTGGTGCGTGTAGGTAAATTAATTCCCCTCGCACGGCTCGTAAATCATCGAATTGATCTCTTCCACCAATTCCACGGCAATCAAATACATAATCAAAAGAATACGGTGTTTTTTGGACAAAAATACAATGAGGCACTATTTTTTCTACTAATTGATTCTCATGCCAATCAACAGTTAGTTTATTTGCTAGCGCTCTTAATATTGCTCGTGAATCAATATGTGCTTCTTGAGGCAAGAAATATCCGTCTTGGAAATTTTTTAATTCCGGTTCTAATGCTCTAATTTCAGATAACGATAATTTGTGAATGTACAACTCCTGGATCTTATGCCTTATTTGTTTAATCCAACGCTCTTTTTCTACTGTATCTTCCAGATGAGAAATTACGAGCGTTCCTCTTTTCTGAAAGAAAATGGGTTCTGACAACTCATCTAGCCACAATGTCCATTGTTGCAGCGAATACATACCTAAATCGAAAATTACTCTACTAGACGTTTCGCATTCAGATATTGGTGACAACATTCCCGCTGCAGCATAAGCTGCACTTCTTCTGCCACACTTACTATCCTTATCAAACAAAGTCACTTGCCATCCCGCTAAAGAAAGTCGCCACGCTAATAAACGCCCTATTAAACCAGCACCAACAATTCCGACTCGCATCAAATTTTTTCTTTTTCTAAAGCATGTCGTACTTCGTGACTTATTTTATAAGCACAAAATTTAGGTCCACACAATGAACAAAAATGCGCATGCTTTGCCGACTCCTTTGGTAAACTTTCATCGTGCAACACACGGGCTGTTTCTGGATCTAGTGCTAAATTGAACTGGTCGTGCCAACGAAATTCAAAGCGAGCTTGAGATAGTAAATCGTCTCGGTGTCTTGCAGCTGGGTGTCCTTTAGCCAAGTCCGCAGCATGAGCTGCTATCTTATAAGCAATTAAACCCTCTTGGACATCCTGTTTGTTTGGTAATCCTAAATGTTCTTTCGGAGTTACATAACACAAAAGCGCACACCCTTGCCATGCAATCAAAGCTGCACCGATACTGCTGGTAATATGATCATAACCAGGAGCAATATCAGTGATTAGAGGACCAAGCGTATAAAAAGGCGCTTCTTGACAATACTTTAATTGCTTTATCATGTTTTCATGAATCAAATGAAGCGGTATATGACCTGGGCCTTCATTCATTACCTGAACATCGTATTTCCACGCAACATGATTTAATTCTCCTTGAATCTTTAATTCAGAAAATTGTGCTTTGTCATTAGCATCAGCGATAGAACCAGGTCGTAATCCGTCACCTAAAGAAAAACTAACATCATAAGTACGCATAATCTCACATATTTCTTCAAAATGTGTATAAAGAAAATTTTCTTTTTTATGTAGAATACACCATTTCGCCATAATAGAACCACCACGAGAGACAATGCCAGTTACGCGTTTATTCGTAAGAGCAATAAATTGTCGTAGTACACCAGCATGAATTGTAAAATAATCCACTCCTTGTTCTGCTTGGGATATTAATACATGACGAAAAACATTCCAATCAAGCGCCATAATATCCCCATTTACTCTTTCTAAAGCTTCATAAAGTGGCACCGTGCCAATAGGTACTGGAGAATGGCGTAAAATCATTTCCCGAGTTTCCTTAATTTTCTTTCCTGTCGATAAATCCATTACAGTATCAGCCCCTTTTTGTACAGCCCATATTAATTTTTCAATTTCTTTGTTCGTAGATGAAGAAATTGCTGAATTTCCAATATTTGCATTTACTTTGACTAGAAAATTCCGACCAATAATCATTGGTTCACATTCCGGATGATTAACATTTGCAGGCAGAATAGCACGTCCTTTAGCGATTTCGTCTCGCACAAACTCTGGAGTAATTTTCCGAGGTATTTGGGCTCCTAAAGAATTTCCGCGCAAACGTTGCTCACGTTCTGGATTAATTTTATATGGAATTTTTTGTTTTTGATTTTCCCGAATAGAAACATATTCCATCTCTGGCGTAATAATACCTTGTTTTGCAAATGCTAATTGAGTCATAGATCGACGACGTTTTGTAATCCATGGTTCACGTAATCTGGGCAATCCTTGAAAATTAGAAAAGATGGATCTGTCTGTATAAGAACCTGAGGTATCGTAAGCAATTAATACATCTCCATTCGTTAGTTGAATCTCTTTCATGCCTACACGAATGGTAGGAAAAAGTTTTCCCTGATAATAAATTTTTTTTGAAGTAAGGTAATAAGGTGTCAATTATATTCTCCTGTGTTCTTTACAAAATACAAGTGTTTATAGAAAAGGAAAAGATACAACAAATACATAGATTAAAAATTCTCTTATCTGTTTGTATAAGCAAATCCATGTGGATTCACCTAACCGCTTTTCTTAAGAAGGAAATGAAAGCATACTGGACTGATGGCTTAAATATCAAGTGAAATGATAAAAATGTTCTTTACTCAAATAAAAACAATCCCTTCCAAAGAGAACATTATTAGCAGTTTTCACAGTTGTCTATACAAAATAAAACAATTAATTTTAGACACGAAATAGTCTAGCTGAAAATACAACATATTAGTTTATCAATAAAAATTCATTAAGAAATTACTGACTATCTTAGAAAATACTGTCATACTCACTGTTGTGCATGTTCTTATTATTGGAAATGGGGGTCGAGAGCACGCTTTAGCGTGGAAAGTAGCGCAATCGGCTCGTATTAAAAAAATCTGGGTTGTCCCAGGTAACGCTGGAACTGCTATCGAAAATAAAGTGCAAAATGTTTCTATCGATACTGCTGATATTCATTCTCTAGTTAATTTCGCACAAAAAAATAAAATAGATTTCACTATTGTAGGTCCTGAAGTGCCGTTAGCGTATGGGATAGTCGATCAATTTCATAAAAAAAGACTAAGTATTTTTGGACCAACTCAAACAGCTGCACGATTGGAAACTTCGAAAAATTTTTGTAAAGAATTTTTGAATCGATATAATATTCCTACTGCAGATTCTATTTCTTTTACAGAAAAAAAAAATGCTTTATTGTATCTTTCCAATCAATCGTTTCCTATTGTTATTAAAGCTAATGGGCTTGCCGCGGGAAAAGGAGTTTTTATTGCGCAATCGTTTATAGAAGCTAAAAATATTGTTATTTCCATGTTAGAGGAAAAGAAATTAGGTGTAGCGGGACAAGAAATCGTAGTTGAGGACTTTTTATACGGAGAGGAATTAAGTTTTACCGTTATAATTAGTGGTAAACATTTTTTACCACTGGCTAGCTCACAAGATTATAAGCGATTATTATGTGGAAATAGAGGACCAAATACAGGAGGTATGGGTGCTTATTCACCTGTTTCTCGATTGTCGAATACTCTACAGGAAAAAATAATAACTGACATTATACGTCCTACCATTACAGGTTTAGAAACAGAAGGCATCGGGTATAAAGGATTTTTATATATAGGATTAATGATAACTCCAAACGGTGTACCAAAAGTGTTGGAATTTAATGTGCGCTTGGGCGATCCTGAAACGCAAGTGCTTATGATGCGACTGCAATCAGATTTAACAGAATTAATATTATCTGCTCTGTCTGATAATTTAAATCAAATCAACATTATTTGGGATCAGAGAGTTGCTTTAACTGTTGTCATGGCTTCTAAGGGATATCCCGGAAATTATAAAAAAGGAGATATTATTAAGGGATTACGCCATATTTTTCTGCCCACTGATATAAAAATTTTTCATGCAAACACGATGAAAAATAATAATCTCATTGTTACCAACGGTGGACGTGTCCTTTCTATAACCGCTTTGGGTTTTAGTGTACAAGAGGCACAAAAAAAAGTTTATCGAATCGTTAGTCAAATTAGTTGGCCAAATTGTTATTACCGAGATGATATTGGTTTATAGCATTACCATTTATAATTAGATTATCACAATTGATTATTGTAATTCATTATTGGTATAAGTGAGTGTGTACTGCACTTCCAATCATTGTCATTCGATTTTTGGCGTATATTTTTCGAAGAAAACAACTGTCGTATTGTCATAAAAGACATTGCGCTAGTATGAAAGAGATCAACCACATTGTCGTGTATTAAAATTAAACATATTTTAAAAATATTCGTACTAATTTTGGTTTAAAACTCACCAATGGGATTTCTACTTTTTTTTCTTAATAGTTTCAAGAAATCCTCATGCGCTAGTGTTTCTTTTTCATTTGCTTTTATAACACATAAAGGTTTACGGTCTTTATACAGTTTTTGCATTTGCATTTGAGAAAGCTGTGTAGTACTAGTTAAATCTTGATGTGCAAACAGCTGATTTTGTCCACTGGTCATTAATAAGTAAACTCTGGCGAGAAGTTCAGCATCTAGTAAGGCGCCATGTCGGTGACGATTAGAATTATCAACACAATATCGTCGACAAAGGGCGTCTAAACTGTTATGCTGTCCTGGATGCTTTTGCTGAGCAATAGTTAAAGTGTCTAAAATTTGACAATAATCAATAACCTTTTTAAAAGATCTTCCAGTAAGTTGAAATTCGTAATTTAAAAAAGCTACATCGAAAGAAGCATTGTGAATAATTAACTCTGATCCTTTTAACAGCATAATAATTTCGTCTACGATATCTTTAAAAGCAGGTTTGTTAGCTAAAAAATTTTCTGTAATACCGTGAACAGCAAAAGCTTCACGTTCAATAGAACGATTCGGATTAACATAAAAATGAAGAGACCGTCCTGTTAAACGTCTATTAATCATTTCTAAACAACCTATTTCAATAATTCGATGTCCTTTATCCAAATCAAGGCCGGTTGTTTCTACATCTAAAATAATTTGTCGCATAAAAACTTTTTTTAACACGGTTATAAATTTTATTGAACCATGCACAAAATATAAACAGTGTGTAATTTTTCAGAAATACAAAACTTTAGGTAATGTAAAAGCTGGATTATAAAACGTAAACCTAGAATTTGTAAATCAAATAATCACTAGTAAAAAATGACAAGATTATCTTGGACTTTTTTGCAAATTGTTAATTATTTGATTTTTTAGTGAAAAGAGAAACAGAAAATTTATGAGATATGTAAAATATTTCATAAATTGGATGGCATTGTCAAAAATAAAATTGGAGATTTCGAAATGAAATTTTTTCTGTAAGCCAAGCAATAGCAATTGACTAATTAATCCGTGTTCAATTACTTGCTAAAATCTTTTTACAATTCATTTTATTAAGCTATAATTAAACGCAATAGTAGTGCTTGATTGGATGCATTGACATAGTTTTGTGGAAGAATTTTATATGGGCAAGTAGTTTACTGTTGTATCACTTTAGCTATGTAATTTTTTAAAGGAGAACATGAATCGTGGTATTGCTTAAATGCACTTCTCTCTTCTTTTTTTCTTTTTCTATTCAACAAAATGAAGAACGACAATATTATATACTTATACTGTGACGGTGCTTGTCGTGGTAATCCAGGTCCTGGAGGATGGGGGGTGCTGTTACGTTACAATGATCACGAATATCAATTCTATAACGGAGTGTTTAATACAACTAATAATCAAATGGAACTAACGGCTGCCATTGAAGGACTAAGATCACTAAGACATTCTTCTCACATTATTGCCACTACGGATTCTCGCTATTTATATCTTGGAATAACTAAATGGTTATCTGCATGGAAAGAAAGAAAGTGGAAAACCTGTCAAGGTAAACCAATAAAAAATAGGACGTTATGGGAATCCCTCGAAAAAGAAACCAAACGTCACAAAGTTTATTGGAAATGGGTAAAGGGGCACAGCGGACATTTAGAAAATGAAATAGCGGATCGGTTAGCCAATCAGGGCATTAATGAGTTACGTTAAATTTTTTAAATTTAGATACTAAAAAATCATTTGTATACTTTTGTGTCTCACGTAGTTTTTTCTATTCCCGCTCTTTGCGATAACCACGTCTGGATTGTGGTATGTCTAAAAAAAAGAAACGCCATAGTAATCGATCCTGGAGAAGCAAAACCAGTTCTTGATACATTTGAGAAATCAAATCTAACATTAACAGCTATATTGCTTACTCATTACCATTGGGATCATATTAACGGAATTTCTGGTCTTTTAGAGAGATACCCTGTTCCTGTTTATGGACCTTCTGAAAACTTAATTCCTCTTTGCAGCCATCCCCTTCAAGATAGGGATTATCTTACTTTACCTTCACTGGGTATTACTTTTAATATCTTAACCATCCCAGGACACACTGTAGAGCATATCGCTTATTACTGCAAGCGCCAATGGGTTTTTACTGGAGATACTTTATTTACTGGAGGTTGTGGCCGAATTTTTACAGGTACACCATATCAACTGTATCAATCACTTTGTAGATTAGCAGCTCTCCCGTCCAACACTCAAGTATACTGTGGACATGAATACACTAAAAAAAATCTCGAATTTGCTCAGATAGTTGACCCTAACAATCTGAATCTTAAAAAAAGAGTTATGGAAATTAAAAAAAAAATTAACAACAATTCTTATATACTGCCTTCTACTCTCCAATTAGAAATTAATACCAATCCTTTTCTTAGATGTGATAAAAAAGATATTAAAAAGAGCTTAGGGAAATATTACGGCTGCTCCTTTCTCTTTTCTGATACAATTGCCGTCTTCTCAGCTTTACGTCAGTGGAAGAATGAATTTTAATCATTTAACACAGAGCGTGACGAAAATCTGAGATTTTATACATTTTCATTAATTTATCACACTTAACCACTATAATTTAACTAATTGTAGTGGTATTAAATCGTAATCATTATAATCTTCCATGAATAAAGATAATAACAAATAAAACAATACATAAAAGTTGATTACGAACGTGCTATTGTTATAGTCTAAGAGTCAAGTATCTATAATTAGAATACGATTTTTTTCTATAAAGAGTTAGTGATAAACCGGATGTATTCTTACTTTTCTTTAACACAATTTGACCGTAAGCAAGCGGACGTTGTTCTGTTGAAGCTGTTTTTTCAATTAATTTTTCAATAATAACATCATAAAAACTTTTAATGATGCCAGAAAAATAGTTTCAACAACTTAATAAAATATCTATACTGTTTGGAATCCAATTGCCACGCAAATTATTTAAAACAGCTATGGAATTAAAAAAAAGAGATCCTTTTTAACCATATGATCGCTCGAATTTTAGATGGACGCGCGTGTGCAAAAAAAGTCAGAATGCGTGTAAAAAAAGCCGTTTCTGCACTACAAGCACAAGGGATGCGGGTTCCCGGTTTGTCCATGATTTTAGTAGGAGACAATCCTGCTTCCAGTATTTATGTTCGCCAGAAAGAACTGGCTTGTCGCTCAGTTGGTATTCGATCAACAGTCTATAGAATGAACGATACCGTTTTGGAAACGGAATTAGCAACAAAAATTAATCAATGTAATATTGATCCAAGTATCCATGGCATTCTTCTACAACTTCCTTTACCTATACATATTAATGCTTTTCGTTTGCTAGAACAGATTAATCCATCCAAAGACGTAGATGGATTTCACCCGTATAATCTTGGTTGTCTTGTTCAGCGACATTCAACGCTGCGTCCTTGTACCTCCGCTGGGATTATCACTCTTTTGAGAGAAACTAATCAAGACCTTTCAGGAAAGCATGCTGTTATCATTGGAGCTTCTAGCATTGTGGGTCGTCCCATGGCTTTAGAACTATTATTAACCAAGTGTACTGTTACTATATGTCATCGCTTCACTCAAAACTTGGATAAACATGTTAATACAGCAGATCTATTAATTGCTGCCATTGGAAAACCTGGCATTATTCAAAGTAAATGGATTAAACCAGGGGCTATTGTGATTGATGTTGGATTTAATAGATTAGATCAACACACAATTACAGGCGATATCGATTTTAAAACTGCTAAAGAAAAAGTCTCCTGGATAACTCCAGTTCCAGGAGGCGTGGGGCCGATGACTGTTGCTACTTTGCTTGAAAACACATTAAAAGCTGCTAATAATAGCACTGAATCTAAATAAAATAAATACGCATTTAAGAAAAAAGGCCTCTCCTGTGTACAGACAGAGAGGCCTTTTTCGTCTAATCACAATATTCCTTTTTATATTACAAATTTATAACCTACATTCATTGTAAGCAAATGAACTACAGGTGTGACAAAGCGATTTGAAGATGCGCTTCGATAACCTGGGACAAAAACGTACTGTGTACTTACAGACCAATTTGGCGTCAGATAGTACTGCATACCTGCAGCAAATAATGGATTCCAATAATTGGAACAACTGCTAACGTTATTAGTACTGTTTAAATCTGAGCTCGCTAAAGCAATGCTAGACCAATTGTAGGTATAGGAAACACCTAATTTACCAAACGCATAGGTATTCCCATAAATAGAGGCCATGCCTTTTAATGCTGTATAAGCAACACCACCCTTTATTGCAAAGGAACCTGGGTCAACTGTGTTAAACGTAGCTTTAGGTAAATAGAACCAACCGCCTTCAAGAGCAATATTTTTATTGAACTGATAACCTAAGTCACCCCCGAAGGTAGAACCACCATCTCCTCGGGATGAGCTCGAAATAAGCGAAAAATTCTTTAATATACCTGGAACAGTTGTCACATCGCTACCCCATGGATGATAGACATAACCCGCATTACCTTCAATATATATCCCTGAATACTCCCCACCTGCTGGGGTAGAAACGTAATCAGGACCTCCAGCTACTGCAGCAGAAGTAACACCGACACTAGCAATACTAGCAGTAACAAATGTTATTAATTTTTTTACCAACATTAAATTTCCCCTATTAATTAAGTTATTTTTCTGATAAAGAGCAAACTATTCTAATAGCAATTTCTCTCTTAATGCAACCCTTATTAGTATTATTTTTTAAAGTAAAATAGTTTTCAAGTTTTAATTGAAATTTTCAATCATAAACTACACAAAAGCGCATTTGTTTACCCTCGTCAACAGCGAGATTTACTATCAGCTTACCAAAGCATAGAAATCAAAAAACAGAAACAATTTTTATGCACTCTTACTTAATTGTTTTTAGTGATTTTTCACGGAGAATTGTGACAAAAGACCTGCACTACTTATACAATAAGAACTTAATTCCCTAACACCAACGTTTTAGTAATTTAGTAACATATAGTGGATATTGTGTTAACATCTGTTTAGCAATTCGTTGCACTAAAGTTAATAAATATTGGTCTCGACGTAAATCTGCAACGCGCAGTCGAGATGGTCCAGATTGTCTTTCCCCTAACAACTCTCCTGGCCCACGCAATTTAAAGTCTTTTTTAGCGATAGAAAATCCGTTTTTTTCACTACGCAGTAAGACCAAACGCTTTTTTGCACATTGCGATAATGGTTTTTTATACAATAAAACACAATAACTCTTGTCTTTTCCGCGTCCCACTCGTCCTCGTAATTGGTGAATTTGGGCTGTACCTAATCGCTCCGCGTTTTCTATTACTATTAAACTCACATTGGGGATATCTATCCCTACCTCAATTACCATTGTTGCAATCAACAGATCGATTTTTCCTGATTTAACATCTGCTATTACAATGCTTTTTTCTTGTTTACTTAGTCGTCCATGAATTAGGCCTACGGTTAAATGAATCAGTTGCTTTTTTAGTTTTTGGTAAGTAGTTTCTGCAGATTGACATTGCGGTATCGCTGCGCTATCTTTTATTAGTGTGCAAACCCAGTAAGCTTGTCTGCCTTGTTTGCAATGCTGTTTAATGCGCGCAATTACTTCATCACGCCGTTCGTTAGACACTAAAATAGTAGTGACAGATTGTCTTTCAGAAGGCAGCTCATTCATAATAGAAACATCAAGATGCGTACAGATTGTTAGCGCTAAAGTTCTTGGAATAGGCGTAGCTGTCATGATTAGCTGATGTGAATAAGCAGAAATACTATCGTTGCTTTTCTCTTGAAAAGTCAATTGTTGATGTACACCAAAGCGATGCTGCTCATCAATAACAATTAGACCTAATTTATGAAAAATCACTTTCTTTTGAAACAGTGTGTGAGTTCCAACAATCACTTGGTCCTCGCCATAACGTATTTTGTGTAATACCCGCCTTCGAGTTAAATTGTTCAAACTACCAGTTAGATACCCTACTCTTATTCCTAAAGGACTTAACCATCGTTGCAGGGAACGATAATGTTGTTCGACTAGTACTTCTGTCGGTGCCATTAAAGCACATTGATAGCCATTTTCAACTATTTTTATAATTGTCATTGCCGCTATAATAGTTTTACCTGTGCCGACGTCTCCCTGAATTACTCTTTTCATAGGACACAATTGTTTTAAATCTTTGTTAATTTCCGAAACAACACGTTCTTGAGATGCTGTCAAATTAAATGGCAACAACTGACGCAATTTTTTTTGCCCATCTGTTTCTAAAGTTATAAGTGGCGCTACATACTTTTTCGTTTGAATACGTAATTTTAAAAGACTAATTTGTTGTGCGGTTAGCTCTTCAATAACGAGACGTTGTTGCGCAGGATGCCTACCGATTTCTAACAATCTAAGAGGAGCATTTAAAGGAGGGCAATGAATATATGTTAAAGAATCTGCTAAAGTCAATAAATGAAAGTTTTTACGTAAAGATCCTGAAAATAATTCTTCCAAAGCGTCTCGATTTTTTAAGTAATTGAGTGCTTGAGACAATAAATCGCGTAACTTAACTTGTGACAGTCCTTTTGTTGTTGAATATACAGGAGTAAAATACTCTGTAATTGGCGAAGAAGCAGTTGTGTCATTAATAGCTTGATATTCTGGATGCACCATTTCTAATTGATTCTGAAAATTTTTATAAACTGTACCAAAGCATCTTATTCGTGATCCACTTCTAATCAATTTTTGATATTGCCGAGAATTAACATAGTAGAACCTCAAAGTAAGACATCCTGTCTCATCTTCGATAAGACAACTGAAATTACGTTTTTTCCCATGGTTTGTACTCGTAAACTTAACAAATCCTTCAACAGCTGTTTTCTTACCATTCTGCAATGCCCCTAATGCGGTTAATTGTGCTCGATTTTCATATCGCAATGGCAAATGCAACAACAAGTCTTGAAGAGACCGGATATTTAAATTGTCTAACAATCCGTTTGTTATTGGACCTACACCCCTAAGAGAAGAAACTGGAATATTATCTAGCATTTGTAAATCCTCTAGCACCAATTTACTGCTTTCATGAAGCGCTCAAATAGTAGCTTACTCGCGTAATAATAACCAAAAACTGAGATTACAATTTCTGCTACTATATTCTCTCATCAATCGCAACAAAACAAATTTTGATATTTATTAGAGGACACGCAATCTTTATACAACAAAGCATTTTTTCTGTTAGGTACGTTTCTTTAGATTCTAATTCTGACATTTTTGGAATAAGAACTTTTCATAACTTTAAAGACTGTAGTTAATTCTTTTTACACTACACAAGTCAGAAAATGTAAAGCGAACTTTTCATATATTTAGGAAGTAGCCACAGTTTTCTTATTATTAGGAACATGAGAAAAAACAATGTTAGTACTTTTCATGTCTTCTTCTACGGTATAAATATCAATATTTTTTGTCACGTCATACCCAGCAGCAATTTCCCGAAGCGCAATAACAGTGGACTTATCATTGTCTGGAGGAACCATAGGATCAGCCCCTCCTAACTCTAACACATGAGCCCTCTTTGCTGCTTTTAATATCAAATCAAAACGGTTTTTAACGTGCCGCAGGCAATCTTCAACAGTAACACGCGCCATTAATGAGATCCTCTTTCAAATAAATTACTCAAATTTTTTTTCTCTAATTTTCTTTTTAAGGAAAATATCCTACTAGTTTTTTAAAAGCTCCGCCAGTAGCTTTGTAAATTTCATTCTCTGAACCTCTTTTTGTAATCGAACGGCGCTAATAATATAAATCAAGTCCTGTACTGCTGACTTAAAATTGTCGTTGATCACAAGATAATCATACTCTATATAATGAGCTATTTCTTCATGAGCAGTTGACAATCTTTGTATAACACCAGTACTGTTGTTACTTTCATGTCTCTTCATCAGACGTTCTCGCAAAGCGTGCATTGATGGAGGCAGTATGAAAATAGTAACTGCAAATGGAAACAACTTGCGTATTTGACGAGCACCTTGCCAATCGATTTCTAATAGAACATCTTTTTTGGCTCTTAATTGCTTTAGAACCCATGTCTTAGAAGTTCCATAATGATGGTTATGCACTCTGGCATGTTCTAGTAAAGCACCTTGTCTTATCATCTGCTGAAATTGATTTTCGTTAATAAAAATATAATCCACACCACTACAATCTCCAAATCGTAGTGGTCGAGTAGTGTAAGAAATAGAAATTTTTATTTCATCCAATTCACCAACCAACGCGCGAACCAAACTAGTTTTTCCAGCTCCGGAAGGAGCTGATACGACAAAGAGATGTGACCTTTGTCTTTTATCCAAACCATTACAACCTGTATTAGAGAGGTAATACTTAATTACAATCTATTTGTATTGAAAACTATAAGCGTTAAGCATTGCGCTTTCATTTATACACAAATAAAACATATTGAATGACATTCTACTATTATACGTTACTTCAATCATAAAAGATATTTTTCAGCTGCTACGAAATTTTATTTCCAAGCTGTCTAGACCGGTGTTGACTTTCTTGGAAATATCTGCAAGATTGTACTTACAGTTCGTATATAATTTTTCTGTGTTGTCAGAACGATTTGTATAGTCGCTTTTTAGTGCAAGTTGATTGTTAAGCATAAAGTCATCGTGAAGATTATACGTCGATGGATTGTAAAATAAACGTTTTAGTTTATCTATAATACAAGATTATGGAAAGCAAGTTTAGTTGGTTTGCCCCATTAAGTTAGGCAAAAAGGGGATTGTGCGTACAAACAAAAGAGCGACTGATGAGTTGCGACATCTTACTTTTATTACTCAATTTACTTCTTACGCTGAAGGCTCTGTGTTAGTGGAAATGGGACAGACAAAAGTAATTTGTAATGCTAGTGTCATTGCAGGTGTCCCGCGTTTTCTTAAGAACAGTGGCCACGGATGGTTAACTGCCGAGTATAGTATGTTGCCACGTGCTACCTGTAATCGCACAGATCGCGAAGCTGTAAAAGGTAAACAAGAAGGAAGAACAATAGAAATTCAGAGATTAATTGGTCGTTCCTTACGAGCAGCCCTCGATCTAAAGTTACTCGGTCCTTACACAATTACTCTTGACTGTGACGTTATTCAAGCAGATGGCGGTACTCGAACAGCAGCTATCAATGGTGGTTGTGTTGCTTTGATACAAGCGTTGCAATTCTTGCGAAGAATAGGTACTTTACAACAAGATCCACTGAAATATTTAGTTGCGGCCGTCTCTGTCGGAATCTATAACAATATTCCCATCTTAGACCTTGATTATACTGAAGATTCTAATGCTCACACAGATATGAACGTTGTGATGACTGATAGGGATACTTTTATTGAGATTCAAGGTACTGCAGAGAGATATTCTTTTTATGCTAAAGAACTGGGCGAGTTAATTAATCTTGCGCGTCTGGGTATTAAGCACATCATCGCAAAACAAAAGGAAGTCCTAAAAAAGAGAGGAGGTTAGTGGAAAATTATACACGGAGTCAGCTACCCATTGGGGTATTTGATTCAGGAGTAGGTGGACTTACGGTGTTGCAGGAGCTCATTAATCATTTGCCTAGTGAGTCCTACACTTATCTGGGTGATACCGCTAGGGTATCTTATGGAACAAAAAGTTGTAGTACGATCGTGAACTACGCTATACGTATGGCATCCCTGCTTGTAAAACAGGGTATTAAATTATTAGTGGTGGCTTGTAATACCGTTTCTGCGGTGGCATTGTCTTTTCTTAAAACACAGTTTCCAGATATTCCTATTGTAGGTGTTATAGAACCGGGGGCTCGAGAAGCAGTTAATACTACTAAAAATAACCGAGTAGTCTTACTTGCTACTGAAACTACCATTCGATCTGGAATTTATCCAAAAATCATATTTACACTAAATCCCAACATTAGCATCAATAGTTATGTCTGTGGATTGTTTGTGGCACTAGCGGAAGAAGGATGTATTAATAATGAAATTGCAATGCTTGTGACAAGAAAATACTTAGAACCCGTTGTTAATAATCGTTGTCAATATGATTCTGTTATTTTAGGGTGTACGCATTTTCCAATTTTTACTGATTCGTTGGTAAAAATTCTTGGAAAGAAAATCAACATCATCAATACAGCAATGGCAACTGCGGTAACAACAAAATCGATTATTCGAAAAAAACGCTTAGAAAACACAACTCTGCATTCTAGACTAAAATTTTTAGTTACTGATTCTCCAGAGCGATTTGCTCGAATTGGAGAAATCTTTCTCGGTCGTTACATTAATCCTAATACCGTTTACTTGATTGATAACAAAAACCAATAAAATTAGACAATAATATGTCTTAGAAAATCTACGTTCTAGCTATATATCTAGTAATCATCTAAAATAAAAAGTGCCGATTTAAAGGTGCCCAGTTTGTTGGGACTAGAATAAGAAGCGCTTTTTGAAAAGAACGTTTTGCGCATTGTTTTTTAAAATTATCTACGGAATAAGGATAGTTTCTTGATCGAAAAGAGCTTTCTTCTAAATACAGTGCATGTGAGGTTTTACTAGTTTCTTGTACAATAAGAAAAATAAAAATATGGAAGAAGAAATAGCAAAAATTTTACTTGATATTAACGCGGTTACTTTCAATTTTAAAAAACCTTATCGCTTTTCTTCAGGATTATTATCTCCTATCTACTGTGACAATCGCCTTATTATTTCCTACCCAGAGAAACGTAAAATAGTTATCGATTCTTTATTACATTTAATTAAAAAAAACGACTTGCAATTTGATGTCATATCAGGCATTGCAACTGCAAGTATTCCGCATGCTGCTTGGATAGCGGATCGGTTAGATTCACCAATGATATACGTGAGAAATAAAAGAAAAACCCATGGAAAAAAAACTCAGATTGAAGGAAACCTAAGACTAGGACAGAAGGTACTAATAGTTGAAGATCTGATCAGTGTTGGAAGAAGCACTGTCGCTTCTGCGCGCATACTACGTCAATTCGCAACCGTCGAGGATTGTGTCACTATTTTTTCCTATCAATTGCTTAAAGCACAACAAAACTGTACCAAAGTTAATCTTAACTATTATGCTCTTTCTAATTTCAAAATTTTAATTAACGTTGCGCTTTTCGAAGGTTATATTACTAAAAGAGAAAAAAAGAAAGCCATAATTTGGAATGAGAATCCCGAAAACTGGAAACCCTAATTAGCGTAACTTGTTTCTTGTGTCAACATAGTGCGCATTTAAAATTTGAAGTGAATTTATTTTATAATACGCCGGCTCCCTTAAGATTTCTGAAATTCATAAATTTTACGTCAATAAATAATATGGCATTCAATACTGACCAGAGCTTCCAAAACTTCCCGTGCTTCTGTTGCTTTTTTTAAATTTTTTAACTATTTCAAACCCTATTTTTAGAATAGGTACTACTACTAGTTGCGCAATTCTTTCTCCCGGTTGAACAATGTAAAGGCATTGACTGCGATTCCAACAGGAAATCACTATTGGACCTTGGTAATCAGAATCAATCAAACCAATGAGATTGCCTAAAACAATTCCATGGTGATGCCCTAGCCCTGATCTAGGTAATATAATAGCTGCGACATTGGGATCACAGAGGTGGATTGCAAACCCAGTATCGATTATATAAGTTTTTCCAGAATAAACACTTAGCGGCTTATCGATACACGCTCGCAAATCAATCCCAGCCGAACCATCTGTCGCATAAGTGGGCAGTGGTATTTGCTTTCCAAGACGTTTATCTAAAATTTTTAATTGGATACAATATGGCATAAAATCTCCATGAAAGTATAAAATATACGCTTCTAATCAATAACAGTTTTTATTTTTAATCAAAGTTCAGATGTGTAACCTTATTGGTACTAGTAAAATAACATATTGTATACCGCACATCTTTTAGGTACTCTTACGTCTTAATGTATTTGACACATAAATAAAAAACTCTTTAACTCGTCTTTATTGCTAACAATGTTGCATCTCATAAATATACATAATTCTTTTAAAATAAAAAATATTACCAATAAAAAATACCTTAGTTTATAGGTTAATTTATGCATTTTTCATTATGCATGACTTTATAAAAAATATATCTTCGTATACGATAGATAAATTTTGGAGATTAGGTTTATGGCAAGAATATGTCAAGTAACTGGAAAGCGACCTCAAGTTGGGAATAAAGTATCTCATGCAAACAACAAAACAAAACGCCGTTTCCTACCAAATTTAAAGAAACGTCGACTGTGGTTTTCGGAGGAAGGGCGCTTTTTGACTTTGAAAGTATCTATTCACGGTATGCGCATTATTGACAAGTTAGGTGTTAAAGCAGTACTCCTTAAAAGGAATATTTAGAAAATAAAAGGATCAGCAAAATAAAAAATGTAAATAAGTAAACTAAATAATTTTATACAGGCAAGGTAATTTTTATGGCTATTAAAATTCGTGAAAAGATTATGCTACAATCCACCGGAAAAACTAAATATGGTAGATTAACTTGCACCTGTTACACGACTACAAAGAATAAAAGAAATACCGAAGGAAAATTAGCTGTCAGAAAATTTGACCGGCGTGCTTGGAATCCAAAAACGGGGAAGCTTGGAATGCATGTGCTTTTTAAAGAAGGAAAAATACCGAAATAACGATGGAAAACTTTTTTAGAAAATCGCTGAAATCGCTTAGGCGATTTTGGTGGTTCTTCTAATTTTTCAAGCTTTCCTTATTAATTGTATGTCGCGGAGCAATTGTAAACGATGGTACTTTTCCATTAAGGCGTCATTGGATTCTGGAAATCCTAAAGGTATGCAGTCTACTGGACATACTTGTCGGCATTGTGGTTCGTCAAAGTGCCCTATGCATTCGGTGCATTGGTCGGGATTTATCTCGTAGATTAGTTCACCCATAGAAATAGCTTCATTTGGACACTCTGGCTCACAGACATCACAATTAATACACTCTTCCGTAATTCTCAATGCCATTTATTTTTTCCTTTTTTTTAGCCATTCAGAGATAGGTACAGGTACAAAAGAAGATATATCGCCACCTAACTCCATGATTTCCCTTACCAAGGTTCCAGAAATGTAATTATATCCTTCTCTGGCGGACAGGAAAACAGTTTCAATCTCTGGCGATAAACGGTAATTCATATATGCTAATTGTAGTTCATAATCAAAATCAGCAACACTACGCAGACCGCGTAGTATGATTGGAGTATTATTCTGTTTTACGAAATCAACTAATAATCCTTTAAAAGACACGACTTTTATATTGGGACTATCAGAAAACACCTCTTTAATCAAACGAACGCGTTCGGATAGAGATAAATAAGACGTTCTGTCGCCAATAATCGGAGAAGCATAACAAGCTATAGTGATGTTCTCAAAAAGAAATAAAGCGCGTCTAACAATGTCAATGTGACCTTGCGTTAAGGGGTCAAAGGTACCAGGATAAACAACCATAGCTGACTTCTTTCTTGTTAAACTAGTAAGCATCTTCCTGTTCATTTTTCATACAATGTAAACAATATACGTAAGAATAAATAACAATCAATGAACACTCACAACATTGATAAGTTAAATATAAATTCATTTCTAAAAAATTTTTCAATGTTCATACAATAAATAACTACAGTTTTTCACATTCTACATTTTGTAGATAAGTAAAATTAATCAACCGCTTTATACCATTTGCGGGACAAAGTTTTTTCAATGTTAAAATAGATTCGCCTGTTGTTGGTAAAACTAGATCGGGTGCAACCTCGGATAAAGGATAAAGTACAAACTCTCTCAGCTGAAGTTGTGGGTGAGGAACAGAAAGCACCTTGCTTCGTATTATACTCTTACCGTATAGCAAAATGTCAAGATCTATGGCACGCGCTCCCCATCGTATTTTAGAACACTTACGCCCTTGTGTTTTTTCTAAATTTTTTAGCGCTTTTAAAAGCGCTGTAGGCAATAATGTTGTTTCTAAGACTGCAACAGCATTTATATAATTTGGCTGATCTTGAGGACCTGTGGGACGGCTTTTATAAAAACTAGAGTAATGTAAAATTACTGTTTTTGGTAACATCGCCAAATTAGCAATTGCAGTTTTTACTTGTTTAATAGGAAAATTAAGGTTAGAACCAACGCCAATATAAACTATCATTATTTTTATCAACCTTTCAATTTATTTATTAATTGTTCGCGTTGTTTAGTGTTACCATTAAGAAAAATACGCCACCAATAAACGATCGTAGTTAAAGGTTCACCCGTACGTTCTCGTAGTTCTAAAAAATTCAATGCTGCTGGAAAAAAACGTTCTTGAGAAACCTTATAAACATGATTGTAACTCTGCTGCTCCAAATGATATTGCAATAACCAAATGGAGCGTATCATTTTCATCAAACGACGTGGAATAGCTAACGTTTTTTTTTGCAGATAAAGGGTGTGATTTATTCCATAGTAAAATGAGGAAAATAATTTCTTGTCTTTCTGAAAATGTTTCTCTACTGTTTCTTGCACTACAGGCCATAAGAAAATAGCGAGTAAAAATCCTGGGTTTAATGTTTGCTTGTTGTAATAACGTTCGTCTATTGATTTTAAAGAATATTCAATCAAATTTTGATAATTTGCATTCTGATTTCTTTCCAGAAAAGCGATCATTTCTGGAAATAACATTCCCATGTAGTTAGTGTACTTCAATAGTTGGTAAGAACGTTGTGCGTGTCCCACACAAAACATTTTTAATAATTCCGCGAATAAGCGAGTTCTAGGCACATGACGCAAGAGATTGTGTAATCGTAGAAGAGGTTTTTTTGTATCCATGTGAATCTTAAAATTGAGCTTTGCTGCTAATCGCACGGCTCTTAATAATCGAATAGGATCTTCATGATATCGCTGAGTGGGATTACCAATCATGCGAATCAAACCTCTCTCTAGATCTTTCATTCCATTAGTAAAGTCTATGATTGAAAAATTATTTATATCGTAATACAGCGCGTTTACTGTAAAATCTCGACAACTGGCGTCTTCTTCAAGTGTTCCATAAGCGTTATTATTTGTTAACTGCTTTGTCTTTTTTTTTTCTCGAGACGTTTTCTTAAAAAATATTGACGTGTTAGAACGAAAAGTAGATACCTCGACAATTTCGTTAGAAAAAAAAACGTGCACCAAAAGAAACCGTTTTCCGATAAGACGGCTATTTTTGAAGAGCTTCTGAATCTCTAGTGGGTGAGCGTTGGTTGCAATATCAAAATCCTTAGGTCGAATCCCCAACAGGATATCTCTTACGCTACCCCCAACCAGAAAAGCCCTGTAGCCGGACTTGTTTAATCGGCGAAGCACCTTGAGAGCATTTGGACTAATTGCACCGTGAGAGATAGCAAGACCTCTTCCCTCTACAATCATGGGATTGAAAATTTTTCTCTCTTCTATAAAAAAACGTTGAATACCCTTCTAAATATGTCGATTTAAAACGCTCTCCTTTTCAACTTAATTACAGAACCTGTTATACTCTTCTTTATTATTCTGTGTCAACCATGTTTCATTTGTTCCACACAGATAAAAGAAGATCACTGATTAAAGATTTCTACAGAAATCAGAAAAAAGCAGAGATGTTGCATGCCTAAGAAAATAACCACCGTTGTGTTTTACCTGGACTGATTTAAATATAACAGTGAAAATATTGTATAATACCGGATAAAAACATCTGTACAGAAATAGTTGTTAATATTATCCCCATTAATCGTTCAATTGCCATTAATCCTCGTTTTCCAAAAATTAGCATTAAAAACGGCGCAAGTAACATTACTGAAATAAAAATTGCAGAGGCAATGAGTATGCCAAAAAAAATTAACCAAAGATGATGCGGTTCTTTAGTAACAAACAACAGTACTACGGCTATAGCGGACGGACCGGCTGTTAATGGCACAGCAAGAGGAACAATGAGTGGTTCCTCGGAATTTTCGCTAGCTGTCTTTTGTTCTAATGGCAAAATCATTCTTAACGAAATAATAAAAAGCACAACCCCGCCAGCTGTACTCAAGGCGGAAGTAGTCATATGTAGACCATGTAAAATGTAGCGCCCAAAGAAAACAAACAATACTAAAATGAAAAATGCAATAACAGATTCACGTAAGATAATGCGTGCTTGTGAACGTGTGTCGTAATTTTGCAAGATGGCCAAAAACACCGGAATATTTCCCAGTGGATCCATAACCAAAGTTAACGTCATGGCAATTGTGTAAAGTGACATATATTTTCTATACTTAATTACTTAATTTAAAATCTGCGTTTTTTATAAATTACTATGTTTTTTATAAATTACTATTTAGTAAGCAGCAGGCATTTCTCAGTCGTAAAATCTGCAATAGATCAATCAAGTTGTTCATTATAGAATGAATGGTTTTTATTTCCAAATAGCCAAAAAATTATTCTATACTGAAGTAGTTTTTAATATTCTAAATTACGTTAGAAAAATTTAGCAGAAATAATAGATTTAATCTATATTAATCGAATTATTTTGTTTCAAAAGCAAAGCACCATAAAAAGTACTATAAAATAAATATACAATAATTGTTGCAAAACACACAACAATACCTTGTGTCTACTTATACTTTCCTGTGTGAACGGTTCCCAAAAATTTCTCAATTATATACTTCTGTTTGTAAAGATTAACTGTGCTAAATGTAACCATTAAGAAATCTGGATCTTATAAACTTAATCGTGACTTCTATCTTTTTATAAAATTAAATATTGCAAAAAATACACAGTATTTTTAGATTTTTCTTTTATGTTGGTTTATTATATGGCTCTATAATATTTTACGGTTATTCCTCGATTACCAAATGTATAAAAAAGAAAGCGTTGCTATAGTTTCACTCGCTGCTGTGATGGCTTTTCGTATGCTGGGATTGTTTATGTTACTTCCCGTACTTCCTCTCTATACCAATCAAATACTTTTTGCAACACCAGCTCGTATCGGACTAGCTTTTGGCGTTTATGGACTCTTACAATTTTGTTTTCAAATTCCTTTTGGTGTACTCTCTGACCGTGTAGGTCGAAAACCAGTCATTTTAACAGGATTAATATTTTTAGGCACAGGAAGTATTCTTTCAGCTCTGTCGCATTCTATATACGGTATTATTGCTGGACGAGCTCTTCAAGGTGCGGGAGCAATTGGAAGCACTGTTCTTGCTATGATCGCTGATCTAACCAGCGATGAAGAACGAAGTAAAGCTATGGCATTAGTTGGTATAGTCATTTGTTGTGCATTCGTCGCTGCTTTTATCGCTGGTCCAATGATTAATATGTGGTTTCATCTTAATGGTATATTTTATACAACAGCAATTTTTTCGGCGTTAGGAATTATTGTGTTACTTTTGTTAGTCCCCACTGTTTCTAATAATCACCACCATCGTTACATGCTTTCTCGCGCAGTAGAATCCAGAAATTCAAATTCCTTTTTTTGTAAAAAAGGAATTTTCAGCAATGTTTTATTACGATTAGATTTTGGTATTTTTTCCCTGCACTGTATTTTAACAGCAATGTTTATCGGTGTTCCTGTTATTTTAAGTCGAGTAATTAATCTTACCGAACATGTACAAATGTTGCTTTATTTGGTTATACTGTTATTTTCCTTTGTAATGGCAGTACCAGCTATTGTGATTTTTGAAAAGAAATGTCATCCTAAATATGTCGTTAGTGGCGCTGTCACTCTTTTGGCGATTAGTCAGGTGCTATTGATGGCGTTCTATCACTCAACTATTGCAATTGGTCTTACATTATTTCTCTTTTTTATTGCTTTTATACTTTTAGAAGCAATTCTTCCTTCGTTAGTTTCTAAAAATGCACCAGTTTTTTATAAAGGAACAGCTCTTGGGGTTTATTCCTCCGCTCAATTTTTTGGTATTTTTTTTGGTAGCAGCGTGGGAGGATGGATCTTTGGTTACTATCAGTGGATAGGAATACTTATTTTTTGCACAATTATTGCATTGTTATGGCTACTGCTATCTATCACTATGTAGTAAGTTATGTGTGTGAGTACTAAAACGTTTTTAAAACTAGGAGGTTGTGCATATGACTAGAGGTGTAAATAAGGTTATTTTAATTGGAAATTTAGGACAAGATCCTGAGGTACGTTATACTCCTAATGGAAACGCTGTTGCGAATGTGACATTAGCTACAAGTATAACCTGGCGTGATAAACAGACAGGTGAATTGCAAGAAAGAACAGAATGGCATCGAGTGGCATTCTTTAATCGTCTGGCCGAAATTGCAGGCGAATATTTGCATAAAGGATCAAGGGTATATGTTGAAGGAAGTTTACGAACACGTAAATGGCAGGATAAAAATAATTTCGATCGTTTTACCACAGAAATTATCGCAAGTGAGATGCACATATTAGATCGTAGTGGAAACAACAACAACCATGGAAACCATCGTCAGGAAAAAGAAGATTTTTCTTATCGACAAACTAAAATCTTAGAGAATCAAAAAGAAATTGTCCCCACTGTTGTCACCACCGATAATACACTGCCTCAACAACATGACGATCCAGAACTCGAAGATGATATCCCTTTTTAAAACGAAAGAAAAAACCAATGCTTATATTCTGCAATAATAGCAAACTGAGATAGCAAACTGAGAGTGAGAGATTTGCACTTGCTTTCACAAATTTGCACTGCTAATTGAGGGAATAGTAATTTCTGTATCCACATCTCGCTGATAATCGATGTTATTTAAACCAAAACCAAATAATTTGTAAAAATCTTCACGATAACCGGTAATATCAGCAATTTGGTTAACATTGTTACTGTTAACAGATTGCCATAACGCCGTCACTTCCTCTTGCACATCCCTGCGCATTTCCAAATCGTCAATACGAACACGACCTTCTAGATCTATGGAGATATTTTTCTGTTTACCGTACAAATACCTGCTAAACAATCTCAACATTTGTTCAATACAACCTTCATGCAAACTTTTTCTCTTCATAACCTTATAAAGTAAGGAGACATAAAGAGGCACAGCAGGTATAACTACACTAGCCTGTGTTACCAATGCTTTATTTACAGAAATAACAGCTCTCCCCTCTCGCTTTTCCTTTAATAGAGCATCTAACTTTTTGGCTGTTGCTTCCAATGATTGCTTTGCTTTTCCAATAGTACCATTACGATAAATCGCGTAAGTTAATTCAGGCCCAATATATGTAAAAGCAACTGTGATAATCCCTCTTGATAAGCAATTGCTTTCCAATAAAGCAGTTATCCACAAAGCCCAATCATCACCACCCATAACTAATTTTGTATCTTGAATCTCTTTCTCAGTTGCAGGCCCGACAATTATTTCACTGACTTTTCCTGTCATAATATCCACAGTCTTACTGCGATAAAACTGTCTAATAGGTTTTAACACAGAATTAAAAACTTCCCCAGTTTTGGGATGTACACGACGTGGAGCGGCAATACTATAAACCACCAAGTCGACTCCATTTTTCCAATCTTTCCGAATTAATTCAATAGTTTTTCTCTTTACTTCATTTGAAAACGCATCACCATTAATGCTTTTAACGTATAACCCCAATGCACATGCAGCTTTTTCAAAAGCTGCAACATTATACCATCCTGGAGAAGCAGTACGTTTTTTAACAGGTGACTTTTCAAGAAAAACCCCTATTGTCTTAGCTCCACCGCCAAAGGCGGCCACTATGCGACTCGCAAGACCAAAACCAGTAGAAGCCCCGATAATTAACGCTCTTTTTGGTCCAAAAGAAAAGGCAGTCTGTTTTTTTTTTACATATTCAATCCATTCCATTACATTCCTCTCACACCCTTCCGGGTGTGCCGTCACACAAACAAAACCACGAATTTTTGGCACAACAACCATAACTACATTAATCTTCTCAATTAATCAAAATTAATCTTAATCTTTCTCTCATTTTTTGTAAAATTAAGGAGTTCATGAATCTGTACTCCCTTTCTCTTTTTTTACTCGATCAACCAACTCAACAATTGCCATAGGTGCATTATCTCCAGTGCGAAAACCACATTTTAATACACGACAATACCCTCCAAGACGTTTCTTGTTTCGAGGTGCAATTTCTTTAAAAAGCACTGCTACGGTTACGTCATCACGCAGACGACTGAAGGCTAAGCGACGATTAGCTACACTGTCTTTCTTTGCTAACGTAATTAAAGGCTCAATTACTCTTCGTAATTCTTTCGCTTTTTGTAGAGTAGTTTTTATTACCTCGCATTTTAGCAACGATATAGTCATGTTCTTCATCATCGCTTTGCGATGCGCACCCGAACGGTTTAAACGTTTACCACTTTTACGATGATACATATAAAAGTTTACCCTTTTTCCTTCTCATGGCACTGTCTCTCTACGATATTTTCCGGAGGCCATCCGCCCTCAATGCGCATACCTAAACTTAGTCCCCTCTGTGCAAGTACACTCTTAATCTCCAACAAAGATTTTCTACCTAAATTCGGAGTCTTTAGCAGATCATTTTCGGAGCGTTGTACTAAATCACCAATATAATAAATACTTTCCGCTTTTAAGCAATTAGCTGCCCGTACAGTCAATTCCAAGTCGTCCACAGAATTAGACAATACAGGATCGAGTGTATTCTCCTTGCTATCAATAGACTGACCTTCCTCTTTTTTTATATCAACAAAAGCTGATAATTGGTGTTGCAAGATAGTCGCCGAAAATCGAATAGCTTCTTCAGGATTAAGCGTACCATTAGTTTCTAGTTCAATAATTAACTTATCTAAATCTGTACGTTTTTCTACCCGAGTATTTTCTACAAAATAAGCAACACGTCGCACTGGACTATAAGAAGCATCTAACAATAACACCCCTAAAGAACGACTGTCTCGCTTTTCTGCGCGAACACTAGCAGGTTCATAACCACGACCCATCATAACTTTCAATTTCATGTTAATTTCACCTTCCTGAGTAAGGTTTGCAATTACATGATCAGGATTAACAATTGTAGTTCCTTGGTCTATCTGTAAATCTCCTGCTATAACCGCACCAGGACCTTTCTTCTTTAGAATTAAAACAGATTCATTACAACTTTCTAATTTAATAGCAATACCTTTTAGGTTTAACATTATACTCACTACATCTTCTCGAACGCCCTCAAGAGAGCTATATTCATGTAAAACACCTTCTATCTGCGTTTCTACAATAGCAGCCCCAGGCATAGAAGATAATAGGACTCGCCTCAAAGCATTACCTAAAGTATGCCCAAATCCACGTTCTAACGGCTCTAAGACGATACGAAAATGATTAGGCGGCGACACCGGATAGACTTGAATGTTTTTTGGCGTTAAAAATAATTCAAGAGGATCTTGCATATCTAAAATGCTCCTTAGCTCCTTTATTTTGAATAGAGCTCAACAACAAGATTAACTTTAAATTCAGCAGGCAACTCTGTCACATCAGGTTGATCTTTCAATGTACCTGCCATTTTCTTAGCATCTACTTCAATCCAGGAAACTAACGTACGTTGTCTTGCTAGTTCTAGTGCTTCTCTGATACGCAACTGTCTCTTGGCTCGATCACGTACTTCAATGCGGTCTCCAGGTTTTACTTGATAAGAAGGAATATTTACCAAGCGTTCATTAATAAGAATTGCTTTATGATTTACGATCTGTCTTGCCTCCGCTCTGGTAGCTGCAAATCCCATTCGGTAAATTGTGTTATCCAGACGCTTTTCCAATAAACTTAACAGATTGTTCCCAGTAGATCCTTTAAGTCTATCAGCTTTTAGATAATAATTGCGAAACTGTTTTTCTAGAACACCATAATAACGCTTAATTAATTGCTTCATTCGCAATTGGACACCGTAGTCTGTACTTCTTCCACGACGTTGCCAATGTGCACCAGGAACCCGTTCAATGTCACATTTCGCAGCTATTTCCCGAATACCGCTCTTTAATTGTAAATCAGTCTTTTCACGTCGTGACAATCGACATTTTGGACCAAGATACCTCGCCATTTTTAATTAATCCTCTAAAAAATTCTAAATTATCATTACTCTAAATCACACTTTCTCTACACTCGACGTTTCTTACGAGGACGACAACCATTGTGTGGTAATGCCGTACGATCTTCCAAACTAATAATCTTTAAACCTGAGGAACGTAATCCACGAATAGCAGAATCGCGTCCTGCACCTGGACCTTTAATGCATACGGAAACAGCCTCCATGCCAAAATCTTGAATAGCTCTCTCACCTATTCCCTCAGCAGCCAATTGCGCTCCATAAGGAGTGCCTTTTCGAGATCCTTTAAACCCTGACCCACCTGCCGAACGAGAACACAACACATTCCCGTGTACGTCAGAAATACATATTTTAGTATTATTGAATGCCGCATTAATATGGGCAATACCCTCAACAACCTTTCTAAAACGTTTTTTCACCATTTAAAGACTCTTCCTAGTCACCGTTTTTAAGCTCTTATAGGCTTACGTCTACCCTTCCGGGTACGAGCATTGGTACGAGTGCGCTGACCGTGGACTGGAAGTCCACGGCGATGACGAATACCTTGATAGGTACTTAAATCCATTTTCCGCTTAATATCCATAGAACGTTTTCGTTTTAAATCCCCTTCTACCATAAACTTACCAATTTCATTTCGTAAAGTATCGAGTTCTTTTTCGGATAAATCTTTAATGTTAACAGTTGGATCAACACTGGCTAACTTGCAGATTTTTACCGCTCGAGCATTGCCTATACCGTATATAACTTGTAGTGCTACCCGCACGTGTTTATGCGTCGGGATATTGACACCAGAAATGCGAACCACCACTTTTATACTGTTCCTACTTTATTGATCAATAAATTCCTTGATGACGCAGCAGTGAAGAATGTAGCATAATCTTCCTTCTACAATAAATCAAGTCGTAAAAATTATAAACCGAACACCTTTTACAAGACTATATTTTAACGTTCTCTCACTCGTATACAAAAATCTCTATGTGCCTAATGTTTCTGCCGTTGTTTGTGTCGAGCATTATTGCTGCAGACTACTCGTAAAACACCTCTTCTTCGAACCATTTTACAACTCCTACATATTCTTTTTACAGACGTCTTTACTTTCATTTTAAACTTTTCTACTTTTATTTATCGAATAAGCCCAAAGCCTGCACCTCTCACGCCTGACTTTTTCATTAAAGATTCATATTGGTAGCTCATCACATGAGCTTGCACTTGTGCTATAAAATCCATAACTACTACTACTACGATTAATAAAGAAGTACCTCCAAAATAAAAAGGAATATTCCATGTTAAAATCAGAAACTGAGGTAATAAAGCTACTAGAGCAAGGTAAACAGAACCTACTAAAGTTAGCCGCGTCATTACTTTACTAATGTAGTTTGCCGTTTGTATTCCTGGACGAATACCGGAAATAAATGCTCCAGTTTTCTTCAAGTTTTCAGCTGTTTCTTTAGGATTAAAAACTAAAATCGTGTAAAAAAAACTGAAAAAGATCACCGCCATAGAAAAAATTATAATATAAGCGGGCTGTCCATTCGAAAGAGCTAAAGAAATATTATCCAACCACCACAATTCTTTAATAGAAGCCATGAACTTGGCTACAGCTCCAGGAAACAAAATAATGCTTTGAGCAAAAATCACTGGAATAATACCAGACATGTTAATTTTCAATGGAAGATGACTGCATTGAGCTGCATACAGCTTTCTTCCTTGTTGACGTTTAGCGTAATTAATGGTAATTCGACGCTGAGCTCTTTCAAAAAAAACAACTATTAAAGTAACTACAATGACTATCGTCAACAAAAAAAATGAAGTTAGCATAGGTATCTGACCTTGACGAACTTGCATAAAAACTTGACTGACCGCTACCGGAAACCGCGAAGCAATGCTAGAAAAAATAATTAAAGAAGTTCCATTGCCAATCCCTCGCTCCGTCATTTGCTCGCCTAACCACATCAAAAACATGGTACCTGTAACAAGAGTAATAACAGTCGTAAGATAAAAACTACAATCTGGATGCATGACAACATGACTGCTACTAACTAACCATTTAGTCATAAA
The DNA here is from genome assembly GCF_000815025.1 of Coxiella endosymbiont of Amblyomma americanum. NCBI lineage: Bacteria > Pseudomonadati > Pseudomonadota > Gammaproteobacteria > Legionellales > Coxiellaceae > Coxiella > Coxiella endosymbiont of Amblyomma americanum. The sequence goes on along the minus strand of NZ_CP007541.1, from coordinate 357,476 downwards.
AATTGATTGCAATAAAGATAGTATAACAGTTCCATATCTTATATATTGATTAACTCTGCGACGACCTGATTCTCCTTCCTTACGAAGAGATTGCATTTTAGGAGAAATTTGACTGTACATTTGAATAATAATAGAAGCAGAAATATACGGCATTATGCCTAATGCAAAAATCGTCATTCTACTTAAAGCACCACCAGAAAACATATTAAACATTCCTAAAAAACCTAACTCGTGTTGATGGAAAAGCATCGATAGGCGTATAGGATTAAGACCTGGTACGGGTATATAAGTTCCTAAACGATATACAAAAACGCCAAATAGAACGAACAATAAACGACGCTTTAATTCACTCAACCCACCTTGTGACAAAGAAGAAGATGTATTATTAAACTTTTTATTAGCCATTGCGATCAACCACCTTACCGCCTGCTTTCTCTATAGCGATTTTAACACTCTGCGTTGCTCTCAATCCTGTCACTACTATGGATTTTTGCAATTTTCCAGAAGCAAATATTTTTACTTGCTTAACACGTTGATTGATAATACCATTCTCCTTTAAAGTATTAATGTTAATCGCGTCGCCAAATACCTTATTTAATTCATCTAAACGGACTTCTGCAGAAAATAATTTCTTTTTTGAAACAAAACCAAATTTTGGCACCCGACGTTGTATAGGCATTTGCCCACCTTCAAAACCAACTTTATGATACCCACCAGATCGAGAATGCTGTCCTTTATGTCCACGACCACAAGTTTTACCTTTTCCACTACCAATCCCACGACCTACCCGCATTTTTTTCTTTCGTTTCCCTGCACCGGGTCTTAGGGTATTTAAATGCATTTTTAAACTTCCTGTTGTTCAATTTCTAATAAATAAAAAACTTTGCCAATCATACCTCGATTGGCAGGCGTATCAATTACATCTACTGTCTGATGCAAACGTCTTAAACCAAGACCCTCTACGCATTTACGATGATTTGGTTTTCTTCCGTATTTACTTTTTATTAAAGTTACACGAATCTTTTTCAATTTTTTCATTAAAAACCCTTAAACCTTGTAGAATTGCTATAATTAATCATCTGCGTTTCACAGCTACTAACTCAGATGTCTCTAAATTTCTTATTGCTTTAAAAGTGGCTCGAATTACATTTATTGGATTGGAAGAGCCAATACACTTTGCTAGAATATTTCGAACACCCATAACTTCAAAAACTGCTCTCATCACATTTCCAGCAATTACCCCCGTTCCCTCAGAAGCAGGTAATATTAAGACAGTTGAAGACGCATAGACAGCCTTTATTGGATGACTTAATGTATCGCCATCATGCAAAGGAATGCTTACCATATCACGTCTGGCGTTTTCGGTAGCTTTCTGAATAGCGACTGGAACTTCGCGAGCTTTCCCTAAGCCAAAACCTGCTTTTCCTTCGCCATTTCCAGCAACAACTAACGCAGAAAAACTAAATATTCGTCCTCCTTTTACGACTTTTGCTGTACGACGTACATACACTAATTTATCTTGGTTACCATCTGTCATTTTATTCGTTACTCACTGTAATCACCACATACGATTATAGACTGTGGAATGGCATAAAGATCTGTTAAAATTCAATCCCACTGTTACGCACCGATTCTGCTAATGCGCGAACGCGTCCGTGATATTTATAACCACTTCGATCAAAAGCTACTTTCGCAATACCAAACTTTTTAACACGTTCGGCGATAAGCTTACCGATCATCGTAGCCGCTGTAACATTTCCTCCGTATTTCAGCTGATGTCTTACGTTTTTTTCCACAGTCGACGCAGCAGCTAGCACAATCGCATCAGGAGAAATAAACTGAACATAAATATGATTTAACGACCGGTAAACACACAAACGTGCCACACCTAATTCCTTAATTTTTTCCCGCGTTCGGCGAGCACGTCTAAGTCTTTTTTTGTGTTTCATAATACTATTTTTTCTTGGCCTCCTTACAAGATACGTGTTCACCATCGTAACGAATACCCTTTCCTTTATACGGTTCCGGTGGACGGATTGAACGTATATTCGCTGCTACCTGACACACTATCTGCCGATCAATGCCACTCACAACGATCTCGGTCGCACTAGGAGTTTTCACAACAATTCCATTCGGTATTTCGATATCTACTGGATGTGAAAATCCAACCATCAAACTTAACAGTTGTCCTCTAGCTTGCGCGCGATAACCAATGCCTATCATCACTAACTTTCTCTGAAATCCATCACACACACCACGAACCATATTTTGAATCAACGCACGTGTAGTTCCTACCAGTGCGTTTAATTTCTTCGGAAGATCATTGTCAATAGCGCTTATTGGCGTTACCCGAAGCTCATTGTCATACCGCACAACCTTAATGGCATTATGAAGCGTTTGAGTAAGTTTTCCAATTCGTCCTTTTACGGTTATACATTGCCCATCCTTTATAACAATATCCACACCATCTGGAATTTTAATCGGTTGCCTGGCTACACGACTTACTGTCACAGTTTCTTTCCCTATCTAGTTTCTTAACTCACGTAACAAATAACTTCTCCACCTTCACCTAAATATCGTGCTTGGTGGTCAGATATCACACCTTTTGAAGTCGAAATAATAGCGATACCTAAACCGTTATGTACTTTAGGCAATTCGTTTTTACCTTTATATACGCGCAAAGAAGGCTTACTTACTCGTTTCAACATAGAAATGACTGGTTTTCCTTCGTAATATTTCAGGATAATAACTAATTGACGCTTAGGAAAATCGTCTTTCTCATGATAATCGATAATATAACCTTCTCGCTTTAATACTGTTACAATACTTAACTTTAGCTTCGACGAAGGCATGCTAACTTCTCTTCTTTTTAACACCTGAGCGTTACGAATACGTGTCAGTGCGTCAGATATAGGATCTTGTGTCATATTTTTATGGGACTACCAACTCGCTTTTCTTAAACCGGGAACATCTCCCCTCATAACAGCTTCTCTCAAATGAATTCGACATAATCCAAATTTTTTAAGTGTACCACAAGGCCGACCACATTTATGGCATCGATGCCTTATCCTAACTCTAGATTCATCACGGGAATTTTTTTGTAACTTCAATTGAGCAGCTTCCTGGTCTTCAGGAGTTCCTTTTTTAAACATCTTTTTGAGTTTTAAACGACTCTCTTGTGCCTTGTAAGACTTTTGTATACGCTTTCTATTACGTTCAATGACACTCAGTTTTGACACAACAATTATACTCTTAAAATCAAAAATTAATCTTTAATCTTTTAACGGAAAACCAAAATTTTTTAATAACAAAAAAGCCTGTGCTTTCGCATTCTCACAAAACCGAGCTGTCGTAGTGATATTAATATCCATACCCCGAACCGCATCAATCTTGTCATACTGAATTTCTGGAAAAACAATCTGTTCCCGAATACCAAGACTAAAATTGCCCCATTTATCAAAAGATGCAGCACTAAAACCTCGAAAATCTCGAATACGCGGTATTACAATAGAAATAAGCCGCTTTAAAAATTCATACATACGTTTTCGACGTAACGTTACTTTGCAACCAATAGGCCATCCAGTGCGAATTTTAAAACTGGCCTCTGATTTACGTACATAAGTAATCACAGGTTTCTGACCAGAAATCCTCATCATATCGTCCATGGCGCGTTCAATTACTTTTTTATCAGCAACAGCCTCACCGATTCCCATATTTAAGGTAATCTTTTCAATGCACGGCACAGCCATTGTGGATCTAAAACCAAACTCTTTTTGTAAATTCGGCACCACTACTCTCTTATACAGTTCTTGTAATTCTGTCATATTTTATACTTTAAGTATCAATTTTTATTGCGTTTGAAGCAAATACCCGAACTTTAGATCCATTATCTAAAATTTTAATTTTTACGCAATCTGACTTCTTCGTACTAGGATTATAAATGGCAACATTAGAAATATGAACCCCAGACTCTCGTTCCAACACACCACCACCTTCATTTTTATTAGGATTTGGTTTCACATGCTTCTTGATTAGATGTACACCATCAATCAACACTCGACCACGAGGAAGAATTTTAACTACTTTGCCTTTACAACTTTTACTTCTTCCTGCTATTACCACAACAGTATCATTTTTTTTAATTTTTTTCATCACTATAAGACTACCACTTATACAACTTCCAAAGCCATTGAAATAATCTTCATAAAATTATGCTTACGTAACTCTCTAGTTACTGGACCAAAAATTCTTGTACCCACTGGTTGCAATTGACTGTTTAACAATACCGCAGCGTTATTATCAAACCGAATGATTGATCCGTCGCTTCGTCTCACTCCTTTCCGTGTCCGCACTACTACCGCATTCATTATGTCTCCTTTTTCCACTTTTCCTCTCGGCATTGCTTCTTTAACACTTACCTTAATGATATCACCAATGTTTGCATACCGACGCCTAGACCCACCTAAAACTTTAATACACATCACACGTCTGGCTCCACTATTATCTGCTACATTAATAACTGATTGCACTTGAATCATGAAAAATTACTCTCAAACATCTTTTACTAACATTTTCTCAACTTTTACCAAAACCCAACTTTTTGTTTTTGAGATAGGACGAGTTTCACGGACAATAGCAACATCACCTTTTTGGCATTTGTTTCCTTGACAATGCACGTGTAATTTTTTAAAACGCCTAATAAATTTTCCATATTTAGAATGCTTTACTTTTCGTTCTATCAATACAACAATTGTATCATTCATTTTTCTGCTAGTCACAATACCAGAAAAAATACGGACTACTTTTTTATTTTTCATGTTTATGTAATAGTTCCTTTTCTCTTAAAAAGGTTTTAAGGCGAGCTATACCACGGCGTACTCGCTTATAAAGATGCGATTTGACAATTTCCTTTACTCTCTTTTGCATCTGTAAACTATATCTTTCTTTTAACAAAATAAGCAATTGTTTTCTAAGTTCAGATTCTGTTTTAGCACAAAGTTTATCAACTTTCATCTACATCACCGTTCGTCTGGAAAAAATGCATCTCACAGGCAATTTGGCCGCTGCTCGCGCAAAAGCTTCACGGGCAAGATTTTCTTCTATTCCTTCAATTTCAAAAATCATTCGTCCAGGCTGTACGGGTGCTACCCAGTATTCGACATTTCCTTTCCCCTTGCCTTGACGCACTTCTAAAGGTTTTTTTGTAATTGGTTTATCAGGAAAAATACGAATAATAATCTTACCACTTCGCTTTACGTGTCTTGAAAGAGCACGCCTAGCAGCTTCTAATTGACGCGCAGTAATGCGCGCATAATCTATTGATTTAAGCCCAAACTCCCCAAAACTAATTCGATTGCCGCGACAAGCTACTCCTCGATTTCGACTTTTAAAATTTTTGCGATATTTTCGGTTACTTGGTTGCAACACACTAATTTTCTCCTTTTGCTTTTTCAATTACTTGTTTTGTAATGGATTTTTCAGTCAAGAATCGATGAGCTTTCGGTGAATGAATTTCCCCTTTAAAAATCCATATTTTTACCCCAATCGTTCCATAAGTAGTTTTTGCTGTAGCTGTTGCATAATCGATATCAGCACGAAACGTATGCAAAGGAACTCGTCCTTCTCGATACCACTCGGTACGAGCGATTTCAGATCCGCTTAAACGTCCGCTTACACTTATTTTAACGCCTAACGCACCTTGACGCATGGTGTTTTGTATAGCGCGTTTCATAACTCTCCGAAACATAATGCGACGTTCTAATTGTTGCGCAACGTGTTCTGCAACCAATTTAGCATCTAATTCAGGTTTTCGTATTTCTTCAATAGTAATATGAACAGGAACTTTCATCACTTTTGCTATTTCCAAACGCAGCGCTTCAATTTCTTCACCTTTTTTACCTATAATCACACCAGGTCGTGAAGAATAAATTAAAATTTTAGCGTTACGGGCTGGCCGTTCAATCTGAATACGACTAACAGATGCACTTTTTAAACGATCTTCTAATAACTGACGCACTTGTAAATCATCATTCAAACGACTGGAGAAATCTTTTTTTCCCGCATACCAGTTAGATGTCCAATTTTTTACAATACCAAGCCGCATACCTATGGGATTAACTTTTTGACCCACTACGAATTTTCCTCTCTGTGTTAGAACGTGATACTTTTACAGTAATATGACAAGTGCGTTTTAAAATTTGATTAGTGCGCCCACGAGCTCTGGCACGAAATCGCCGTGCCACAGGCCCTTCGTCAATTAACAGTGTTGACACTGTTAATTCATTTATATTAATTCCATGATTATGTGCAGCATTAGCAATGGCTGAACACAAAACTTTTCTTATAATAGAAGCGGCCTTTTTACTGCTAAAATACAGCAAACGCACCGCCCGTTCAGCGGATAAACCTCGAATCTGATTAGCTAAAAGCCTCGTCTTTTGCGCCGAAGTACGCGCGTATTTTAATCTCGCACTAACTTCCACGTTAATTTTCCTTTTTCGCTTTACGGTCACCTGAATGTACCTTAAAGGTACGGGTTATAGCAAATTCTCCCAATTTATGTCCCACCATATTTTCTGAAATATAAATCGGTACGTGCTGACGACCATTGTGTACCGAAATGGTTAATCCTATCATTTCCGGAATTACCATGGAACAACGCGACCAAGTCTTAAGGGATCGTTTGTTACCCCCCTTTTGTTGCACTTCCTTCACTTTTTTTAAAAGATGATATCTTACAAATGGACCCTTAGCTGTTGATCTTGGCACAAACTGACTCCTTCTCCTTTATTTCTTTTTTCGTCGATCACAAACAATCATATTAGATGAGTATTTATTACGGCGTGTCTTGTATCCCTTCGTCGATTTTCCAGTAGGAGAGACTGGATGACGACCTCCAGAAGTCTTACCCTCACCCCCACCATGAGGATGATCTACTGGGTTCATAGCTACACCGCGCACAGTGGGACGTCGACCGCGCCAACGTTTAGCACCTGCTTTACCTAACGAACATAAATTATGCTCTGAGTTAGATACTTCTCCAATACAAGCACGACAGCTGGATAGAACTTTTCTTACCTCGCCGGAACGCATGCGAACAATAGCATACATTCCTTCTTTTGCCATCAGTTGAGCAGAAGTTCCTGCACTGCGAATAAGTTGAGCTCCCTTTCCCGGTTTTACTTCGAGATTATAAATTGTAGCTCCTAAGGGAATGTGTTGCAATGGTAAGCAATTTCCTATACTAATCGGTGCATTTTCTCCTATGTTTATCTGTGAACCTTTATACAGACCCTTCGGGGCTACAAAATATCGACGTTCTCCGTCTGAGAACAAAACTAGGGCAATATGGGCAGTACGGTTTGGATCATATTCTAATCGCTCTACAATACCTTTACCCTCTTTATCATATTTAAAATCGATGATTCTATAACGGCGCTTATGCCCACCACCGCGATGACGCACAGTAATACGCCCTTTGTTATTACGACAGCTAATACGTTTCTTTCCCTGCAACAACGGTTTATACGGTTCACCCTTATGCAAATTAGGGTGAACCACTTTAACAACAAAACGTCGCCCAGGAGATGTAGGTTTTTTTCTTACTAAAGTCATTTCATACCCTTGTCACCAGATGTAATATCAACTTCATCACCCGATACGAGTGTAACATAAGCTTTTTTCCAATTTCTATGCCGACCTCGTATTTGTCGAAACCGTGTAACCTTCCCTTTAACGTTGCAAATGCGTACTGCTTTAACTGTGACATTAAATTGTCTTTCTACCGCCGCTCTAATTTCAGATTTTATTGCGTCAGGAGATACTTCAAACACATATTGACCCATCACTAAAGCACTTTTTTCCGATACACGAGGAGTAATAAGAACTTCCAGTAACCTTGCCTGATTCATAGTATTTGCAACCTTGACTCAATATTTTTAACAGCTCCTACTGTGATTAACACTTCTTCTGCAGCAATAAGACTAATAGGATCCATTCGCATAACATTCAAAGTTGTAATACCACGAACATTTCGTGCAGCCAATTCTACATTGCGATTGTACTCATCAAGAACGATTAAAACTTTTTTTACATCGGACTTTTTCAACAGAACCTTCTGTAATAACTCACGAGTCTTTGGTTCCTGTAATTGTAAAGTTTCTATTACAACAAAACGATTTTGTCGAATTAATTCGGAAAAAATAGAAACCATCGATCGCCGATACATTTTTCGATTTACCTTTTGCGAAAAATCACGAGGCGCTGCCGCAAAAGTTACACCTCCTCCTCGCCACAACGGACTTCGAATACTGCCTACTCGCGCTCGACCAGTCCCTTTTTGCCTCCAAGGTTTAGTTCCTCCACCACGAACCTTACCGCGTGTCTTTTGTGCCTTAGTGCCTGCTCTTGCACCGGCTAAATAAGCAGTAACTACCTGATGCACCAAACTTTCCTTAAATTCCGCTCCAAATATAGCGTCAGATACGCATATTCTATTTACTTCCTTTCTTTCGGATGAATACACGGAGAGATCCATTAATCCTACCTCTTTTTTCCCTTCTTAATTGATTGTGTGACAATTACTTCTTTACCAGGAGCACCCGGTACGGCTCCTTTAATTAAAAGAAGTTGCCTTTTAACATCCACTTTGACAATTTCTTGATTTTGTATAGTACAGTAAACATTTCCCATATGACCGGACATCTTTTTTCCTTTCCATACACGCCCAGGAGTTTGACATTGACCCATAGAACCTGGCACACGATGAGATAACGAATTCCCATGGGTGGCATCTTGAGTTCTAAAATTATGACGCTTTACCGTGCCGGCAAAACCTTTACCGCGAGTTAAACCACGTACGTCAACAATTTGTCCTTCCTTAAATATACTAACCTCGATCTCATCACCTAGCTTAGCTTTAACCAATTCATCAGAAGTTACACGAAATTCATGCATTGTCTTTCCGGCTTCTACTCCGCTTTTTGCATAATGTCCTACTATTGCTTTGCTAAGACGAACAAAAGGTTTCTTTCCACAGGCTGCTATTTGTATAGCACAATAACCATCAACACTTACTGTCTTTATTTGAGTAATGCGATTAGAAAATGTCTCTATTACAGTGACAGGGATCACAACTCCCACATCCATAAAAAGACGAGTCATTCCGCATTTACGGCCAATTAAACCAATAGACATAAACAATCACCACTCTAAAAAATCACATACCCAATAACATCATTTTATTATCAAAATCAACAAACAAAAAAATACTGTTATCTTTTGCTAGATGAATTACGATCAACACTTATTTGAACATCTACTCCGGAAGCTAAATCTAACTTCATCAAAGCATCAACTGTTTTATCAGTCGGTTGCACAATGTCCACCAACCGCTTGTGCGTCCGGATTTCATACTGATCTCGAGCATCTTTATCCACATGAGGAGAAATCAGTACTGTGTAGCGTTCAACCTTTGTAGGCAACGGAATGGGCCCTTTAATTATTGCGCCTGTGCGTCTTGCCGTTTCTACAATCGCTCGAGTGGACCGATCAATCAGTCGATGATCGAATGCTTTCAATCGAATACGAATGCGTTGATTATTATTAATTGCCATATGACTACCGATTTCTTAGACTCTTTATCTATCTTTAAAATTATTTACTCGAGTTATTCAACAATCTTTGTTACGACACCAGCTCCAACAGTACGCCCACCTTCGCGGACCGCAAATCGCAACCCTTCGTCCATTGCTACTGGCGCTATCAATTGCACCGTCACTGTCACATTGTCTCCTGGCATTACCACTTCCACCCCTTTCGGAAGACGCAGGACCTCTCCCGTAACGTCTGTTGTGCGAAAATAAAATTGTGGGCGGTAACCTTTTACAAAAGGTGTATGCCGGCCCCCTTCCTCTTTTGACAAGACGTAAACTTCGGCTTCAAATGTTGTATGTGGAGTAATTGTTTTCGGTTGGGCCAGCACTTGCCCGCGCTCAACTTCTTCTCGCTTTGTTCCTCTCAATAACACCCCAACATTATCTCCCGCTTGGCCTTCGTCCAATAATTTCCTGAACATCTCTACGCCCGTGCACGTTGTCTTAACCGTTGTCTTAATTCCCACAATCTCGACTTCATCTCCTGCCTTAACGATCCCTCTTTCAATACGTCCCGTTACTACTGTCCCTCGTCCCGATATTGAAAACACGTCCTCGATGGGCATAAGAAATGGTTTGTCTTTTTCGCGTTTTGGGTCTTTAAAATACGCATCCATTACCTGTACTAATTTCAATACCGATGGAATACCTAATGCTCCACCGTCCCCTTCTAACGCTTTCAACGCTGAACCTGTAACAACTGGTGTCTCGTCTCCTGGAAAATCGTAACTGGTCAATAAATCTCTTACCTCCATTTCTACCAATGCCAGCAATTCCTCATCGTCTACTATATCTCCTTTGTTTAAAAACACCACTATCGCAGGCACTCCCACTTGTTTTGCTAACACAATGTGTTCTCGTGTTTGCGGCATTGGACCATCCGCTGCACTTACTACCAGTATCGCTCCATCCATCTGAGCCGCTCCTGTAATCATGTTCTTTACATAATCCGCGTGACCTGGACAATCAACGTGTGCATAATGGCGACTGTCACTCTGGTATTCCACGTGCGAGGTTGCTATTGTGATACCTCGTGCTCGTTCTTCCGGAGCATTGTCTATCTGATCAAACGCCCGGGCCTCCCCTCCAAATCTTTCCGATAACACCTTAGTCAATGCCGCTGTTAACGTTGTTTTACCGTGGTCCACGTGACCAATTGTCCCCACATTTAAATGCGGTTTCTCTCTTATAAATCTTACTTTAGACATATATAAAAACTCCTAAAAACACCATTACGCCTTCTTCCTTGAAATTCTGTCGCAGCCCACAACCGGATTTGAACCGGTGACCTTAATTTGGTTGTTTAATAATTGCTGCAGCAACATTTGCAGGAACTTCGGCATATTTCAAAAACTCCATTGTATAAATTGCACGTCCTTGACTGAGTGAACGCAGTGCAGTCGCATAACCAAACATTTCTGCTAAAGGTACTTCAGCATTAACGCCCTTACCAGATGCATTATCACCTATACCTTGAATTACACCTCGACGCCGATTAAGATCACCAACAATATCGCCCATATACTCCTCTGGAGTAACAACCTCTATTTTCATAATTGGTTCAAGTAATGTAGGGTCTGCCTTAGCGGCTCCATTTCTAAAACACAACGAACTAGCGATTTTAAATGCCATTTCGCTAGAGTCAACGTCGTGATAGGAACCATCAAAAATAGCCACTTTAACATCTACTATAGGATACCCAGCAATTACTCCGTTTTCCATCTGCTCTTTTACACCTTTTTCCACAGCCGGTATATACTCTTTAGGTACTGCACCTCCTATAATTTCATTTACAAATTCAAAACCAGAACCCGGTTCTTTTGGTTCGATACGAAGCCATACATGCCCGTATTGTCCTCGACCACCAGTTTGACGTATATATTTTCCCTCTTGTTCCACCGTTCTTCGAATGGCTTCTCGATAAGCTACACAAGGTTTTCCAACATTCGCAGTAACATTAAATTCTCGACGCATTCGGTCTACGATAATTTCTAGATGCAACTCACCCATACCTTCAATAATGGTCTGTCCAGATTCTTTGTCAGTATGCACTCGAAATGAAGGATCTTCCTGAGCTAACTTTCCTAAAGCTACCCCCATTTTTTCTTGATCAGCCTTAGTTTTTGGTTCAATAGACACAGAAATCACAGGCTCTGGAAATTCTATCTTTTCAAGAGTGATAATTTGACGTTGATCGCAGAGCGTATCCCCAGTGGTAACGTTTTTCAAACCCACTGCAGCAGCAATATCACCTGCATATACTGTTCCAATCTCTTCTCGAGCGTTAGAATGCATACGCAAAAGACGACCAACACGTTCTTTTTTACGCTTGACAGGATTATAAACTGAATCACCTGATCTAAGTACACCAGAATATACGCGAAAAAAAGTTAGTGTTCCAACAAAAGGATCAGAGGCAATTTTAAAAGCCAACGCCGAAAAAGAAGATTCGTCAGAAGCTGCACGAGAACCTTCTGAACCGTCTGCTTCTTCACCTCGAATATCAGGTATATCAGTAGGTGCAGGTAAATAGTCAACCACAGCATCTAATAAGGCTTGCACTCCTTTATTCTTAAAAGCACTTCCACATAGCATTGGTACGATTTCGTTAGCAAGAGTTCGCCGACGCAGTCCTTCTAACACTTCTTTCTCAGAAAGATCACCAATTTCTAAGTACTTTTCCATTAATTTTTCAGAAGATTCAGCTGCAGCTTCTACCATTCTTTCACGCCATTCTTGGGCTGTTGACTTCATGTTTTTGGGTAAATCCGATAAAGTATAAGTACGCCCTCTATCCAATTCATTCCAATAGATAGCTTTCATTTGCACTAAATCAATAATGCCTTGGAAATTTTCTTCTGAACCAACAGGAAGCTGAATGGGTACTGGATTGGACTGTAGACGATCTCTCACTTGTTGTACCACGCGTAGAAAATCAGCTCCTGTTCGATCCATCTTGTTCACAAATCCTAAACGCGGAACACCGTAACGATTAGCTTGTCGCCAAACAGTTTCACTTTGCGGTTCAACTCCTCCTACTGAACAAAAAATAGCGATGGCTCCATCAAGTACTCGCAAAGAACGCTCAACTTCAATTGTGAAATCAACATGCCCGGGTGTATCAATAATATTAATTCGGTGCTTTGCATATTGTTGATCCATACCCATCCAAAAACACGTAGTAGCGGCTGAAGTAATAGTGATACCACGTTCCTGTTCTTGTTCCATCCAATCCATTACGGCATTTCCTTCGTGCACCTCCCCCATTTTGTGAGATACACCTGTATAGTAAAGGATACGTTCAGTAGTTGTAGTCTTGCCCGCATCAATATGCGCCATAATACCTATGTTACGTGTATGTTCTAATGGGATTGCTCTAGTCGTCATTCACGATCTTCCTTCTTCCTTTACCACCGATAGTGTGCAAATGCTTGATTTGCTTTAGCCATGCGATGCATATCTTCCTTTTTTTTTATTGACCCACCACGTTGCTCCACAGCATCTAAAATTTCATTCGCTAAACGTAGAGTCATTGTTTTTTCATTTCTTGCTTTTGCACATTTACTTAACCAACGCATCGCTAGAGCTTGGCGTCGTACCGCCCGTATTTCCACAGGAATTTGATACGTAGATCCACCCACTCGACGTGATTTTACTTCCACGCTTGGCATCACATTGTCCAAAGCTTTCTTAAATACACCAAGAGCTGCAAAGCGTATTTCTTCATTAAGCCAACCACTTTTTTCACTGTTTTCGTGTTCTCTACTAGAGTCATTGTTCTTTTCTTTTACAGAGTACCCTTTACTACTGCTAGTATGCTCTTGTTTTCTTATTACTACACCAAGAGCCCCATAGACAATACCCTCCGCTACTGACTTCTTCCCATGTCGCATGACAGCATTTATGAACTTAGCCAAAAGCTCACTACAGAAGAGCGGATCCGGCAAAACTTCCCGTCTAGACGCCGATTTTCTTCGTGCCACCTAATTTTTCCCCATTTTACTTACTCTTTCGGTTTTTTTGCACCATACTTAGAACGACCGCGCCGCCTTCCTAAAACGCTTGCTGTATCTAAACTGCCACGAATAATGTGATAACGCACACCAGGCAAGTCTTTTACACGACCACCTCGAATTAAAACTACCGAGTGTTCTTGTAAATTGTGACCTTCTCCTCCTATATAAGCAGTAACCTCTGCGCCATTGGTAACGCGCACACGGGCTACTTTTCTTAAAGCCGAATTAGGCTTTTTAGGAGTGATGGTATACACTCGTATGCATACACCTCGTTTTTGAGGACAACCCACTAATGCAGGAACATCACTTTTCTTTACTCGTGCACGACGTGGTTTCCTTACTAACTGATTAATCCTAGACATTTAAATTCTCTTCTCAATCCTCAGATTTAAGCAACACAAACCCCCTCTCCTTAACAAGGCAGAGGACAGGGATTCTAAATAAAGACAACACCCCTTGTCAAGTACATTGACTATCAAAATCAACGCTCTTTATAGATGGATGTATCCGTAAATTTGTATAATATAAGCACAAGTCCTTTTATATTTTAGAAAATCACAAATTCTAAACCATAGAAATCCTTAAAGCCGTACCATACTTTTAGTTTTTTAATTTGAAAGCTGCGCTTAAAGCCTCTTCTGCTTCACTGACTGTTATCCCTCGTTCGTCTTTATGCGAAACAGAGGGCCGTGACTTCTCAGTTAGTATCCCTTCTGATGAGCTTTCATTTTTTTCTCTACAATACCGACGTTCCTGATGATAACTAAATCCTGTTCCAGCAGGAATGAGTCTCCCGACAATTACGTTCTCTTTTAGACCCCGTAAATCATCACGCTTTCCGCTCACAGAAGCAGCTGTTAATACACGCGTTGTTTCTTGAAAAGACGCGGCCGAAATAAAGGACTCAGTAGCTAAAGAAGCTTTCGTGATTCCTAATAACACTGGTTCTAGTTTTGCTATCTGTCCATGTTTTTTCATAATTTTTTTATTTTCTTCTCGAGCGAGGGGCTGCTCTACCTGCTCATTTTGCAGAAATGCTGTTTCACCTGGGTCAACAATCTTTACTTTTCGTAACATTTGGCGGACGATTACTTCGATATGTTTATCATTAATTTTTACTCCTTGCAATCGATAAACTTCTTGTACTTCATTAACAATATAATTCGCCATTGCATTTACTCCCAGTAAACGTAGAATATCGTGAGCATCTGGAGGGCCCTCAGCAATTACTTCACCCTTTTCTACTGTTTCACCTTCAAAAACATTCACATGGCGCCATTTAGGAATAAGCTCTTCGTGAGTGGTACTTCCGTCCAGAGTAGTAATAATTAAACGATCTTTATCTTTAGTGTCTTTACCAAAACTTACTATTCCAGAAATTTCTGCTAAAACAGCGGCATCTTTCGGTCGACGAGCTTCAAAAAGATCAGCTACACGCGGCAGTCCTCCGGTAATGTCCCTGGTCTTTGAAGTTTCTTGAGGGATACGTGCCAACACGTCACCAATTTGGACTACAGAACCGTCCTCTTTAGTAAGAATGGTACCTTCCGGTAAGAAATAGTGCGCCGGAATTTTACCACTTGATAAAAATATACTATTGTCATTTTCATCCACAAGCTTAACCATAGGTCGAAGTTCTTTACCACTAACGGTGCGTTGTCTAGTAGAAGTTACTACAATACTACTCAGACCTGTCAGTTCATCAGTTTGTCGATTCATAGTTATACCATCCACTAAATCAACAAAATGTAAGTTTCCTGCTACCTCTGTAATAATAGGATGAGTATGAGGATCCCATTGAGCTACCATCTGTCCAGCCTTTACAAAGTCACCATTGCGTACATTAATAGTTGCGCCATAAGGAACTTTATAGTGCTCACGCTCCCCTCCTCCTTTAGGATCTTGCACTACTAATTCTCCTGAGCGAGAAATTGCTACTAAACTACCGCTAATTTGTTCTACAATCTTTAAATTACGCAACTTAATTTTCCCAGAAGATTTTACTTCAATGCTGTTAATAGCGGTTGCTCGAGAAGCAGCTCCTCCCATATGAAATGTACGCATAGTTAATTGAGTGCCTGGCTCACCAATTGATTGAGCGGCCACTACACCAACGGCTTCTCCTACATTCACCATATGTCCACGGGCTAGATCACGTCCATAACACATCGAGCAAATACCGTATGCTGTCTCACAAGTAATTGCTGAGCGGACTATAACACGATCTACACCATGTTCTTCTAGTAAATTAACCAATTTCTCATCTAAAAGAGTATCCCTAGTTATCAATTCTTTTCCAGATTTAGAATCTATAATCGATTTTGCCAAGACTCGCCCTAAGACTCGTTCTCGCAGAGGTTCCACCACATCACCTCCTTCAATATGCGGCATTATTTCAATACCATGGTTAGTATCACAGTTGTATTCAGTAACAACTAAATCTTGAGCAACATCCACAAGCCGTCTAGTTAAATATCCTGAATTCGCTGTTTTTAAAGCAGTATCAGCTAAACCTTTACGAGCACCATGAGTGGAAATAAAATATTGCAAAACGTTTAATCCCTCGCGAAAATTGGCAGTAATAGGTGTTTCAATAATAGTACCATCTGGTTTTGCCATTAGACCTCTCATTCCAGCCAGTTGACGGATTTGTGCTGCAGAACCTCTAGCGCCAGAATCAGACATCATATAAATGGAATTAAAAGAGCTTTGGGTTATTTCTTCGCCTTGAGTGCCTGTTACTTTTTCTACAGCAATCTTTTCCATCATTGCTTTAGCGACCTGGTCATTAGTGCGAGACCAGATATCAATTACTTTATTACGATGCTCACCGTATGTTACTAATCCAGAAGCATATTGTTTTTGCATTTCTTGAATCTCTTCTTCAGCTTGAGAAATAATTTTTGCTTTTTCATCAGGTACTAAAAGGTCGTTTATACCTATAGAAATACCAGAAGAAGTTGCATAGCGGAAACCCATATACATTAAGTTATCCGAAAAAGTGACAGTAGTCTCTAACCCTAAATTCCGATAACAGATATCCAATAATTGCGTTACCGCTTTTTTAGTCATTGGCTGATTAACCAATGTAAAAGATAATCCTTTAGGAACAATCTTCCATAACAAAACACGTCCTATAACAGTGGCAACCAAACGTTCACTTTCCTCCATACCCTCTCCTGTTCTATTTAAAAGACTCTCTTTTATCCGAACAATAATACGTGCGTGTAAATCCGTATACCCATTCTCATAAGCACGCACCGCCTCATCTACATCTGAAAACCGCATACCTTCACCTTTTGCATTCACACGATCTCGTGTGATATAATAAAGCCCCAGTATTACGTCATGAGTGGGTACAATAATTGGCTCACCGTTCGCTGGATGTAAAACATTGTTAGTAGACATCATCAAAGACCGCGCTTCCAATTGCGATTCCAAAGTCAGCGGGACATGTACAGCCATTTGATCTCCATCGAAATCCGCGTTATAAGCTGTACATACAAGTGGATGTAACTGTATTGCTTTCCCTTCCACCAATACTGGATCAAATGCTTGAATACCTAAACGATGTAAAGTCGGGGCTCTGTTTAATAAAATAGGGTGTTCTCGAATAACTTCTTCAAGAATATCCCACACCTCCGGTACTTCGCTTTCCACCATCTTTTTAGCTGCTTTAATAGTAGTTGCCAACCCTCCTCGTTGTAATTTGCTAAAGATAAAAGGTTTAAATAACTCTAATGCCATTTTCTTTGGTAGACCCGCTTGATGAAGTTTTAAAGTTGGCCCTACTACAATAACGGAACGACCAGAATAATCCACTCGTTTACCAAGCAAATTTTGACGAAAACGTCCAGATTTTCCTTTAATCATATCTGCTAAAGACTTTAATGGTCGACGATTAGAGCCTAAAATAGCTCGCCCACGACGACCATTATCTAATAAAGCATCTACTGCTTCTTGCAACATCCGTTTTTCGTTACGAACGATAATATCCGGTGCATTAAGATCTAAAAGACGTTTTAGTCTGTTATTTCGATTAATTACCCGACGATACAAGTCATTTAAATCTGAAGTAGCAAAACGCCCGCCATCCAATGGCACCAAAGGTCGCAAATCCGGGGGCAAAACAGGTAACACAGTCAATATCATCCACTCCGGTTTATTTCCAGATTCCAAGAATGCACTTAAGACTTTGAGTCGCTTAATGAATTTTTTTATTTTCGTTTCCGAGGTAGCGACTGATATTTTTGAACGCAGTGTTTTTACTTCTTCAGAAACATCTATATCTCGTAACAGTTTCTGAATAGCTTCCGCGCCCATCAGTGCTGTAAATTCATTACCATGTTCCTCCAATGCATCAAGATATGCTTCTTCTGAGAGTAATTGATTTTGATCCAGTGCAGTCATTCCAGGATTTATTACTACATATGTTTCAAAGTAAAGAATACGCTCAATGTCACGCAAAGTCATATCAAGCAATAAACCAATACGTGACGGTAACGATTTAAGGTACCAAATGTGAGCTACTGGGGAAGCCAATTCAATATGACCCATTCTATCTCGCCGAACTTTAGCTAGGGTAACTTCTACGCCGCATTTCTCACAGATTACACCACGATGTTTAAGACGTTTATATTTTCCACACAAACATTCGTAATCTTTAATGGGACCAAAAATTTTAGCACAGAACAAACCATCACGTTCAGGTTTAAAAGTTCTATAATTAATAGTCTCTGGTTTTTTTACTTCCCCGTACGACCAAGAGCGGATTTCTTCTGGAGACGCTAGCCTGATACGAAGTGCGTCGAATTCGGTTATATGTTTTTCACTTTTTAATCTTTTTAATAGATCTCTCAATATAGTTCTCCTGGACCGGTATTAATCGTTTTCTAAATTAATATCAATAGCTAATGAACGAATTTCTTTTATTAGTACGTTAAAAGATTCCGGCATACCAGCGCTCATTCGATGGTCACCATCAACAATATTTTTATACATACGAGTGCGCCCAGTCACATCATCGGATTTCACAGTTAACATCTCTTGAAGAGTATAAGCTGCACCATAAGCTTCTAATGCCCACACTTCCATTTCTCCAAATCGTTGTCCTCCAAATTGGGCCTTACCTCCTAGAGGTTGCTGAGTAACAAGACTATAAGAACCTGTAGAACGAGCATGTATCTTATCATCAACTAAATGGTTAAGCTTTAGCATATACATATAACCTACAGTGATTGCTCGATCAAATTTTTGCCCAGTGCGTCCATCATATAAATCAGTTTGCCCAGAAACAGGGAGATTCGTCATTTTTAGCAAACATTTTATTTCTTCTTCTGTAGCGCCATCAAATACAGGCGATGACATGGGAACGCCTCTTCTTAAATTTTTTGCTAGAGTCATAACTTCTTTATCATTTAAAATCTCCATATTAAATTTCTGAGCTTTACTGAAATCATAAATAGACTTAAGAGTTTTACGTAATTGTTTTACATCACGACCTTGGTCAATCAATTCACCTATTTTAACACCCAAGCTTTTCGCAGCCCATCCTAAATGGGTTTCTAATACCTGACCAATGTTCATCCGAGAAGGAACCCCTAAAGGATTAAGCACAATATCTACTGGCGTTCCATCTTCTAGATAAGGCATATCTTCAACCGGAATAATAGTGGAAATCACCCCTTTATTTCCATGACGCCCCGCCATTTTGTCGCCTGGTTGAATACGGCGCTTCACCGCCAAGTAAACTTTTACTATTTTAATAACACCTGGCGCTAAATCTCCACCTTGGGTCAATTTTTGATGAAAATCTTTAAGTTTTTGATCTCGTACTTTGTGCAATTCCTTGTAGTGTTCGTACACAACCTGAAGCTGTTGCATTACGTTGTTGTCGTGTAATCGGATGTCAAACCATTGCTGTCTTGGTAATTTTTTCAAATAAGCTCTATTAATCCTGGTATCTTGCTTTAATTTAAGTGCTTCCACAGATAACAATGTTTGATTAATAAGCAGCCTTTCTAAATTTTCAAACAAAGCATCTTCTCGGATACGAAATCGATCGTTTAAATCTTTTTCTATTTTTGAGAGCTCTGACTTTTCAATCTCCAATGCACGCTTATCTTTTTTTACACCTTCACGAGTAAAAATACGAACATCAATAACAGTTCCAGTGACTCCAGGAGTAACGCGCAAAGACGTATCTTTTACATCCGAAGCTTTTTCACCAAAAATTGCTCTCAGCAATTTTTCCTCTGGCGTAAGTTGAGTTTCGCTTTTAGGGGTTACTTTACCTATTAAAATATCACCCGGATTGACTTCAGCTCCAATATACACAATGCCAGATTCATCCAGTTTTGCTAGCGCATTTTCTCCAATATTTGGAATATCTGCTGTAACTTCTTCTGGGCCTAATTTAGTATCGCGAGCGACACAAGTAAATTCCTGAATATGAATTGTAGTAAATCGATCTTCTTCTACTAATCGTTCAGAAATCAAAATGGAATCTTCAAAATTGTAACCATTCCAAGGCATAAAAGCCACTAGTAAATTCTGCCCCAGCGCTAATTCACCAATATCAGTAGACGGTCCATCAGCCAATACATCCCCTTTTCGTATAAAATCCCCTACTTCCACAATAGGATGTTGATTAATACAAGTGTTTTGATTAGATCGAGCAAATTTAGTTAAATTATAAATATCAACTCCAATATCATTTACATCCACCTCCCCTGCATTTGTTCGAATTACAATGCGTGAAGCGTCAACGAAATCCACGATCCCACTGCGCTTAGCAACCACCGTTACCCCAGAATCTATAGCTACAGTTCGTTCCATTCCAGTTCCCACCAAAGGTGCCTCTGGTCTAATTGTAGGCACCGCCTGTCGTTGCATATTAGAACCCATTAACGCCCTATTGGCATCATCATGTTCTAAAAAAGGAATTAAGGCAGCGGCAACAGAAACGATTTGTCTCGGCGAAACATCTATATAGTGTACTTTCTCTGGTACAGTAAGAGTAAATTCACCTTTATAGCGACACGAAATTAATTCATCTGTCATACGACCATCTTGATCAACGTTAGTATTTGCCTGTGCAATATAGTAATCGCCTTCCTCGATAGCTGACAAATATTTAATTTTATTAGTGACTATTCCGCCAGTCACTTTGCGATAAGGTGTTTCTAAAAAACCGTATTCGTTTGCCCGAGCAAATATTGCTAATGAGTTAATTAAACCAATATTTGGCCCTTCTGGAGTTTCTATAGGACAAACACGCCCATAGTGGGTAGGATGCACATCCCGCACTTCGAAACCCGCTCTTTCTCTGGTTAGCCCTCCTGGACCTAAAGCAGATATCCGACGTTTATGTGTTATCTCAGACAATGGGTTATTTTGGTCCATAAATTGCGATAATTGACTCGAACCAAAGAATTCCTTAATCGCCGCCGATACAGGTTTTGCATTGACTAAATCTTGAGGAACTAACGTTTCAATATCTGCTAAACTTAATCTATCTTTTACTGCTCTTTCAACACGTACTAAACCAATTCGAAATTGATTCTCAGCCATCTCACCCACACTACGAATACGACGATTTCCCAAATGGTCAATATCATCTACATCGCCTTTCCCATCTCGAATCTCAACAAGGACCCGCAATACATCCATAATATCTTTTTTAGATAAAGTCCATGGTCCTGTCAATTCTCTTCGTCCGACTCGTCGGTTGAATTTCATTCTTCCTACCGCGGATAAATCATAACGTTCTGGCGAAAAGAATAAACTCTCAAATAAACTTTCAGCAGCTTCTTTTGTCGGTGGTTCGCCGGGACGCATAATATGATAAATTTCGACTAAGGCTTCTAGTTGATTTGTTGTATTATCCAATCGTAAAGTATCAGAAATATAAGGTCCGCATTCAATTTCATTGATGTACAATGTATGTAGTAAGTCAACATTTTGAGTCCGTAATTTTTTTAATAAATCTTCTGTAATAACTTCATTTGCTCTGGCAATCATCAATCCAGTTTCTTTATTACAAATAGCTTTACTAATAACTTTTCCATACAAATACTCATCAAGCAATTCTAATTTATTGATCCCAGACTGTTCAATCAATCGAACATGTCGAGCTGAAATTCGCCTACCGGGCTTAACAATTATTTCCCCTTTTTTATCTTTTATCACCATTGTTGCCAATTCGCCTCGTAACCGCTTAGGTATTAATTCTAAAACGACATTTGTCTTATTCAAATGGAAAACGTTAGCTTTATAGAACATATCAAGAATCTCTTCATCACTGTAATCTAACGCTTTTAAAATCACTGTTGCTGGCAACTTTCGACGTCGATCTATTCTCATAAATAAGCAGTCTTTGTAGTCAAATTCAAAATCCAACCACGAACCGCGATAGGGAATAATACGCGCTGAGTATAACAATTTTCCAGAAGAATGAGTTTTACCTTTATCGTGTTCAAAAAACACCCCTGGAGAACGATGCAATTGAGATACAACCACACGCTCAGTACCATTTATTATGAGACTTCCTGTCTCCGTCATTAATGGAATCTCACCCATATACACTTCTTGTTCTTTGATATCCCTAATGACTTTTTTTCCCGTGAATGTATTTTTGTCATAGATCAGTAATCGCATATTCACTTTTAAAGGTGCTGCATAGGTTAAACCTCGTAATTTACACTCTTCTACATCAAAAATAGGTCCTTCGCCTAGACTATAACTAACATAAACTAATTCCGCATAACCAGAATAACTAGAGATAGGAAAAACAGATTTAAATGCAGCATGAAGGCCAGTATTTTTTCGATATTCAGGAGCAACATCTTTTTGTAAGAAGGCACGATAAAATTCTATTTGTGTTGCTAATAGATAAGGAGTTTTTAATACTTCAACTTCGCGTTTGCCTAAGTTGATTCGTGCACGCAGTTTTTCAGCATAAGAAACTACGGTTGTATTTTCATCTTCAACATTTTCAACATTTGATTGCGTCATGCGCCACATACCTCAAACCTAAATATCACCACCCTACCGTTTGCATCGTTTTTTTCCATATAAAATTTCCGCCATTTTTTAGTTCATGTTTAGTAGCTACTAAGAAAAATGCGTTTCAGTAAAAAAGTATACATATTGTCAACTATGGATTTTCAGTTGTCATTGAAGCGCAACTGTAGCTCCAACTTCTTCGAGCTCCTTTTTAATTTTATCAGCTTCTTCTCTACTAATTCCACCTTTAATAAGGCTTGGAACGGATTCTACAAGGTCTTTAGCTTCTTTCAAACCAAGTCCGGTAATACTACGTACTACTTTAATAACCCCAATCTTATTTTCGCCAAAATTGATTATTTTCACATCAAATTCAGTTTTCTCCTCTATCGCAGCTGTTACAGTCTCGCATGGAATGGACTTTGGAACAGCTACCATTTCTTGAGCAGAAATTCCAAATTTCTCTTCCATCATTTTAACTAAATCAACAACATCCATTACACTCATATTCGATATTGCTTCTAAAATATCTGTTTTCTTCATTTGACTCATTAATTAGTTACCCCCATTTAGAATTTTTTTAAATTATACTACTATCCCTTTTTTCTCCGCTCGCTTTTTTCTCCTGTATCGTTGTAACCACATGCATAACCCGTATTATCGGCTCTTTAAGCATACAAATAAATTTAATCACTATAGCTAAAGAAACAACCGATAATTGGATCAAAGCCTCCTTACGTGAGGGCATTCGAGCAAAAATATTAAAATCCGTTGGTAACAATAACTCCTTTCCTAATGTCAACGCTTTTACTTGAAGATGTTCATGTTCTTTGATGAATGTTTCAATTAAACGTGCAGCGTCACCCGGTTCTTTTTGTGAGAAAAACAGCGCGGTAGGACCAGTTAATATTGTATCAAGACAAGAATACGGTGTCCCTTTGAACGCACGATACGCAAGAGTATTACGGCATACTTTCATAACCACTCCAGAATTACGAATTATTTTACGTAATTCGGATATTTCTGGTACTGTCAATCCACGGTAATTAACAGCTATCACTGAAACTGATTGACGAATAATTTTTGATAGATCCGCAACAACTCTTCTTTTTTGTGTAATATTTAAAGCCATTCTCTCTTTTCTCTAAGTTTTATTAAGATTGTGCTATATAGAAACCCGCAGAACTTCCAACTATTTACTTAAAATTAGGTGTGCGTAATGCTCTCTCTGATTTATACCGCCACATGCCTTCACATGCCTTTTTACTTTTCGCTCTGATCTTTTCATTTACTTTCATTAAAAAAATTTTAATGTAGTTAACTCTATCGCAATACCGGGACCCATTGTAGTTGACAAAGTTAATTTCTTTAAATAAAACGCTTTATTAGATCGTTGAATGCATTTTGCCTTAATGTCAGATAGTAAAACTGACAAATTTTCTTCCAACGCATTCTCTGTAAAGTCAACTTTTCCAATAGAACAGTGAATAATACCGTTCTTGTCAGAACGGTAACGTACTTGTCCTTGTTTAGCTCTCTTCACTGCCGTCGTTATATCGGTAGTCACCGTACCATCTTTAGGATTAGGCATTAATCCACGAGGCCCCAAAATCCTACCTAATTTTCCAACCATCTGCATTGTCTCTGGAGTAGCAATCATCAAATCAAAATCAATATTTCCAGATAAAATTTGTTCAGTTAATGCTTCCGTTCCTACAATATCAGCCCCAGCTCTTCTCGCTTTGTTTTCATCGTCTTGACAAGCAAAGACAGCTACTCGAATATTTCGACCAATTCCGTGAGGCAGAACAGTTGATCCGAGCACTATTTGTCCTGATTGTCGAAAATCGGGACAAAGATTAACAGCAACGTCAAGACTTTCTCTAAATTTAACGGTTGAACAAACTTTAGCTAGTGTAATAGCCTCTAATACAGGATACGCTCTTTTAAATTGCACACTTCTTATTACCAATTTTCGTCTTTTTGTGAGTTTTGACATTATTTTATCCGCGTTTCTTCTACATCAATACCCATACTGCGCGCAGTTCCAGCAATTGTACGCGTAGCAGACTGTATATTAGCCGCAGTAAGATCAGGCATTTTTATTTTAGCGATTTCTGTCAGCTGTGCATATGTTATTTTCCCCACTTTCTCTATATTAGGACGAGCACTACCATTCTTTCCTTGCAAAACTATTTTTTTTAGTAAAACTGCAGTAGGGGGTGTTTTTATAACAAAGGAAAAACTACGATCAGCGTATACCGCAACAATCACAGGAACAAGCAAGCCCTTCTCAAGGTTTTGTGTCTCTGCGTTAAATGTTTTACAGAACTCAACGATATTAACCCCATGTTGTCCTAAAGCAGGACCAACTGGCGGACTTGGATTTGCTTCTCCTGCTTTTATCTGTAGACGAACGTACCCTTTTATTTTTTTCACACGATAAACTCCCTCTAAAAAATCTTAACCTTTCGCTACCTGCCCGAATTCTAATTCTACTGGAGTAGAACGTCCAAAAATACTTACTGAAACTCGAAGACGACTTTTCTCGTAATTAACATCCTCTACAACTCCATTAAAGTCGGCAAAAGGTCCTGCGATAATTCTTATTACTTCACCCGATTCAAAAAGAATTTTGGGTCTTGGTTTAGTTTCACCTTCTTCGACGCGTTTTAAAATCTTTTCTACTTCTTCATCACTGATAAGTGCTGGCCGCTCAGTACCAATGAAACGCAATACCTTTGGAACGTTTCGTACTAAAAGCAGCGTCTTATCGTTCATTATCATTCGTACCAAAATGTAACCTGGAAAAAACTTGCGTTGACTTTTCCGCTTACGCCCCGCTCGCATCTCTATTACTTCTTCGGTTGGTATAACAATTTCACCGAAATAATTTTCCAATCCCTCTCTTTGAATACGTTCGTTCAATACCTTAACAACATAGTGTTCGTGATTTGAATATGTGTGAAGAATGTACCAACGTTTCTTCCATTCGGTCATCAATTATCCTCTATATCTTATTTAATTTAAGTTTTTACTTCCTTTCATGCAGTTATCCAGGCGATAACCCACATAAAAAAACTATCGAGACTCCATAAAACAAGTGCTGTTACTACAACCATAGCGACGACTACCATAGTAACTCGAATAGTTTCCTGGCGAGTTGGCCAAATCACTTTACGTAATTCCATGCGAGCATCTTTCACAAAACCCCAAACCTCTCGGCCTTTTCGAGTTTGCACAGCAATTAACAATACTAAAACAAAAAGAATTCCTTCAACAGCAGCACGAATCAACAAAACCGTATGGTAACGGTAAAAATTAACTATTATCCACACCGCAATTAAAATCGCAACTAGAATCCATTTTAGAGTATCAAAACACGATTTAGTTATTTTATAGCACATTTTTTTATTAACCTAAAGTTTATAGGACAGGCCAGGAGGGAATCGAACCCACAATCTGCGGTTTTGGAGACCGCTGCTCTACCGACTTGAGCTACTGGCCTTTATTTTTTATATACAACTGTTTTATCAGTCGGTTGCACAATGTCCACCAACCGCTTGTGCGTCCGGATTTCATACTGATCTCGAGCATCTTTATCCACATGAGGAGAAATCAGTACTGTGTAGCGTTCAACCTTTGTAGGCAACGGAATGGGCCCTTTAATTATTGCGCCTGTGCGTCTTGCCGTTTCTACAATCGCTCGAGTGGACCGATCAATCAGTCGA
The DNA here is from genome assembly GCF_000815025.1 of Coxiella endosymbiont of Amblyomma americanum. Taxonomy (NCBI): domain Bacteria; kingdom Pseudomonadati; phylum Pseudomonadota; class Gammaproteobacteria; order Legionellales; family Coxiellaceae; genus Coxiella; species Coxiella endosymbiont of Amblyomma americanum. Next base: position 331,070 of record NZ_CP007541.1, on the reverse strand, counting down.
TGATCGAATGCTTTCAATCGAATACGAATGCGTTGATTATTATTAATTGCCATATGACTACCGATTTCTTAGACTCTTTATCTATCTTTAAAATTATTTACTCGAGTTATTCAACAATCTTTGTTACGACACCAGCTCCAACAGTACGCCCACCTTCGCGGACCGCAAATCGCAACCCTTCGTCCATTGCTACTGGCGCTATCAATTGCACCGTCACTGTCACATTGTCTCCTGGCATTACCACTTCCACCCCTTTCGGAAGACGCAGGACCTCTCCCGTAACGTCTGTTGTGCGAAAATAAAATTGTGGGCGGTAACCTTTTACAAAAGGTGTATGCCGGCCCCCTTCCTCTTTTGACAAGACGTAAACTTCGGCTTCAAATGTTGTATGTGGAGTAATTGTTTTCGGTTGGGCCAGCACTTGCCCGCGCTCAACTTCTTCTCGCTTTGTTCCTCTCAATAACACCCCAACATTATCTCCCGCTTGGCCTTCGTCCAATAATTTCCTGAACATCTCTACGCCCGTGCACGTTGTCTTAACCGTTGTCTTAATTCCCACAATCTCGACTTCATCTCCTGCCTTAACGATCCCTCTTTCAATACGTCCCGTTACTACTGTCCCTCGTCCCGATATTGAAAACACGTCCTCGATGGGCATAAGAAATGGTTTGTCTTTTTCGCGTTTTGGGTCTTTAAAATACGCATCCATTACCTGTACTAATTTCAATACCGATGGAATACCTAATGCTCCACCGTCCCCTTCTAACGCTTTCAACGCTGAACCTGTAACAACTGGTGTCTCGTCTCCTGGAAAATCGTAACTGGTCAATAAATCTCTTACCTCCATTTCTACCAATGCCAGCAATTCCTCATCGTCTACTATATCTCCTTTGTTTAAAAACACCACTATCGCAGGCACTCCCACTTGTTTTGCTAACACAATGTGTTCTCGTGTTTGCGGCATTGGACCATCCGCTGCACTTACTACCAGTATCGCTCCATCCATCTGAGCCGCTCCTGTAATCATGTTCTTTACATAATCCGCGTGACCTGGACAATCAACGTGTGCATAATGGCGACTGTCACTCTGGTATTCCACGTGCGAGGTTGCTATTGTGATACCTCGTGCTCGTTCTTCCGGAGCATTGTCTATCTGATCAAACGCCCGGGCCTCCCCTCCAAATCTTTCCGATAACACCTTAGTCAATGCCGCTGTTAACGTTGTTTTACCGTGGTCCACGTGACCAATTGTCCCCACATTTAAATGCGGTTTCTCTCTTATAAATCTTACTTTAGACATATATAAAAACTCCTAAAAACACCATTACGCCTTCTTCCTTGAAATTCTGTCGCAGCCCACAACCGGATTTGAACCGGTGACCTTTTCCTTACCAAGGAAGTGCTCTACCAACTAAGCTATGTGGGCATACAAAGCGGGTGATGGGAATCGAACCCACACTATCAGCTTGGAAGGCTGAGGTTCTACCATTGAACTACACCCGCTTGCAAGAAGAAAGGCACAATTACGTTCCTATCAACAATATCCATCAATGTAACCTTCAAATGCAACCTCTACCCCTTCCTTGTCTTGTTCTGGAGGGGGTAGGATTCGAACCCACGAAGGCATAGCCGTCAGATTTACAGTCTGATCCCTTTGTCCGCTCGGGAACCCCTCCTTAATGTTTTTGAATATTTTATCGATTAACTTTTTCCTTGCACTTTTTTAACTCTTTAAAATTAAACCACCTGCAGGCGTACAAAACGACTAGTGCATCGAAACAATATTTGGTTTTACTTTATTTTTTGGAGGTTGGCAATAAATTAGTATTTGAAGCTAATTTCACCAAACAAGCGCATCGCATTATGCGCAACACGGCAGCGAATGTCAACACTCCAGTCAAAGTAAAGAAAAACCACGATTGAGGTTTTTCTTTACTTTGAAAAAACAGGGGACCAAGCAAAATAACGAATTTTTTTAACAGGATTTTCAGTCGCTAAAGCAGCTATATAACCTAATTTACTTGTTGGCACCGAACATACCATCCATCGTTTTTTAGATATACACAAATTTCCACTGTCGAAATCAATAAAAAATTTACTCTCTGCATCTATATTGATGTTTTTTGTAAAAAGTTTTAAGAACCACAAGCTCTGCCCTGTTAACTTAGCGTAAGCTTCTTTAAAAGTCCATATGTGGTAAAAATTTTTTAAACATTTATTATCCCACTTCGAGAATCTATGACTACAAGCACAGTCCTTAGTTACATTTGGGAAAAAGCGTCTTTTGACGTTCACAATGTAAGCCCTATTTCTTATTAACTCAACATCTATACCAACCTCTCGATTTACTGCGATTATATAAAGGGCGACTGTATGGGAATGCGAAAGGTTAAAATACAAAGAAGAATTTTCTAATAAATAAGGCTTCCCGCAATTATTACGTCGAAATCGTAAAGGTCTCGGTGTTAATGGCAAATATAAAGCTAGGATAGCGTGTAAAGCTATATGAGATGCGATATAATAACATCGATGTTGTTGATTCACTAATCGCCGTGCACGTGTTTTTTCCTCTTCAGTTAAACCGACCACACCTTTCTCGATTTCTTCGATAGGCCAATCTAAAAATACTTTCCAAACATGTATTTCTCCCTCTGTTAAAGAGGGCTGTGACATAATAGTTTCCCAAATTTTCCCTTTATCCATTATCTTTTTATCTATCATCGTACTATGTGTTAAGCATTTGTATGTATAAAAGCTGGCGATAGGATTTGAACCTACGACCGACTGATTACAAATCAGTTGCTCTACCAAACTGAGCTACGCCAGCAGACTTCTAAAATTTCTTATTATTATAAAATAACCTTGATGCAACTATAACCTTGCTACAGGAAATAAATGCACTGAACTATTCACAATCCAATATTTGTATAAAAAAATTTATTGTGCCTTATAAACAGCAGATCTAAGAAAATTAATAACGCAATCCAATCTGTAAAGTACCAAATCTCGACCGATTAAGTGCAAAATAGCATCAACTGGCGGGGATACCACGTTTCCAGTTATAGCTATACGAATAGGTTGAAAAAGTTGATTTATCCGCAATTGATAAACCTTTGCAACATCAATAATTATCTGGTAAATCAACTCTTTCTCCCAAGTGTGCAAAATAGCTAATCGATCTCGTACTGATTGTAAAGGCTGGATCATCTCTAGATACAAATATTTTTTAATTGTTTGCGATTCGTATTCGATCGTTACTGTTTCTTTAAAGAAGTATTGACTACACTCAGCCATCTCTTTTAAAGTTTTAGTACGTCCTGATTGCAGCCCGATCACTTGTTCTAACAAAGGACCTTTTCGACAATTAATGCCGAATTTTTTTAGCTCCGTAGCGAACATGTCCACCATTAACATAGGATTCTGAGTCTTCAAGTAGCATTGATTAAGCCACAGTAGCTTTTCTGGATTAAATACAGATGGAGAACGTTTGACAGCATTAATATCAAACAGATTAATCATCTCCTCACGTGAAAATATTTCTTGATCATTATGTGACCAGCCTAAGCGTACTAGATAATTAACTAACGCATCCGACAAATAACCGTCATCTCGGTACTGCAAAACGCTTAAAGCCCCATGTCGTTTTGATAAGCGTTTTTTATCTAAACCTAAGATAATAGGAACATGAGCATACTTGGGTATATCAGCAGTTAATGCTTTAAACACATTAATTTGACGAGGTGTATTATTGATGTGATCATCACCTCGGATTACATGAGAAATTCTCATATCCCAATCATCTACTACTACAGTAAAATTGTAAGTTGGTACACCATTAGCGCGCACAATAATAAGGTCATCTAATTCACTATTTGAAACGGTAATAGTTCCACGAATCATGTCACTAAAAACCACTGATCCTTCAATAGGATTTCGAAAGCGAATCACAAAAGGATTACTTGTAGTATTGTAACTTTTATTTCGACAAAAATTATCATAACGTGGTTTTTTCTTATTTTTTAATTGCATACTTCGTAGCTGAATGAGTCTTTCTTCAGAGCAATAACATAGATAGGCTTGCCCCGTGTCTACTAAATGCCATGCAACTTCCCGATAACGTTCTATTCGTTGGGACTGAAAATACGGTCCTTCCTTCCAACCAATGTTTAACCATTGTAAGCTGTCTAATATGGCATCGGTAGAATTCTGAGTTGAACGCTTCACATCGGTATCTTCAATGCGTAAAATAAAAACTCCCTGGTGTTGTTTTGCAAACAGCCAACAAAACAAGGCTGTTCTTGCACCACCGATGTGAAGATAACCAGTAGGGCTCGGTGCAAATCGAGTGCGTATAATTTGCTTTGAATTTTTCATATACAAAATAAAACATACATAGAAATGCAATTACAAGTATAATTTATAAATTTTAATCTAAACTAGCTTTTTAAGGAAGAATATAACAACTTCACGCGTTTTATCTAAAGTTAACAAAATCGTGGATCTCAAAGTTTAAACAGTCTGTTGCTGTATTCTAATATTAACAGCGGCTTTTTTTAAATAAATTTTTTGCACAGAATGATCATCTGTCTTTTCTAAAATTAACTGAGCACAGTATCTAAACGGTAATATATTCTTAAGAAAATTTACTTCGTTGGTCTCTTTCCATTTTTTCTTGGCAAACATTACTACGTCTTTTTTAGAATAAGAAGTTAAATAATGAAAATAGGCATCGGGTGATCTGAAAATCCCATACCAGAAACTCAAAATCCGATCAATATACCAGTTTTTAATAATTGCAACTTTAGCATCTATAATTACGAAAAAATCAAAAAAATTAGAAACAGACGCCCTACTATTGTTAGTATCATCACGGTACAATTTTCTTGTAAAAGTCTTTAAAAGATTCAATCCTTCAAAAATAACAATGTCAGGTTGATTAACGATTTCATATTTATCAGGGATAACATCATAATAATGATGAGAATAGATAGGAATCGGTACATTACGCTCCCCGGATTTAATAGCATGAAAAACTTGCAATAAATATTTCATATTGTAACTCTCTGGAAAACCTTTTTTATTCATAAGCCCTTGACGTGCAAGTCTAGCATTGGAATATAAAAAACCATCGGTTGTAACAATTTTTACATTAGGATGATTTGGACAGCGAGACAATAATATCTTTAACACTTGAGATGTTGTACTTTTCCCTGCGACTACGCTTCCAGAAATCCCTATGATGTAAGGAATTTTAGGCTTTAACTTCATAGAATTATCATAAATCCGAGATACTTGCTGTGCAGTCACATAGATGCTCAACAATTGAGAAAGCGGTAAATAAATTTCTTTAATTTCTTTTAAAGAAATCACCGATTCTTTTGCTTGTTGATAAAAACATGTATCTCTAAAATTATTGTCTGCATTACAAGCAAACGCAGTACTCTTAAGAAAAGAGCGCCACTCTTCACGTGTAAATCGTAAATATTGATTAAAATTATTCATTATATTGTGAGTTTGAAGATTATACAGAGTAAAACAAATCAAAAACCGTATTGTGAAATTCCGTTGAAAGCTCTTTCTCTTCCTTTCTCTCCTCAAAAGAAAAGCAATCCCGGTGGTGACTTACTTTCGCATGAAAACAATCATACTATCATCAGCGCTAAGCGTTTTCACTTCTGAGTTCGAAATGGAATCAGGTGGGTCCCACTTGCTAAACCACCGGGAAATTAAAAAATAACAAGTTATATTGTTTAGCAACATAAAGTAAAGGCTTATAAAACAAAAAATCATTTAGGTATGCATAGTCAAGCCACACGATTAATTAGTACAGGTTAGCTCCACTCATTACTGAGTTTCCACATCCTGCCTATCAACGTCGTAGTCTTCAACGAATCTTTAGGGATCTTCTCGAGACCCGGGAGATCTCATCTTAAGGAGGGCTTCCCGCTTATATGCTTTCAGCGGTTATCCCATCCGTACGTAGCTACCCGGCAATGCCACTGGCGTGACAACCGGAACACCAGAGGTACGTCCACTCCGGTCCTCTCGTACTAGGAGCAGCTCCTTTCAAATCTCCAACGCCCACGGTAGATAGGGACCGAACTGTCTCACGACGTTCTAAACCCAGCTCACGTACCACTTTAAATGGCGAACAGCCATACCCTTGGGACCTGCTACAGCCCCAGGATGTGATGAGCCGACATCGAGGTGCCAAACACCACCGTCGATATGAACTCTTGGGTGGTATCAGCCTGTTATCCCCGGAGTACCTTTTATTCGTTGAGCGATGGCCCGTCCATAAGGAACCACCGGATCACTAAGACCTACTTTCGTACCTGCTCGACTTGTCAGTCTCACAGTCAAGCACCCTTATGCCTTTGCACACAATGCACGATTTCCGACCGTGCTGAGGGTACCTTTGTACTCCTCCGTTACTCTTTTGGAGGAGACCGCCCCAGTCAAACTACCTACCATACACTGTCCCTGATCCGGATAACGGATCGAGGTTAGACCTCCGAATAAACCAGGGTGGTATTTCAAGGGCAACTCCACCAGAGCTAGCGCTTTGGTTTCAAAGTCTCCCACCTATCCTACACAGGGATATTCAAAGTTCAATATAAAGCTATAGTAAAGGTTCACGGGGTCTTTCCGTCTAGCCGCGGGTACGCTGCATCTTCACAGCGATTTCAATTTCACTGAGCCTTAGGTGGAGACAGTGTGGCCATCGTTACGCCATTCGTGCAGGTCGGAACTTACCCGACAAGGAATTTCGCTACCTTAGGACCGTTATAGTTACGGCCGCCGTTTACCGGGGCTTTGATCCAAAGCTTCATCCAAAAGGATTAACTTCATCACTTAACCTTCCGGCACCGGGCAGGCGTCACACCCTATACTTCCTCTTACAAGTTCGCAGAGTGCTGTGTTTTTAATAAACAGTCGCAGCCACCTAGTATTTGCAACCTTTTTTAGCTCTAATCGCAAAGATCTTCACTAACTTAAAGGCACACCTTCTCCCGAAGTTACGGTGCTATTTTGCCTAGTTCCTTCACCTAAGTTCTCTCAGACACCTTAGTATTCTCTACCTGTCTACCTGTGTCGGTTTGTGGTACGGTTTTATAATACCTGAAGCTTAGAGACTTTTCCTGGAAGCATGGCATCAATCACTTCACATAAAAAATTATGCTTCGTTATTGTGTCTCAGAATTTAGATTCTCGGATTTTCCAAAGAATCCTTCCTACGCACTTAAACTCATCACAACCATCGGATGGCTGATCTAGCCTTCTCCGTCCTCCCATCGCAGTATTATAAAGTACAGGAATATTAACCTGTTGCCCATCGATTACGCATTTCTGCCTCACCTTAGGTATCGACTCACCCTGCGTCGATTAGCGTTGCGCAGGAAACCTTAGACTTTCGGTGTGTAGGTTTTTCACCTACATTATCGTTACTTATGTCAGCATTCGCACTTCTGATACCTCCAGCAAATCTTCCAATCTACCTTCACAGGCTTACAGAACGCTCCTTTACCAACTCTTAAAAGAGTTCCACAGCTTCGGTATACAATTTGAGCCCCGTTAAATCTTCCGCGCAGGACGACTCGACCAGTGAGCTATTACGCTTTCTTTAAAGGATGGCTGCTTCTAAGCCAACCTCCTGGCTGTCTAAGACTTCCCACATCGTTTTCCACTTAACTGTAATTTTGGGACCTTAGCTAGTGGTCTGGGTTGTTTCCCTCTCCACCACGGACCTTATCACCCGTAGTGTGTTTCCTGTGCTAAAACTTCTTGGTATTCGGAGTTTGCCTCGGTTTAGCAAACCGTGAGGTCCCTCAGCCGAAACAGTAACTCTACCCCCAAGAGTCATACACAAGACGCTACCTAAATAGCTTTCAAGGAGAACCAGCTATCTCCGAGCTTGATTAGCCTTTCACTCCTATCCACAACTCATCCCCTACTTTTTCAACAGTAGTGGGTTCGGGCCTTCAGTCAGTGTTACCTAACTTTCACCCTGGTCATGGATAGATCGCCCGGTTTCGGGTCTACTTACTACAACTAAATGCCCATTTCAGACTCGGTTTCCCTGCGCCTCCCTCAATATCGAGTTAAGCTTGCTATAGTAAGTAAGTCGCTGACCCATTATACAAAAGGTACGCCATCACCCCCGCCTAAGCCCCTCTTTAATAAAGAAGGGCTTAGGCGGGGGCTCTGACTGCTTGTACGCATACGGTTTCAGGTTCTATTTCACTCCCCTCACCGGGGTTCTTTTCACCTTTCCCTCACGGTACTAGTTCACTATCGGTCAGTAAGTAGTATTTAGCCTTAGAGGATGGTCCCCCTATATTCAGTCAAGATAACACGTGTCTCGACTTACTCTTCGTCACCCACACTGCTAACCTTTTCGCATACAGGGCTATCACCTACTATGGCTAAATTTTCCAAAATATTCTGCTAAAGTTAACATTGATTTAGTGACCGGGCTACTCCGCTTTCGCTCGCCACTACTAACGGAATCTCAAAATTGATTTCTTTTCCTCTGGATACTTAGATGTTTCAGTTCTCCAGGTTTGCCTTATATGTCTATGAATTCAACATACAATACTCCGTACCTAATTAAAGACACGGAGTGAGTTCCCCCATTCGGAAACCTCCGGATCATTGCTTATTTACCAGCTCCCCGAAGCTTATCGCAGGTTACCACGTCCTTCATCGCCTCTTACTGCCAAAGGCATCCACCATATGCGCTTATTCACTTGACTATGCAACCCTAAATGATTATTACTCGGTTGTCATATATCAACGACGATACAATTATAGAATACCTAAATATTGGCGCCTTTACTTAAATTACCAAATTTTTAAAGAACAAGTCACCTCAAATTTTAAGCTCGTAAAACCACATCACCATATACTCGAAACTTTAAATGAAAATTTCGAACATATAAAGCTATGGGTACAACGAACAAAAAATTGGTCCTGCCTAGCAGATTATGGAGCCAGGCGGAGTCGAACCGCCGACCCTCTGCTTGCAAGGCAGATGCTCTCCCAACTGAGCTATGGCCCCGAAATTGGTGGGTCTGGGAAGACTTGAACTTCCGAACCTCACCCTTATCAGGGGTGTGCTCTACCAACTGAGCTACAGACCCAAGCGAATTATAACTAACCAGTATTGCAAAACTTAATTTAGAATCACAATATTAACACTCGGACCTTTATAAATCTCAAAATAAAAACACTTATAGCGAGAAAGCAGTTTATGTGAGTACAGGTAATACGCCTCACACCTTATTTTATTTAAGGAGGTGATCCAGCCGCAGGTTCCCCTACGGCTACCTTGTTACGACTTCACCCCAGTCATGAACCATACCGTGGTGAGCGGCCTCCTATAAGGTTAGCCTACCCGCTTCTGGTACAGCCCACTCCCATGGTGTGACGGGCGGTGTGTACAAGGCCCGAGAACGTATTCACCGCGACATTCTGATTCGCGATTACTAGCGATTCCAGCTTCATAGAGTCGAGTTGCAGACTCCAATCCGGACTACGAGCAGCTTTCTGGGATTAGCTCCACCTCACGATTTGGCAACCCTCTGTACTGCCCATTGTAGCACGTGTGTAGCCCTACCCATAAGGGCCATGATGACTTGACATCATCCTCACCTTCCTCCGGTTTATCACCGGCAGTCTCCTTAGAGTTCCCGGCCGAACCGCTGGCAACTAAGGACAAGGGTTGCGCTCGTTACGGGACTTAACCCAACATCTCACGACACGAGCTGACGACAGCCATGCAGCACCTGTCACTCGGTTCCCGAAGGCACCAAGTCATCTCTGACAAGTTCCGAGGATGTCAAGGGTAGGTAAGGTTTTTCGTGTTGCATCGAATTAAACCACATGCTCCACCGCTTGTGCGGGCCCCCGTCAATTTCTTTGAGTTTTAACCTTGCGGTCGTACTCCCCAGGCGGAGAACTTAACGCGTTAGCTTCGCTACCAGAAAACAAGTTTTCTAACAGCTAGTTCTCATCGTTGACAGCGTGGACTACCAGGGTCTCTAATCCTGTTTGCTCCCTACGCTTTCGCACCTCAGTGTCAGTATTAGTCCAGGAAGCCGCCTTCGCCACTGGTGTTCCTTCCGATATCTACGCATTTCACCGCTACACCGGAAATTCCACTTCCCTCTACTATACTCTAGATACTCAGTATCGAACGCAATTCCCGAGTTAAGCTCGGGGCTTTCACACCCGACTTTAATATCCACCTACGCGCGCTTTACGCCCAGTAATTCCGATTAACGCTTGCACTCTCTGTATTACCGCGGCTGCTGGCACAGAGTTAGCCAGTGCTTCTTCTGCAGGTAACGTCAACTCATTAAAGGTATTAACTTTAAGACTTTCTTTCCTGCTGAAAGTGCTTTACAACCCGAAGGCCTTCTTCACACACGCGGCATTGCTGGATCAGGGTTTCCCCCATTGTCCAATATTCCCCACTGCTGCCTCCCATAGGAGTCTGGGCCGTGTCTCAGTCCCAGTGTGGCTGATCATCCTCTCAGACCAGCTACGGATCATCGTCTTGGTGGGCTATTACCCCACCAACTAACTAATCCGACGCAGGCTCATCTTTTAGCGCGAGGTCCTTAAAAAAACTCAAGGATCCCCCGCTTTCTTCAACTTTTCTATGAAAAGAGATACTACGCGGTATTAGCCCGAGTTTCCTCGGGTTATCCCCCTCTAAAAGGTAGATTCCTACGCATTACTCACCCGTTCGCCACTCAACTCGCTAGAGAAAAACAAGTTCTCTCCGCGCTGTCCCGTTCGACTTGCATGTGTTAGGCATGCCGCTAGCGTTCAATCTGAGCCAGAATCAAACTCTTCAATTTAAAGAAATACGCCTTTTTCTAAAGGCAAAAAGCTCGACACAAAACGCCACAGTTAAGCGGGTTCGTGTCAATTATTTTTTGGTGTTCAACCATTACACAGTACCCACATAAACTGCTTTCACTTACTATCAATTGTTAAAGAGCAACCCCATCAACCGATGGGCACTATCTATCGTATTCACCTTCATTAACATTGTCAATACATATTTTACAATATCAAAAAATGAACGAAGATTGCAATAATTATGATTTAATTTTTAATATATAGAATAAATCTGTTAAGAAGTATATGGAAACAAATAATTTTTAAATTAAATAATTTTCACTCTGGCAAAACGACGTTTTCCTACTTGATACAAATGACTTTCTCCAGCAGATATAATTAATTTTTCATCTTCAATGCGTTTGCCATCTATACGCACAGCCTTTTGCATTATCATACGATAAGCTTCAGAAATTGTATTAACTAAGCCAACTTGCTGTAGAATATAGCTAATACCTATATAACCCTTTTCGGCTAGTATTGTAATCTCCCTAAGTTTTTTAGGTAATTTACAATGCTTAAAACGATTAATAAAATTCCATCGTTCTGCTTTGGCTACTTTTTCTCCATGAAATCTTGCCACTAATTCTTCACTCAATAAAATTTTTATATCTCGAAGATTTTTCCCTTTGTCTATTTCTTTATACCAACGATTAATTTCTTGTGTCGGCCGAAAACTTAGTAGTTCGTAGTATTGCCACATTAAATCATCAGATATCGACATAATTTTTCCGAACATTTCTGCAGGTGATTCTGTTATTCCAATATAATTGTTTAACGATTTCGACATCTTGTGAATACCATCTAATCCTTGTAATAAAGGCATAGTTATAATACATTGAGGTTGTTGACCAAAATGCTTCTGTAATTCACGACCGACTAACAAATTAAATTTTTGGTCAGTTCCACCTAATTCCACATCAGTATGGAGCATTACAGAATCATAACCTTGCAACAAAGGATATAAGAATTCATGGATAGAAATGGGTTGTTGCGCAATATAACGTTTATTAAAATCATCTCTTTCTAACATCCGCGCAACTGTATAAGTTGAAGCTAAACGAATAAGATCATTAGCTTTTAGAGCATTCATCCAAGTCGAATTAAAAATAATTTGGGTTTTTTTAGGATCTAAAATACGCAAAGCTTGTTCCTTATACGTTTTAGTATTTTTCATTATTTCTTCATATATCAATTGATTACGTGTTCTATTTTTTCCAGAAGGATCTCCAATCATCCCGGTAAAATCACCAATTAAAAAAATTATTTCGTGACCTAAAACTTGAAATTGACGTAACTTATTTAATAAGATGGTATGACCGAGATGAATATCAGGTGCTGTAGGATCGAATCCTAATTTTATTCGAAGCGGCCTTTTCTTGTGTAAACGCATCAGTAGCTCCTGTTCAGGAATAATTTCAGCAGCACCACGTTTAATTTCTTGCAATACTTCTTGTTTTGATAAAGTCATCTCATTTTCTCTCATAACACCGGACCTTTGCATTGCGTGGTATGATACGCAATTGTAATCGGTCTTTACCTAAAAGGAAATTAATAATGCGACTAGAGAAGAAAGAATGGGCATCATCGATTTTGTTTACTAAAAGTCTACCAATACTATTGACTATACTAATAAATCTTCTTCAGACTCACACACATATCTCGTCAATATCAATGAAACAATTAATTTTTTCCACTTCTTCTACCTTTTTTAATAAAGAAATGATAAAAAAAATAGACACATTAAATTTTCTAAAATGGCAAACTATTATTGCTGTGGTGCGTAATAATGCTTTTCTCAACTACTTAAAAAGCAATAATCAGTCAACTACAATCCAAGATTTAAAAAAATCAAATCTTTTTATTCAAACAGTATATAAATTACAAAAAATTTTTAATGGAGACAATAATATAATATTTGATCTCTATCGAGATTGTTATTTCAATTTTTTGCATCAAAAAAACTTCATTAAAAATGACAAATATCACTATGACAATATTATTTCTACTAAATTCGTTTTTTTTAACAAAAATAGTAACGAAAAAAAAACTATACATCATCATATATTGCCTGCTAATCATACTCATTTTTATCGTAAATATAACAACTTAAAGATCTATCATGCGGTACATTTTTTAAATGCTCCGTTACAACACTATAAACGTATTAGTAGTTATTTTAGTTATCACCGTTACGATCCTATACTACGTAGAATAAAACCTCATTTAGGCATCGATTTTGCTGCTTCAACAGGCACTCCTATTCAATCTATTGGTGAAGGAAAAGTTATTTTTATAGGATATAAAGGTGGTTACGGTAAAACAATTCAGATATGCTATGACCGTCGTTATCTTGCATTATATGGTCATATGTTAAAATTCGCAAAGCTTCACCTTTTTTCGTGGGTTCATAAAGGACAAGTAATTGGTTATGTAGGAGAATCTGGATGGGCTACAGGTCCACATCTTCACTTCGGTTTCTATGTTCATGGAATACCTAAAAATTGGTTAACTATACATCACAATTTATAAGAAAATTGTGTTTAAAAATTTTATGACAATCCAGAATCGATTTTAGGATACGGTACACTTAAAAAAGATAAGAACAAAAATCAAGCCTTTTATTTATTTAGCAGCTGATCAGAAAACTGTAAACCATAGAAATGGTTTTTCTACGAATTGTCTCTTTAATTGTTTTATTGTTTATAATACATAGATTTGCTTAGTCTAGCATCAAAAAGTTTTTATATAAGTGCCGGTACGCAGATTCGAACTGCAATCTACTGATTACGAATCAGTTGCTCTACCAATTAAGCTATACCGGCAAGTTAAAAACATGTATCTCTAAAAAGAGATAATAATCGCTTGAACATAGGAAGCCAAATAACTAAAATATTGCGTTGAAAAGTTATCCACTGTTATTAAAATGCCAGAATTACATTATTTCGTAATTTTCTATGGATTATTTTAATTAATTATTAATATACTGTTGCATTATAGATTTTTTAAATTTTTTATAAAACAGAAAGATATTAAGAAATCTTAATGTTATAGTAAAAGGTTTCATATCGTCTTTCTACAATTGTCAAAAAATTATATATAAACAATGTTACGCATTGGTTTAACTGGGGGCATTGGGAGTGGGAAAAGTACTGTCGCGTATTATTTCACTATGTTAGGTGTTCCAATTGCAGATGCTGATGAAATTGCCCGTGAAATTACAATCTCAAATAAAATAGTATTTAGAAAGATTAAAACACATTTTGGAAAGGAGATTCTTAATGAAGAAAACTCCATAGATCGTCCTAAATTACGCAGATTAATTTTTAAATATTCAAAGAAGCGACGGTGGTTAGAACACTTATTGCATCCTATTATTATCTCCGTATTAAAAACAAAAATTAGAAAAATAAACGCACCTTATTGTGTTTTAGTAATGCCTTTATTAACAGAGACTTTTCATTCAATAAATTTTCTTGATCGTATTTTAGTAGTTGACGCTCCTCTATCTTTACAAATTCAGCGTATAAAAATGCGTAACCGATTTTCTGATAATCAAATTAGATTGATTCTTAAATCGCAAAGCAACAGTACAGAACGATTGTCTATAGCGGACGATATAATTGTTAATGATAAAACATTCTCAATATTATGGAAGATGGTATTTCGACTACATTGTTTATATCTAAAATTGGCTAAAAAACATTTTCCTTCTCTCAACAATTCAATTTAATTTGCCATGACAATACTTATATTTCTGTCCACTACCACAAGGACAAACTCTATTACGTCTGATTTTAGGTTGCGGATGTGTTAAAGATTGCATAACAGAAAACTTAGCAACTTGCTTGTCGGCAACGACAGCAGAAACAGTTGTGTTGTTTTGTAAAGTAACCACTTTTTCTGGGTGTTTATATCGTAGTTCTGTATAGTATGATTGGTGAGATAATAACCATCGCTGATTTTTGAATACTTGTTTTTCTGTCACGGCTTCTAATTTTAATAAAGTGGCAACGATATCATATTTAATGCGCATTAACATTTGCGTAAATAATACGAAAGATTCACGTTTATATTCCTGTGTAGGATTTTTTTGAGCATAACCACGTAAATGAATACCTTGCCGTAAATGATCCATCGCTGCTAAATGTTCTTTCCAATGATGATCCAACAGTTGTAATGTAACTGTTTTTTCTATATTTCGTATAATATCTAAACCTATTTGTTTTTCTTTTTCTTTATAAACATCTTCAATTCTATCGATTATTCGTCGACATAGTGTTTCTTTATAAAGAAACGTATCTTCTTTAAGCCATTTATCAATAGGAAATACCATGCCAAAATCTTCTTTGATTCGCTTTTCTAATTCATGAATATTCCACTCTTCTTTAAAATCTCGAGGAACAAAAAGATCAATTATGTTATGCACCACTTCTTCTCGAATCGATTTAATCGCATTAGCAATATTATCAGCTTTTAATAACTCAAATCGTTGCTGATAAACCACTTTTCGTTGATCATTAGCTACATCATCAAACTCTAATAACTGCTTACGTACATCGAAATTCATTGCTTCTACACGTTGTTGCGCTTTTTCAATGGCTCGACTTAGCCATTTATGCTCAATAACATCGTTTTCTTTAACTCCTAAACGGCGCATCACAGTAGATACTCTATCAGAAGCAAAAATACGCAATAAACTATCTTCCATTGAAAGATAAAATTGAGAAGACCCTGGATCACCTTGTCGTCCGGAACGACCACGAAGTTGGTTATCGATACGGCGAGATTCATGACGTTCAGTTCCTAAAACATGTAATCCACCGGATACAATAACGGTATCGTGACGTTTTTTCCACTCAATTTTACATTTTTCGATTTCCAATTCAGAAGGATTATCTAGTTCTGCTAATTCAGACTCTAAATTTCCACCTAAAACAATATCAGTTCCTCGTCCAGCCATATTAGTGGCAATTGTTACTGCTTTCGGACGACCTGCTTCCGCAATAATTTTTGCTTCGCGCTCATGATTTTTAGCATTTAAAATCTCATGTTTAATAGCAGATTTTTTCAAAAACTGTGACAAGACTTCAGATGCTGTGATAGAAGCAGTACCAATTAATAACGGTTGTCCTTTTATATAGCGTTTTTTTACTTCTTTAATAATGGCTTGAAGCTTGGCCTTTTCAGTTAAATAAACCTGATCTGGCTCATCTCGACGTAGCATCGGTTTGTTAGTAGGTACAACAATAACTTCTAAACCATATATTTTCTGTAGTTCGAATGCTTCAGTATCTGCTGTACCAGTCATGCCAGATAGTTTCTCATAAAGACGAAAATAATTTTGAAGAGTAATCATTGCCAAGGTTTGATTTTCTAACTGAATAGGCTTACCCTCTTTGGATTCAACTGCTTGATGTAAACCGTCAGACCAACGTCGTCCTGGTATTAATCGGCCTGTATGTTCATCAACGATAATTACTTCATTGTTCTTTACAACATAATGGACATCACGACGTAATAATACATGAGCACGTAAAGCAGCATGCACATAATACATTAATGATATATTCATCACATCATATAGGCTTGCTCCGCATTTTATAAGTCCCTCTTTTACTAATAAATCTTCTATAGTTTGGTATCCTTGTTCTGTCAAATAAACTTGTCTATTCTTTTCATCTATAATGTAATCACCACCTTTCTCTTTAAGGATTTCTTCTTGTCGTCTTTTTTCTGTTGTTTGTAGAGTTAATAACGGAATAAGTTTATTGATTTTAACATAAAGGTCTGAAGATTCTTCTGATTGTCCTGAGATAATTAAAGGTGTTCTCGCCTCATCGATTAAAATCGAATCGACTTCATCGATAATTGCATAATGTAATGATCTCTGAACGCGTTGATTTAAATCAAACACCATGTTATCTCGAAGATAATCAAAACCAAATTCATTGTTAGTACCGTAAGTAACATCTGCTAAATACGCAACTTGTTTGTTTTTCAGTGTCATTCCAGGCACATTAATCCCTACAGTTAAACCCAAAAATTCGTAAATAGGTTTCATCCATGTCATATCGCGTTTTGCTAAATAATCATTGACGGTGACAATATGGACACCCTTGCCAGTAAGGGCATTGAGATAAGCAGGCATTGTAGCTACTAGTGTCTTTCCTTCTCCAGTGCGCATTTCTGCAACTTTTCCATTATAAAGAGCGATACCTCCTATTAATTGCACATCAAGATGACGGAGTCCTAGAGTGCGCATGCTTACTTCACGTACTACAGCAAATGTTTCTGGTAATAGTATATCTAAACTTTCACCTTGTTGAAATCGCTCTTGAAATTCGCTTGTTTTAGCACTTAGAGTCTGATTAGATAAAATTTTCATCTTAGATTCTAAGGCATTGATCTTGACTACCGTTTTAAAATAGCTTTTAAGTAGTCGATCATTGCGAGTGCCAATTACTTTTCTAATAAGGTTGCCAAGCATGGACGATATTGTATATCATCAGCAAACAAAGGGAAATTTTCATAATACGAAGTACAAATGCAAACGCATGACCCAAAATCAATTAAACAATGTTTTCAGAGCAGGTCGCTTAGGTTAATTGTACAACAGGTACGAAAAATTCTCGCTATAGAAAAATGCCTAAATCAAATTTTACCTACAGAAATAATTTCGCATTATCGCATTGTGAATATTTCTCAGAAAACGCTGATTCTCCAGTTAGAAAATTCGGCTTTAGCTACACGAGTTTATTATTTAATACCTCATTTACTAGAACAGTTTACTAAACAGAAACTTATTGGAATTCAAAAGGTTCAATGTAAAGTATGCCCAGATTTCCATCGTGTTAAAATTTAGAAATTGAAAAACAAGTATCTAACATTAAAAGAAGAATAAATTGGCTAGCAAATCAAAAAATGGAAAAAATATAAAGATATATAACCATAAGATCATAAATCATTAAGTAGTAATTTCCCAATGCTCTCTTTGAGTCCATAATTTTCTTAACAGAAAACTATTAAGATTATGACCGGATTTAACCCCGTAAAATGCCCCAATCATACCACGCCCTAGTAAATAGAGATCTCCAATTACATCAAGAATTTTATGTTTTATAAATTCGTCAGGGTAACGCAATCCACCTTGGTTTAAAATTTTATATTCATCTAATATAATCGCATTATCTAAGCTGACACCTAAAGCTAAATTATTTTTTCTGATAAATTCGTAATCTGATAAAAAACCAAAGGTGCGCGCACGGGATATTTCTTTTACATACGAAGTACTTGCAAAGTCGAGACTGATGTTCTGGTTTTGTTTCTTAAAAAGAGGATGGTTAAAATCGATATCAAAACTAATTTTATATCCGTTGTAAGGTTCTAGCATTACACTCTTATTACCGTCTATTACTATTACTCTTTTTTTAATTCGAATAAGTTCTTTAGTAGCATTTTGTTCTTCTATACCGACTGATTGGATAGGCAACACAAAAGGTTCCGCGCTACCATCCATAATAGGAAGTTCTGATGCAGTGAGATCAACATACAAATTATCAATACCTACACCAGCTAAAGCCGATAATAAATGTTCGACAGTAATCACTCGAACGCCATTCTTTGACAAACTAGTTGATAAATTCGTATCACAAATATAATTAACTGTAGCAGGAATTTCAACTACAGGATTTAAGTCTGTTCGGTAAAAAATAATGCCGGTATTAACAGGAGCAGGACGTAAAGTCAAACAAACCCTCTCACCAGTATGAATACCAATGCCAGTTACTCTGACAATTTTTTTTAGCGTTTTTTGTTTTATCACTTGTTTATTTTCTTAAAAACACATATCCTCTGCATAATGTATATCTTCATCAGCTCGACTCTGTGCGAATGTGTTTCTAAAATAAAAACCTAAAAGTCAATTTTCCTTCTGACAACGTAAAAAAGTAGGAACATCTAAATATTCAAAATCATAAGTTGATTCTCCTGCTCTTACCGTTCGTTTAGCAAGTTCTTCCTTCCCCTTTAAGGGCACTGCACGATTCAATTGACGATAGTTATCCAATAGCCTATCTTTTTTATTATTATCTATAGACTGAAAAGGTACCTCAACGTTATTGTGTGTATTCTGTTGCAGCATACTTAGCCCTGTGACTACAATAGTTACTCGCAATTCATCGCTCATTTCCGGATCAATTACAGTACCAACAACTACTGTTGCATTTTCCGACGAAAATAATTTAATAGATTCCCCTACTTGTTCAAATTCTCCAATAGAAAGATCCATTCCAGCAGTAATATTCACTAGCACTCCACGGGCACCTGTAAAATCTGTTTCTTCTAGTAGTGGGCTAGAAATAGCTGCTTCGGCTGCCTCCCGTGCACGATTTTCACCACTACTAATTCCTGTTCCCATCATAGCCATACCCATTTCAGACATCACTGTTCGTACATCCGCAAAATCCACGTTAATCAATCCTGGGCGAGTAATCAAATCTGCAATACCATGTACTGCACCTAACAATACATTATTTGCAGCTTTAAATGCGTTCAATAGAGTGATATTTTTACCAAGTACATTTAACAATTTATTATTAGGAATAGTAATTAAAGAATCTACATACTTAGCTAGTGTTTGAATTCCTTCTTCCGCTATCTCCATGCGCTTTTTGCCCTCAAAAATAAATGGTTTTGTAACAACAGCGACTGTTAATATTCCTAATTCTTTAGCTACTTCTGCAAATATAGGTGTTGAACCTGTCCCAGTACCGCCTCCCATACCAGCCGTTAAAAAAGCCATATCAGTTCCTTCTAGCGCTTCTCGAATTTGTTCTCGTGCTTCTTCAGCTGCTTGACGACCAATGTCAGGATCTGCTCCTGCTCCTAATCCCTTTGTTATTTCTTCACCTAGCTGTAATATAACACGAGCACTAGAACGACTTAATGCCTGAGCGTCGGTGTTCGCACAGATAAACTCAACACCATTAATGCTCTCAGTAATCATATGTTCGATTGCATTTCCACCACCCCCACCGATACCAATCACTTTTATTTTGGCATTCTGAGGCACAGTATCGGTAAGCTCAAACATATTTTTTCTCTCCTAAAAATTTCCTTGAAACCAATTTTTCATTCGTTTCCATAAACTCAAACCACGATCTAGATTAAATGTTGATCGATTATTAATTTGATTATGATAGCCATGAAGTAATAAACCAACTGCCGTTGCATAAATAGGATTATCTCGAATGTCTACTAATCCGTTAACATATTGCGGTAGTCCAAGTCGTACCGGCATTTGGAAAATTCTTTCACCTAATTCAATACATCCTAAAATTCGCGAAGCACCACCTGTCAAAACAATGCCAGCAGCAATTAAATGTTCAAACCCGCTACGTTGCAACTCAGCTAATACTAATGCAAATAATTCTTCATAACGCGCGGCAACTACCTGATCCAGCGTTCTTTTTTTAACTTGTTTTAATGGTTGTCTAGTAATACTGGGAATTTGTACAATTGCTTTGGGATCAACATTTTCAGGTAATACAGATGCATATTTTATTTTAATTTGTTCAGCATATTGTATAGGGGTGCGTAAAGCTACAGCAACGTCGTTAGTTACATGATCGCCCGCAACCGGAATGACGTGAGTGTGACGAATTGCATCTCCTGTAAATATAGCAATATCAGTAGTACCTCCACCAATATCAACCATGCAAACACCCAATTCTTTTTCATCATCAGTTAGTACGGAATGACTTGAAGCTAATTGTTCTAAAACCATATCACCCACCTGCAGTCCACAACGGCGTACGCATTTGGTTATATTCTGAGCAGCACTTACGGCTCCAGTGACAATATGTACTTTTGCTTCCAAACGAATTCCTGACATCCCCACAGGCTCCCGCACACCCTCTTGGTTATCGATAATAAATTCTTGAGGTAAAATATGGAGTATTTTTTGATCGGAAGGAATAGCCACCGCTCTCGCTGCATCAATTACTCGATCTATATCCGATTGATTAATTTCATGATCATGAATTGCTACAATTCCATGAGAATTTAAACTACGAATATGACTTCCAGCAATACCTGTACAAGTAGCACGCATTTCACAACCAGCCATTAACTCTGCTTCTTCAACTGCACGTTGTATAGATTGCACTGTCGACTCAATGTTAACCACTACCCCGCGTTTTAACCCATGCGATGGATGCATTCCAAATCCAATAATTCTAATCTGATTATCTTGACTTACTTCTCCGACGAGCGCAACAATTTTGCTAGTTCCAATATCTAATGCAAAAAGAAGATTCTTTTCCGGATGTTTCGACATAATAGTCGTCGCCAAATTTTCTCTGTGTGTATATAATCTAAATGACCGTTAAATATCGGAGCGTAAACGATATATCTATTTGCAAATACTTAAAAACACTATCAAAACCAATATCGTGATTCTAAAGTTTCCTTAAAATTCTATCACTTTCAAAGATTTTTTTAAATTATTGAAATACTATAATCCCTATTCTTTAAATTATATGAAGAGTAGAAGTTTACGATAAGATTTATTTCATATTATTAAAGGTGGACATTTCCTTTTTCTTCAAATATGCCCCGATGGGTGAAAATTAAACTTAATTAACTTTTTTACATGTTATGCTTTATATGAAAATTTTTAATTTTGAAAAAATAATAACGCCATTATGTATATCATAGCCTTCTTGTACTATATACCATATTTTATCTCTATTGTATTCTAGAATTATACTAAGGTGAGGTTGCACTGTTATTCAGCACCCAAATCCTTTTTCTATTAGTTCTTTCGTAAATAGTGTTTTTGTCAACCACTCTAAGGTTGCTGCATTGATGGCAACTGTAAACATTTGTTATATTTATAAGTATTAAGAAAATCTCTGATTGTAAAGGTATTCGCGGAGGATTTCATTGCTTATAATATGAAATACAATCTAAAAAAGTCGAAATATACATAATCCTCTTTTATTTGCATGGGATATGGATAAAATTAGATTTCCAATGCACAGCTAATCCATTAGAATAGCGAAGATCGATACGGTCAATTTGATACTCATTTTTATGATTGATGAGTTGTCGATAAAAAAAAATTAATTTTCTAAAACGTTGATCAATATCTTTATATTCCAAATAAATTTTGGTATCATTATTTAATGTAAGAAGCAACAAGTCGCGATTACATACTTGAAAAACGGTTATCTTTATACGTAATGGTTTTAGTAGCCTCGTAAATTTTTCAAATCGAGAAAAAATAGCTTTTTCGCTGCTGTCTGGTCCTTGAAGTTGGGGTAAATTTTTTGAAATAATTGAAGACGGTGCGGTAAATAGCGTACCCAATTTTGATATTAATTTGGAATTTTTCCATCGCGCTGCTTGTTGTTGTTCTACAGCGATGATTTCTAATTTATCCGGCCATATTCGCTGTACAGTAACTTTAGATATCCATGGTAACTTCATTACGATTAGTTTCAATAAACCTGTGCTAAGAGAGAAAAATCCTTTATTAAAAATATAAGGCACTATAATTTTCTTTAATTCTGCTGTCGCAGTGCAAGATCCTATTACATCTATTTTCACTTGACGTAAAGGAAAAAATCTTGGATTATTTAATATTAATTTTTCTACTAAAACAGTAAAAAAAGTAATGAAAATAATTAACCATAGAAAAGAGAAAATCAATTTTCGCAACCAGTATTTATCCATAAATATTTTTCTTTTATTTTATAATGAATTGTTATAATTACCGAGAATGTGTATTTCTTTAATTAATTGAATACCGTGAATTTTATAAACTTGTTGTGCGATGTACTGTATTAATTTTTCAATATCAGAAGCGTTTGCTTTCCCTGTATTTACGATAAAGTTAGCGTGCTTTTTTGAAACTTCTGCATTTCCAAACCTCACACCTTTCAATCCTGAAGATTCAATAAGTTGAGCTGCATAATTTTTTGGAGGATTGCGAAAAACAGAGCCACAATTAAAAGTTCCTATAGGTTGGGTATTAGTACGTTTTTTTAACAAAATATTTACAGCTCTTTTAGCATTAATAATATCTTTTTGATCAAAAGAAAAATACCCAGCAACAAAAAATTGATTATCGAGACCGAAAATTTCACGATAACTAATTTTAAATTCATCCGATTGTCTATTACGTAAAACACCCATACGATCTATCGTTTCTACTCGAGTGACATAAAACCACGTTTCTTTTCCAAAAGCACCAGCATTCATAGTTAAGGCTCCACCTATAGTCCCCGGAATTCCCGCAAAAAAAGCTCCATCTTCTAATCCTAAATTTGCGCAAAGTTTTGCTAATTTATGACACGTTATCCCTGACTCAACACGAAGTATTAATCGATTACTCTTCTTAAAAAAAGAAATTTTTTTTAGCCGATTTAAAGTTAAGATTACCGTTCCTTTAACTCCACCATCACGAATCAAAACATTACTTCCTAAACCCAACCAAGTTAAAGGTTCATTATAGGGTAATTGTACAAGAAAATTTTGTAAATCAGCCAAATTAGCAGGTCGGTAAAACCGTTCAGCATTACCACCTACTCGCCAAGAAGTATAACGTGCTAAATTATGATTATGAATTAAACCAACAAATGAACGATTAATCTTTTTTTTCATTAATAATTACGCGATAATTGAATATATTATGAACTTCTAATTAAATCTACTGCAATAGATCCTATATTACCTGCACCTTGTAAAATAATTACATCGTTTGGTCGTACTAATTTTCGCAACATACTCGGTAAATCCCGTAATTCTGAAACAAAAAAAATTTTTTTATCAGTTTTACTTCTAATAACTTTTAATAACGTTTTTCCATCGGCTTTGGGAAGAAAAGCTTCACCTGCACTATAGACTTCAAGTAATATCAATAAATCAGACTCTATCAAAACTGAAGCGAAATCATTCAATAATACTTGTGTTCGACTGTAACGGTGGGGTTGAAAAACAAGAACAACTCTTCGTCCATCAGGCCATACAGCTCTTGCTGCTGATAAAGTTGCCCTAATTTCATTAGGATGATGTCCATAATCTTCCACTATAATTGCTTGGCCGTTCGATAATAGCATATTGCCTTTGACATCAAATCGACGCTCTACTCCAGAAAACTGCATCAAAGATTGTAACAGTTTTTTTTCATCTATCCCTATCCATTCACTAACAGCTATAACCGCCAGCGTATTAAGAACATTATGATAGCCTACTAAATTAATTTCAACAGATAAAGGCAACGCTCTGTCTTTCGACGAACGATAAACACGAAAATAGCTGCGTAAACCCCGTTGTAAATAATAATCCGCTCGATAATCAGCTTTTAAAGAAAATCCATAAGTAATTACTCTTTTGGATAGAGTCGGGATCAATTCATTTAATATAGGATCGTCTATACATAAAATAACCACCCCTTCTTTAGAAATTTGATGAATAAATTCTACATAAGTTTTCTTTAAGAGATTAAAATCTCCTTCGTAAGTACTCAGATGATCAGAATCAATATTTGTTATTATCCCAATATTAGGTCGCATATATAGAAGAGATGCATCACTTTCGTCAACTTCAGCAATAAAATAAGGTCCACTTCCTAATCGAGCGGACACTTGGATATCTTTTAAAAAACCCCCAATGACGCATGTCGGATCTAAACCAGCTGTAATAAAAACTTTAGATAACAGGGCGCTAGTAGTAGTTTTACCATGAGAACCAGATACTGCTATCGACTGATAGGATTTTGTCATTTTAGATAACATTTGACCTCTCTTTAAAAGAGGAATGTTTATTTGTTGAGCAGCAACGCATTCTGGATTATTTAGTGAAATCGCGCTTGAATAGACAGCACAGTCAGCTTTTATAATAGCATTACTATTATGATGAAAAGTAATGTCAGCTCCTAAGCGACATAGCCTCTCAGTATTCTTATTGGGAGCAATATCGGATCCACTAATACGATATCCCTTTTTTAATAAAATCTCTGCAAGAGCACTGATGCCAATTCCACCAATTCCTACACAATGAATAGATTTAACTATTTTACCACCTAATATCATAACATTCTCTTACATTCATCGACAACGCGTTGTATAGCTCCTGATTTTGCTAAACTGCGAGCACGTTCCGCCATTATCAATAAACGACTTCTATCCTTAATGAATTGCTTAAGATAATTAACTAAACACTTTACCGTTAATAATTTTTCCGGAATAACAATAGCGGCTCCTTTCTTCTCTAAGAATCGACCATTATAAAATTGATGATTATCTGTAGAATAAGGATAAGGAATAACAATACTAGCTATACCGACCGCTGTAATTTCACTTACTGTTAAGGCACCTGCACGACAAATAATTAAATCAGCCCATGTGTAAGCTTTAGTTATCTCATCAATAAACACATCAACTCGTACCTCAAAAGAAAAAATTTCATAAAACCCTTTAACCCACTTGAAATCAGATAGTCCGGTTTGGTGCCAAATCGCAAGTTTCTCTGGATGAGGATAATTTCTTAAGGCTATCATTATTTTTTGATTAATTGAATGGGCGCCTTGGCTACCTCCTAAAATTAACACTCGTAAGGGTCCTGTTCGATCCATTAAACGTTCCCGCGGTAAAGGCGTATGAATTAATTCAGCTCGAATAGGATTTCCAGTAGTGCTTACATTTTTTCTACAAGAAAAAGTGCCGGGAAAAGCTTGCAAGATGGATTTAGCTATTTTCGCTAATAACCGATTAGTTAATCCTGCTACTACATTTTGTTCATGAATAACTATGGGTATGCGATGCAGCCACGCAGCAAATCCCACAGGTCCTGATACACATCCTCCCATGCCTAAAACCATTTTTGGTTTCATTTTTCGTATCATTAAATAAGATTGAAATATTACTTTTATCAAAGGAAAAAGCATAAGAATTTTTTTCATTAATCCCTCTTTTCGACATGATTTGATTTTAATCAAATTTAGTGGAAACTCGTGAGCAACCAGCTTCTTTTCTAAACCATTTGTAGTCCCTAACCAATAGATTTCTATACCTTGATATTGTAGTGCACGCGCCACCTCGAGAGCAGGGAAAATATGTCCTCCTGTACCTCCAGATATAATTAATATTCGCTTCATTATTTTATAATATCTAAAAAGAATTTATTTCGTTCTTACAACAAACTGCAATGTTAAAATACTAATAATTGGTTAGGCGGAATCGTTTTTTCTTTTCATTGTGTTCTTGTTGTGTTTCACGAGAAATTCTTAATAAAATTCCAACAACCAAACAACTAATTAGCATACTACTTCCTCCGTAACTGATAAGAGGTAAAGTCAAACCTTTGATAGGTAACACTCCTACATTAACTCCAATATTAATTAATATCTGCAACCAGAACCATAAAGCAAATCCATAAGAAACATAAGCTGAAAACAACTGATTATTTATTTCAGAAAGGCGTCCAATTATAAAAATTCGAACAATTAAAATAATAAATAAAATAAATAATAACAGCTCCCCAATTAAACCTAATTCCTCAGCAAGTACTGCAAATAAAAAATCTGTATACGCTTCTGGTAAATAAAATAATTTCTGTATACCATTGCCTAATCCCACTCCAAATAGACCTCCACGTCCAAATGCAATTAAAGATTGTGTTAATTGATAGCCTGAACCAAACGCATTATTCCAAGGATGTAGAAAAGCCGTTAATCGTCGTAATCGATAGTGAGATAAAACCACTAAAGCAATTAAAGAAATTATTACTAAAAATAATAATATAAAAAAAGGCCATAAACGCATACCACTGAGAAATAAAAGAGCCATGTATATCATGGTAATAACAACAACAGATCCAAAATCTGGTTCCAATAACAATAAAATAGTTAAAAATGTTAAAAGTATTATTGGCTTTAAAAATCCTTTAAGCTCTTGACTACATACTATGTTTTGATAACGATTTAGATAATTTGCTAAATATAAAATTGCTGCTAATTTTACGACTTCTGAAACTTGTAAAGAAAAAAATCCTAACTGGATCCAACGTCTGCTCCCGTTGACTGTTCTACCAATTCTTGGAAATAAGACCATTATCAACAACAGAAAACTCAATAAAAGTAAATTACTACTGTATTTCTGTAAAACTTTAATGGGTACATAAGAAACTATAATAATTATTAATAAACCTATAATTAGATAGGTTAGCTGATGAATAAAGTAATGGAAAGGATGACTAAATCGCCAATCTGAAATAACCATAGAGGCCGAAGCCACCATAAGTAAACCTAATGCCAGTAAAAACAAAGTAGAAATAATAATCCAACGATCATAAATCCATAAAACTTTTAATTTTTGTCGCATTAAAGTTCTTTCACAATTTTAGAAAATACGTTACCTCGGTGCGCATAGTTTTTAAACATATCGTAACTAGCACAAGCAGGAGATAACAAAACACCTTCACCTGGTTGCGCAACATCTGAGGACCGCTTTACAGCTTCTTCCATAGAAAAAGCACGCAAAATTTTTGTGCAGCCATGTAGGGCGCTTTCTAATCTTGGCGTGTCTTCTCCAATTAAAACAACTTGCTTCACATAACGTTTAACTACACTTTTTAAAGCAAAAAAATCTGCTCCTTTCCCCTTTCCTCCCGCAATTAAAATCAATTTTCCTTTCATAGCATTTCCTAAACTTACAATTGCAGCTTGAGTTGCGCTAACATTAGTTCCTTTTGAATCATTATAATAATCTACACCTTTATACTTTCGCACCCATTGACAACAATGCTGGATACCTGTGAAGTTACGTAAAACTTTACACATAATGTCTATAGGTATATCTACTGCTGTTCCTAATGCTAAAGCGGCTAATGCGTTTTGGATATTATGATTAGCATGCAGCTTTAATTCTTTGACAGACAAAACCTTATGGCCACGATATGCAATGAAAATACTCCCCTTATACGATACTAATGAAAAATCCGCACGATTCCAAAACCCAAAGGATAACAGTCTTTTTTTAAATGAAAAATTTTTATAAATATTTGATGCGTCTGCATTAATAACAGGTATTGCACAAGAATTATAAATACGCTGTTTAGCTCGAATATATTCTGCCAAACTAACATATCGATCCATGTGATCTTCGCTAATGTTTAATATTGTTGCAACATAAGGTTTTAGAGAAAAAGTTGTCTCTAATTGAAAACTGGATAACTCTAAAACATAATATTCAGGATCAAGGTAAATTTGTTGCAATACTGGACGTCCAATATTCCCGCAAGTAATAGCATTGATCCCCGAAAGTTTCATCATTAACTCAATAATTGTTGTTACTGTAGTTTTCCCATTAGAACCAGTGATAGCGACGATAGGTTTTTTAGTTACTTGAGCAAACAGCTCAATGTCACTAATGACAGGCTTACCCATCGCTATTTGTTTAGCGATAATTGGCTCGCTGAGAGGTACACCAGGACTTAATATAATTTGTTTTGCTTTGCATAATAAATTTTCCGACAATTTGCCCAACGCTAATTCTGTACGAGGATAAAATCGTACAAGTTTCTCTAACTGCGGAGGTTCTTTTCGATGATCGGTGATTGCAAAGGATTGATTTCTCTCTGCCAAAAATTTAGCGCATGAAAATCCTGTTTTACCTAAACCTACAATAACAGTTAATTTTTTATCTAATGACATATTATCTCAATTTTAAAGTGGTCAATCCAAATATCACTAAAATAAAAGTAATAATCCAAAATCGAATAATGATTTTAGGTTCGGACAAACCCTTTAATTCGAAATGATGATGCAATGGTGCCATCCGAAAAGCTCGATTACCGCCTGATAGTTTAAAATAACCAACTTGGATGATAACAGACAAAGTTTCAAAAACAAAAACTCCTGACATGAAAAAATATACTATCTCTTGAAGAAGCAAGACCGCAATCACTCCTAAAGCAGCACCCAATCCTAATGAACCTACATCCCCCATAAAAACCTGAGCAGGATAAGCATTGTACCATAAAAATCCCAAACCCCCGCCTACTAAGGCGCTGCAAAAAACAACGATTTCATCAATTCCAGGAATGTAGGGAATCGATACATACTCCGCAAAAACACGGTTTCCACTGGAGTAAGCGAAAACTCCCAATGCACCACTAATCATTATAACAGGCATGAGAGCTAAACCATCTAATCCATCGGTTAAATTTACGGCATTACTGCTCCCTATGACCACAAAATAGACGAGAAAAATATAAAGAAATCCTAAATGGAACGATACATTTTTTAAGAACGGAACGATTAATTGAGTATCACTAGGACTTGTAGATGTTAAGTAGAAATAAATCGCCGCTACAAAACTAGCCAAAGATTGTAGAAGATATTTTAGGCGTATAGATAATCCATTACTACTATTCTTTTTAATCACTTTATAATAATCATCAACACATCCTATAGATCCAAAGATTATTGCAATCAATAAAATAATCCATATAAACCTATTAGTAAGATTTCCCCATAATACAGTGCTGATCATAATAGCCAATATAATAAGAATACCACCCATAGTAGGAGTTCCAGATTTTTTTGAGTGTGTCTGAGGCCCGCTATCTCTTATCGTTTGATTAATTTGCAATTTTTTAAATTTTTCTATTAAATACGGACATGAAATAAAAGTAATAACCAGTGCGGTTAAACCGCTTACAATAGAACGAAATATGACACAATTAAAAACACAACAATCATTAAAATGATAGTGTAAAAATCTGATAAGCCAAAGAAACATTCTTATTTTCCAATAAGTTCATCCACAATTTTTCCCATATTCATAGAAAAAGAACCTTTTACTAATACAACTGTGTTTTTGTCCAAATGATCTTTTAATACAGTTAACAATGCTTTTTGATCATTAAAATAATACGCATGATCACCAAAAGTTTTAGCAGCATATCGGGTGAGTAATCCATAACAAAATAATTCATGAACACCAGATTGAAACGCTTTTTTGCCTACATAACAATGTAATCGATTTTTCTCATCTCCTAATTCCTGCATATCTCCTAAAACTAAAATTAAACGACACTTATGAAAAGTGGATAACACATCAATAGCAGAAGATACTGATAACGGATTTGCATTATAACTATCATCGATAATAGTAGCTCCTCGATATCCTTTCAAAGAAACTAATCGTCTATTAACTGCGATAGTGTTTTCTAAACCGAATTTTATTGTAGTAATCGAAAAATTTTCGACACAAGCAACGGCTGCTGCTGCTAATGCATTTGTTATATTATGTCTCCCTAAAAGGGAAAGTTGAATAATATCAGTTTCTCCATTTGGTAATATCAAGCGAAAATTTGGATAACCTTTAAAATTTACTGAAATATTTTTTGCAGTAACATCAGCTTTATCATTACAAGAAAAAGTAATGATTCTCCGTGTACTTATTATTTTTTTCCAGAAATTTGCAAAAGGATCATCGTTATTAACAATAGCAATTTGATTAAGCGATAATTCTTGATAAATTTCCCCCTTAGCTTTTGCTACTCCTTCAATATTATTAAATCCTTCTAGGTGTGCTAAACCAGCATTAGTAACAATAGCAATATTAGGTTTTGTTATCCGCGCCAACCGAGAAATTTCCTCAGGACGACTTGCCCCTAGCTCTACCACAGCATACTTATGTTTGGTATGTAAATTCAACAATGTTATGGATAACCCAATACTATTATTAAAGTTACCGTCGCTGGTTAATACATTGCCTTTTTGGGAAAGAATATTAGAGATCAGCACCTTAGTAGTTGTTTTACCACAACTACCAGTTACCGCAACAATTGTCGTTTTTTTTACTTTATTACGTTGATAATTCGCTAATTGCATGAGAGCAGTATGAGTATTATTGACAAAAATTTGCGACAAAGGAACCGTTACCCAACGACTAACAATGGCTCCAACGGCTCCTCGCTCTAACGCTAACTGTATGAAATCATGGGCATCAAAACGCGGGCCTTTTAAAGCAATAAAAAGGCTTCCCGGTTTCATGGTACGAGTGTCAATACTAATATATTTAAAATCCCTATCTTTCCCTCTAAATTTTGCGTCAAGTTTTTGAACGACTTGTGAAAGTTTCATAAACTAACGCTTCCTTTACCTTTTGCAAATCGTTAAAAGGAAAAACCTTCTTATCAATAATCTGAGTAGTTTCATGTCCTTTACCTGCGATTAAAACAATATCATTAACTGTAGCTTTTTGCACAGCAGAACGAATTGCGAGAGTGCGATCGGTTTCAATCATTATCGATTGAGGATTTTTAAATCCCAATTGTATATCTTGAATAATTGTCAAGGGCAATTCGTTACGTGGATTGTCATTAGTAATAATAATCTGATCCGCGTAGCGTTCCGCAATAGCTCCCATTTGTGATCGTTTACCGCGATCACGATTTCCACCACAACCAAAAACACAAATTAATTGACCATTACAACATTCTCTCAACGATACTAATATATTTTTTAAAGCATGAGGTGTATGTGCATAGTCTATTACTATTCGCGGACTTCCAGTGCGTCTCACTATTTGCATTCTGCCAGAAATATTTTTCAATTTCGATAATCCTACAAGTACCTTTTTTAGAGGTATATTAAATAATCCAAGCACTCCAATGACTGCTAAGAAATTAATAATATTAAATCGCCCATAGAGAGAAGTAGTTAATATACCGCTTCCCCAAGGAGTCTGCACAGTCACCGAAAAATTACCTTGTGTTAACATTTTTACAGTTGTGGCTATTACAAGAGAAATACGATCGTCTTTTGCATCTTTTTTTATAGAATATCCAATTATCGTTAGTTTTTTATAGTATTTCGTAATAAGGTATTTTCCGAATACATCATCGTAGTTAATTACTCCAAAACTTAAATTGGTTTGCTGAAACAACAATTCTTTTGCTCGAGCATAATTTTTCATACTCTTATGATAGTCTAAATGATCACGAGACAATTGAGTAAAGACAGCGATACTAAAACGTATACCGCTTACTCTCCATTGATCTAACGCATGAGACGAAACTTCTATAATAACAACTTTAATCTTTGATTTATGAAAATGCGCCAAAATTTTTTGTAATTTCAAAGGATCTGGAGTAGTACAATTTATCTTTTTTAAACTATTGATAGAACCATAACCGAGAGTGCTAAGTACAGCACACGATACATTTTGAAATTGTAATAATTGAGCAATAAAATGCGCGCATGAGGTCTTCCCATTAGTGCCTGTTATACCAATAATTTTCAAGTATTTCGCTGGATATCCGTAAAAACGAGCTGCAATTTCACCAATTCGACTGCGTAATCCTACAATAGAAATTAGAGGAACGGAACTATTGATTGAAAGTTTGTAATTACTAGTATCATCATAAAGCACAGCAGCTGCTCCTCTATTAAGCGCTTCCTTAATATAAAGCCGCCCATCCGTGTGAAATCCAGGATAAGCCATGAAAAGATCGCCTACTTGCACTTGTCGACTGTCAGTTTTAAGTTCTCGAATTAAGACGTCAGGTAATAACAGTCCATTATCGATAAATCCTTTTAATAGTTTACTAAAGGAAACGTTACTTGCTTTGAAATCTGAGGAAAATTTAATAGTCATCAAAAAAATATAGAACTTTACTCATAATTTTAGAAAATAATGGGGCCGCTATCAATCCCCCAAAATGTTCACCCTTAGGATCACGAATAACAACAGCCACTACTAGTTTAGGATTATCAGCTGGTGCGATTCCGACAAAAGAAGCTATATAATGCTGTCTATCGTAACCATGTAATCCAGAAATATAAGCAGTTCCGGTTTTACCTGCTACACAATACCCATGGACAGCAGCTCGAGTTCCTGTACCACCTTTTTTTATTACTGCTTTTAGCATTTCTATAACCGCTTTTGCTATTCTTTCTGACAAAACACGCACACCAATTACAGGCGTGTGCTGTATTTTTATAAAAGTTATTGGTCTGCTGATTCCTCCGGATCCTAGAATTGCATAAGCTTGTGCCAACTGAATAGCAGTAACTGCCATACCATAACCATACCCTAATGTTGCCACCATAGTAGGTGTCCACACATTATGTGAAATGAGTTTTCCAGAAGATTCTCCAGGAAAACCGCTACTGGTACGTTGACCAAATCCTAATTTGCGTAACAAAGAATAATAGTTTGATGGTTTAAGTGACAACAAAACCTTTGCTGCAGCAATATTACTTGAATACTGTAATAATTGTGTCAGTGAAATAACACCAAAATTTGAACCATTATCACTAATTCGATAATTACCAATTTTCATCCATCCGGGATTAGTATCTATTTTAGTATTTGGTGTGTATTTTCCATTTTCTAATGCCGATATAACGGTAAAAGCTTTAATTACGGATCCAGGTTCAAACATATCGGTTACTGCGCGATTTCTATAATGGCTATTGTAATGCAACGGTCGATTGTTTGGATTGTAACTTGGTTGATTAACCATCGCTAAAATTTCTCCGTTCTTTACATTTAATACTATCACAGAACCAGATTTTGCGTGATAAGCAGAAACCGTTTCTTTTAAAGCTTGATAAGCTACGTATTGAATTCGATGATCCAAACTCAAAATTAGATTATGTCCCAGTATAGGTTGTTTCATTAAAGAGCAATCTTCTGTCACTATATAACCTAAGCGATCTTTAACCACTTCTGCTCTTCCTGATTTTCCTGACAACCATTGATTATAAGCTAATTCTAGACCTTCTTGTCCTTGATCATCAATATTAGTAAATCCAACTACATGAGCTGTTATCTCCCCTTCAGGATAATAGCGTTTATTTTCACGTTGAACAAAAACACCCGAAATATTTAATTGTCGAATTTTTCTTGAAATATAAGAGGAATTATCCCTTTTTAAATAAATAAATTGACGACGTAACTCTTTTTGAATACGTGTTTTAATAAGAAACGCAGGCATGTGTAAAAAATATGAAAGCGCAGACAATTGAGAAGATGTTGCTTGAAATAATCGCGGATTAACCCAAACAGAATTGACTGGAACGCTAATAGCCAGAGGAGTTCCTAGTCGATCAGTAATCATACCTCGGTAAACCGGAATTTTAATCACTCGAAAGGTCCGTGCCTTACTTTGCTTCAATAAAAAAGATCGATAAAAGATATTTAAATCAATTAAACGCCATAACAATCCAATTACTGTAATACACAGTAAAAACCACAATCCAAAAAACCGACAAGCTTTCTGCACATGCATTACTCAAAAACACTTTAATTTTAGTATTTATCAACTAATAAAAATTATCTCTTTTTCAGTAGGTATTTTCATCCCGAGTCGTTGTGTGGCTATTTTTTGGATTCGAAATTGCGTGGACAAAGTACTTTGCTCTAATAATAATTTTCTCCATTGAACCTGTGCTTCCAATGTTCTATTCTGTAAAATTTGATACTGTATAAATAGTTCTCGATGAAGATCCTTGATATAAATAACACAAAAAGCTGAACATAATAAAGCAATTACTAAAGAGATTATCAATGCTTCTTTCTGTACTACTCTGGACAAATAATTCAGCTTTCTTAAATGCTTATTAAGAAAAACACGAGTTATAGTATTCATCACACTAACTTTTCCACAACACGCAATCGGGCACTTCGTGCTCTCGGATTTTTACTAATCTCTATCTTGGTAGGTTTTATTAGCTTACCTACTATTCTTATGCGCTGTTTTATTTCGTGTCCCAAAATAGGTAGTTCTCTCGGCAAAGAATCAGATGATTCTTGCTGGATAAAATATTTAACAATTCGATCCTCCAATGAATGGAAACTAATTACACACAATCTTCCATGAATTGCTAATACTTGTAAGCACTGAGGAAGACACTTACTTAATTCATCTAACTCACGATTAATAAAAATTCTAATTGCTTGAAATGTACGTGTTGCCGGATGTTTTTTTATTTCATAGCAAGGAACAGCTTTTACTATAATGTCACTCAATTGTAATGTACGAGTAATATATTTTTTTTTCCTCGCTTCAATGATCGCTTCCGCAATGCGTCTGGCATAGCGTTCTTCTCCGTAATGCCAGAGTACATATCGAATATCTTTCTTTTTAGCTTGATTAAGCCAAGTAGTTGCACTCATTTTTTGCTTTTCATTCATTCGCATATCTAAAGGTCCATCTTTCATAAAACCAAAACCTCGCCTAGGATCATCTAATTGTGGTGACGAAACACCAAGATCAAGAATAATCCCGTCTACTTTCCCATGCCATCCATAGTTCCGTATAACCTTTTCTAGATTCGAAAAGCTTTCATGAACAATAGTAAATCTTTCGTCACGAAAAAAAAAATTAGTATTAATTGCAGAAACAATGGCTGTAGGATCTTTGTCCATTGCTAATAAGTGGCCTTTAAGTCCTAATCTTTTTAGCACATTAAAACTATGTCCTCCTCTGCCAAAAGTTGCATCAACATATAAACCATTTCGGTGAATAAATAGTGCCGCTGTCACTTCATTAAGTAAAACCGGTCTATGATGATATATTTTCATATCATATAAAAACACTTAACAACTTTATAAAACAAATAGTTTTTATCAACGCAAAACAGATGAAACTTTCTAAAAAGCAACACAAAAATTTTTACATTGCCAGATATTCCGTTTATTAACCAAACCTTTCATCTAAACAAAAAATTAGTAGTTTTTTAAACCTAATCTATTTTTCTCTTTGTCAGTTCATAAACACAATGCTCGAAGAAATAACTACTTGTTCTCTACTATATCGCAAATAAAACTAAGATCCATTTCGATTATGCAACAACAGACATATTATCTTAATCTATAAAGACTATGATTCAATAATATAGACAAACCACAAAATAACTGATTCTCAGACAAAAGTCAGCCGATAAGCCGGGTTCTGTCGTGAACAGTCATCTATCTAGGGTGCGTGTCACCACACACCTCAAGCAGCTTACCCAAACCAGCGTGCGGACCACACAAGGTTTCTATTTAGCTTTGCTCCGAGTGGGGTTTACCATCGCCGTTTCTGTCACCAGATACGCGGTGTGCCCTTACCACACCATTTCACCCTTACTGCTTTCTTACTATACTGAAATAAGCAGCGGTATACTTTCTATTGCACTCTCCGTAGGTTTGCACCTCCCAGGAGTTACCTGGCACTCTGTCCTATGGAGCCCGGACTTTCCTCTCAGATTTACTCACTGAGCGACTGTTTGGCTGACTTTAGTAAACATTATCAAACCGTAAAGCAAAACCATAATAATATATCAAGTTTTGATATAACAATACAATTTTGTTTAAAAAATAAGGAAAGCTTTCTCTCTTGAATAAAGACTATTACATTTTACTTATAATAATAGACATATTGTTAAGTATTAAAGTAGCAAAACACTAAATACAGTTGTCCTAAATGGAAAATGATTAATAACTCAATTTATTATAGAATAAGTTACAGATAATCTACTCACTTGTAGAAATGCAATATGCACTTCTTATATAGTGCAATCAGCACTTTTGAAACTAAAGTAAAGGATCTTGTGCTAGTCATCTACTTTCTTCTATCATGTAGTACAGTTTTTACCTAGGAATTTATATGAGAAGTAATAACTTTGAATCTTATATTCATGAAATTTATCAAACAATTTCTAATACTTGGGATAACGATATCATTCCACAATTGATGAAATATATTAAAATACCTAACAAATCAGTTTCCTATGACGCTAATTGGAAAATACATGGTTATATGGATGAAGCTATGAATCTTTTAATGCACTGGTGTCAACGACAATCCATCCGAGGAATGCAATTAGAAATAATACAGTTACCGAAACGTACTCCTTTGTTATTTATCGAAATTTCAGGAACCATTGATGAAACCGTATTGCTCTATGGTCACATGGATAAACAACCCGAGATGGCTGGATGGAATAAAGGGTTAGGACCCTGGAAACCTGTTTTAAAAGGAAATAAATTATATGGTCGTGGAGGAGCCGATGACGGATATGCTGTATTTGCCTCACTTACTACGATTGCTGCTTTACAACAATACAGAATTCCACACGCACGATGCATTATAATTATTGAAGGATCAGAAGAAAGTGGCAGTATAGATTTGCCTGACTACCTTAAGCACTTAAATAATCGCATTGGTAATCCTAGCCTCGTTATTTGTTTAGATAGTGGATGTATTAATTACGATCAATTATGGTGTACTACTTCCCTACGAGGACTCATTGGAGGAGAACTAAAAATTAAAGTACTGAAAAACGGTATTCATTCAGGAACTGGAAGTGGTATTGTTCCTTCACCATTCTCTATTTTACGTCAGCTTTTAGATCGGATTGAAGAGAGTACTACAGGAGTTGTGATTCTAAAAGAACTTAAAGTGTCTATACCTACTTACCATAAAGAACAGGCGGAAAAAGTGGCTAGAACTTTAAGAAATAGCTCTATACAAAGCATCTTACCATTGTTACCCAACGTCGAACCGATAACCCACAATGTCACGGAATTATTATTAAATAGAACCTGGCGTCCACAACTTAGTATAATCGGAATTGATGGTTTGCCAACAGCAAAAAACGCTGGAAACGTTTCTATACCTTTTTTAAAAGTAATTTTATCTATGCGTCTTCCTCCAACGATTGATGCCCAAAAAGCATCAATCGTATTAAAAAATACCTTAGAAAAAGACCCCGCCTACCACGCAAAGATATCTTTTTCTCCAAAATTTTCTTCTAATGGTTGGGTATCTCCTTCATTAAGTCATTGGCTTTCTGTTGCTAGCAAAACTGCTTCTCAGCAATTCTTTGGAAAACCATCCGCTTATTTTGGTGAAGGTGGCACTATTCCTTTTATGAAAATGTTAGGCGAAATGTTTCCAAACACTCAATTTATGATTACTGGCCTTTTAGGACCTAAATCTAATGCCCACGGACCTAATGAATGCTTAGACATTTCTACAGGAAAAAAATTAACAGCTTGCGTAGCTTGGGTTATAGCAGCTCACTATAAGCACTACAATCTAAGATAGACATAAGGGATTATCTAATTCTCTAAAGTTACAACTCCAATATTCTCTTGATGCACAACAAAGTATATGGAAGATAATAAAATAAAGATTTATGAACATAATAAAAGTTATAAAAATGCGTTATTAAATAAAATCCTTTTTCCAGAGAAATACATTTATTCCGTTAATTTTAAAGCACAGTTATGGTATATACTTTGTTCTCTAAAATTATTAAAAATATATTTTAACTATGCCTATATATGATGTACTAATCATTGGCAGTGGGATTGCAGGTCTGGGGCTTGCAGTAAACCTTGCTAATAAGGCCCGAATAGCTATTCTTAGTAAAGAAGAAATAATAGCAGAAGGCTCTTCTTCTGCTCAAGCCCAAGGTGGCATAGCTGCAGTTATGGGGACTATTAGTAACGATAGCGTAGAATTGCATATGCAAGATACACTAAATGCAGGGTGTGGCTTGTGTGATCCTATCACTGTTCGCACTACTGTATCTCAAGCCAAATTGATAATTGAATGGCTAATTCAAAAAGGTGTTCAATTTACAGGTGACTCTAAAGAAAAATATCACTTAACCCAAGAAGGCGGTCATAGTCAACGTCGGATTCTACACGTTGCAGATAAAACTGGAGAAGTAGTTGTAAACACTCTAGTTGAACAAGCGATTATACACCCCAACATTGATTTTTTTACTAATCATATAGCTGTCGATTTGTTGATTAAAAATAAAATATGCAGAGGAGCTTTAGTTTATGATATTAAAAAACATTCATATCTAGCTTTTACTGCTTACTGTACAGTACTTGCTACTGGAGGAGCTAGTTCTATCTATCTACATACTAGCAATTCTAGTTGTATTAGTGGTGATGGAATAGCAATGGCCTGGAGAGCGGGGTGTCGAATAGCGAATTTAGAATTCAATCAATTTCATCCAACGTGTCTTTATTATCCTTCTTCTAATCACTATTTAATTTCTGAAGTTGTCCGTGGAGAAGGTGGTTATTTGTTACTCCCTAACGGGAAACGTTTCATGTTAAATTATGATAAGAGAGCAGAAATGGCTCCTAGAGATATTGTGTCTCGAGCTATACATGCAGAATTACAAAAAAATAAGTTAAATTTTATCTACTTAGATATCAGCCACCGCCATGCCAGTTTTATTAAAAGAACTTTTCCAACTATTTATACTACATGTCTTAAGTTTGGTTTAGATATGACAAAAGAACCTTTACCAGTAGTACCAGCTGCCCATTACACTTGCGGTGGAATTATCACAGATTTATCAGGAAAAACAGATATTCCTAATCTTTATGCTATCGGTGAAGTTGCTTTTACGGGACTACACGGTGCTAATCGCATAGCTAGCAATTCATTGCTAGAATGTCTTGTATTCGCGTCTAATAGTGCAAAATCTATTTTAGAAGCTCTTCGTGTTGCTAGTGATGCTTCGCAAAACAATATACAAACAAGTTTTCTAACTATCAATCACACTGCTACTGTACCCATAATTACTCAATCTTCTTGTTCAGATTTCCTCATCCGCATACAAAAAATTATGTGGGATTACGTAGGAATAGTTCGTACTAACAAAGGACTTAATTATGCAAAGCAGCAATTACAAGAAATGACACAACAAATAAATACTCTTTTTTTAAAACCTACTAAATCATCTATTGAATTGCGGAATATTATAGCCATTGCTGGTATGGTAATACAGAGCGCTCTTCTACGTAAAGAAAGTCGTGGATTACACTATAATAAAGACTATCCACAAACAGATTTGTATGCCACTAAAAATACCATATTGATTCCTCCTAATGTAGAGTCTAATTTTAAAGCACATAAAATCGAAAAAATTTCGTAGATTAAGAAACTTACTAAATCAACCAAAAAATAGATTAACAATGATTATAAAAACAATATGACTTTCTCAAACAAAAAAGTTAGAAAAAACTGATTAACTAAGACAAAAGCGCCTCTTCCACTCTCTTATTAAGAGAAAACACTTAAAACCCATGTATAAAATTGTATATTAAACTTTTAAGAAGAAGCGCATTATTTCTCTTAATTTGGTATTAAATCTGGGTGCATTATCCAATTCAGTATCCATTGGTGGTTTTCTATTCTTTCTAAACAGATCACCGTTCCAGGTAAAATGCGCAGGATATCACAACTATCATTACCTAATATAAGTGCACTTACCAAGTGAGATAAAAAAGGCATGTGCCCTACTAACATAGTGTCATCGTGCCATCCTTGAACAAGATCAATAAAAGGCTTCGTGGAACATTGTGGTCCTAATAGTGCGCTTTCTTCTGTAGATACAGTTATAATTCCTGTAGACAAAATTTTCGCGCTTTGTCGTGCGCGTAGTTTCTCACTATACATAAGATACGCAACTTGTATTTCTTGGCGCCTCAAATAGGTAGCCACTTTACCGATTTCAAATATCCCTTCTTTAGTCAGCGGTCGTTCACCCATATAATTTGGCAACTGTTCGGCATGACCATGCCGAACACAAAATAATTTCATCAATAATCTCCTCCTTCTAACAAGACTAACAATTTAGATTGATAGTAAGAGCTCGACGATGCTTTTACAATAAGAGATTACAAACCATTATTACGGCTATATTTTAGTATGTACTGTCAAAAACAACATTTATTTTATTTCTCTCTTAAAATTCTATTTAGACTGCAGAATAACATCGATTTTTTACTTAAAATTGAATGAAATACAAGTTTTTTACTAAACAAATATTGACAAAACTACATAAAGATTTCTAGAATGCCACGCGGGTGATTTTAGTTTCTTAAAGAATGAAAATGAAACAAATACCTCCTGAAAAAAGAGTATGCTAAATACAGAAAATATATTAGTACGTTTTTTAGTGCTTCTTCTAATAGCCACAACATTGAAAGTCCCCATCGTCTAGAGGCCTAGGACATCACCCTTTCACGGTGATAACAGGGGTTCGAATCCCCTTGGGGACGCTCTCTTAATGAAAAGTTTTACAAGAAAAATGAGTACAATACCTCATTAAAGATAGCAACTTTTTCAATTCAGATTCTTAAGATAAAACACGCATTGAAAAATCAACAGAATTAACATGTTTAGTTATAGCACCTACAGAAATAAAGTCTATACCCGTTTTTCGAATTTCTTGGATATTTTGTAAGTTTATATTTCCAGAAACTTCAAGTCTCGATTGTCCATTATTAATAGCAATCGCCTTTTTTATGCTGTCAACATCAAAATTATCTAACATAATAACATCTGCTTTTGCAGATAACGCTTCTTGTAGCTCTTCTATACTTTCTACTTCTACTTCTATCAATTTCTTAGGACTATAATTTTGAGCTTTTTGAATAGCTGCTGTTATCGAACCACAGACTACAATATGATTCTCCTTAATAAGAAAGGCATCATATAATCCCATGCGGTGATTTTTACCTCCGCCACATCGAACAGCGTATTTCTGCGCATAACGTATACATGGTATCGTCTTACGAGTATCAAATAGTTGTATCTTGGTATTTTTTAATTTTTCTGTATAAAAACGCACGAGAGTTGCAGTACCTGATAGCGTTTGTAGCCAATTCAGCGCTGTCCGTTCACCAGTTAAAATCGAGCGAGCTTTTCCAGTTAATTTTACAAATAGTTGTCCTTTTACAATACGGAAGCCCTCATTTACATTCCAGTCTATTTTTACTCCTGGATCTATCTGATGATAAACCATCTCAAACCAAGGTATACCACAAAGAATAGCACTTTCCTCTTGAGAAACAACAACGGCATTCACAACTTTACGAGCTGCAATCAATTGAGTAGTAGTAATATCTTCTGTCCCTATATCTTCTTCAAGACTCATTCGTACAGCTGTTTCAATAACTTTTTTATTCATTTAATTGATTTAAGAATGACTTTGAGAATCTTGTTTTCTTATCTGTTGCAGACGTTTTTTATGTAAAGACCATATGGTCTCAACAGGACCAGAAACCACGTATAAAAAGGATAAAATAAGTAAAATATCTGAAGGATCGAAAGCAATAAAAGTCAAGACCAATACTATGCTGAGTATCACTACAAAAGAAACACGATTATGTAAATTAACATCCTTAAAACTGCGATAACGAATCATGCTTACCATTAGTAATCCTAAAAAAATAACAACAAAAGCCATTAGAAATGCAATACTATCACCTGTAATGCCATACATATCACACATTAGTATAATACTGGCTATTAACACGGCTGCAGGAGGTGCTGGTAATCCTTGAAAATAATTCTTGTTAACTTTCCTTATTTGAACATTAAACCGCGCTAAACGTAAAGCTGTGCAAACCGCATAAATAAACGCAACTAACCAGCCCGTTTTTCCCATAACGTCAAGAGACCAGCTATACATCACCAAAGCGGGCGAGATACCAAAACTAATCATATCAGACAAACTGTCAAGCTGCACTCCAAATTCACTCTGAGCATTTA
Source organism: Coxiella endosymbiont of Amblyomma americanum (assembly GCF_000815025.1). Classification (NCBI taxonomy): domain Bacteria; kingdom Pseudomonadati; phylum Pseudomonadota; class Gammaproteobacteria; order Legionellales; family Coxiellaceae; genus Coxiella; species Coxiella endosymbiont of Amblyomma americanum. Next base: position 288,560 of record NZ_CP007541.1, on the reverse strand, counting down.
ATAGTCGAGCAACGCGACCGTCTAAACCATCCATGATAAAGGCAGTAAAAATAGCTATAGCAGCTCCTTCATAACGATATTTCATAGCGGACACGATAGCATAAAATCCCGCAAATATAGCACCTACAGTAAAAAGATTAGGCAAAAGATAAATACCATTAACTCGGAATTGCTTGAATTCAGTCACAAATTTCTCTAGAAAATTTTCTCAAAAAGAATATCGTAGTTACAACCAAACGAGAATTGTATCACGAATTACAGTACATTGCGCAACATTGTTACAATCCATAGATTAAGAACAACAAGCATCCTTGCTTAAATTCAGAATCATTTGCTTATTTATCTATTGCTTTCTATTTTCTTATAGAAAAAACACTGGTATCATTATTAGTAATTCTCATCCTAAACAATCTAATTCTGAACTTTTATAGATATATAACAAAATTTTCAAAAATAACAAGTCATACGTATTTATAAGGAAGTACAACCATTTTGTGATCAAATAGAGATAACTGCTCATGCCGCTGTCTCCAACTAAAAGCCCAAAAGAAACTGTTTTTACAGATGGCCAAAAACACTTTGATGTTCTATTATCCGATATTAAAAGCGCAAAGCATTCAATTGATTTAGAAACTTATCTATTTCATAATGACATTCTAGGGAAAAGAGTAGCGCTTGAGCTATCAAAAGCCGCGAAACGTGGGGTTAATGTTCGGGTAATGGTTGATGGCATTGGCAGCCCGTTATGGAGTGCAAATTTTGCTCGTTTTTTAGAGGAAGCCGGGGTAAAAACTAAAGTTTTCCACCCTTTTCCCTGGCAATTGTGGGATTGGAGTCGTTCTATTGTTAAATTACCTTCTCTCATAAAATGGATTTATTTAGTTCTAAAAATCAATTTTCGCAATCATCGAAAAGTCTGTATTATTGATAAAGAGATTGCTTATATTGGCAGTCTTAACATCAGCAAATACCATTTATCTCCAAAAGAAGGAGGAGAAGGATGGAGAGACACTTCGGTACGTCTTACTGGAATTAATTTAAAAGAATTAACTAAAGCATTTAATGCAGCCTGGTATCACCGCACTATTAAAGAGCGCTTACGAGAAATTTTTTACCAAATTCGAAAAGATCCTCTCATTCGCCTTAATTACACTAGACAACGTCGACGTGTTCTCTATAAAAACTTGCTTCAGAAAATGGCAAATTGTACCTACCGTATTTGGATTACTAATGCTTACTTTATTCCAGATACTTTTTTATTGGGAAAGCTAAAAGAAGCTGCATACTCTGGCATTGACGTTCGCATTTTGTTACCCAGAAAATCTGATATAGCTATAATGCCTTGGGCTTCTTCTACTTTTTATTATAATCTGCTTAAGTCAGGAGTAAGAATTTTTGAATACTTACCTTCAATGCTACACGCAAAGTCTTTAATTATTGATGATTGGATGGTCATTGGTTCAAGCAATCTTAATCATCGCAGTCTAATACATGATTTAGAAGTAGATATTCATATTAACTCCAAAGAATCTAAGAGGGCACTGGAGAAACAATTCTTAGAAGATCTAAAAAATTCTCGTGAAGTCTCATTAAATAGCTGGCAAATACTACGTCCAAGAATCCAACGATTAATGGGCCGGTTAGTCTTGTATATTAAATACTGGATATAAATAAAAATCAGAGAAATTCTCCAATTATTATGAGAATCAAAAAATTACTGCAGAATAAACAACAAAAATATGTTCCGTTTTCTTGCTATTTATCTTCTTTAAAAAGTACATTAGATAATTCATTCACATAAAACTTATAATCAAACACACAACGTCCAGACGTCGTAGAACAATGAAAATTATCTACTAACAGCTTGGAACATACGATTTGTCGAAGAGAGAGTATCGTTTCTATTCAATTTTACCTTTGTGTTGTGAATATTAATTGGTCATCTCCTTTTATGACCTCAATAATCGAATCCGAAACAAATGTCCCTTCTAATATCGCTTGAGATAGTGGATTTTCTAAGTATTGCTGTAAAACTCTTTTTAAAGGTCTTGCACCATAAATAGGATCATAACCAAGCTTAGCTAAATAATTAATAACTTCATCACTTACTTTTAATTGATACCCTCGTTCCTTCAAACGATTTTTGATTTGTTCAATTTGAATCACTGTAATATTACAAATTTGATTCTCTTTTAAGGAATGAAAAACAACAACTTCATCAATTCGATTAGTAAACTCTGGCCTGAAATGCTGAGAAACTATTCCCATTACAATCGTTTTCATTTTAGCATAATGTTCTCCGGCAAGCTCTTGAATTAACTGAGAACCAAGATTTGAAGTCATCACCACGACAGTATTACGAAAATCGACTGTCCTTCCGTGACCATCGGTTAATCGCCCATCATCAAGAACTTGTAATAAAACATTAAACACATCACTATGTGCTTTTTCTATTTCATCTAATAAAACAACAGAATAAGGACGTCTTCGAACAGTCTCAGTAAGATACCCTCCTGCTTCGTAACCAATATAACCGGGAGGGGCTCCAATCAATCGAGCAACAGAATGTTTCTCCATAAACTCAGACATATCAAGACGAACCATAGCCTCCGAAGTGTCAAAGAGAAAAACAGCTAATGCCTTACACAATTCAGTTTTACCTACACCAGTAGGACCTAAAAAGAGAAGAGACCCAATGGGTCGATTTGGATCTGACAATCCAGCGCGAGAACGACGAATAGCATTTGACACAGCTTTTACCGCTTCGTCTTGACCAACGACTCTCCTATGCAGTTCTGTCTCCATGTTGAGTAACTTCGTACGTTCTCCCTCAAGAATTTTTGATACAGGAATATTTGTCCATTTAGAAACCACTTCAGCCACTTCTTCTTCTGATACTCGATTTCTTAATAATTTACTCTCGCGTAATTGATCTTCCTGTTTTGCAGCAGAGTCCAATTTTTTTTCCAATTCAGGAATAATACCGTACTGTAACTTAGACATTCGCGCTAAATCTCCTAAACGGCCTGCTACTTCTAAATCAATACGAGCTTGCTCTAATTCTTCCTTAATTTTTTGAGTTCCATACACGGTTGCTTTTTCATTCTTCCATATTTTTTCTAAATTCCAATATTCTTTCTCAACATTTTTAATTTCTTTTTCTAAGTCTATCAATCGCTTTCTAGATGCCACATCTATTTCTTTTTTTAATGCCTCTCGCTCAATTTTTAATTGAATAAGCCGACGTTCTAAACGATCAAGTTCAACTGGCTTAGAATCTATTTCTATACGAATTTGACTCGCTGCTTCATCGATTAAATCAATAGCTTTATCAGGTAAATTTCGATCGGTAATGTAACGTTGAGACAAAGTTGCCGCGGCGATTATAGCAGGGTCCGTAATCTCAACACCGTGATGTATTTCATAGCGTTCTTTCAATCCGCGTAGAATAGCAATAGTATCTTCTATGGACGGTTCATTCACCAACACTTTTTGGAAACGACGTTCTAAAGCAGCATCTTTTTCAATATATTTTCTATATTCGTCTAATGTAGTAGCTCCTACACAATGAAGCTCACCTCGAGCTAATGTTGGTTTTAACATATTACCAGCATCCATAGCTCCTTCTGCCTTGCCTGCACCAACCATTGTATGTAACTCATCAATAAACAAAACAACACGCCCTTCTTGTCTAGATAAATCCTTCAATACTGATTTTAAACGCTCCTCAAATTCCCCTCGAAATTTTGCTCCTGCAACAAGTGCTCCTATATCCAATGACAATAGCCGTTTGTCTTTTAATCCTTCTGGCACTTCTCCGTTAACAATACGTTGCGCTAATCCTTCCACAATAGCCGTTTTGCCTACTCCTGGCTCACCAATTAACACTGGATTGTTTTTGGTTCGTCTTTGTAAGACTTGAACAGTTCTACGAATTTCGTCGTCACGACCAATAACAGGGTCTAATTTTCCAGATTCAGCTTTTTCAGTAAGGTCAATAGTATACTTCTCTAACGCTTGTCTTTGTGCTTCAACATTTTGCGTGATAATACGCTCTCCTCCACGTAAACTTCCGATATTATTTTCAATAACTTTTCTATCAGCACCTGATGCTATTAGAAGATCACACAATCGACCTTTTATTTCCAACGCAGCTGAAATAAATAATTCTGAAGAAATATATTGATCTTTATTTTTTTGAGCTAACTTATCCATTAAAGTCAAAATTTGTATTAATTCACGTGATAAATGCACTTCCCCTCCGATGCCTTGAACTTGAGGATAAGAATCAATTGTCTTGTTCAAATCGCCAACCAGTTTGGGAAGATCAACACCTGATTTTTTTAATAACGTTGCAATAGGTCCATTTTCTTGTTCTAACAATAATTTCATTACATGAACTGGCTCTATAAATTGTTGATCTCGACCGATAACCAAAGATTGAGCATCAGACAACGCTGTTTGAAATAATGTGGTAAACTTATCCATTCGCATAAGAACATTCTCCGGATTTGATTTAAATAATCACACAAAAGCCTACAAAAGTTAACCCTACTAACACCTAAAGATAAGCAACTGCTTTTTTCAAGATAAAGATAATTGTAATCATATTTCTAAAAAATACATGCCATCAGAGTCTCAGTAATCGTAAAATCGCTATTTTATACCCACTTCTAGCCAACCAATATTTATAATGAAAACGATTTACTTATTTTCTTTTTGAGAAACTCTATTATATATTCAATAGGCAAATACTCTCTAACAGAGCTCCTACGAAATTTATATTCTAGGGTATTTTTATGCAAACTATTCTCACTCACAACCAATCGATGCGGAATACCTATTAAATCTATATCTGCAAAAATAACACCTGGACGTTCTTCACGATCATCCCAGAATACTTCGAAACCTGCTTCAGTCAATTCGTGGTAAATGCGTTCACAAGTCGTCTGCACTCGATAGGATGTTTTCTTATTTAAACCAATTAATCCTATTGAAAAAGGAGCAATTTCTTCAGGCCAAATAATCCCTGCGTTATCATGATTCTGTTCTATTATTGCTGCTATTGTTCTTGAAACACCTATACCATAACAACCCATTTGTACATAACGATTTTTCCCCATTGCATCAATAACAGTGGCATTCATTTTACGACTATATTTTTCCCCAAGTTGAAACACCTGTCCAATTTCTATACTTCGGGTAAATTGCAATTTTCCCTTACCATCAGGGCTTCGGTCACCTACAACTACCTTTCTAAGATCAGCAACGTTTTCTAAACGAATATCGCGATCCCAATTAACATTTATAAAATAAAAATTACTTTCATTGGCCCCACAACAGAAATCTGACAAATGCGCAGCATCTCTATCGACAATATGAGGAATCGTCAAATTCACGGGTCCTAAAAATACAGAACCGGAACCTACGATTTCTAAGATTTCTTTTTTAGTAGCAAAAACCAATGGAGAAGCAACTCCAGATATATTTTGAGCTTTTAAAAAATTAAGTTCATGATCACCCCGTAAAATTAACGCTATAAAGGGAACATTCTTTCCTTTTACAATAAGAGTTTTTACTACTTTTTTAATGGAAACATTTATTGACTTAGCCAATTCTTTAATTGTACGAACACCTATGACAGTTATTTTAATCATATCAGCCGTAGGCTCGTCTCGATTACCTTCTGGAGCTTGTGCACTTGCTTTTTCGATATTAGCTGCATAATTGCTTTTATTGCTATAAACTATGACATCTTCACCCACATTAGCTAATGCTTGAAATTCGTGAGAATAATTACCTCCTATGGCGCCAGTATCTGCTAATACTGCACGGAAATTTAATCCTAAACGCGTAAAAATTCGTATATACGTATCATACATTTTATTATAAGTTGCTCTCATACTGCTTTTATTGAGATCAAAAGAATAAGCATCTTGCATCAAAAATTCGCGAGAACGTATTACACCAAAACGTGGACGAATTTCATCACGAAATTTTGTTTGTATCTGATAAAAGACAACGGGTAATTGTTTATAACTACGTAATTCTTTTCGGATGATATTTGTAATTACTTCTTCATGCGTAGGACCGAAACAAAATGCATTGTTATGCCGATCAACTGTTTTTAACAATTCAGAACCATAAGTGTCCCAACGATTCGATTTCCTCCATAAACTCGCAGGCTGTACAATAGGCATTAATAATTCTAGCACTCCGCTTCGACTCATTTCTTCTCGTATAATATGCTCTACTTTTCGCAATACTCTCAATCCTAAAGGAAGCCAAGTATATAAACCACTTACCAATTTACGTAACATACCAGAACGAATCATTAAATGATAACTTATTAATTCTGTGTCTGAGGGAATCTCTTTAATAGTGGAAAAGAAAAATTTAGTACTCTTCATTAAAATATAGGATATAAGCACAATCGCCCTGCTTCACATAGAAGGAAAACGATAGTAAACAACATCATATTAGACTTTATTCAAAAATGAGTAAAGCAAGCTAAATAATCTACAATAATTATTCTTCAAAATATCTAAACAGTGTCGTATTTTTGTACGAAATCCATATCCGCAATAATTTCAATCAAAGATAAACGTTACTATAGTGAAAAATGAACTGCTATTTAGGTTTTATTTTATCAAAGAAAATAAAAAATAAGTAGTTTAATGTATTTATTATAAAAATTTACAATATTTATAGTCAGCACGAGAAACTGTAAGCATCCTAATATTTTCTAAAAAACAGAAAAATATTAGAAAATAAGCTAGACATTTCCTAGATTTTCAATTCATAATGGTCTTGCCAATATCGTTAAATTTTTATAAAACCCATATTCCCATATTGTATAAACTAAATTGTCTAACAATGTAAAGCAATAGTAATCGTATTAAAAGAAACATAAAATCAGATATTAATGTTTTCTTAAATTAAGGAGTGCTTGTTATTGATTAAAAGTTATATTAACAATCGATTATTCGAATTGCGAAAATTAATGAAAACAATTGGTACTGATTATTACTATATTCCATCCACCGATCCGCATAAAAATGAAAACACCCCTTCTTGTTGGCAACGCAGAACTTGGATTAGTGGATTTACGGGATCCTCAGGAGATGTAATTGTAGGGTTAAATAACGCCTTTCTTTGGACCGACTCCAGATATTTTTTGCAAGCAGAACAACAAATTAATAGCGAATTTTTTACACTGATAAAAACAACACAACATCAAACACTTACTATTGATCATTGGTTATATGCACAAAAACGCAAAATTCTTTTTGCTGTAGATCCACAGACTATTAGTATTCAACAAGCAAAAGAAATTAAAAAATCCTTAGCCCCACAAGGAGGTAAACTCCTATTTTTAGAAAACAATCTCGTAGATCAACTATGGAAAGATCGACCAGAATTGCCAAATTATACTATTCGATTGCATCCTAAAAAATATGCTGGTGTACATTCTAAAGAAAAACTTACTGCCCTTCGAAAAACGATGAAAGTAAACGGAGCAAACGCTCTTGTAATTAATATCCTTGATGCTATTGCATGGCTCTTTAATATTCGAGGGAGCGATATTAATCACAATCCATTAACTATAAGCTATGCTATCATTACCAATAATGAAGCATGCATATTTATAAACTCACACAAACTGACTGAGAAGCATAAGGCTTATTTTAAAAAGATTCATGTACAAATTCGTCCTTATTCAGCCTTAGAAAAAGCGCTTACCATCATATCGCACTCTGTTTGGATCGACCCTGATACAAGTAATTGGTGGATCCAGAAACAATTGAAAAATGTCAAGGATTTTGTTTATAAACCCTCTCCTATTACGTTAGCAAAAGCTATCAAAAACCCTATAGAGCAAAAAAATACACGTGATGAGGCACATATCGCCGATGCTATCGCAATGATACGGTTTTTATACTGGCTAGAAAATTATTGGAAAAATGGTGTGAATGAAATAACAGCTGCAAAAAAACTAGAAGCCCTGCGTAGAAAGGATGCACGCTGTTTAGATTTAAGCTTTCCTAGTATTAGTGGTTTTGGTGTGCACAGTGCTATCGTACATTATGCAGCTACAACAGAGACTAACTTAACTATAGACGATTCTACACTTTACTTGATCGATTCTGGGGGGCAATATCTCTCCGGAACAACAGATATTACTCGTACTATTCATCTAGGAAATCCTACAGAAGAACAAAAACACCTTTATACCTTAGTCTTGAAAGGACACCTTGCAATTCGCAACACTATCTTTCCTAAAGGAACCTGTGGAGAACACCTCAATGCACTTGCTCATCAATTTTTATGGAAAGAAGCCCTAGACTATAGTCATGGAACCGGACATGGTGTTGGGAGTTACTTATGTGTACATGAGGGCCCCCAAGCCATCACAACTTTCTGCACAAAAATACCGTTACAACCAGGTATGATTATAAGTAATGAACCTGGTGTTTATATAACCAATCGATACGGGATACGCATTGAAAATCTTTGTCTAATCGTCGAAAAATTTACAGTACAAGATAGTATAACAGGTCATGGCCCATTTTATGGATTTGACGATCTTACATTAGTTCCTTATTGTCAGAAACTTATTAACACGCAAGATCTCACAAAAGAAGAAATAAATGAGATTAATCATTACCACCAGAAAATTTATCTTACATTAAAAGACGTATTGATGAATAATGAATTAAACTGGTTGTCTCAAGCAACAAAACCGTTGAAAAGCCCATAGAACTTCTACCAGCTAAAAATAGATAAAGACAAGATATGATAAAATAATATAAAACACTACTTTGTTTAAAAAAGAAAAGATATCATAACTTCTTTCATGCTACGGTCTTTATATTATTGCTGTTTGATATATATGTATTTCTTCTTTCCGTACAAGAAAAAATTACGAGTTCTTCTTAGTCAATACCGTAATTCTCTCTCTCTTCGAGAGAGATGCTGTGTGGCTCAAAAAATTTATAAAAAAATAATCGCTCTTCGCTGCTTTATGAAAAGCCGAAATCTTTCATTCTACAGAGCAAGTAACGGTGAAGTGAACATCGATAACGTAGTTGCAACAGCGAAAGCAATGGGAAAGAATTGCTATTTACCTGTTCTATATGCTAATGAACGACGCTTAAAGTTTTATTCTTATTTAAAAAATTCTTTAATTAAAAATCGTTTTAACATTGAGGAGCCCGATATATCTCAAGAAAAATGCATTTCTCTAAGCAATCTTGATCTAATTTTTCTGCCTTTACTTGCTTTTGATATGAAAGGCAATAGATTAGGTCGTGGTGGTGGATATTATGATCAGACTTTAGAATCCTTAAAAAATAGAAACTTAAAAAAACCAGTATTAGTAGGTATAGCTTATGAATTTCAAAAAATTGATACGATCCCGATCGAAAAATGGGATATTCCGTTAGATTTAGTCATAACAGAACAAAAAATCTATCAGTTTTAAGAATTACTAAATTTTTGTAACAAAAAAATAGATTATGGTCGTTGATTTCATTGATTTCATTTATTTAAACTCACTAATATCTACTATTTTTAAACTAGTGAGTATGATTTAAAATGGGTTGTGCCACGATTATACGTTACTTATATATTTTGTTGAGTTATATACTTTCTCCCTTTATCTTTTTCCGAACGTTATGCCAATTGTATAAAAAAGAAAACTACCGACATCGCTTTTTAGAACGTTTTGGATATATCAATACTATTGATATCAAAAAAAAATCCCTCTGGATACATGCTGTTTCTTTAGGAGAAGCTATTACTGCCGTTCCACTCATCAGTGCTTTATTAAAAAGCTATCCTCAGCACACTTTAATCATTACTACAACTACAGTTACTGGTTCCGAACAAATTCGTAAAAATTTTGGAGATCAAATTTATCACGTGTATTGTCCTTATGATTTTCCAGGATCGGCTAATCGGTTCTTGCAACGGATACATCCACAGTTAGCAATCATTATGGAGACCGAGCTTTGGCCTAACATATTATATTATTTGTATCGACAGAATATCCCTATTCTCCTGGCAAACGCTCGCTTGTCAAAGCGTTCTATGCACAATTATCTACGTGTTAGGCCAATTACTCAAAAAATGTTATCACAAATCACGTGCGTTGCGGCTCAAAGTGATATAGACGGAAAACGTTTTCTTCAACTTGGTTTACCAAATAATCGTCTATTTATTGCAGGCAATATGAAATTTGATTTACAAATATCTAAGTATTTGATTGAAAAAGGAAAAAACTTGCGAAAAAATTGGGGATTATTACACCCTACTCTAATTGCTGCTAGTACTCATGAAGGCGAAGAAATTATTATACTTAAAGTATTTCAAGAGTTGCGTCGTCAGTTTCAACATGCCCATTTAATTTTAGTGCCTCGCCACCCTAATCGGTTTAATAAAGTGGCTTATCTTTGTAAATCTATTGGTTTTTCAGTTGCAAAACGAAGTTTACATAAAATGCCTTCTTTAAAAAATGATATTTTACTAGGTGATGTAGTAGGAGAGCTTCGTTGGCTCTATGCAGCAAGCGATGTGGCTTTTATAGGAGGCAGCTTAGTTCCTGCAGGTGGACATAATTTAATAGAACCTGCTGCAATGCATCTTCCAATTATTAGCGGACCAAATTTACAAAATTTTTTACTGGTTAGCAAGTTATTGAAAACTGCTCATGCATTAATCATCATTTCTGACAGTACAAGTCTTTTGAAGAATGTAGTGCAATTATTTAATAATCCAAAAAAAAGAAAACAACTCGGAGAGTTGGCGTACCAAGTGAGTATAACTAATAAAGGTGCTCTTAATAGACATTTGCAATGGATTCATAAACAAATTACTGGAAACATGTACAAACAAAGGAAGTTAATTTAGAAAATCTACATTAAACAATATGAGTATTTTACCATTTAATTAATACAACCTATTTTTATATAGGATAAAGCTTGCTTTTTAAAATAACTAATAAGTTTCGAAGAGCCTGACCACGATGATTAATTACATTTTTTTCTTTAAAGTTTAATTCAGCAGCGGTACAGCGATAAGTTGGAACATAAAAAATAGGATCATAACCAAATCCGTTTTCTCCTTTTGGTTCATTGGCAATCTCCCCTTCCCATATCCCATGACAAATAAAAGGAGCTGGATCCTTTGCACTCGTCATTAAGGCTAAAACACAGTGGAAATTGGCAGTACGATCAGGATTTTTTGCTTTCTCTAATTCTCGTAAAATTTTTTGCATTCGGTCAATATCGGTTGCATAATCACCAGCATACCGAGAAGAAAAAACCCCTGGAGCTGAATTTAAAGCAAGAACGGTTAAACCAGAATCATCGGCCAACACGGGAAGATTCAAATACTTCATTGCGTGCCGCGCTTTAATAATAGCATTTTCTACAAAAGTCATTCCTGTTTCTTCAACTGAAGGGATACTAAATTTTTCTTGTGGAATAAATCGTACTTTAAAACTTTTAAAAAAACTTTGTATTTCTACTAATTTTCCCTTATTTTGGCTTGCCAAGACAATTTCTAGCATATTTTACTCTAAAATATTTTACTATAGATATAAATTTCATCGTTTTAGACTATTTTGCCAACAATCATCCTTGGTAATCCTGATAAATCGGGATAATCCCTAATATTTTGATATCCAATATTTTGCATAAAAGCAACAAGTTTTTTAGTTTGATCAAATCCATGTTCTAATAGCAACCATCCACCAACACTAAGATAGTTCTTTGCTTTTTCAATAATTATTTTAATATCTGACAGCCCATCTGGGCCACTAAACAAAGCCTCCTTTGGTTCATATTTCAACTTTTGGAAATAATTATACTTATTTGAAATATAAGGAGGATTTCCCACAATAGCATGATAATTATGTCGAGGTAAAATTTTACACCACTTCCCTAAGTAAAAATTAACATTTTTTATTTTATAATGTTCAACATTAGTTTTCGCTATTTTTAGTGCTTTCGGCGAAATATCAACAGCATCAATATGCCAATTTGGACATTCTGTAGCAAGAGCTAAAGCAATCGCACCTGACCCCGTTCCTAAATCAGCGAGTTGAATCTTTTTATCTTTTGGAAGCAACTTTAACACATGTTCCACGAGTATTTCTGTCTCTGGACGAGGTATAAATACATCAGACGTCACAACTAAACTTAAGGACCAAAATTCTTTTTTACCTAGAATATAAGCGATAGGCTCACCAAATAAACGACGTTCCACATGTCGCATTATTTGTCTCTGTTGTTTAGTAGTCAAGACAACTTCTGGATGAGCTAATAAATCAGCACGTGATTTTTCTAACACTGCCCCTACAAGTATTTCAGCATCCAATCTAGCGGTTTCTGAGCACTGACTCAACTTTTGTATTATATTATCTAGCAATTTTTTAATGGTAATCTGAAACACTAGTGTTCTTTTATTCCGTATTTAATTTAGTTAGTTGCTGCGCCTGTAATTCGCGGATTAAAGGATCAATGATACTATCTAGATTTCCTTCCATAATTTCATTAAGCTGATATAATGTTAAATTAATTTGATGATCAGTAACTCGGCCTTTCGGAAAATTATAGGTACGAATTCTTGCAGAACGGTCACCGCTACCAATAAGTGACTTTCTTTTCATGGATTGCTCTTGTGCTTGCTTCGATCGTTCCGCAATTAGTAATTTTGATTGTAATAAAGACATTGCTCGAGCTCTATTTTTATGTTGTGACCGTTCATCTTGACATTCAACCACTACTCCAGTAGGAATATGCGTAATGCGAATCGCTGAATCCGTTCGGTTGACATGCTGCCCACCAGCACCAGAAGCTCGAAAAGTATCAATACGCAATTCGGTAGGATTAATTTTAATTGCATCGATCATTTCTACTTCAGGCATTACTGCCACTGTACATGCAGAAGTATGTATTCTTCCCTGTGATTCTGTTATGGGCACCCGTTGAACTCGATGAACCCCAGATTCGAATTTCAATTGAGAGTACACCCTTTCACCAACAACACGAGCAATTATCTCTTTAAATCCACCACATTCTCCTTCATGAGCAGATATTATAGTCATATGCCATCCTTTTTTTTCTGCGTAGCGTGCATACATTCGAAATAATTCACCTGCAAAAATTGCTGCTTCACTACCGCCAGTACCTACACGAACTTCAAGAAAAATATTTTTTTCATCGTTGGGATCTTTTGGAATTAAAAGCATTCTCAATTGATTTTTTAATGCGTCTTTTTTAATAATTAGTTGTTTTAATTCTTCTTCGGCTAAATTTTTTAATTCTAAATCTTTTGTTACAACTATTTCTTGAATTGATTTAATAGCCTCACCGTTTTTTTCATAAGCTCGAAAACATTTTACAATCGGTTCTAGTTGCGCATATTCTTTTCCCAAGGCTCGATATCGATCCTGATTACTTATTATATCAGGATCACTTAACAACCTACTGACTTTATTATAGTAATAACTTAGATTTTTTAATTTTTTAATAAGAGAAACTTTCATTAGTAAAAGAAGTATCGATCATTTCATCAACGATATAATGTTACGCGACCCAGTTACAGATCCTTGTGTATCCTTCCTTCTAAAAACGTTGTTAACGTATCGTTAAAGTTAATTTATTTTGTTCTAATTCGTTCAATAACTATTCCAACACCATCAGCATCATCAAACACCGATAGTTTTGTAATACGCAATTGTACCCAATGTACCAATGAAAACTCAGAAAAAAGAAAAGCAGCGCATCGATTTGCCAGCGTTTCAACCAAATTAAACCGTCGATTACTAAAAAATTCAATTAAACCGCTTCGTACTACTGCATAATCAACAGTAACACTAAGATCATCTGAAATACCAGATAATTTACTGTCTATGCCCAAAAAAACATCGAGGTTAATAATCTGTGATGATGCCCTCTCGTGTGGTAAAATACCCAGCTGAGCCAATACCTTAAGATTTCTAATAAAAAGCTTATCCACCAGACTGCTTTTCCCGAATCTCCTCAAAAGTTTTACAATCAATACATTTGCTTGCAGTAGGACGCGCCTCTAACCGGCGAATACCAATTTCTGCACCACAATCTTCACAGTATCCATATACTCCCTCTTCAATTAAGTCTAAAGATTGTTCAATTTTTTTAATAAGTCTGCGTTCACGATCACGTGTTCGTAACTCTAAATTAAATTCCTCTTCTTGACTAGCACAATCTAATGGATCCGCATAGAGATTAGCTCCTTCCTGCAAATAATTAACTGTAGAATCAACCTCTTCCATAAGCTGTTTTTTCCATTGAAGCAGAATCTTATGGAAATGATCTTTCTGTTTTTCATTCATATATCTTTCATTTGTTCGCATTTTATAAGGCAAAAAATCTACAATTGACATCTTGTTTATAATCATCACTTTAGCTATCGCTACTTATGTTATGACGTCTTAAGCAAATAATTTCAGTAATCACACACATATTCTATAACAAACCGTAAAACACACAAGAATTTTATTTGAAGTAACGTTAAACAGTAAATCTATAATATTAGTTTAATGTGAATATTTCACATTTATTTTTATAAGCATCAAAGATTATCATCCCAACCATTCACCGTGAAAGACGATAGTTGCTGGTCCAGTCATAATAATCTGATATGAAGGACCTTGCCAGTTAATAACAAGACTTCCACCGGGTTGATTGACAATAACACGTTCTTTCAATAAACCTAAGCACCTACCTATCGCTACTGCTGCACAGGCGCCGCTACCACAAGCTGGGGTTCTTCCTACCCCCCGTTCATAAACGTACAGACGAATGTTTCGTGTACTGACAATTTGCATAAAACCTACATTTATACCTTCTGGAAAACATCTGTGACTACTTAATCGAGAACCGAGTTTGTTCACCAGTCGTATATTGATAGTATCTACTAAGATGATTGCATGAAGATTTCCAATGCTTACTATATTAAACCTTACCTTTTTATTATCAATTTCTAGATTATAAAAATTATTAGTCCTATATGTAATAAAAGGAATATTAGCCGAATTAAACCTTGGCACTCCCATGCTAACAGAAATTTTATTATTAGATTGCATTTCAAGTTCCAAAATATCTTTTAACGTGGAGATACGCAATGATGCATTACGTTTTATAAGCTTATGAGAATAAATATAATACGCAATGCAACGAGCACCATTTCCACAGTGATTTGCTTCTTTACCGTTAGCATTGAAAATACGCATATGGAAGTCCGCGGTACAATTTTGATGAGGTTCAATAACCAACAGTTGATCAAATCCAACGCCTAAACGACGATCTGCCATTTGTTGGACCTGAGAAGTCGTCATTTTAAATGGTTGTTTCGTGGCATCAATCACTACAAAATCATTACCCAATCCATGCATTTTTGTGAAACGTATCTTCATTAATATAGGTTACTTTTTTAGAAACTGTAGATCTATTGTAATAATTTAGATAATTAATTATAAAAAAACAAACTTTAAAAACACACGAAATAGCACTTGGAATAGAAAAATTGTTTAATTCTAAAATTGACACTGACTTTCTATTAATATATCGTTGGTTTAATTACTTTTTTGGTAATAAAATAAAGGACCTCTAGATCCACAACCAGCGAAAATCAAAGAAGTAAAAATAAGAAAATTTGTCTTCGCCAATCAATATAAAATCATCGCTATGATAATGTGAAAAATTCTATTATAAGAGTAATAAGCACATGATATCTCCAAAGGAGAAAATTATAGGCAGCGTGATTTGGTTGCATGGATTAGGAGCTGACAGGCATAGTTTTTATGATCTAATATCTCAATTAGTCTTACCAAAAGATTTACACCTTCGCTTTATATTTCCTAATGCACCAATTAGGTCAGTCACGATAAATAATGGAATGCGGGCGCGTGCTTGGTATGATATTTACAGCCTCACTGATTTCACAAAAGAAGATAAAAACGGTATAATGCAATCTCAAAAATCCATTAACCAATTGATTAAAGCAGAAATTATTCAAGGTATATTAAGTTATCGCGTTGTACTTGCAGGATTTTCTCAGGGAGGGGCAATGGCTCTTTATACTGGATTGCGTTATTCAGAATCACTTGCGGGAATTATTGCCTTATCAACCTATCTTCCTCTCGTAAATCAAATAACTACTAACGAGAAAGAAGGTATGATATACCATCGGAAAATTCCTATTTTTATGGCTCATGGTAACTTTGATCCTATTCTTCCTATAACACTAGGAAGGAAAACTTACCAAATTCTAAGTCAACTAGGCTATCCTGTAGAATGGCATGACTACATTATGGGACATCAAATATGTCGTAAGGAAATTCAAGACATTGAAAAATGGTTAATTAACCTTTTTATTGATGTTACTTAATTCAATATTGCTTTTTTACAACCTATATTATCGATTCGAATCAATTACACATTATTTTTTCCTCTCAGTAAAGAGAGAAAGAGCGTAAGTGAGCAAAGAAAATTCCTTCATATCCAATTATTGTTGTATCTACTGCCTTATTTACACTATTAACTTATCTGTAGTAAAACAATATTCAAAAGACTATTATTGTTAGGATAATCTGACAATTTTATAAAAGAATTCTCGCAATGAGTCTAAGAAATTTATTTATTTTTGCTTTTTTCGTTATAATGTCGTTTTCTTTTCAGACAAGTGGTGTTGCTATGGTAAATGAAAGAAAAATTATTAAAACTTCTTCTTTATCAAAAGAACATCATCTTACCAAATCTTTACTAAAAAAATGGTCTCGGTATTTGTTTTATAAATACACTGCTAATATTCTTGGGTGGATCTCTGTTAAAAACAATCATCACTTTTTCTGTCATGGTTATTTTAAAGATCCTTTAATCGCAAACATGTCTATTCATTCTTCTTCAGACGGCAAACGGTCAATTATAATTACCACTAAAGGCTCTGCTATCTTCAAAAATAAAGGAATATCTGTTTTAAAAAAAAATATAGTTGTCACACAGCTTGGCCGTGTACTCAATGCTGATAAAGCTTGTGTATGTCGAGATGAAAAAACAGGAAAAATTAACAAGATTCTTCTTTTTCAAAATATTTTTTTACGTGAACCCGACAAGTTGATTATAGCGGATAAAGGGGAATTAACACTTTGTTCTAAAATAGTGACTTTAAAAAATGCAGCGTATTGTTTACACAATAACGATAAACGACTTCATGCCCTTACTAATGCTTGGGGAACAGCAAAGTGTATAATACAAGATACTTCCTCCCTGATTACTACTTTGCGATACGCCACCTATAGCACCTGCAGCCCTACTAATTCTGTATGGTGGTTTAGTGCCACAACATTAGTTTTAAATAAAAAAATACACCAGGGAAAAGCTTATAACGTACTATTGTGGTTCTATAATTTTCCTATTTTCTATTTTCCCTATTACAGCTTTCCTATTGATCATTGTCGAAAAACAGGGTTCTTAATTCCACACATTGGCCTTAATAATAATTCAGGACGATTTTTTTCCATACCTTTTTATTGGAAAGTCGCTTATAATTACGATCTTACATTAATTCCTGAGTTTATGACTAGACGCGGTCCTGCCATAAACATATTCTTTCAATTTTTAAATAAAATGAGTAAGGGTAGTATACGCGTAAACTACCTTTTTAACGACATATTCTTTCAGAAATTTCGTAAAAGTAGCGCAAACACAGTCTCTAATCCTATGTACACTAACAATCCCTTGTATGTTTTTTACATTAATCAATTAAAAAACATGAAAAACCAGCGAAAATTTTTCTCAATAAGAATGTACACTATTTTCAATTCTAGATGGTCATCTAAAATCATTATGAACTACGTTACAGACCCCTATTATTTTCAAGACTTAGACGAGAAAATAATAACAAATCCTCTTTCTAATCAACTTTTAAACCGCATTAGTTTACAATACAATGGGTTGCATTGGCAATTCAATGGAATGCTACAAGCTTATCAAACACTTCACCCGATTTCACAAATCTTCGATTCTGCACTCGATCAGTATACTAGATTACCAGATATAGATTTCAATGGCTATTATCCAAATATTATCCCATATATAGACTTTAATTTTAATGCAGAAGCAACAAATTTTAATTACCGTAACAGTAATAAAGATTATATTTCTAAACCCATTGGACAGCGTTTTCATATGAGAACCGGATTAGATTTCCCATTTTACTTTTCATTAGGTCATGTTACTTCACAGATATTAGTAGACACAACCATTTATCATATCCAATACTCTCATCTGCGCAAGATGCAAACTATTAGTCGGTTTTTACCAATTTTTGATATCAATTTGTTGCTTTACTTGTATCGTGATTTCAATTTTTGGAAGTATAATCTTGTTCAAACATTTGAGCCGCACGTCTTTTATCTATATATTCCATACCAAAATCAGGACAAGATACCAAATTTTGATACTACTTTATTACCTTTTTCTTTCGAACAATTATTTGCGTTAAATCGGTATACCGGTGATGACCGGCTCCAAAATGCTAATCAGATAAGCTTTGGTGTCACTTCCCACATTTTTATTGCTGAAACTCCTCTACTGATCATCAATCTCGGTTTTACCTATTTAATTGAAAAAAAAAACGTTTTGTTTTCTATAAGGGATTTACTATCCCGTTGTAATTTCCATTTTTCACCTATTGTCGGTGAGCTTACTTTTTGTCCTTCTTCTTCTTGGTCTTTAACCAGTAGAGTTGCGTGGAATCCTAATATTCAGCAAACTAATAATTCTTCTTCTGAAATAACTTATTCTAACAAGGGACATAAAATCACCGCAGGTTATACTTTTGTATGCAAAAACGACCAATCTGTCACGCACACTAATAGCACCATAAGTGTATCGCAAGATAATGCTCATAATCATAACAGCAATACTAGAGCGAGTATCGCTTATCTTTCCATGACATGGCCTCTTTCTGTTCGATGGTCTATTACAAGTCATCTAGATTACAATATTTCCTATCACCATACTGATATCGCTTTCGTTGGTGTACAATATAATACATGTTGCTGGGTATTAAGCTTCCTTACAAAAAGAACCTATAGATCCTCAGTTAATATTTATTCTAAAAACAATTATAGCACAACCTATCTTATTCAATTGGAGTTAAAAGGATTAAGTAGTTTTAAGAATGAGACTCTATTCTAAGACAATCTTAATCTGATGGAATACTTAAATTTTAATAGTGTAGAAAAAGTAACATGATATCAAAAATAATCAATTGTTTAATTATAATATCCTATTTTGCGATTAGCATCGCTAATACAGCGCAAGCTGCTACCTCTAACAATGAAAAATGTCTCGATAGAATTGTCGCAGTAGTAAATAATGAAATTATCACTCAAAATGAGCTCTGTCATGCTATGATGATTGCAAGAAAACAACTCGCTAAATACTATATCCCTATACCCAATGAGGAGATATTTCAAAAACAAATAATGAAACAACTAATTTATCAAAAACTGCAATTACAATTAGTTAAACATAATAAACTTAAAATTAGCAATGAAGAGGTAAATACAGCTATCAATGGAATATTATCTCAAAACAAATTATCTCAATCAGCATTCAAAGCAAAACTTGCTCAACAAGGTATTTCTTATCAGATATTTTTTCATCGAGTGCGAAAACAATTGTTAATTTCTCAACTAGAGCAGCAAGCAATAGCAAATAATATCATTATCAGTAAATCAGATATAATTTCTTTTCAGAAACAATACCAAACTCGAATTTCCCCTACTTGCTATCATGTGGCTACAATATTAATTCCAGTACCAGAAAACGCTACTCAAATTCAAATTAATCATGCAGATAAAGAAGCATGTTTATTATTAAAACAACTGAAAGAAGGATTAAGTTTTAAATTTGCAATTTCTGTTCATCCCGGTAGTAACGATCTCGGATGGCGATTGCTGAATGATTTTCCTCAAGTTTTTGTTAACTTCATTGAAAAAATGAAACCAGGCGATATCATAGGTCCGATAAAGACTTCTAATGGATTTCATCTCATTAAATTGCTCGGTAAAGAAACTCAAAATATGATTACTGATAGCCAAAAGATCCAACAAATTATCTACAAAAAAAAGTTTGAAAAAGCATTGAAACAATGGCTGAGACAGTTATACTGTGCATCTTACATTCGTGTTTACATTTGAGCATGACAACATTACCTATAGCTATCACACCGGGAGAGCCTGCTGGAATCGGTCCGGACATTGTAATAAAATTGCTGCAACATAAATTACCAACATCTCTTGTCATTGTTGCTGATCGCACTTTATTAACAGAAAGAGCAAAAGTACTCGGCCTAAAAATTCCCAATAATGTAACAATACACCACATTCCACTAAAAGTACGTTCTATCATAGGAAAACCTACTTATGATAATGCAGAATATGTTATAGAAACTCTTTTAACTGCTGCCAATGGCTGTTTAAATGGGAATTTTAGAGCCTTAGTAACAGGGCCTATAAGCAAAGTAGTTATAAACAATGCTGGTATTCCGTTTACCGGCCATACTGAATGGTTGGCCGCGCATGCGCATATAAAACAAACTGTAATGCTCTTTGTAGCAAATGCTTTAAAAGTAGCTTTATATACAACACATATTCCCTTATCTCACGTTTCTACTTTAATAAAAAAATCATCCTTAGAAAGATGTATCCGCCTTTTACATTCAGGATTAAAAAAATATTTTTCAATTAAGACTCCAATTATTGCGCTATGTGGATTAAATCCCCATGCCGGTGAAAAAGGACTTTTAGGAAAAGAAGAGTTATCAACGATAATTCCCGTTATTCAATCCCTTAATAATCAGGAAGATTTTTCTCTTATAGGTCCATTTCCGGCTGACACTGCATTTACACCGCAGGCAATTAAGAATTGTGACGCTATTTTAGCAATGTATCATGATCAAGGATTAACGCCAATTAAAGCTTTAAAATTCAATTGTATAGTAAATATGACGCTGGGACTACCGTATATACGCATCTCAGTGGACCATGGAACAGCGTTTGATCTTGCAGGAACTGGATTGGCTGATGAAAACAGTCTAATCGAAGCAATTACATTAGCAATAAAAATTACATGAACAGTTTTCATCTCGCGCGTAAGCGTTTTGGTCAACATTTTCTTAAAGACTCTATTATTTTGCAAAAAATCATTAAAGCCATTAACCCTCGAAAGACAGATATAATAGTGGAAATTGGCCCAGGTCAAGGTGAGTTAACTGGATATTTAATACATCAATGTGCCAAATTAATTCTAGTAGAGATCGATAAAAATCTTGTTTCTATTTTACAAAAAAAATATCGTTCTCTAAAAAACTTGGTAATTTACCAGTCAGATGCATTACAACTAGATTTTTTATCTTTAAAAAAGACATATAACTCACTACGCATTGTGGGTAATTTACCATATAACATTTCAATTCCTTTGCTTTTTCGTTTGTTTACTCAAATTGAGAGTATTAAAGACATGCATTTTATGTTACAAAAAGAAGTTGCATTACGATTAATTGCTCCAGTGGGTAACACAAACTATGGTCGCTTAAGTGTCATGACTCAGTTTTTCTGTGATAATATTTTGTTATTTAACGCTCCTCCTAAGGCTTTTATCCCATCTCCAAAAGTAGAATCGGCTTTTGTGCGTTTAATCCCAAGAAAAAATAAAAATGAAACCTTAAAAAATTTAGATTTCTTCAGCACTCTTGTTAAAGAAGCATTTACTTACCGTAGAAAAACAATTGTCAATGCCTTAAAAAAACTAGTACCAATTGGGCAATGGAACATGATTAATGATATTAATTTCAAAGCACGCCCCCAAGAATTAAGAATAGAGGACTTCATAAAAATTAGTGTCATTATGTCAAAGCTTGTTAATTTGTAAATATTTCTAACATTAGTTTGTTACTAACTTCACTTGAATACAGCACTATAGAATTAAGAAACATTCCTTTACTAAATGCTTATTGTACAATGAAAATTTCAAAATTTTTATTAACGTGAGTTATTACGGAAGAAGAGTTTGAGAATATAAAAAAGATGAGTACATATGTCATTGGTGACGTTCATGGGTGCTTTCGTGAGTTAATAGAATTATTAGATCTAGTGCATTTTGATTCTGTAAAAGATCGATTATATTTCGTAGGAGATATTGTTAATCGCGGTCCCAATTCTCTCGAAGTATTGCGTTTTATTAAATCTCTGCATACACCAATAGTAGTTCTTGGAAATCACGATTTATTACTGTTGATTCTAGGTTATGATCTTGCGCCAGAAAATGCCTATAAACACACTTTGCATGATATTCTTAAAACTGTAGATAAAATGGAACTCTTAGAATGGTTAAGATATTGTCCTCTAGTGCATTATGAAAAAAATAATAATGCTTTTCTAGTCCACGCTGGACTCCCTCCACAATGGTCTATTATAGAAAGCCTTCAGCGTGCTAATGAGATATCAGTTGCTCTACAAGGAAAATATTTTAAAGATTTCCTCGGAAATTTATTTAAAGATGAACCTTCTGAATGGAATAATAGCCTTAAAGGACAAGATCGTCTACGATACATTACTAATGCCTTTACGCGTATGCGTTTTTGTAATGAACAAGGAAAGCTTAGTTTAAATCTAAAAATAAACAAAAAAACAAGCACACACGAAGAACAGCATTTCAAGCCTTGGTTTACTTGGTGGTATTGCAAACAATCTAATGTGAAGAAAACAGATATCTTTTTTGGCCATTGGGCAGCGCTCGATGGAGCTTGTAACACTTCAAACTGCTATGCATTAGATACAGGTTGTTCATGGGGTCGCCGACTCACTGCTCTAAAACTTGAAAATAGACAACGCTTCTCTGTTCCCTGTCGTACTTTTACCTATAAAAACCACAAAGACTTCAACAAAGACTTCAACTCGTCTATATAGTATTTTGATTGCGCGCATACCTCTTCAGTTCTAAAAAACTAAAAGAATAAAAATTATTTTCATTTTTTTTATAGTCTTCTTTAGAAAGGATATACCACTCTTTATCCTTCCAAAAAGGAAAATAGACATCTCCGCGAAAAGAATACTCAATGATGGTTAATATCATTTTATTTGCTTTTGGTAAAGCTTCTTTAAAAAGTTGTCCACCCCCAATAACCATGATCTCAGACTCACTTTTTAGAGCGTCTATGGCTTCATTAAAAGAATGAAAAATTTCACAATTTTTAATAAACATATTTTTTTGTTGGGTGATTACGATATTACGACGTAAAGACATCGGTTTACCAATACTCTCAAAAGTTTTACGTCCCATAACAACTGGACGCTGTAGAGTAACTGATTTAAAACGAACTAAATCGGCAGGCAAGTGCCATGGTAAACGGTTTTTATAGCCAATAACACGATTTTTATCCATAGCAGCAACGAGTGTAATAATAAGTCATCTCCCCCATATTATCTGTAGAAGATCTGAATGAAAGCACTAAGTAACCGCTCCTATTTTTTAATACAAAATGCTTCATAAAATCACTACAAATCTTTAATTAGTTTATACTAAATTTCTAAATATAATCAGAAGTCTTTCTTAAAATCATCTGTATCTATAACTCTCTAATGCTCAATACTGTAATTTTACAGACAATCCCGCATTACGAAGAAACGATACACACATCTAACAACCAAAAACTACAGAAAACATCTAACAATAACCCGCAGAACAAGCTTAAAATTAGTTGCCAATAGCCATTCTGAATCTTAAAGATTCAGATAAAACTCTATTTTAATATTCTCAATTTTTATTAATGCATTGCACTCTCAATATTTTCTCGTAACATTTTTTCTTGTATCCTAAAGAAAACACCCGCGAATTGCCGATTATTCGATGCCTGATATAGTTCTTATAATATAATAATTTTATCATGTCTCACAATAAATTGTTTTATTTATTGCACACTGTTAGCCAAAAATAGTTTCTCCTGGATTTAATACCTTTCTATAAGCGTTGATAAAATTTTGAGCTATCTGTATACGTTTTCCTGGTAATTGTAACCGTTGAAGACGTAAGACACCAAAACCTGTAGCTATATCCAATCCGTTGTTTCCTAATCGAATCATACTACCTGGTTTTAATTGAGTTTTTTCTACAAGCACTTCTACTTTCCAGATTCGGAGAGTTTGATTTTTAAAGTAAGTAAATGCAACAGGAGTTGGATGGAATGCACGAACTTTTCTTGCTAAATTAATGGCAGAATCATTCCAATTAATCTTAGCATCTTTTTTTTGGATTTTAGGAGCATACGTGATATAGCTTTCGTTTTGTTTTACTGCCTGAACCGTACCTAACTCGATATTATCTAAAATATTTATTAACAGATTAGAAGCAAGCGATGAAAGTCGTTTATAAAGAGTATCGGATGTATCTTCTACTTTAATATAACAAGATTTTTGAATTAAGATATCTCCAGCATCTAACTGCTCATTTATTTGAATGATAGTTATACCGGTCTTTTGATCCCCAGATAAAATAGCATATTGAACAGGAGATGCTCCTCGCCATCTAGGTAAAAGAGAAGCGTGTACATTAATACATCCAAATCGATATGCAGTTAAAATATTTTTAGGTAAAAATAACCCGTAAGATACAACCACCATGATGTCGGCTTGTAAATTCCGTATTTTTTTTTCTTCCTCCTTTCGAAACGATACTGGCTGAAAAACAGTAATTTCTTTATGTTCGGTTGTTAAAAAAGATTTAACAGGATTTTCTGTCATTTTTTTTCCACGCCCCGCTGGTCGATCAGGTTGTGTACAAACCACAACTACCCGATGTTTCTTAGATTTAATTAACGCCCGAAGCACCGGCACTGCAAACAATGATGTTCCAGCGAAAACAATATTAAGAGACATACAAATCCTATATTTTATAGATAACGATTATCTTCTAAATTTTCTTTTTTTAATACTTTCATTTTGAAAATACCAATTAAAAATACCAAATAACATAGTCTCTCGTGCGTAATTTAGCTACTGAAAAATATTTTCTATAATTTTAACCTCAGCTTAATAACTTATGAATACGCGCCTAAAATACACTGGGACTCTATTACTATAATTAAAAACAAGTAATCTTCTATAAGAGAAGGTGCAATTTACAGTAAAAAGAAAACTTATTTAGATCCGTATTTCCCATTAACAAAAGATATAACCATCTTTTTAATAGAATAATATCAATAGCAAAACCTACAAATTCTTCAATATCTTTCTTGCTTTACGCTTTAGCTATAAATATTTTCTTTTTTATATGCGATTATTTCCAATTAAGGCTAAATAAAATAATAAAAACTTGAAATCAGAACAGTATATTTACTTTAAAAAACTAATGAAGTCTTATCAATCATACCCGCATAAATACAGTATGTTAAGTAAGGAATAACGTCTAAAAAATAGTTGTAAATTAATTCTGAATAATTTTATTACCTGTCTAATAAACTGTTTTATCAAAGGATGCTTTAGAATATCATAGTTGTTCTTATATTTTTACAGTAAAGCGATAGTACATTATGATAAAATCCTTAATGGTAGTCGAGTCACCCACTAAAGCAAAAGTTATAGCAAAATACTTAAATAAAGATTTTAAAGTAATGGCTTCCTATGGGCATATTCGAGATCTGATTGCCACAGCAGGTGCTGTAGATCCGAGCAATAACTTTAAAATGAATTATCAAATACTAAAACGAAACCATCATCATATAACCGCTATTGTCAAAGTCTTACAACATTGTGAAAACTTATTTTTAGCTACAGATCCTGATCGTGAAGGTGAAGCAATTGCCTGGCATATAAAACAAGTATTAGACGTTGATAATCTTCTAAAAAATAAATATTTTTTCCGTGTTACGTTTCACCAAATTACTAAAAAAGCCATAGAAAATGCTATTAAAAATCCACGTGGTATTTCTATGGATTTAGTAAATGCGCAACAAGCTAGACGTGCATTGGATTACTTAGTTGGTTTTAATTTATCTCCATTATTGTGGTTAAAAATTGGTCCAGGTCTCTCCGCAGGACGCGTACAAAGCCCTGCTTTACGCATGATTGTAGACAGAGAAGTCGAAATTGAAAATTTTAAAAGCCAACAATATTGGACTGTTTACATAAATTGTCAGTTTCAAAAACACAATTTTAACGCAAGATTAACTGAATTTAAAAATACCAAGATTGGGAAATTTTCTATAACTACAAAAAAAAAAGCACACGATATTTGCAATGCTATCAAAAAGTCCACTGACAAAAACCTTACAATCGCTACTATCCTTAAACAGAAATACACACGACATCCTTTTTCACCTTTTATTACTTCAACGATGCAAAGAGCAGCTGCACAAAAATTAGGATTTTCTGTTTCAAAGACTATGCAAATTGCTCAACAATTATATGAAGGTATTGAGATTAGAAAGCAAGGTACAACAGGACTTATTACTTATATGCGAACAGACTCTGTCGAATTATCTCTAGAGGCTATAGAAGAAATTCGAGAGTTAATTCGTAAAAGGTATGGAAAAGAAAACGTATCAAAAGAAGCGCGCATCTATAAGAACAAATCTAAAAATACTCAAGAAGCACACGAAGCTATTCGTCCTACTTCTATTTTTCGATTTCCTGAAAATTTAAAGGAATATTTAACAAGAGATCAATTGCAATTGTATACCTTAATCTGGAAACGCGCTGTTTCTTGTCAAATGATCGATGCTATTTTGTGCAAAATTACCATTAATCTAAAAGCACCTTCTAATAGTTTCTTTCGTTACAGTAGTGCTATCATAATTAATCCAGGTTTTACCATTGTTTGTCAAACAATCGATGATAAAAGATCGGATGATAGAAAAAATAAAGTATTATCATATTTACAGAAAGGGCAAATTATGGCTTTTAATGATATTACAGGTAAACAAAGTTTTACCGAATCCTTGCCTCGGTATACCGAGGCAAGTTTAATTAAAGATTTAGTAAAGTATGATATTGGACGCCCTTCTACTTATGAAAATATTATTTCTACACTAAAAAATCGTAAATATATCGAGATAGATGACAGAAAACGCTTCGTTGTTACAGACACAGGTCGGACTGTTAATCGGTTTCTAACCAATTACTTTGCTAAATATGTAGATTACAAGTTCACAGCAGAATTAGAAAATGAATTAGATAATATTTCTCGAGGGGAAAAAGTTTGGCTTTCAGTATTAGAGGCTTTTTGGTTCCCTTTTCAAGATCTCGTTAAAGTCACTAAAAAAATTGTTAAACGCAGTGATGTAGTACAAGAAAAAATCGATAAAAAATGTCCTGAATGCAACAATCAATTATCTGTCCGATTAGGAAAACGAGGGAGTTTTATTGGATGTACTGCTTATCCAAATTGTAACTATACCGCCAATATAATAAATCTAACTATAAATTCCTTAAAGGAAGACATAGAAAAAAGGCGCCCTTGTCCACGATGTCAATCTGATCTTGTTATCAAAAAGGGACGCTACGGAAAATTCATTGGCTGTTATAACTATCCAAATTGCTGTTATATAGAACCATTAAAAAAACCAAAAGATACGCAAATTATTTGTCCTAAATGCAATAAAGGAACTATTGTGAAACGTAGATTACATCAACGAAAAATCTTCTTCTATTCATGCGTCAGGTATCCTAATTGCGATTATACTATCCGGAATATACCTATCGCTCAGAAATGTCCTATGTGTCATTGGCCTATCCTATTAATAAAAAGAAAAACAATCCAAGTAACAGAAAAATTTTGTCCTCAAAAGAACTGTAATTTTTCAAAATACTTCAATGATAAATGAAAAGGAGAGATCTGAAATGAATAAATATTTCGTCGCTATTTTAATAGGTTCCACCAGTAATATACCAATTATAGAAACAGCTTTTATTGAATTAAAGTCATTGAATATTCCTTTTGAAGCACATATTCTTTCTGCCCATCGATCCCCAGAAGCAACGAGAGATTTCGTTGAAAAAGCCGAGAAAAGAGGATGTGCTGTTTTCATTGCTGTTGCTGGACTTTCTGCTCATTTAGCAGGTACCGTAGCTTCATACACTATAAAACCGGTTATTGGAATTCCTATAGATACCAATAGTTTAGGTGGATTAGATGCTCTCCTTTCAACTGTACAAATGCCTGGAGATATTCCTGTAGCTTGTACTACCATTGGAAGACCTGGTGCTAAAAATGCTGCTCTTTTGGCCGCACAAATCATTGCAATTGGGGACTCAGTAATTGCAGAAAAATTAAGAAAAAAAAGGACTGCAACCCAAACTCTTCTAAGAAGAGAAGATGAAAAACTGCAAATTGCTATACATCGATACAAATAAAAAATTAAATGATTGTACAATCTATTAAAAAAACTGTTGAATCCTTATGTAAAGGGAAAGTGATTGCTTATCCCACTGAAGCTGTTTATAGTTTTGGATGTGATCCGTTTAATTTTTATTCTGTTTCTCAACTGCTTGCTCTCAAGAATCGCTCAGTTGAGAAAGGTTTTATTCTCATTGCCTCGGAATGGAAGCAAATCTCAATGCTCACAAGCCCTATAGATTCTAAAAGACTAGACAGAATATTTAATACATGGCCTGGACCTATCACTTGGCTTTTTCCTGCAAAGTCCGAAGTACCCTTCTGGATACGTGGAAATCATGCCACTATTGCTGTTCGTATTACCGATCATCCTTTAGCTCAATTACTCTGTCGTCATTTTGGAAAGCCTATTATTTCCACTAGCGCTAATCTCAAGGGACATCCACCAATACAAAATATAAAAACGCTGCAATTAATGTTTGACAATAGCATTGATACTATACTAGAAGGTCCTCTTGGGTCTTCTAAAAGACCTACTACAATCCGCGATGCTATTACTGGAAAAGTCTTGAGGATCGGATAAGCTTTTGTTATTCCTCTGACGAGGCTATTAAAATCCAACTATTAATATAAATATTGTAAATTTTTTTAATCGTTGCTCTACAAGCGCATAGCAAAATCACACAACTTAAGAAAATCTTATGTATTTTAACTAATCACAACCAATATAACATGGAATTTGTATATTCAACAAGATATAATACACAATGTTAACTAAAATATTTGTGTAAATAGTGTATCATTTATATAATTAAGTTCTCTATTATTCAGAATAAATTATGAATATTATTTCACCTTTGGAAAGGTAGTGGGAGAGAAATAATAGAAACCATCACGCTTTAATAAGAAAGAATTTAGAGTTTTATGGCATCCCACTCAAAATACACAGTCTAAAAATAATAGCGTGGACTTGTAATGAAAAATTCTTAGAACAGTCAATGCGCCTTTGTTATATGAAGATTTTGACAATTTGACTGTACAATAAAAGAAAGGAGTCATTTGCTTTTTTGGTGGCTTGAAGTATTTCGGCAGCATATTTTCATCTCTGAATTACTGCGAGAGTGGCGGAATTCGGTAGACGCGCTGGATTTAGGTTTCAGTAGGGTAATTCCTGTGAGAGTTCAAATCTCTCCTCTCGCATCCTGTTTTAAGAAAATCTTAAAACAGGATGCGAGATAAAACATAATGAGCCTAAAATCTTATGGGGTATTCATAGTTGAAATAACTAAAACATTGTCATTAAGAATGACCAACCATTGTTTAGGTTTCTAGTGAACTCTTATTAGAATAACTTAATTAAGAATAAAAACTGATTTTCACAACTATAAATGTAATGCTTATCTTACTTGTTAGATCTTGAATTTTTAGCGTAAAAATCTAGGAGTATAAACTTCAACAAATGTTGCGCAACACGTTGTATTCGTACTAATCAATATAATAACGAATAACTAAAAAAGATTCTATTAGTATTATAACTACATTACAGTTATTCTTAGTCAAAATTACTAAGGTTTCTAGTAAAATCAGACTTATAAAATCTAAAAGTTTTTAAAGTCATTAAAAATTTTCATTAAATGCGTGTGGCATTAAGTGTTGTTAAATTTTTGGAGAAATATATAAAAATCTACATATAGATAATATGTGGCTTTTAAGCCACGTAATATTAAGTGTTTATAGTCCATTGACAAAAAACGAAAATGGCGTACCAACTGTGTTTCAAAAAATGAACAATTGACAGAGGATTTTAAAATGAATGTTTTAATCCCAATGGTCGTAGAACAAACTACAAGGGGTGAGCGTGCATACGACATCTATTCACGTCTTTTAAAAGACCGCATTATTTTTCTAATCGGTAAGATTGAAGATCACATGGCTAATCTAATTATTGCACAAATGCTTTTTTTAGAATCAGAAAATCCTTTGAAAGAAATTAATCTTTATATAAATTCTCCAGGAGGATTGGTAAGTTCAGCAATGGCAATTTATGACACTATACAGTTTATAAAACCCAATGTGCGGACTTTATGCTTTGGTCAAGCCGCCAGTGCTGGTGCTTTACTCCTTGCAGCAGGATCTCATGGTAAAAGACAATGTTTACCGCACGCTACAATAATGATTCATCAGATCTTCGGGGAATATCAAGGACAAGGCACTGATATTCAAATTCATGCCAAACAAACAAAAAAGGTGAGTGACCAGTTGACAGAAATTTTAGCAAAACACACAGGAAAAACTCTCGAACAAATTACAAAAGACACTAATCGCGATTATTTTTTAACTCCACGGGAGGCTTTAGAGTACGGTTTGATTGATTCAATAATTATGGGAGAGCGGCTTTAGTATTGAAATAGTGAATTTTGATCCCCATCTCAGAAAAGGATAGCGAGGCATGTGTAAATGAATGAAGAGAAATCACAGGTTTTGTATTGCTCCTTCTGTGGAAAGAGTCAGCATCAAGTTCGAAAATTGATTGCAGGTCCGAGTGTTTTCGTGTGTAATGAGTGCGTAGACTTATGTAATGACATTATGCGTGAGGAAGAGATCGCTCAATCTTTTGACATACGGAAAAAACCTCCAACTCCTGAAGCGATTGATCGATTGCTAGGTGAATACGTAATTGGTCAAGAATTTGCAAAAAAAGTATTATCTGTCGCTGTATATAATCATTACAAACGATTGGGATTGTGCACTAATAAATATAGCGATGTCGAGATCAGTAAAAGTAATATTCTCTTAATTGGGCCAACAGGTTCAGGCAAGACTCTTTTAGCTCAGACGTTGGCCAAAATATTGAATGTTCCTTTTGCTATCACAGATGCTACTACATTAACTGAAGCAGGGTATGTTGGTGAAGATGTCGAAAATATTATTCAAAAATTATTACAGAAATGTAATTATGATATTGAAAAAGTGAAAACTGGAATCATTTATATTGATGAAATTGATAAAATTGCCAGAAAGACAGATAGTCCATCGTTGACTCGTGATGTTTCTGGTGAAGGAGTGCAACAGGCTCTATTAAAGTTAATCGAAGGTACTGTTGCCTCGGTTCCTCCTCAGGGCGGAAGAAAACATCCACAGCAAGAATATCTTCAGGTGGATACGTCTGATATCTTATTCATTTGTGGAGGAGCATTCGCTGATTTGCACAAAATTATTCAATATCGTATAGGTAAAAGTGGTATTGGTTTTACAGCAGAGATCCGTGCAAACAATGATTTCACAGATATTTCGGCATTAATTAAACAGACAGAACCAGAAGATTTAATCAAATTTGGTTTGATTCCGGAGTTTGTCGGCCGATTGCCCGTTATTGCTACTTTAGAAGAATTAGATGAAGATACTCTGGTGCGTATTTTAACAGAACCAAAGAACGCATTAGCCAAGCAATATCGCAGATTGTTTGAGCTAGAAGGTGTGGAGATTGATTTTCAAAAGGATGCTTTAAGAAGAATTGCTGAGCGAGCAATCCAAAGAAAAATAGGAGCTCGTGGACTGCGTTCCATTATGGAGCATTCTTTGTTAGATTTAATGTATGAACTTCCAACTGTTGATGACGTAAAAAAAGTAGTAATTAACGCAGCTGTTGTCGATCAAATAGCGCCACCATCATTTATTTATAATAATAAAAAGAGCACTTCTCATAAGATAGCTCAAGAACGGTAGATATAAGGTTTGAAATACAGCAATGACAGAAGTAAAAGCTCACGAAGAAAAATTAGCGCTACCGTTATTGCCATTACGGGATGTAGTGGTATTTCCACATATGGTAATTCCTTTATTTGTAGGACGCTCTGAATCGGTTGGAGCATTAGAAGTAGCTATGCCGTCGACAAATAAACAAGTTTTCCTTGTCGCACAAAAAGATGCTAATAATGATTCTCCTGAACAAAAAGATCTTTACGAAATCGGGACTATTGCTACTGTTTTGCAACTATTACGATTACCGGATGGCACTGTTAAGGTGCTAGTGGAAGGATTAGCAAGAGCTGAGCTAATTCATCTAGACAAAAAAGAAACGCATCTGCAAGCAGAAGTTAAAATTTTAGAGGAAACGGAGGTAGAAAAAGGAGACAAAATAGAGATGCAAGTACTGATTCGTTCTGTCCTCAACCAGTTTGAGCAATTAATCAAAATGAACAAAAAAATTCCTCAGGAATTGTTGCCTTCTCTGTTAAATATTGATGATCCAGGGCGGTTGGCTGATAGTATTGCAGCTCATATAACTATTAAATTAGACTCTCGTCAAAAGATTCTTGTAACGCTTCCTATTAAAGAACGACTAGAAGTGCTGCAGAAAGTGTTGGCCCAAGAAGTGGATTTAGTTGAAGTCGAAAAAAGAGTTCAAGGTCGAGTGCATCAACAGGTAGAAAAAAGTCAGCGTCAATATTATTTGAGCGAAAAAATAAAGGCTATTCAACAAGAATTAGGTGAATTAGAAGAAGGTGGTCCTATCAGTGAACAACATCAATTACTTGAAAAAATTAAAAAAGCTGGTATGTCTTTAGAAGCTAAAGAAAAAGCATTAGCTGAACTGAATAAATTAAAAATGATGCCACCGATGTCGGCAGAAGCAACGGTTAGCCGCAATTATTTAGATTGGTTAATACAGGTTCCGTGGAAGAAGCGCGCCAGAATCAGTAAAAATTTAAAGCTTGCCAAAGAAATCCTAGAAATGGATCATTATGGATTGGAAGAAGTAAAAGAACGAATTTTGGAATATTTAGCTGTGCAACAACGTGTAAGAAAATTAAAGGGACCGATTTTGTGCTTAGTAGGACCTTCTGGAGTAGGAAAAACTTCATTAGGTCAATCGATTGCAAATGCGACAGGTCGCAAGTTTATTCGTGTTTCTTTAGGGGGTATTCGAGACGAAGCTGAAATTAGAGGTCATCGGCGAACGTACATTGGCGCACTTCCTGGAAAAATTATTCAAAAGATAGCGAAATCCGGTGTGCATAATCCTCTTTTTATGTTAGATGAAGTAGATAAAATGGCAGCAGATTTTAGGGGTGATCCCGCTTCAGCCCTTTTAGAAGTACTAGACCCAGAACAAAATCATGCTTTTAGTGACCATTATCTAGAAGTGGATTATGATCTTTCTGATGTAATGTTTATTGCTACGGCAAATTCTCTTAACATTCCATTACCATTGCTAGACAGAATGGAGGTTATTCGATTAGCAGGTTATACGGAAAAAGAAAAATTAAATATTGCGAAACGTTATTTAATACCACGTCAGATTAAGTTGGCAGGTTTAAAGGAAAGAGAAATGCTTATTTCTGATGACGCAACGTATGAAATTATTCGTTATTATACACGGGAGGCTGGAGTAAGGGCTTTAGAAAGAGAAATTGCTAAATTGTGTCGCAAAGTTGTTAAAGAAATTTTAATAGCACAAGAAAAAGTAGCGCTTAGTATTAAGCAAAGAAAAATAGGTAAAAAAGAAACATTGAGTAAACAACGTCGAATCAGTGTCCGAAATTTAGAGGGATATTTAGGTATAAAACGTTATCGTTTTGGATTAGCTGAAGAAGCAGATCAAATTGGACAGGTAACCGGTTTAGCCTGGACGGAATTTGGAGGTGAGCTTTTAACAATTGAAGCTCAAGTCATGCCTGGAAAAGGTAAATTCTTACATACTGGACGTTTAGGCAGTATTATGCAGGAGTCTATTCATGCCGCTACCACAGTAGTACGAAGCCGATCAATAAAATTGGGTATTCCAAATGATTACTTTCAATCTCATGATTTTCATATTCATGTACCACAAGGCGCAACGCCAAAAGATGGTCCAAGTGCTGGTATTGGAATGTGTATAGCTTTAATTTCAGCAGTCACCAAAATTCCTGTACGGGCCGATGTGGCCATGACTGGTGAAATTACTTTACGTGGTGAAGTGCTTCCAATTGGAGGGCTTAAGGAAAAATTATTAGCTGCGTTGCGAGGCAATATAAAGCGTGTAATTCTTCCTGAAGATAATAAACGAGATTTAAAAGAGATTTCAACAATCGTTACTCACGGTCTAAAAATCCTTCCTGTAAAATGGATTGATCAAGTATTTGAATTGGCATTGATGCGTATACCAGAAGAACATCCTTTTCATTCTACTTTAAAAACATCAAATAAAACCAGTAAAGAAGAGGATCGCCGAACTTGCACACATTGATTACATGTGTGCATGCTTATGAATAAAAAGATTCAAAAACTACAAATTCTAATATGCTACGTCTTTATAAATTGTGTGAAAAGAGTGCATCATCGGATCGGCATTGATTCTGATACAGAAACTGGTTTCTCAATGAGAATAGAGAATGAAAGAAATTGCTGAACATAACCAAAAAGCTCTTTAGTTATTACAATTTTTCATCAACAGTGCGCTGAAAGTTACGCCACACTTTTCTAACTTATCTTTTGAAGCAACGTTTTGCTTTTTAATGAAGCGTCGCGCACTCATTGCTCAGCTTACTCAAAAAAGAGATCCTGGTTTGTCGGGTTAGCAAGTTTCGAAGAAATAGCTATTAATTATCCCAACTAAATTGTTCTATTCGTGGGTAATTACTCCTAAAAAATCAACTAAACTGGCTACGGAGTGTGAAACATTAGCGCAAATGTTGAATTACGACTCCATCAAAATTTGATAGATAGTGTTGCGATAAGTTCGCATAAATTCTAAAAAAATTTATGCGAATTCTCATAGATTTTTTAAGTTACTGCCCTTCTACTATAACCATAGTAGAAGTTATAATTTAGTCGCCGAGCAGCATGGATAGATACAACGTAGTATAGTGCCAATCCTGATAAATTATTGCCAATTAAACTCCTTGCTCCTCAACCGTGTAGTAAAAAAAATAATTTATCAATTAAGAGCTAAAATAACCACACGTTAATCCAATTATTTTTATGTAAATTAAGAAATATTTTCTGAATAATAACACTGTGTATCAAAAACCACATCTCTTGGGAAAGATTGATAGTATGCCTTTTAACAAAAAGCATGGTGTTAAAACTTAAAAGGGATAGATTATGCGAAATGGAATATTAATTCGCTACATTATATTATAATTTGTCAACAGAGAATTATTTTCCCGATATAGAGCAATGATAATCGTTTCGGGTAGAGAAAAATGAAGAAATAAGTTTTACTCTTCTTCACTAAATCTATTACTAATTAATTTTCTAATTGCTGTTGTGGCTTCTTTCTCATCATCACCTGTGACAACTAACTCAATTTCAGAGCCGCAATTGATAGCAAGAACCATAAGACACATAAGACTTTTAGCATTAACTAGACGATTATTATAGTGTACAAGAATAGTGCTTTGATAACGAGACGCAACATTAGTAAGCTTTATGGCAGCTCTAGCGTGTAAACCAAGTTTATTGATAATTTTTAGCTTTTTTCGAATCATAAAATTTTTCTCGTGTTTTAACAATTAAATTTTTTCAAACCCTGATTATGTATAAGTGTTTCAATTAGAAGGGGTACGTTTCTTCTAGAATGAATAGGAAATATAATTTTAGGAATTGTAATTCCTAAAATTTTTTCTTTGAGTGAAATCGGATTTAGTGGATCTGTAATTGTGTATTTCTCCTTGCATCCAGTGAGTGTAATTATTAAATTAATCTTGTGTTGAGAGACGACAGCGCTTAATCCAAAAAGGCTTGGTATATCGATTATACCGATACCTGCAATCAATACATGCCCGTAGGTAACAGAGGGACAACTACCTATTAATTGGTTATTTTGACGGCTAATATCTACCGCATCATCGCAAACCATTTGATGTCCACGATCTAATAAAGACAAAGTTAATTCGCTTTTTCCAATAGCGTGATCGCCCATAATAAGCACGCCCAATTTTTTAATGACGAGAAAATTGGCGTGCAAAGTAATATGATCTATATGCCCTGCAATATCTTTTTTCATGGTTTCTTACTAAATAAATACCGCAAGTGCAACGCTATTTTATACACTATTACTTTCTTATAATTATAATGGCAGTACTCTGCAAATCTCGTTTATCTAAACGTTAATTGATGTCCACTGCTAATTCAATGAATTTTAATAAATAGTGAAAAATATGCGTTAACTAATCTTTAGAAGACATTAAGAAGCCTAATTTTTCAGAAAACATATTAAAAATGAAAATTTAATACCCAAAATACAAATCGTTAATTTAATTTCTATACTTCTTTTTTAAATCATTATACAAAATTCCCTACTTACAAATTAAATTCATTTCCTAAATAAATCTCACGTACGCTTCGGTTGTTTAATATTTCTTTTGGCTCTCCTGTAGCAATGATACATCCTGCATTAACTACATAAGCACGATCACAAATATCTAAAGTTTCTCGAACATTATGATCCGTAATTAGAATTCCAATTCCTTTTTTTCGTAAGTGAATTATAATCTTTTTAATATCAATTATGGACATTGGATCAATACCAGAAAAAGGTTCATCAAGTAAAATAAATTTAGGATTCATAGTCAAAGCCCTAGCGATCTCTACACGACGCCTTTCCCCACCTGATAATTTATATCCTGGGATATCTCGTAAGTGTCTAATATGAAATTCTTTCAATAAAGCCTCGCATTGATTTTTACATTGTTTTTTAGATAAATCCTTACGAAGTTCCAGTATAGCCATGATATTATTAGTCACTGACAATTTTCTAAATATAGAAGTTTCTTGAGGTAAATAACCAACACCCAGCCGAGCTCTTTTATGCATAGGATAAAAACTAATATTTCTTTTATCTAAAAACACTTCCCCGCTGTCTGGAACAACAAGACCTAGTATGATGTAAAAACTAGTCGTTTTGCCCGCTCCATTTGGTCCTAGTAATCCTACAATTTCATTACCAATAGATAGAGAAACATTTTTCACAATCCAACGAGATTTATACTTTTTTTGTAGCCGTTTAGCACTTAAGATAGACATATAATTATTGCTATTGACTCAGATTCTGCAAAAGTATTACAATTGCTCATTAGAAATTCCAAATTCCACAAGTATTTGAGAGTAAATTAATTACTCCATTCTTGAGATTAATAATCATACCTGTAGCTTTTATTATTAAGTTTGGACGAACGATAGTAACAAGTTGATCCGTGCGGGCAAAAAGGCAACTAGGAAATATCATAATATTCTGCGTGGTAATTGTTGTATTCTGGCTGTTACTATGAGTGGTTTTTGTCTTTGTCGTCTGAGATAATTCATAAATCTTTACGTGTTTCCATAAATAAACCCCCGAAGTTTCATTTTGACTTTTACCATAAATAGCGTTAATAACCCAAATGTGCTTATTAGTATAAAAAAGATAATGAGGTGCAATAAAAAAAGAGGAATTTTTATGAGGAAAATGCAGAATAAAAAAAGAAATCAAATGACTGCGTAGTCTACCAAAATCATCGTATTGGCAATAGTTGATTTTGCGCATAAACACATCTGGTTGGTAATTTAATTGTTTTACAGAAGGTTTTTTTTTATGAAAAGAAAAATTATATAATGTCAGTGTTGTGGTAAAAAAGACGAGGATAATTAAAATTATTAACATAATATATTTATTCATGACAATAAACAATTGAATCACAAACTTCCCGCACGGCTCCTCTTCCACCAATTTTTTTCGTACTCCAATGTGCTAATGCATGAATTTCTGGTACAGCGTTTGCAACCGCTATTGCCAAACCTACTCTTTGCATGACTGGCAAATCAGACAGATCGTCTCCTACATAAGCAACCATTTTTTCTTCTAAATGTAATTGTAAAAGTAATTGTTCATACGGGATACTCTTATCATGTTCACCTTGAAAAATATGTAAAATTCCTAATTCTCTTGCCCGTAGAAAGACAGCTCGATTTTCTCGACTGCTTATAATTGCCACTTCAATACCTGCTTCCAATAAACGCTTAATTCCTAATCCATCTTGAACATAAAATACCTGCAATACCTCTCCATCAGCACTGTACCAAACTCTACCGTCTGTAAGCACTCCGTCTACATCTAGTATTAGCAGTTTAATTTGGTGAAATTTATTAGATAATACGATGTTTTTCATACACATTTAAATAATCCCAGCTTGTAAAAGATCGTACATGTTCACAACCCCAACAGGACGATACTTGTTATCTACCACAACAAGAGAATTGATTTTATGTTTACGCATTATTCCGAGCGCT
The DNA here is from genome assembly GCF_000815025.1 of Coxiella endosymbiont of Amblyomma americanum. NCBI lineage: Bacteria > Pseudomonadati > Pseudomonadota > Gammaproteobacteria > Legionellales > Coxiellaceae > Coxiella > Coxiella endosymbiont of Amblyomma americanum. The sequence continues at coordinate 249,861 of NZ_CP007541.1, read as the reverse complement.
TCAGTCGCTAAAAGTTTTGGATGAATAGTAATCCCATTTGACATTACTTGTTTAATCGGAGTGTGACGAATATCGTAGCCTCTATCTATTGTCTTACGCAAATCATTATCTGTAAAAACTCCCACTAAATCACCATTTTCATCAATAACTGCAGTCATACCTAAACTCTTTTTAGTAATCTCGACTAAAGCTTCATCTAACATACAATCCGATTTTACCAAAGGTATTCGGTCATTAGTATGCATAATATTATTAATATTAAGGAAAAGACGTTTTCCTAATGAACCTCCAGGATGGACGCGAGCAAAATCATTCGTCGTAAAACCGCAGATTCTAAAGAGTGTAATTGCTAAAGCATCTCCCATAATCAACGTTGCTGTAGTACTTGAAGTAGGCGCTAATCCTAAAGGACAAGCTTCTTTATTAACACTCACATCAATAACAATATCGGCGATACAAGCTAAATTAGATTTCAGCTTTCCGGTAAAAGCAATAATGGGAATTTCCAGCTTTTGAATGAAAGGTAGAATATGAATAATTTCAGGAGTTTCACCTGAATAAGAAATTACAAGAGCAATATCTTCCGTAGTAATCATACCAATATCACCGTGACTAGCTTCTCCAGGATGAACGTAAAATGAAGGAGTACCCGTACTGGAAAGAGTAGCTGAAATTTTTCTAGCAATACATCCAGACTTACCTATTCCTAAAACAGCTACTCTCCCCTCACAAGCTAAAATAGCTTTACATGCTGTAGAAAAAGCTTCATTAATACGTTCTTGCAGAGAACGAATAGCTCGTAATTCTGTAATAATTACGGACTTTCCAAACGTACAAAATTTCTCATTGTCATTCATGATAAATACTAATTATAACTTCTCTATACAAATTTTCGCGTTATATAAATAATGAGTTTCTTTAGTCTTCACGAAATTTTACCACAATGAAAATTATAATGCGTGCATTACACAAGTAGCTTATCAATAATAGAATTGCTATGATGATAAAAAACTAATTAAACAATTAAAAGTGAAGTGTGAGATTGAGATTCTTACATTTAAAAGCAATGTGAAGACGAAAATAGCAACTTTAAAACTATTGTGCTTTTTAGATTATTAGGTAGTTTTAATGTGTGGACTTGAACTTTATAAAGATACTATTAATTAATGCCATTGCATGGGACAGTAATGAGAAATAATCACTTTAATATGTATACTTTAGATTCATACAGAATTATTCTACTGCCAATATATCTTATTAGTTCTTTATGATTTTTAAATTTTAGGAGATAAAATATACTTTTCTGTAGTTTTGTCTCAGCAAATGGTGTGTGGTGTACATAGATTAAATGTTATTTCTACTGCTATTAGCATATAAACGATTCCTAATAGCAGATTATTTGTTAGCGATATTAATTCGTTGCATTCTAATTTCTGATATTGATGACGAAATAAAGAATTCTAGAGATAAACCATTGTGGATAAATTAGTGGTTGTAGGTGGTATACCTTTAAACGGAGTGATTCGGATATCAGGAGCTAAAAATGCCGTACTACCAATTCTAGCAGCCACATTGTTAACAGAAAAACCAGTTATTTTAAGCAACATCCCGCACCTTAACGACGTATCCGCTATGATTAAATTATTAAATCATATGGGAGCTCATATTGCTGCTTTCGATCGACAAATGAGCATAAAAATAGATTGTTCATCTATTCAGCATGTTGACACTTCTTATGAACTGGTGAAAACAATGCGTGCATCTATATTAATTTTAGGACCATTATTAACCCGATTTAGAGAGGTTGAAATCTCTTTACCTGGAGGATGTGCCATTGGCTCTCGACCTGTGGATATTCATATTAATGGTATGCAGGTGTTAGGTGCTAATGTAACATTAGTAGATGGGTCTATTCGCGCTAGTGTGGACGGACGTTTAAAAGGTAAAAAACTTAATTTAGAAAAAATTACAGTAACGGGAACGGAAAATCTTATTATGGCAGCTAGCCTAGCAGAAGGTCAAACTATTATTCATAATGCAGCTTGTGAACCTGAAGTTCAAGATTTAGCTAATTTTTTAAATGGGATGGGCGCACGTATTTCAGGAGCTGGAACAAATACCATTACTATTGATGGTGTTGATCGATTATTTGGTGGCCGTTATCATATTTTACCAGATCGAATTGAAGCAGGAACGTATTTGGTCGCTGCCGCAATGACTAGAGGACATATTAGAATTAAAGACGTCTTACCAAAGACCTTATGGATTATCTTAAAGAAACTACACGATGTAGGTGCAAAAATTAAAATCGGTAAAAATTGGATAGATCTTGATATGAAAGGAAGACGGCCAAAAGCCGTTAATATTACTACAGCACCCTATCCTAAAATGCCAACTGATATGCAGGCTCAATTTATGGCGCTAAATGTGATTGCAGAGGGAAATTCTATTATAAAAGAAACTGTGTTTGAAAATCGATTTATGCACGCATATGAGTTACAACGCATGGGCGCTGACGTTGAATTACGAGGAAGGAAAGCTTTTATTCGTGGAAAAGAAAAATTGACTGGTGTTTCTGTAATAGCTACAGATCTACGTGCTTCAGCCGGTTTAGTTTTAGCAGGTTTGATGGCACAAGGAAACACTATAATTAACCGAATTTTTCACATCGACAGAGGTTATGAGTGCATAGAAGAAAAGCTAGCACAATTAGGAGCAGAAATTCGTCGCGTACCCTCCTCTCCTCCCATGCATACATATGGAAACAATAACGGCCCTGAAGAAGAATAAATGACCCACCCGTATGCTTTATTTTGGCTAACATAAAACATTTTTCATTTGACGTGAACTTCTCTTTATTAAAAATACCTTTATTAAGAACATAAAACTTCGATCAAAGTAATAAAAACACATGAAAATTAAATAAAATAATCTTGATTAAAACAATTTTTTAATTGGAACAATTTCTCTTAAATTTGGGCATTTCTTCGTATGAGAGAGACTGTGTGTGGTATATAGTTTTAAGTTTTGAATGGGTATAAGTTTTATGGCACTGACAATTAAAATTAATTAAACCTAATGCATGATACGCTGTATCTATAATTTTCAACCCTTTAGCTACGTTTTCTGGTGAATCTTGAAAATTTTGTACTACGCAAGCGGCGCGATTAGCAGCAGCCACATAAGCGTGTCGTTTTAAATAAAATTGAGCAATTATGATTTCGTGTTGCGCCATTAAACTTCTTATATGCTTCATACATGTCAGTGCATCAGCCGTGTAAGCACTTTTTGGAAACGCATCTACGAGGACAGAAAAGGTTTCATAAGATTGTTGTAAAATGCTTATGTCGCGAGTGACTACATTAACTCCCATCAAATTCTGTATCCGAGATAACGTCACTTTATGGTATTCAGAAATTCCTCGTATATAGTACGCTAAATCTACATGACAGTCTTTCGGGTAGAATCGAATATAACGATTAGCTGCAGAGATCGTTGAGCTAATATCTTTATTCTTATAGTAGGCACAGATTACGTTAAGCCGAGCTTTTCGAAGAATGTGTGAGCTAGATGGATATATAACGTTTAGCGCTTCAAAATTTTTAATAGCTTCTGAATAGTTTCTTTTCTCTAACGCTCTTTTACCAGCTGCAAATAAAGCAATTTCGGATCTTTTGCGGTACCCTTGATAGGGATCAAAATCTTCTGCCGTACAGCCATTCAAAACGCAAAGACAAAGAAAAATAGTAATAATAAGTAATTTTTTCATGAAAATCCTTACAATAAAAACCTTGATAAAAAGATCAGTGTATAATAAGAAATATGCATTTTCAAAAAAAATATTTTAAGAATATCGTTCCAGAAACATTAGCAAGAATACGCCTAGATAAAGCTTTAGCTCAGTTATTTCCAAATTTTTCTCGATCACAATTGCAAAATTATATCCGATCTGGATATGTTTGTGTTAATGGTATTAAAAAAATACGCACACGAGAAATAGTAAAACCTAATCAATTTATTGAAATGACTATAAATCAACCTATTAATTTAAATAAACAATGGATTGCTCAAGCATTGCCTTTAAATATTCTATATGAAGATGAAGCATTGCTTATTGTAAATAAGCCAGCAGGTTTGACTATGCATCCAGGAGCTGGTATTCCTGATTGCACGTTAATTAATGCCCTTTTGCATCATAATCCAAAATTAGCTATTTTGCCCCGTGCAGGTATCATTCATCGTCTAGATAAAGATACTTCAGGACTACTGGTGGTCGCCTGCAGTTTAATATCCTACCACACATTAATTACAGCCATGAAAAAACGAAAAATTACAAGAGAATACGAAGCTATTGTACAAGGTATTCTTATTTCGGGTCAGACAATTAATGCTCCTATTGGGCGTCACTCGGTACATCGTACTCGTATGACTGTTGTTAGCAATGAGAGGGGTGGCCGAGAAGCAATCACGCATTTTTATATTATTCGCCATTATAAAAAACATACACACCTTCGTATTCGACTAGAAACTGGTCGAACGCATCAAATTCGTGTTCATATGGCCCATATTCGTCATCCTCTCGTTGGAGATCCAGTTTATAATAGTAGCAGAGGGAAAGGAGATACTTTGCCTTGTACAGGTTTTCGTCGTCAAGCGCTTCATGCAGCTACTATCAAACTATCTCATCCTCTAACTCAGAAAACCATGGAATGGCATTCTGCTTTACCTAAAGATATATTGAATTTATTAAAATTTTTGTAAGAAAATAGCACTAGGCAACATATCAATATTTTATTTATCATTCTCAAAATTATGTAGAATCTTTTAAGTTTTCTATATAATTAACGCGAATTATTCAACTAACTAGTGACACGACAAAAAACACTGCTAAACTATTGCTTAGTTTCATTATTTGAAAGTTTTAGTATTAAAATAAGACGCTAGATAAATTGTTAAAATTATATAGATTTTTCTTCTTCAGGAGGAGTGTAGACTGCAAATCGCCGAGATTTTTTACCTCGATAATAAATATATGAGAAAGTTATTACGAGTAGTGTCTTATAGCATTATTACCATGGCAATAATGCTATTTCTTCCATTCAGTATTCAGGCACATTTAACTCCTAATATTGATAAAAGAGCAGTGTATAATAGTCTCTCTCCTATGTTAAGTAAAACTACTGCAAGCGTTGTTAATATTTCCGTAGAGAGATTTATTTTACAACCAGTGCGTTCATTTAAACCAGACACGCAACAAAGTGTAATTCCTGAAAAAGTCATTGGGATTGGCTCAGGAGTCATTATAAATGCTCAAAAGGGTTATATTGTTACTAATACTCACGTAATTAAAGATCAGAAAATAATATTAGTAACTCTTAAAGATGGCCGTCGCTATCGAGCTCAAATAATCGGAAAAGACAAAGGATGTGATCTCTCTGTGATTCAAATTAGAGCTAAACATTTAACTGAAATACCTTTTAGTAACTCTGATCGGCTAAAAGCAGGGGATTTTGTAGTGGCAATCGGTAGCCCTTTCGGATTAAATCAAACAGTAACTTATGGTATTATTAGTGCTCTAAATCGACAAGATCCTCGTATTGATAATTTTCAAAATTTCATTCAAACAGATGCTCCGATTAATCCTGGAAATTCAGGAGGAGCATTAATTGATTTGCAAGGTCGATTAATTGGTATTAATACAGCTATCGTTACATCTTCTTTTGGAAATATTGGTATTGGATTCGCCATTCCAAGCAATATGGTCAAAAACATATCCGAGCAATTGATTAAATATGGAACAGTAAAACACAGTATACTGGGAGTCACTGCGCAAAATATCACTCCTGAACTGGCTAATGCTTTAAATCTAAAACACACTATCGGTGCTCTAGTAACTAAGATCTTTTGTGGTAGCCCGGCTGAAAGAGCTGGGCTACAAGTACAAGACGTTATTCAGTCTATCAATCAATTTGCTGTACACACCTCTGAACAATTGCATAATATATTAGGATTAATGCGTCCTGGAACCACAGTTCACTTAGTCATTGTTCGTGATAATCACAAGATCAAAAAAATAACGACTAAGACAGTTGATCCTAAAGATATATTCCATAAACACAATATTCCCTTTTTAGGAGGTATGCGTTTACAACAATTTAGTGATTTAGAACCCGATGGTACGTTTTTAAATGGGGTATTAATTACTAACATAAATGATGACAGCAATGGTGCATTAGCTGGATTACAGACTGGAGATATCATTTTAAATGCTAATGGCAAAATGATTTCTACAGTAAAAGAGTTAATTAGAATCACAACACAGGAACCTAGACAATTGCTTTTAAAAGTATACAGAGGTTCTAGACAATGGTTTTTGGTAATATCTAATGATAATAATCAATGAATGTAAAATTATAGTAAAATCACTTAATTAATTTGTGATCTTAAGATTTGGTGTCCTTTTATAAAGAAGAAATCTTATTATTATAAAACAGGCACGTAGCTCAGTGGCAGAGCGCCACCTTGACATGGTGGAGGTCGTTGGTTCGATACCAATCGTGCCTACTATAAAACGAGAACGATCACAAGCCACCTCACACTTTTATAAAAACTTAAGAGAGAGAAAGTTTATAAGAGAATACGATTAAAATTTCGAAATTCTATGTATATTATTATTGTACCAACGGATCCCGGCTAGGCATTATAAATACACAACTTTTTTGAAGAAATAAAATATTAAAAATATTAATTAAGCAGACACTTCGTTTGAATGAACGCTCATGTACTCTTTTTTATAAATACAATATTGATTGCAAAATTGGTTGGTTACAATCGCTTTATTTTTTGATAAAAGAAGATGTTCATTAATTTTAGAAAAAGACTGAATTTCAACAAGGCTATTAGTTTGAAATATTTCACTAGCCTTTAAAAGATCATCTGGATATAACTGCTTCTCTATTATAGGTGTTTTTATTCGAGCAGCGATTTTGATAATGACGGATCGCGTAATTCCCGGTAAGATACCGTCCTCTGTGCGAGGCGTGAATATTTGTTTATCAATTACCACGAATAAGTTTCCAGTGCTTGTTTCAGTAATTGCGCCTTTTGTGTTAAGGATTAAACCTTCTTGGTATCCTGCTTTAATAGCTTTTTGTCTAGCTAACACAAGTTCCAAACGACTTAACGTTTTTAATTGGGTTATAAAAGAAGATTCGTTGCGCTTAATATTTGTAATATATAAGGTAGAAACTGGAGGTATAAAACAATAAGGTGTAATTGTAATCACTAGGGTTGGGGAAAGAGTAAGAGGTAACTGCATTCCTATTGTCTTAGAAATTCCACGAGTCAGGGTAATTCGTAAAGCAGCTATTTTTGGTGATGAATTAATTTTTAGCAATTTTTGACATTGATTTCTCAGCTCAATTAATGAACATCTAAAAGGAATATCTAATTGCGAGGCAGACATCGCAAGACGATAATAATGCTCTTGAAAAAAAAGAAAATTTCCATCTTCAACTTTAATAGTCTCAAATATACCATCTCCCAGTAAAAATCCGCGATCATTACTGTGAATAGCAGGTGCATCTGCTGAAATAATATTTTTATTTACAAGTATTTGCATGATCTATTTCGACGAAATTACTCAGCAGTTGCAAACCTTGCTCTGTCATAATAGATTCTGGGTGAAATTGTACACCGAATATTGGATAAACACGATGACAAATTGCCATAATTTCACCTTCTTTATTTTCTGCTATAATGGTAAGACAATCAGGAAACTGATTTTTGCTGATAATAAGTGAATGATAGCGACCTGCAGAAAAAGGATTTGGAATTTTTATAAAAAGAGCATGTTGATTGTGGTAAATCTTACTAGCTTTTCCATGCATAGGATGGTCGGCATGACACACTTTTGCACCAAAAGTATATCCAATAGTTTGATGTCCTAAACATACTCCTAAAATTGGGATACGAGAAGAAAAATATTTAATTATATTAATAGAAATACCCGTCTGCTTTGGTGTTCCAGGACCAGGGGAAATTACAATATGGGAAGGTTTAAGTTTTTCTATCTCAGGGAGAGTAATTTTGTCATGACGATATATCAACGTTTTACAACCCAGTACCTCAAAGTACCGTCCAAGATTGTACACAAAGGAATCGTAGTGGTCAATTAGTAAGATCATGTTGAAAAAATTCTACACAACACAAAAAGAAAAATAAACTATCTATTTTAAGTTTAAGATGTTAAACATAGATTAAAATTTATGATAGAAAATTAAAGGAAAATAGAAATGTTAACTATTGAGGAAAAACCATATTGGATCTCTATCCCTTACCGAGATCCAATAGACTACGCAGCAATTTTTAATAAATTGAATTATTTTGTTTTTTTGGACAGTATGAAATTTGATCAAAAATTAGGCAGGTATAGTTACATTGCCGTTGATCCATTTTCTACTCTCATTTACCGTGACAATAAAATTTATTTTAACGGTAAAATAATAAAAGAAAAAAAGAACATTTTTACTTTTTTATACAATAAACTTAAACTATTTACATTCTCTTTACATCCTGATCTCCCACCTTTTCAAGGTGGGATAGCAGGTTTTTTTAGCTATGATTTAATTAGAGATCTAGAAAATTTATCCAATTGTTCTCAAGACGATATGCAATATCCCCGCATGGCAATAGGATTTTATGATTTAATTATCGCTTTTGATCACATGAAAAAAAAGGCATGGATCTTTTCTTCAGGATTACCAAAACAAAATACAGTAGAAAGACAAAACCATGCAAAAATACGTCTCTTTCAGTGTTTTAAAAAAATAAAAAACGTTGAAAAAACGCTTCCTTCAATAAAGAAACCACTAATTAACGAAAACAGTATCAGTAGTTATTTCACTAAACAAACCTATGTAGAAGCAATAGAAAAGTGTCGTCAACGCATTTTAAATGGTGATATATTTGAAGTTAATCTGTCACAGAGATTTCAGAGTAATATCCCAGAAAATTCCGAATTTGTATTGTATCAACGTATTCGATCAATAAATCCCTCACCGTTTGGTGCTTATGCGCGTTTTGGTAATACAATTATTGTTTCAAGTTCTCCAGAACGGTTTTTAAAAGTATATAATCGGAAAGTGGAGTCACGACCTATAAAAGGTACGATGAGACGTTCCGCGGATACTGTAGAAGATATGGCATTAGCAAAGAAATTAGAAAAAAGTATCAAAGAACGTGCAGAAAATACGATGATTGTCGATCTTATGCGAAATGATTTATCAAAGGTTTGTTTTTCTGATTCAGTTAAAGTAACCACATATTGTAAAGTAGAAAGTTATGAAACAGTGCATCATTTAGTGTCCGTTATTGAGGGAAAACTAAAAGATGATCTTCATGTCGTAGATCTTTTGTGCGCTGCTTTTCCAGGGGGTTCAGTAACGGGTGCGCCAAAAATAAAAGCTATGGAAATAATTGAGGAATTGGAACCAACACAGAGAGGCCCTTATTGCGGTAGCTTAGGTTATATAGGTTTTGACGGGGGGATGGATACTTCAATTCTTATTCGAACGTATGTTATTAAAAATAACATTGTCACGTTTCAGACAGGAGGAGCAATTACACTAGATTCTAATTCTATTATGGAATACGAAGAAACGCTTTTTAAAGCTGACGCTTTAAAAAGGGCTCTAAGCACAGAGGTATAAAATCATATACAAAATACAAGGCTCTAGTTACAACCCAACATGAAATTTATGGCTATTCTATATAGAAACGGTTACCCTTTTTATTTTAACCATATAAAATAATACATATGTTTTATTTTATCTAAAATTAAACTTAAAGAATATAGTATCAATCATATACGCCTTGCATCCCGTTTTACGATATAAAAGAACAAATAGAGCAATTAAGCACGTAATAGAAATTCGAAAAACACATGAAAAATTATTAATACTTTCTAAAATTATAAGATCATCATCTTTTTATGCGAAAACAAAGAGACTAAAAGCTTTATATGTTAATTTTAAAATTCTTATTGGTTTTTTGTATTGAAATTGCTTATGATGTTGAGGTTGAATGTATTGATTTTTTTATAAAGAGTATCTTAGAACGTGCAATTTAAAATTTTAATACAGCTATATTAACAGGGCGTGTATATAACGTATGGTTTTTTCTTTGTTAATAGATAATCTTTTGTAAAGCAGTAGGTGTAGGAATTCTCTTTAAAAGGGCCTTATGCCAATAATTACACTTCCATGTGGAAATATAAAAGCCTTTCCTGAACCTGTGACAGTTAACGAGATTATTGCATCTCTTGAAAAAGAGATTTTTAACACTGCTTTAGCGATTACAGTCGATGGTCATTGGGTAGACGTTTCTTCTGTAATTACAAAAGATTCGACTTTTAAAATTATTACTGCAAAAGATCCTGAAGGATTAAAAATTATTCGACACTCTACTATACATCTTCTAGCTCATGCTGTTAAAGAATTATTCCCAGAAACAAAAATTGCTATTGGATCTGTGATTGACGACAGATTTTATTACGATTTTGATCTAAAACATTTTTTTACTACAGAAGACCTTAAAAAGATCGAGAAAAAAATGCGTGCAATTGTGAAATCAGATTTGCATATTGAAAGAAAAATATTAAGTCGCGAAGAAGCGTTAATCATTTTTAATAAAATTGGTGAAAAATACAAAGGTGAGATTGTCAATGAAATTCCGAAGGATGAAATATTAATTGTGTACAAACAAGGTAATTTCATTGATCTTTGTCGAAATCTTCATGTACTTCGTACTGGATTATTATCAGGAGCTTTTAAATTAACAAAATTATCTGGTGTGTATTGGAAAGGAAATAGAAAAAATGCAGTATTACAAAGAATATACGGAACAGCATGGATCGATATTAAAGATTTGAAAGATTATTTACACCGTATGGAAGAATCAAAAGACCGAGATCATCGAATAATTAAAAAGAAAATGGATTTATTCCATTTTCAAATAGAATCTCCAGGTAATGTGTTTTGGCACTCTAAAGGATGGGGTATTATTCTGCGATTACAAGATTATATCCGTAATTTAAATCGTAAATACGGCTACCAAGAGGTTAATACTCCTCAATTGATTGAGGCGAAATTATGGGATAAATCTGGTCATTTAGAAAAATTTGGAGAGGGTGTTTTTAGCTTAACCATGGAAAACCAACGATATGTCATTAAACCAATGAGTTGTCCAGCTCATATTCAAATATTTAATCATAGTATCAAAAGTTACCGTGATTTACCGATCCACTATTCCGAATTTGGTATTTGTCACCGCAATGAGTCATCAGGCGCTCTACATGCTCTTATGCGACTGAAAAGTTTTATTCAAGATGACGGACATATTTTTTGTACAGAAGAGCAAATACACTTAGAAGTATCAACATTTATCGATCAGTTACGTAAAGTCTACACTGATTTTGGTTTTAAAAATATCATTTATAAATTGTCTACTCGACCCGAAAAACGAGTTGGAAATGATGAGATATGGACTAAGGCAGAACAATCTTTATCAGAGGCATTAGATGAAAAATGCGTTCATTGGGAAATATCACCTGGAAAAGGTGCTTTCTATGGACCAAAAATTGAATTTTCCTTACAAGATTGCTTAGGAAGAATATGGCAATGTGGAACTGTACAAATCGATTTTTCAATGCCAAAAAGGCTGGGAGCGTATTATATCGACGAAAAAGGATGTAAAAAAACTCCTGTGATGATTCATCGCGCTATTCTGGGTTCATTTGAACGTTTTTTAGGAATCTTGTTAGAAGAATATTCCGGAAAATTACCTCTGTGGTTAACACCTATTCAAGTGGTTGTTATGAACATTACAAATAGACAAAACGATTATGTAGAGAAAATCGTAGAAAATCTTCAAAATCTGGATATTAGAGCTATCTCAGACTTGAGAAATGAGAAGATCGGCTTTAAAATTCGTGAACATACTATCGCTCGTGTGCCTTATCAGGTTATTGTTGGTGATCGCGAAGTAATTGATAAGACAGTAACGGTACGTGTATTACAAGGTGATGTAAAATTAACTAGTCTCACATTGGAGGAGTTTTCCCACCAATTAAAAGAGCAAATTAGCCGGTGCAGTTAAGTTAAGCTGTTAATATAAATATTTTAGCTTCATATTTAAAGGGGTAACTATCAAGATTGAAACGAACGCGTATAAATAAACAAATTCGTGTCTCAGAAGTACGATTAATAAACAAGGAAGGCGGGCAAATGGGAATTGTAAAAATTGATCAAGCATTAGCACTTGCAGAAGAGTCAGAGTTGGATTTGGTTGAGGTTTCTCCAATGGCTATCCCACCTGTTTGTCGTATTATGGATTTTGGTAAATACCAATTTGAAAAAAGCAAACAAAAAGCGGCTCAAAGAAAAAAGCAACGATCTATTCATCTTAAAGAAGTAAAATTTCGCCCCGGTACTGGCGAAGGAGACTATCAGGTAAAATTACGAAAAATCATAGTATTTTTGAAACGTGGAGATAGAGTAAAGACAAGTTTGCGCTTCAAGGGAAGAGAAATGCAACATCAAGCACTGGGGTTAGAATTACTGAATCGCATTAAACGTGATCTAGGAGATGTTGCTATTGAACAAGAACCAAAGATGGAAGGCAGACAAATGACAATGGTTGTTATGAAAGGTAAAAATGAGAGCAATAAACATAAAAGTGAGAATTATGCCGAAATTAAAAACAAATCGTGGAGCTGCAAAGCGATTTAAAATAACTGGACAAGGCGGTATTAAGCGAGCCGTAGCCAACCACAACCATATTTTGACTAAAAAATCGCAAAAACGAAAGCGCCGATTACGTAAATTACGCCCAGTTATTAAAAACAATATTTTAGCAATTGAGAGAATGCTGAAAATATGAGACTTGATGAGTCTCTTATTCTAAAATTAGAAAAAAAGAGGTAATGATGCCAAGAGTAAAAAGAGGTGTTACCGCTAAGATTCGTCATAAGAAGACTTTGAATAAAGCAAAAGGTTATTATGGTGCTCGTAGTCGAGTCTATCGTGTGGCAAAGCAAGCTGTAATAAAAGCAGCACAATATGCTTATCGTGATCGCAAACAACGGAAGCGAAAATTTCGTTCTTTATGGATTGTACGTATTAATGCTGCTGCACGAGAACATGGTATATCTTATAACCAGTTGATTAACGGCTTGCATAAGACATCGGTTTTTATTGATCGAAAAATGCTAGCATACTTAGCCGTCAACGAAAAATTTACTTTTGCAAAATTAACTGAAAAATCTAAAAAATCACTGTTAAATAATAAACGATGACGCAACTTATCGCACAGAAGAATCCCGATCTATTATTAAAATCTCTTCTGAAAACTGCAAAAAAAGCTATTAAAGAAGCATCAGATGCATCAGCATTGGACAAAGTGCGTGTTAATTATCTTGGTAAAAAAGGAAAAGTGAAAGAGTTATTACAGTTATTAGGAGAGCTGTCTTTTGAAGAGCGACCAAAATTTGGAAAAGCGGTTAATGACGTTAAGCATAAAGTACAAACTTTGCTTACCAAAAAAATTATACAATTACAAAAAAAAAATTTGAAAAAAAAATTAACACAGGAAAAAATTGATGTTACTCTCCGCGGTCGGTACGATAATCTTGGCACTGTTCATCCTATTACTTATGCTTCTGAACGGATAATTCAACTTTTTTTTTCTCTAGGTTTCCAAATTGCCGAAGGCCCAGAAATCGAAGATGAGTATCATAATTTTGAAGCCTTAAACATTCCTTTGTATCATCCCGCGCGAAGGATGATGGACACTTTTTATTTTTCAGATAACCAATTATTACGAACACATACCTCTAATGTTCAAATAAGGATAATGGAAGAAAAAAGTGTGCCAATTCAGTCAATTACATTAGGACGAGCGTATCGTCGCGACTTTGATCATTCTCACACCCCTATGTTTCATCAGGTGGAAGGGCTTGTAGTAAGTAAACAGTGTACATTTTCAGATTTAAAAGGTTTATTAGAGCAATTTTTTAATTTCTTTTTCGAAGATAAAGTTCGTTTACGCTTTCGTCCATCTTATTTTCCTTTTACCGAACCTTCAGCTGAAGTTGATATTCACCAATCAATTGAAAAAGGTTGGTTGGAAGTTGCAGGTTGTGGAATGGTTCATCCCAATGTTTTACGAAATGTAAACATTGATCCTGATGAATACAATGGTTGTTCTTTTGGCATTGGTATAGATCGATTAGCTATGCTACGTTATGGGATACCAGATTTACGTCTCTTTTTTGAAAACGACCTACATTTTTTAAGGCAATTTTAGCTTATGAAATTAAGCGAAAATTGGATTCGCGAGTGGGTAAATCCTGCAATTAATGCTAAACATTTAGCAGAAAGACTTACTTCGTTTGGCTTAGAAGTCGATTCTATAAGTCCTGTAGTTCACTCTTTTGCAGGAGTAGTAATAGGAGTAGTGTCTTCTGTAGAAACACATCCAACGGCAAACTATTTATCCTTTTGTCATGTAGATGTAGGAAAGAAAACTGGAATGCTAAAAATTATCTGCAAAGCGACTAATCTTCGCATTGGTTTAAAAGTTCCTGTTGTTTTAATTGGTGGAAGAATAGGTGATAAGAAAATTAAAAAAATACAGTTAAGGGGATTGTCTTCATACGGAATGATATGCTCAGAGCAGGAATTGGGTCTTTCGTTAGAAAATCGAAACGGATTAATTATGGAATTACCTTCTAATGCTCCTGTTGGAAAAAACTTATATGATTATTTGCAATTAAATGATTTTATTTTCGATATCAATCTAACACCTAATCGAGGTGATTGTGCAAGCGTTCGAGGTGTTGCTAATGAAATAGGTGCCATTGAGAAAATTTCCGTAAAGATACCTAGAATAGAGTCAAATATTGCGTTATCACCAATTATTGGTGATATGGTGTTTCCTGTTTTTATAGAAGCAAAAGAAGCTTGTCCACATTATGTTGGACGAGTAATTCGTAATATTAATGACAATACCCGAACATCACTCTGGATGCGAGAACGTTTGCGTCGCAGTGGATTGCGTTCTATTCATCCTGTCGTGGATGTTACGAATTACATAATGTTAGAATTAGGGCAACCTATGCACGCATTTGATTTGGATAAACTATCTGGCAAACTTTATGTGCGCTATGCAAATTCTAATGAAAACATTACTTTAATCGACGGAACAAACATTACTTTAAATCATCATAATACTCTAGTTATTGCAGACGCAAATCAAGTGCATGCTATTGCTGGTGTTATGGGAGGTGTCAGTGCTGCGATTAATAAAGAAACAAAAAATGTTTTTCTAGAAAGTGCGTATTTCACACCGAATAATATCATTGTCACGACACGCCACTATAATCTGAATACAGATTCTTCATATAGATTTGAAAGAGGTGTCGATTTTTCGTTACAAAGATTTGCTATAGAGAGAGCGACAGATTTACTACTGGCGATAACCGGTGGAAGACCAGGTCCTATCGAAGAGCAAGTTATTAAAGAGACGTATCCTACTACTAAAATAATTAATCTACGTCGTGATCGTATTAAATGCCTATTAGGCGTAGAAATTTCTGACGAAGAGATCTATCAAATCTTGCATTCTTTAGGAATGATTGTGAAATCAAAAACAGACGGTTGGGAAGTAAAAATACCTAGTTACCGTTTTGATATTACACAAGAAACAAATTTAATTGGAGAAATAGCAAGATTGTACAATTATGAACGCATCCCCCAAACTATTTTAAGTAATAAAACAACTATGTTAACTCTTCCAGAAACAAAAATAACTACATCTCGTATTCGTCATTTAATGGTTGATCGAGGATATAATGAAATTGTTAGCTATAGTTTTATTAACAATAAATTACAAAATCAATTCAATCCTAACTTAGAATATCTTACTCTCTTCAATCCAATGACAATCGATATGAATGTTATGAGAAACAGTTTGTGGCCTGGGCTTATTACTGCAATAAAACATAATCAGTCTTATCAGATTACGCGCATAAAACTTTTCGAAATTGGTAACTGTTTTATCAGAAGTAAAGAAACGTGGCAACAAGTAGCGAAGATAGCTGGATTGATTACAAAGAAAGCTCATAATCTTCAATGGGGCACAGAAGAACGTACAGTTGATTTTTATGATTTAAAAGGAGATATTAGTTCTCTGTTATCCCTTAGTCGATCTGAAAAAGATTTTCGTTTTATATGTGCAGAACATCCAGCATTGCATCCAGGACAATCTGCTGCTCTATACTTTAAGGAAGCTTGTATTGGTTATATGGGTGCTTTACATCCCAAATTAGTACAAGATCTGTGTCTTACTTCTCATCTTTATATTTTTGAAATAGAGTTAACAGCCATTACAAAAACGCAAATACCTCACTATCGATGCTATTCTAAGTTTCCTATCGTTTATCGTGCTATTGCTGTCGTAGTAGATCAAGATATTGAAGTGTCTCAAATTGAAGAAGAAATTGCTCGAAGCACTGGAGATTTATTGATTATAAGTGAAGTATTTGATATCTATAAAAAAAGAGAACATATTAAATCTGGGAAAAAAAGCGTGGCTTTAAGGTTAACTCTGCAAGATCCATTTCGAACTTTGACAGATAAAAAAATAAAACAGGCTATTGAACGCGTAGTTACCGCCCTTGGGCGTAAGTTTAATGCCAAGTTGAGAGAAATTAACAAATGACACTACAAAACGCTCTGGTAAATTATTCGATTAAGTTTATACAAATTGAAAGCAAAGGAAGCAATAGAGTCGTTCTTTAGGCGTGTTCGTTTTTTCTTTAGAAAGAAGAGAATCAGTAAAGCTCTGGTTTTAGATTTTAATTCACGCAATAAAAACGACGTCAGGAAGTAGTCTTAGAGCCGGAAAGAAAGTTCTTATTAAAAGGACACCCGCGTCGTGATGTTTCGTGCTGAATACAAACTCCAATCCAAGAATAGCAAAACGTTGACTAAAAAACTTTGCTGTTTGTTGCTAACGCTATTGAAAAGTTTTGAAAACAAATGTTTTCTTTTGTTTTCTTTATCTTCTTTTCTTTTTTCAATATAATCTATATTTGATCGGGGCGTAGCGCAGTCTGGTAGCGCACTTGCATGGGGTGCAAGAAGTCACAGGTTCGAATCCTGTCGTCCCGAGAATACAATCCGAGAATACAACTAACAATGTCGCACTCTTCTGTTGTCTCTGTACATTATAAAGAAGGATCGTGAGTAAAATAGTCTATTGATTCTCACTATAAAAATGATACAGTGTGTTTGCGTCTTTTGAGATTTTCAGAGATTTATTTTATGGATAAAAAATTATTAGAGATATTAGTTTGTCCGCTGTGTAGAGGTAAGCTTGTGTACAACCAGGAAACGGAAGAGCTGCATTGTCAAGTAGATCAAGTAGCTTATCCTATTAAAGAAGGAATCCCAATAATGTTGACTGATAAAACCCGTGCAATTATTAATGAAGAATAAGAGAAATCAATAAGAATGGAATTTCGAGTGATTATACCAGCTCGTTATAATTCAGATCGACTGCCGGGAAAAGTACTAGCAGATATTTCTGGTAAGCCAATGATTCAACATGTTCACGACAGTGCTTTAAAAAGTGGTGCAAAGAGTGTAATCATCGCAACTGATGATAATCGAATAAGCAAAGTAGCAAAGAACTTTGGGGCTGTAGTTTATATGACTGCTGCTAATCATCGATCTGGAACTGAACGCGTTACAGAAGTTGCTGTTTCTTTAGGTTTAAAGGATGACGCAATCGTGGTTTGTCTGCAGGGAGATGAACCATTGATTACCCCTAAATCTATTAGAGCGCTAGTAGAAGATCTCAATCAGCACAATGAAGAAAAAGTAGCTTCTCTTTGTACAGCAATCGTAGATATTAAAGAATTGCTTAACCCTAATGTTACCAAAGTAGTTCTAGATCACAATAATTTTGCTCTTTATTTCAGTCGCGCTCCTATACCAGGGAGCAAAAGATCTCTTCCTAATAAAAAGGAAGATGGTGTTAAATTAAATGGCTCATATTTTCGTCATGTCGGTGTTTATGCTTATCGATTAAGATTTTTGAAGAAATACTTTCTTTGGAAAAAAGAAGGTTGTTTTATAGAAAAAATTGAGGATTTAGAACAACTACGTCTCCTATGGCACGGTGTCCATATCCACATGGTAATAATTAAAAAAGCAGCGCATTTAGTTAACGTTGACACGAGGGAAGATCTTCAACGAGTTCGTAAAATATTTACGCAAAAATAATTATACTACAAATTTTTAGAAACGATACACATAAAACTGACTTAAGAAAATAATAAATCATAAAATGTAACGACTTAAATTTTCATCTTCCGACAGTTTTTCTAGTTGCCTATTAACATAGGAAATATCAATAGCAATCGACTCACCTTTTCTCTCTGTTGCCGAAAAAGAAATATCTTCCAATAATCGTTCCATAATAGTATGCAATCGACGAGCTCCAATATTTTCAGAACGATTATTTACTTGATATGCTATCTCAGCAAGACGTCTAATTCCATCTTTGGCAAAGGACAATGTACAATTTTCCGTTTTCATTAATGCAACATATTGTTCAGTCAGCGAAGCTTTGGGTTCTGTTAATATACGAACGAAATCATTAGCTGTCAACGCTCTAAGCTCTACTCGAATGGGGAAACGACCTTGTAGTTCAGGAATTAAATCAGAAGGCTTTGCGATATGAAAAGCACCGGAGGCAATGAATAAAATATGATCAGTTTTCACTGTACCATATTTAGTAAAAACAGTACTTCCTTCTACTAATGGCAGTAAATCGCGCTGTACGCCTTCGCGCGAAATGTCGGCACCTGCCATGACGCCTTCTCGTTTCACAATTTTATCAATCTCATCTAAAAAGACAATACCATGCTGTTCTACGCTTGCAATAGCACTAGATTTAATCTCATCTTCATTAATTAGTTTTGTTGCTTCCTCTTCGACTAAAATACGTTTGGCATCTTTTACCTTTAACCGCCGTAATCTAGTTCGCCGACTGGACATATTGGACATAATTCCCTTTAATTGACTAATCATTTCCTCCATGCCAGGAGGCCCCATGATTTCAAACGATGGATGAACATTAATTTCTATTTCAATTTCTTTATTATCCAGATTTCCGTCGCGTAATTTTTTACGAAACACATTTCTCGTTACAGATTCTTTTTTCACTGAAGACGCTACTTCTTCTTCAGCAGTAGAACTACTACTCTTAGTGGGGTCTCTAGGTAATGTAGAAGGAATTAAAGCATCTAATATTCGTTCTTCAGAGGTTTCTTCTGCCAAATTTCTTACTTGTCTAATAGCACTTTCACGAATCATTTTGACAGAAGCATCCACTAAATCTCGAATAATTGATTCAACGTCTCTACCTACGTAACCTACTTCAGTAAACTTAGTAGCTTCAACTTTAATAAATGGCGCCCCAGCAAGATTAGATAAGCGACGTGCAATCTCTGTTTTTCCAACACCAGTTGGACCAATCATTAAAATATTCTTTGGAAAGATTTCTCGTCGTAATTCCTCTGATACTTGCATTCGGCGCCAACGATTACGTAAAGCAATAGCGACTGCTCGCTTTGCATCATCTTGTCCAATAATAAATTTATCCAACTCTGCCACAATCTCTCGTGGAGTCATAGTCATTGGAATTTCAGGCATCTCTCTATTCATTTGACACAGTCTATCCCGTACTATCGAGCTCTTTGATCGTAAAATGAAAGTTTGTATAAACACAAATTTCGGCGGCAATAGTCAGTGCTTTCTCTACAATTTCTCGAGCACTTAGATCTGTATTTTCCAACAAAGATTTAGCTGCGGATTGCGCATAAAGCCCCCCAGAACCAATAGCTATTACGTTTTGTTCAGGTTCAATGACGTCTCCAAGACCAGTAATAACTAGTGATTTTTTGGCATCAGCGACAGTTAATAGGGCCTCTAAACGACGGAGTATTCGGTCGGTCCGCCAATCTTTAGCTAATTCGACCGCGGCGCGAGTTAAATTACCAGAATACTGTTCTAGTTTTTCCTCAAATCGTTCGAATAAAGTAAAAGCATCCGCCGTACCTCCAGCAAATCCAGTAATTACCTGATTTTTATAAAGGTAACGAACTTTATGTGCATTGGCTTTCAAAATAGTCCCATTCATTGACACTTGACCATCACCACCTACAACAACTTTATCACGTCTCCGAACAGAAACTATTGTAGTACCAAAAAATTGTTCTCTCATTTTTACCAGCCAACCATCTACATTTTCAAGAGAAAAAATAACGATGCCTCATAGATTGGGTTAAAAACACAAGTTTTCAAGCATATATAAAATTATTTATCAGCAAATTTTACTTCACCAACTCATATTTCAAAATATAACTAACTTTTAGTGTCGTTAAGGAAGCATAAAATTTGAATTAGAATTTCGTAGAATTTGTTGTCAGTAAAGAAGGTGGTGAGACTGCTTTTGCATTGTTAAAGCAAAAGCAGAAGAATGTACTACACCTTTAGAGTGTATACTGTTGTCGCAGTAGCATTGTGGGTGGCAAATAAAAAAAAGTAAGAAAATTAGCATAACAATGCTAATAAGGACTAAAAAAACAGGAACTATAAGTTTATATCTAAAACGGTACGAATAAGAAGAAAAAGACAGTATTCTATTGTTATAATCCCTAATCATGACTATCTTGCAACCAAAAAAGGAATGTAGAGCCTTTTAACAGCAAATTTATATTTTTCACGATACTTCCTTTAAAAATCATTCTAAAATATTCCTACATTTCTTCGGGTGCAGAAACGCCTAATAAGGTTAAACCATTAACAATAATCTGACGCACAGCAGCAATCATATTTAGACGTGCATTACGTAATTTACTGTCTTGAACAAGAAATTGCTTTGCATTATAATAAACGTGAAATTGGTTGGCGAGAGTTTGTAAATAATGAGCTAGAAGATGAGGGGATTGCCGAACGGCAGCGTCTTTTATAGTCTCGCTATAACGAAATAAAGTGACCAGCAACTCCTTTTCATAAGAACTTGACAATAAGTTTGCATTAGTCGTTCCTTCTGTGCAATTCCATTTTCTTTTGCTTTCGTAAAGTTTTTGGAAAATACGACAAATTCGCGCATGAGCGTATTGAACATAATAAACGGGATTTTTGCTCGATTGAGATTTTGCTAATTCAAGATCAAAATCTAAATGTTGATCAGGTTTACGTATAATATAAAAAAAGCGAGCTGCGTCGTTACCAATTTCGTTACGGAGTTCTCGCAACGTAATAAAGTCACCACTTCTAGTCGACATAGATATTTTTTTATCTCCCCGATAAAGAATTACGAATTGCATCAACAAAGTTCGTAACTTGAAAGAAGATTTTCCAAAAGTGTGCAAAAAAGCACTCAATCTTGGAATATATCCATGATGATCTGCTCCAAAGATGTCAATGACAATGTCATGTCCTTGCTTGAATTTATAGAGATGATAAGCGATATCAGCTGCAAAATAAGTTGGAACGCCGTTCCTACGAATCAACACTCGATCTTTCTCGTCACCAAATTTAGTGGACCGAAACCATTGAGCATCATTTTTCTCATACACATAGCCTCTTTGAGACAAAAGATTTAATGTTTCTTTCATCAAGCCTTTTTTTATAAGTTGACTTTCAGAAAACCATTTGTCATACACAACTCCGAATTCTTCTAAATCATTTTTAATATCCTCTAAAATATAATTAACTGCTGTATCAAAAACAGTAGTACAATCTTCTTTAAGCAAATCTTTTTGGATACTCATCCATATATCAAGGTAATCGTCTGGATTATTTTTAGCACTGGTAACGACAGATAGGCAATTATCAATTTCCTTTTTTGGATAAAAAAAACGACTCCCATATCTGTTTTTCAATTTATTTGCAATATCTACGATGTATTGACCTTGATAAGCACCTGTTGGTAAAAAAAAAGTTTTTTCTTCATATTGCTGTAAATATCGAATCCAAACACTTAAGATTAAAATCTCCATTTGTCGCCCAGAATCGTTAATATAATATTCTTGATGCACTTTATAACCAACTGTTTTGAGTAAATTAGATACACAAGCGCCATAAGCAGCGCCTCTTCCGTGACCAACATGCAATGGGCCGGTTGGATTGGCAGAAACATATTCTATGTGAACTGATTTTCCTAGGCCGATTTGGCTCTTTGCATAGTGCGTTCCTTCCCCTAAAATAGACGAAATAATATTCTGATAACTACTCTCTGTGATGTAGAAATTAATAAAACCAGAACCAGCAATTTCTACTTTAGTAATATAAGGTGAAGGTAATAAAGCATTGACAATCTCTTTGGCAAGAACGCGTGGTTTATATCCCGTAGTTTTTCCCATTACTAAAGCTAAATTCGTTGTAAAATCCCCATACCTATGCTTTTGACTATACGCAACTTTAAATAAAGGAAAAACTGTAGAACCTATTATTCCTTTTTCTTTTAAATTTTCAATAACTTGATTCAATAATGTTTCTATATGCTTTTTCATTCGACATACCAGTTCACGTTAGTTGCAGAATTAAATTGCATGATAATAAAGATACTAAAAAAGCATTTTAAAAATCAAAACATATTTTATTGTATAAAAGTTATACATTACAGATTGTTCTATAAAAATCTGTTTTAAAAAAGATCATAGAAAGAATTTTATAAGCCAATTTAGCTAATAAAAAATCGCAACCATGAAAAGCTATAATAGGTGCTAATTCATTAATATCAGCACCAACAATAGTGCTGATGCTATTCGCTTCAGCAATAATTTCGAGTGTGTCATCCCAAAATAATCCTCCAGGCTCTGGTGTTCCTGTAGCTGGCATCAAACTGACATCCAATCCATCTACATCAAATGTAAGATAGACGGGGCGATTTTCTAAAGAAGAAACAATTTCTTTAATATTCCAATTTTTTTTATCTTTCGCCCAATAAATACGAATTCGATTTTTATTAGCTTCAAAAAAGCGAGCCTCTTCTACAGAAATATTGCGGATGCCAATTGAAACAACTTCAATATTATGATAGTCTAAGCACCGTCGTATCGCGGAGGCATGAGAAAAATGCTCTCCATGATAACCGTCACGCAGATCTGCATGAGCATCAAAATGTAAAATTGCTAAACTGTCATACTTTTTAACAAAAGGTCGAATAGAACCTGCAGTGATAGAATGTTCTCCTCCAAAAACAAAAGGAAATTTTTTGTCTTTTACCACACGCGAAACTAGTTTTTCTAGTTTATTCAGTGCTGTTGGTATATCGCCCACAATTTTGGGTTCTTCTAGAGTTACAATACCGATATTACGATAAGGTTCACACCAAAGAACCTCATCAAACAATTCCACCTTGTGAGAAGCTTGGATTATTGCAGTAGGTCCATTGGCAGTACCTTTTCTATAGCTAACAGACTGCTCTAACCCAAATGGAATTATAACAGCCTGCGCATTCTTATAATCTACAGCATTCTTTGGATCTAGTCCTAGAAAGGCTTTTTTAGGAACCAAGCATTTCACTATTTTAATTCTTTCATAAATAATCGAGCACAATATCGACGTGACCGATCTTTCCAAAAACCTCGATGGTATGCATCACTGGCTAGCAATGGTAGCACAGACGTGGCTTCTGCGTAGACCATCTGTTCATAAGCAGTATCTATTTTACCCCACGAAAACGCTTCTTTTAGTGTCGAACTAGAACATGCTCCATCACGCGTATCTGCTACAGTTATTTGAATTGCATATTTATGCGCATCTACTGGTTTTCCTATAATTTCTGCACACACCACTATGTCTTGAACAAAATTTTTTGGAACACCACCACCTATCATTAATAACCCCGTTGTACCCTTTCGGATTTTCACTTCTGTTAACTCACGAAAATCGCAAACAGAATCGATAGTTAAATGTCTAGTAGGGTTTCTTACTTGATGAAGCACTAATCCAAAACCCGCTGAAGAATCAGTAAAAGCAGGACAAAATATAGGTACGTCATGTGTATACGCAAGATGAACCAATGAATCTTCTTTTTTTCCATTCCCTTTTTGTAAAAAAGCTCCCATGGCTTGAATAAATTCACGCGAACTATAAGGGCGCGGTTTAAGACTGTTGGCAATACTGAAAATTATATTATCACATCGTTGCAACTCTTCTTCGTCTATATAAGTATCGTAAATTCGATCAATATATAAATCGCGCAGTTTCTGATCATCTACTGTTGGAGTACCTTGATAATGACGAAAACCTAAGGCTTCAAAAAAATCCATATCTACGACGCTAGCACCAGTTGCCACAACAACATCTACCATATTATATCTGATCAAATCAGCATATAATTTCGTACAACCACCTGCTGAAGTTGACCCAGCAATAGTTAAAATAATAATGCACTTTTCATCCTGAAGCATACGATTAAAAATTTTCGTTGCTCTCGCAAGTTCACGAGAGGTAAAAGACATACGGTACATAGCATCGATAATCGGTCGTGCATCAAAACAAGTAATATCAATATGTTCAATTGGTTGCTGCAAAAATTTCTTTTTTACAAAAGATATTGACAAGGTGTTATTTTGCATCAAGATTTCTCCTTTTTAATAAGTTAATAAAATTAAGCAGCAATAATTTCCAAAGGTTCGTGTGTAATATAATCATCAGAATACATCGTCATGAGAGGATCATCCGATACCATGATAACTCCTTCTTTTTGCTTGAAACCATTAAAAGTAGTAGATAGCGTTCGACCATAGGCACCCATCTGTCCGATTTCAATATAATCACCTTCTTTAATATCGTTTGGAAGATAAAAAGGACCTTTCATATAATCTAGAGAATCACAAGTAGGACCATAAAAACTAAATGGTAAAAGATCTCCGTCCGTCGGACGATTTGAACGCAATAAGTGTACTGGAAAAATAAAATGAGGAACACCGGCATCAAAGAGACTCCCATAAGTGCCATCATTGATATAGAGCACGTTACCTTTTCGCAATTCGACATTTACTACAACGGATGTACTTTCTGCTACTAGCGCGCGACCAGGTTCGCAAAGTAATTCCACATATGGTCTTTCACAAGCTATTTTCGAGAATTCAGTATGAATTGCTTCAAAATAAATACGTAAAGCCGGAGGAATCATACCAGGATAAATAGAGGGAAAACCTCCACCTACATTAAAATATTCAATTTCCACACCTGATTCGTTGATTACTTTATCAGCCATACGAATGGCAATACGATAAGCATTTGGATGCATACATTGTGATCCTACATGGAAAGTAATACCAAGTTTATAAGCCACTTTTCTTATTATTTTCAATAAGTTAGGAGCTTCGTGTAGACTAATACCAAATTTTTCTGATAAATTGAACTCAGAAAATGTATTTGGAATAGCAAGTCGTAAATGTAAACAAAGATCCTTGGCATTTTTTGTATAACATAAAATCTTGTTTAACTCATCCAGGCAATCGAGAGAGAAATGGCGGACGCTATAATTAAAATAAGCTTCAGAAACTGCGTGAGGCGATTTTACTGGATGCATGAAATAAAGCTCTGCCGATGGTGCATGTTCCCTAATAGTATGCATTTCCTCATAAGAAGCAAC
The DNA here is from genome assembly GCF_000815025.1 of Coxiella endosymbiont of Amblyomma americanum. NCBI lineage: Bacteria > Pseudomonadati > Pseudomonadota > Gammaproteobacteria > Legionellales > Coxiellaceae > Coxiella > Coxiella endosymbiont of Amblyomma americanum. The sequence goes on along the minus strand of NZ_CP007541.1, from coordinate 224,115 downwards.
ATCAAAAGCGGTGACACCGTGAGCATGTACCAGTTGAACCACATGTTGCTCTGGATTTGTCTTTACTGCATATAAGACTTGTCCCTTAAATTTTGTGAGAAAACAATCAACCGCTCTCACTAGAGCAATAGGCCTAAAAGCAAAAACAGGTTGCACTGGCCTTTCCTCAGCTATAGAAGCAATGGTTTGAAGTGTCATTCCTACATAAAACTATTCTATCAATCACCCAATGTCTATGCTCATCAATATATTAGATTAATTACAATGTCAAATAAAATATCCTTTTTACTTTAATAAATCTTCGGAGACTTCAAGGCAATTAATTGTATAATTCATACTGCCTATAATAAAGTACTAAATTGTTTTAACGTTAAAAGAATTCTCTATAAATATGCTGATGTAATTATCCCTAAATTCCCATATTTATAGACGCATCGAGTTGTACTATTGCAATAAACCAGGCATAAAAAGGTTTCTTTCTACCGCAATGGGCCGTCACGGGCTTGAACCGTGGACCCGCTGATTAAGAGTCAGCTGCTCTACCAAACTGAGCTAACGGCCCATTTCTATTATATTATAAACTTTCTAATCATATTACTTTAATTAAGTGTGGTGATCCAGAAAATAACTTCTTTTAGAAAAGATTTTTGTAGTATATCGCTATTGTGTAAACTGTTTATTTTGTAAAATAGGATTGTACCCACTACCATTTTATTTAACAGTTAAATATAAACTTAAAAAATCTAAGAGTAATGTTTTACGTCCAGCACGAGTCGCTTCCAAACTCATAAGAAGGTCCAACGTATTTCAATCTAAATAGAAAAAGTTTGGTGTCTTTAAATTTAGAAAGAGAAATTTTAGAAAGAGAAATTAACATTGTTTCTAAAAATAGAACCCAAATGTAAATTTTCATACCAAAGTTTTAAAGTACTGTATCGAAAAACAAAATAGTATCTTACTTATAACTATATCTCTAAAAAACAATGGGTGGGCGATGGGACTCGAACCCATGACAATCGGAACCACAATCCGAGGCTCTACCAAACTGAGCTACGCCCACCACTATCAATCGATTATCAAGTTCATCACAAATACTTTTTTCCTAATGCACAGTATTACACTTTGTCGTATATCTGGCTTTGAAGCGCGCCCGGCAGGATTTGAACCTGCCACCACCGGCTTAGAAGGCCGATGCTCTATCCAAATGAGCTACGGGCGCATTAATCTCCTATAAAAATTATTAGAGGTCGTTATAAACTGAAATTTAATCTACCTTTTTATCTTTACTGTTCAAAGCTCGGGGTAGAGGGACTCGAACCCCCGACATCCTACTCCCAAAGCAGGCGCGCTACCAGACTGCGCTATACCCCGAAACTATAATATAAAACTTAACAATACCTTTCTTTTATAACAACTACTCATATTTAAATACATTAATGAGATTATGAATACAGTTTAAAACATAAAACACACACTACATTGAATACAAGATTTACAGAAGAATACTTGTTATTGTACATTATATAGTAAATTAGATATGAAACCTAAGAGAAAGATAATGCATTATCTACAAAATTTTATTGAAAAAGCTTATAAAAACAAAAATAACTTTACCAGTAATAACACTCCAGAAAAAGTTCGTAAAGCCATACATAAAACTATTGAACTTCTTGATCAAGGGGAAATTCGCGTTGCAGAGAAAAAAAATGGGCATTGGATAACTAATGAATGGACTAAAATGGCCATTTTACTTTACTTTAAAACCGAACCCTATAAAATCTTTAAAGCAAATTATGCTTCTTTTTACGACAAAATTCCTTTGAAAAACAATAATCACACTGAATTTAAAAAAATGAGTACTCGTATTGTTCCACACGCTATCGTACGAAAAGGTGCTTATTTAGCGAAAAATACAGTACTTATGCCTAGTTATATTAATATTGGTGCCTACATAAATTCAGGAAGTTTAATTGACACTTGGGCAACAATAGGCTCGTGTGCTCAAATCGGTAGAAACGTTCATATTTCTGGTGGTACAGGCATTGGTGGAGTTCTTGAGCCTCTACAAACACACCCTACTATTATTGAAGATAATTGTTTTATTGGCGCTCGTTCAGAAATTACAGAAGGAGTAATAGTTGAAAAAGGTGCTGTAATTTCTATGGGCGTTTTCATTGGACAAAGTACTCCGATTTATAATCGATTTACTAAGCAAATTATCTATGGACGAGTTCCTGCTGGTTCTGTAGTAATATCTGGAAGTCTACTCTCTAAGTGGGGAGGCTATAACCAATATAGCGCTATTATAATTAAACAAGTAGATAAAAGAACTCAAAGCAAAACCTCTTTGAACGCACTTTTAAGAGAAAGTAGACATGAATAAAACATTAAAACTTCTAAAACAGCTAATTGCTTGTCCTTCTATTACTCCAAATGACGCAGGTTGTCAAGATATTTTAATTAGATATCTGAACGCTTCAGAGTTTCTATGTGAACGCTTATCTTTTTCAAAAGTTAATAATCTTTGGGCTTGGCATAGTAGCAAGCGGAGTGGCAGCTCTACCCCTTTTTTTGTCTTTGTAGGACATACTGATGTTGTTCCTCCTGGTGATGCAGCACAATGGAAATACCCACCTTTCATTCCAACTGAAAAAAATGGATATCTTTATGGACGAGGAGCTACAGATATGAAAAGCGGACTATCCGCCATGGTCATTGCAGCTAAGAAATTTGTTAAGCAATATTCCAATCATAATGGCACAATTGGTTTTATTATTACAAGTGATGAAGAAGGTCTAGCAAACAATGGAACATATAAAGTAGTAGAATATTTGAAAAAAAGAAACATAAAAATGAATTATTGCATTGTTGGAGAAGCTAGCAGCAATAAAATCTTAGGAGATGCTATTAAAATTGGACGCCGAGGATCCTTACACGGCTATCTCACTATTTTTGGTAAGCAAGGGCACATTGCTTATCCTCATCTAGCTGATAATCCTATTCATCAGTGTTTCCAAGTATTTAATGCATTAGTGAATACTGCCTGGGATCACGGGAATAGTTTCTTTACGCCGACTTCTTTACAATTTTATAATATTGAATCTAATAGTAGAGCTACTAATGTCATTCCAGAAAGATTAGAAGCCAAATTTAATTTTCGATTCGCACCCATTCACTCTCCAAAAGTACTTCAAAAAAAATTTGAGGGAATTCTTAATAGACATCAAATAAAATATGATGTTCAGTGGAAAATTGCCAGTCAACCATTTTTTAATAGTAAAACTAAATTAGTAGCTATTGCCCGTCGAGCAATTAGAGAGATTTGTAAATGTGAAACTGAGCTTAACACTTATGGAGGTACTTCTGATGGAAGGTTTCTCGCTTCTACCGGTTGCGAAGTTATTGAATTAGGCCCCATTAATAAAACAGCTCACCTTATTAATGAGAATACGCTTATTTCAGATCTCAATATTCTTTCTACAGTATATTTTCAAATTCTTAAAAGTGTACTCTGTTAACTGGAGTACAATAACATTCTAATTAAATTTGCACATTGAAACATTCTAGTTTAGTCTTGCATTCCTTTTGTTAAAAATAAAAATATTAAGGAGAGGTGCTTGAGCTTGGTTAAAAAGGCGCGACTGGAAATCGCGTGTACGGAATCGTTTTTCGTACCGAGGGTTCAAATCCCTCCCTCTCCGTTAATCTTATTTATATTGTTAAAAGTACTAAGTATAATAGAAAGGAGAGACCTGCGTCTGGCTGTTATGTATTATGTATGCTACACTGCAGAAACGTGAGAGTGGGTGTTCTACAAAAAGTAGAACCTTTTCTATATAAGAATTTTTTGTAAAGATTAGTGTTGAGTAAATAACCAATTGATATCAGAGATCCCATTTCTATCTGTTCGATTTTTTTATTCTATTAGATCGTGTTTTAATTAAAAGCAGAAATATTTTAGAAATAATAAGATTTTTATGACGACTATTCATCAAGTCTTAGCACGAAAATGGCGTCCTCGGTGCTTTGAAGAAGTTATTGGCCAAATATTTGTTGTTCAGGCCTTGCGCAATGCTTTAAATCAAAAATACCTTCATCATGCCTATCTTTTTACAGGACCTAGTGGTGTCGGAAAAACAACTTTTGGACGTATACTTGTAAAATGTCTTAATTGCGAGAATAATGGAATTAGTGATAGTCCATGTCATATCTGTAATAGTTGTCAGGAAATTGATTCTGGACGATCTCCGGATTTTTTAGAAGTAGACGCAGCTTCACGTACTAAAGTAGAAGATTTGCGAGAATTACTCGATAATGTTCAATACATGCCAACAAAAGGTCGATTCAAAGTTTACTTGATCGATGAAGTGCATATGCTCTCTGGACATAGTTTTAATGCTTTGCTTAAAACCCTAGAAGAACCTCCTAGTCATGTAAAATTTATCCTTGCTACTACTAATCGTTATAAGTTACCAATTACTGTATTATCGCGATGTTTACAGTTCCATCTTACTCTGCTTTTACCAAAGCAAATTACTATTCATTGTCAGTATATCTTACAAAAAGAAAATATTGAGTTTGAAAAGTCTGCACTTGCTTTGTTAGCTCGTGCTGCCAATGGCAATATGCGCGACGCTCTCAGTCTTTTAGATCAAAGTATAATTTATGGCAATGGTAAAGTTCTTACCAACTATGTCAAAGATATGCTGGGAATTATTGATCCATCTTTACTATTTGATATTCTTGAATCTATTGCCTGGGAAAAGGGAAACGATCTGTTAAATTATATTAACAGACTTGCCCAACAAGGCATTGATTTTTCTAATGCTTTAGCCGAATTATTAACGTTACTTCATGAGATAGCCGTGATTCAAGTAGTTCCTGATGCTAAAATTAAAGACAACTGTGCACGATTACATCAACTAGCTAATTTATTTCATTGTGAGGATATTCAACTTTTTTATCAAATTGGTCTATTAGGACAACGAGATTTACCTTATTCTCCAAGTCCGAAAATGGGATTTGAAATGACGCTATTACGCATGTTTACTTTTTATCCAGAAGTATCTATTACTAAAATTAAAAACGAATTCACTAAAAAAACTTGTAATAAAGTTTAAAGCGTTTATCGAATCAACGCTTATTCGTAGCTCAATCTTTCAAACAAAATCGTAGAATAAGGAAAATTTCGCTCTTTTTAGTTAAAGCAAAAACATTGTATTCGTATTCGAAAAACCGAAATACATGCCTACGCGTGCTATTAAAGCATTTTTAATAAAAATTTTTAAGATTTTGAATAATTGAGAAGACGCATAGGAGGATGATACGCACTACAATACAGTCTTTTTACTTAATCAGGGAAATATTATTTCTTTAAATAGTTGTTCCATTGAGCTTTTATAGATTATGATTATTATAGTCACGATTTGTTGTAATAAGTAAATCGTAAAGTACAGTAGACTGTAGTCAAGGTTATTTTCTTCGCTTCACAAGTGTTTTTTAGAAATTTACGTGTTTAGTCCATTAGTAAAACAACTTATAACTGCACTGCAAAACTTACCCGGTGTAGGACCTAAATCCGCACAGAGAATGGCTTTTCATGTTCTTGCAAAATCCGAGCGCGCCAAAGGATTAATGCTAGCTAAATCCTTACATTCTGCTATTAGCAGGGTAGGAGAATGCCAATTATGCAGAAACTATACTGAACAAAATTTGTGTGACATTTGCTGCAGTAAAAAGCGTAATGCGACGTTTTTATGTGTTGTCGAAAGTCCAGCTGATGTAGTTGCTATAGAACAAGCTCAGATTTATTCAGGTCGTTATTTTGTACTTCAAGGACATTTATCTCCTTTAGATGGAATAGGACCTAAAGAAATTAGTATTCCTGTGCTTTTCGATCGTTTACAGAATGAATCTATCACGGAGCTGATTATTGCTACTAATGCAACTGTAGAGGGTAAAGCCACAGCTTATTATATTGCAAATCATATTGACAAGACTAAAATAAAATGTTCACGAATTGCGCACGGTGTGCCAGTTGGTGGTGAATTAGAATATCTTGATGGCGGTACTTTAAGTCACGCTTTCCATGCCAGAGTACTTATGAAAAATTAGGATTAACTCAATACATCATAATAATAGAAGGAAAAACAATGGTTGATAGCAAATTCAATTTTGATCGTTTAATGCAAAATACAAAAAAAATCCAAGAAATCATGAAAAAAGCCCAAGAAGAATTATCGACAATTGAAGTTACTGGTGAATCCGGTGCAGGTATGGTAAGAGTTACCGTTACCGCTCAACACGAAATTGTCAAGTTAGTTCTCTCTGACGAACTGTTAAAAGAAAGAAAAGAAATTATTGAAGATCTCATAAAAGCAGCTTTGAATAACGCTAATCATAGAATAATGCAAATTACCCAAGAAAAAATAATCTTTTCTGGAAAATTTTTTCACAGTAATAACGAAAGTAACGTCAAGAAATAACGCGAAAGTTAAGAAAAATTACAATAAGGAAAAGCATATCAAGCATAAGCTTTACAGATTATTCTATAATCTTGGACAAATAAGATTACAGTTGAAGTGTGTCGCGTATAAGAAGATATCTCTTGCTTTTCCCAAGCGACATTAAAAGAGAAAAGGGGTAGGGTAGGATTATTGTTCGTTGCAGTAAGAGACGCATATAAAAATCAACTTTTCTTTTGAATACTGGGCCAAGCACTCAGTATCGTTTTTATTAATGTAGCTAATGGAATAGAAAAAAATATGCCCCAGAATCCCCAAATCTCCCCAAAGATTAAGGCCGATAGAAGAATAATAACAGGGTGGAGATCCATAGCTTCTGAAAAGAGCAGAGGTACTAATAAATTCCCATCTAAGGTAACGATCAAAACATAAGTAATCATTAGATAAATAAAATACGTGGATAAGAATCCCCATTGCATTAATCCAACCATAGTAATGGGAACTGCAATAATAACCGCACCGACATAAGGCACAATTACAGACAAACCTAACAATACACCTAACAAAAAGGCATATTGTAACCCTAATAGTGCAAAAGCGAGCACAGAAATACAGCTAACAATAATTATCTCAATTACTCGTCCTCGAACATAAACACCAATTTTTTGATTCACTTCATACCAGACCATTTGAATAAGACCACGACGTTCCGGCAAAAAACGACTGAGACAAACGCTAATAGCTTTACTATCTTTTAAAAAGAAAAATACAAGTAAAGGTACTAATACAAAATAGAGAATAATTTCAATAACATTAGGAATTGACGCCAATGAAAAAGATAAAATAAACTGTCCGATTCTTACTAATTTCTGATGTAAATAAGTGCCAATATTAGTAATGGGATTAATAGGAAATAATTTTGGATAGTGATACGTAAGTTCATTCATCCATAACTGTCCTTTAGTAATAGCCCTAGGTAATTCATGCACCATACCTATAAGTTGTTTCCACATTAACGGTAACAAACTAAAGAGAGCCAGTACAAAAAGACCTATAAGGAAAAGATAAACTACAGAGATAGCAAGCCACCTAGGAAACCACCATCTTTCTAACCACTGCACTGGTGCAGAAAAGAGATAAGCAAATACTATGCTCACTATCACCGGTAACAAAAACTTTCCAAAAAACTCAAATAGCAAAAACCCAAATACTAAAGTGAAAAAAAGCGCCAGCGCCTCGGGATCTGAAAAATGGCGAATAAACCAGCTAGAAATACATTGTAAAATGGGATTTCTACTACCGCTATGCACTAACTTTTATTTTCCTCATACTCTCTACCATCATTATTGCTGCGTTTACTACCTCAGCTCCCTTATTACCTCTCCTTCCTCCCGCTCTATCAACAGCCTGTTCTTTATTTTTAGTAGTCAAAATACCAAAGATAACTGGCACTTCATATTCTAATGCTACAAATTGACATCCTAAGCTTACTTGTTGACAAACGTAATCATAATGATTAGTTTCACCGCGAATTACTGCTCCAAAACACATAATAGCATCATACTGTTTAGTTTTTGCTAGTTGTTTTGCTATCAATGGAACTTCTACAGCCCCTGGTACCCAAACTTTTTTTATATGATCTTCTTTAATGCCTAACTGTGACAAACGATAGCAAGCTCCAGATAACAATTTCTCTGTTATCATTCGATTAAACTGGCTGTTTACAATGGCCAATTTAGGTAGATACATCATTAATCACCTCTGTTGTCAAGTTTAACAAGTGTCCAAGTTTTTCTCTTTTTGTTTTTAGATAACGAATATTATCACATGTCGGCATAGTTTCTAGAGCTACTCGTTTAGAAACTTCAATACCATAACGGCTCAAACCTATTACTTTTTTAGGATTATTAGTTAATAAACAAATCTTTTGCACTCCTAAGATTCGTAATATCTGTGCCGCTAATCCATAATCGCGTAAATCTGCTTGAAAACCAAGGTGATCATTCGCTTCTACTGTATCTAAACCCCGTTCTTGTAAAGCATAGGCCTTTATTTTATTTCCTAAACCTATACCTCGTCCCTCCTGGCGTAGATAAAGTAGAATGCCTCCTTGTGAGGATATTTTATCTACAGCAGCTGCTAATTGCCAACCGCAATCACAACGAGAAGAGCCAAATACATCACCAGTCAAACATTCTGAATGAATTCGTACTAAACAAAGGTTTTCTATTTTCTTTTTTTGACTAATTAAAGCCACGTGTTCTAAATTATCAATTTTGCTACGAAATACTTTAATTGTATATTTTCCTCTATTTTTAAGGGGTAAAGTTGAAGCAGAAATTTCATCAATTAAAACTTCACAATTAATGCGATATGTAATCAAATCATGAATACTAACAAGTGGAAGCTGATAACGCGCAGAAAACTGCTGTAAATCAGGTAATCGTGCCATTTCGCCATCTTCTTTCAGAATTTCACATAGAACAGCAGCTGGTTTCAGGTTTGCTAAACGACATAAATCAACACTTCCTTCGGTGTGTCCAGGGCGAGCTAAGACTCCACCATCCATTGCTTTTAAAGGAAACACATGTCCAGGCATAACAATATCATCGGGACCACTTTTTTCATCAACAGCAATACAAATTGTACGTGCTCGATCTTGCGCTGAGATTCCTGTTGTAACGCCATACGCCCCTTCAATAGAAACTCCAAAAGGCGTTTGATAACGAGACTTATTTCGACTTGCCATCATAGGAATACCTAATCGTTCAAAGTCACTGGATACCATCGGCAAACAAATTAAGCCTCTTCCATGCTGTGCCATAAAATTAATATGATCAGGTGTAATATGTACAGCGGCAACAATCAGATCACCTTCATTTTCACGGGACTCATCATCAACTAAAATAATCATCCCTCCTTCACGCAAAATCTTTAAAGCTGTTTCAATACTATCAAACGCTCTTTTCATCAGATACTATCTCCCGTGTTGTTTGAGCAACAATCTTTGCTATTAAATCAAACTCAACATTCACTACGTGCCCTACTATTAAGTTTTTTAAATTTGTTTTCTTTAAAGTGTGGGGGATTAACATTACCGAAAAAGTGTTTTTCGTTATATTGTTAACTGTTAGACTTACTCCACTTATAGATACACTACCTTTTTTTATTAAATAACACCGAACTTCTTTTGAGATACCTACAAAAATCGCTTGAACGAATTCACTTTGTTTATTAGATTGTAATAATGCTACTGTAACAGTTTGGTCGACATGGCCTGTGACAAAATGTCCTCCCATTCGATCCATCAATCGTAGAGCACGCTCTAAATTTACTAAATCTCCTACTTTATAAAGACGCGCAGAAGTGTGTGACACAGTTTCAGAAGATAACTCACAAAAAAAATTACTTGACTGTGTTTTTGCCACTGTCACGCAAACCCCATCCATTGCAATGCTTTCCCCAATTTGTAAATCGAAAAACTTTGTTTCAATATGTACCACTGCTAGTTGTGGCAATATCTCAACAGATCTCACTTTTCCGCAGTGATCAACAATGCCAGTAAACATGTTTACAACACTCCACTACAAAAAATACCCGCCATGTTAAAAAATCGGACCAGAACGCTCGTTTACTTAAAGACTTGCTACAGTAAGACTCTACTCAAAAAGAAAAAAATCTAATCTTCAAACTTAAGATTTGAGAGTAATTCCTAAATTTAGCCTCACTGGAGGGAGCCACCTCCCTAAGAACCCTTCATTTCGAAGGCCTTTTCTACAGATGTACAATAAGCAAATCCTATTAGCAAGTCAATATTTGCTTTAGACCTTCACAACATTATTAGTAAAATCTCTACTCAACTATTATATTAACAAAATTTGATATCGCATACTGCATCCTTTCCATATTGATTCCATTGAATATGGTATTTTTGAAAATTAAACGACATTTGAAAAATAGAATTAGATGGATCCCCTAAAATCTTAGGGGCAATGTAAATTAAAGCACGTTGAATTAATTTTTTATACAGAAAAGATTGAAAGCATTTTTTACCAGCTTCTATCCATAGATCGTGAATACCACTTTTTCCAATCACATTGATTACTTCATCGAGGTCTAAATTACCTGTTTCAGTTTCTCTAACTTCAACACAATGGACGTTTCTTTTAATAAGAGCTTGTTTACGCTGTTTATTAGCAAATTTTGTATGAAACACAACTAATTTCTCAGCGGTTTGATGAACGCGCGCGTTTAATGGTAATCTTAAATTAGAATCGAGAACATAAATTGGCTTTTTTATTATTTCACCGGCAAGACGTACATTCATTTGAGGATTATCACATAATATCGTACTTATTGTAGTGAGCAAAGCATCACTTTTTTTTCGAAATGTGTGAGTATAGCAGTTTAATTCTTTTCCAGTTAAAAAGATTGGCTCTCCTCTCATTCCCGTAGCTTTCCCATCTAAACTAAGTGCTAATTTAATAGTTACCCAAGGTCTTTTATTAGTGATCCAATAGGCATAACTTTCATAAAAGGATTTAATTTTAGGAAGATTTACCAAAAAACAATTAATTCCTGATTCCTGTAATGTTTGGGCTCCTTTGTTAAAGACATCTGGATTAGGATCAATGGACCCATAGTAGACTGCTTTTATTCCGGTTTTCGTAATTAATTCGGTACACGGTGGTGTTTTTCCATAGTGACAACAAGGTTCTAAAGTTACATATAAATTTGCTCCTTTTGCGTTATCACCAGCTGCATTAATAGCTTCTACCTCTGCATGAGGTAACCCACTTTTTTTATGTAAGCCCACAGAAATAATTTGATCGTCTTTGACTAAGATAGCTCCCACTGCAGGATTAGGTGCGCAAAATCCACGTCGAGCCTCTGCAAGTTTTAATGCTTTTTCTAGATAAATTTTAGAATTACTCATCATTACCGGTTATTCGTAAAAAATTCGAAAATTTAGAGATTACAATACCAAATTGGCAAACGGATTGCACATGCTGTAACTAAAAATCTGTTGTTCACTAATTAATGAATAAACCCATGTCTGAGAACAGTCTATTTAACATACAGTCTCTAGAATTCAGCTTGGAAAGATTACTATTATGAAGCAAATAATCACCTTTTTATTTTTCATTAAGTAACGTATCAATCGCATTATTACATCATTTTGATGATTATTTGAAAGTTAAACTTGCAAAATACGGTAGTTTATTTTACTTCTTTAAAGAAATGAATTTCAAAGTTTTAAATTACAAAAATTCTTTCTTACATATTGCTAAAATCCCTGATACTATTATTAATGAACTGTATCTTGGTTGGTTCAATGCGATTCAAATAAGGTATATTATGCCACAAACACGTAAGCGGAATTTACCTACGTATGAAGGTTTGATACGTTATGCTAGAGCACTTGGCTTTGGAGACATTCATACCAAAATTGATCCCAAAAACGGATTGCAAGCTATTATTGCTATTCACAGTACCAAACGAGGACCTGCTATTGGAGGTTGTCGTTTTTATAGTTATAATTCAATAAATTTAGCATTGAAGGATGCTTTACGCTTATCTTATATGATGACTCTAAAAGCTGCTTTTAGCGATCTTCCTCACGGAGGAGCTAAAGCTGTTATCATAAAACCCCTTACCGTTACTTACGATCGCGCAGCTCTTTTCCGCTCTTTTGGTGATTTTATTCACGATATGCACGGGCGATATATTACAGCAATGGATATTGGAACAACAACAAAAGATATGGATATTATCGCCGAACGTACGTTACATGTCATTGGTGCTGCCGGAACCGATACAATGCAAGAGGATCCGTCTCCTTTTACTGCGAAAGGTGTTTTTCGTGGATTGGAGGCGGCTGTTAAATTTAAATGGAATCGTGACAGCGTAGAAGGTCTACATGTTGCTATACAGGGTGCCGGTAAAACCGCTTACTATTTAGCTCAACTTTTATATTCACAAGGAGCTATTATTACTGTCTGTGATCTTAATCCAGAAGCAACACAGCGATTTTTAAACGAATTTAAGGCAAACATAGTGCACCCTAAAGACATTTACGATGTAAAATGTGATATTTTTTCACCTGCAGCTATTGGCGGTATTATCAATCTAAACACGCTTAGTCGAATTAGAGCTGACATTATCGCGGGCCCAGCTAATAACCAACTTGCTCATAGAAAATATGGTATCGTCGCTCATCGACTCGGATTACTTTATGTTCCTGACTATGTTATCAACGCAGGGGGATTGATTCAATCAGCTGCTATTTATGATTATCATGACATTAATATCGCTCGTAAATTAATCGAAAAATTATACGATCGCCTTTTAGAATTATTTACGCGTTCCTTAAAAGACAATAAATCAACTATAGAAGTAGCCGACCTAATGACTAGGGAGAAACTTAGCGATTCAAGTTGTAATGACTTGGAGACAGCATGGCACCAAAAATAATGACCACCGTTTCTGATTTTACTGTTAGACATTTGCAATTTCTTAACGAAAATAGTCATCCCTCTCAGCCTTTTCCTGAATTTGCAAATTCAGAGACTCTATTATACCTCTATCATCAAATGTCTTTAATTCGTCACTTTGACAGTAAAGCTATTAACCTTCAGCGTACCGGAAAAATAGGCACTTATCCTTCTTCTCTAGGTCAAGAAGCAATAGGTATTGGTATGGGAAACGCTATGCAGGTTGAAGATGTTTTCTGTCCTTATTATCGTGATCAAGGAGCCTGGCTCGAGCGTGGAATAAAATTATCAGAATTTTTAGCCTACTGGGGAGGAGATGAACAAAGTAACAACTATTTTAACCCTGCAGTTAGAGAAGATTTTCCCAATTGTATTCCGATTGCAGGACAATTACTGCATGCAGTTGGTATTGCGTACGCAATAAAATACCGAAAACAATGTCGCGCTGTGGTAACCATCTGTGGAGATGGTGGTACTTCTAAAGGTGATTTTTACGAAGCAATTAATTTAGCAGGATGTTGGAAACTACCAGTAGTTTTCGTTATTAATAATAATCAATGGGCTATTTCTGTGCATCGTAATCAACAAACCGCTTGTCGCACGTTGGCTCAAAAAGCTATTGCTGGAGGGTTTGATGGATATCAAGTAGATGGCAACGATATCATCGCTGTTCGCTATGCAGTTTCTGAAGCTCTAAAAAAGGCTCGCTCAGGAAACGGTCCTACATTGATTGAGGCTATCACTTATCGCTTATGCGGTCACACCACTGCTGATGATGCAAGTCGTTATGTATCTACTAAAGATCTGGAAATAGCTTGGGGACTTGAACCTATTACCCGTCTTAGGCGCTATTTAGAATCACAAAAACTATGGTCAAAAGATAAAGAAATAGAATTAAAAATTGAAGTAACTACTCAGGTGAATAAAATTATAGCAGAGTTTCTTGATAGACCGGTTCCGAAACCAACGGACATATTCGATTATCTGTATGAAGAATTACCTCAATCAATCAAAAAACAACGGAACGCACTTACACTTGGAATAGAAAATGAATCGGATTACACTAATTGAAGCTATTAATCAAGCACTAACCTATGAAATGGCACGAGATAATTCGGTTATTGTATTAGGAGAAGATGTAGGTATTAATGGAGGTGTTTTCCGAGCTACCATGGGATTGCTGGAAAAGTTTGGTTCAGAGCGAGTTTTGGATACACCAATAGCCGAAAGCGCGATTTCAGGAATCTCAGTAGGGATGGCGGCACAAGGGTTGAAACCTGTTGCCGAATTCCAATTTGGAGGATTCATTTATTCTGGTTTTGATCATATTATCAGTCACGCAGCGCGATTAAGAAATCGCACTCGAGGTCGATTACATTGTCCTATAGTTTATCGTGTTCCCTTTGGAGGAGGTATTCGTGCTCCAGAACATCATTCAGAAAGTATGGAAGCATTATTCGCTCACATCCCGGGATTAAGAGTCGTCATTCCTTCTTCTCCTGATAAAGCATATCGTCTATTATTGGCTTCTATTCGTAATGCAGATCCAGTCCTTTTTTTAGAACCAAAGCGCATCTACCGACTAGTAAAACAAAAAGTTCTTAATAATGGGAAAGCGCTTCCTTTAGACCAATGTTTTCTTTTACGTAGTGGTTTTGATGTGACCTTAATTACTTGGGGAGCAATGATTAAAGAAACTATGGAAGCAACCCATCAGCTTGCTCAAGAAGGTATTAAAGCAGAAATAATCGATGTCGCTACTATTAAACCGCTAGATATGGATACAATTTTATCTTCGGTAGAAAAGACTGGGCGTTGTTTAATTATCCATGAAGCGCCATTAACTGGTGGAGTTGGAGCTGAGATTTCAGCTAACATTGCTGAACAAGGTTTGTTCTCTTTATTAGCTCCTATTAAACGTATAACCGGGTATGATACCATAATGCCCTATTTCCAGCTAGAAAAAGAGTATATACCAAGTGCTAATCGGATTGTGCGAGCTGTACGATCTTTGATGGAATTTTCCTAATGAAAGTATTTAAGTTACCCGATCTAGGAGAAGGCTTACCTGATGCAATAATTCGTGAATGGCATGTAAAAGAAGGTGATAAAGTTATTGTGGATCAGCCGTTGGTTTCTATGGAAACAGCAAAAGCTCTTGTGGATGTTCCTTCTCCTGTTTCCGGGAAAATCGTAAGATTATTTGGCAAAATAGGAGATACTATTAAAACCGACTGTCCTCTTATTGGTTTTGAAGAAACATTTGAAACAAAAAACCCCGAATTCTCTACTAAAACGGCTACCAACGTTATTAAAAGTGATCATGTTATCTTAAAAAGTCTTGATCATCATGTTACACATAAGCCAAAAAGAATAAGATCTATCAGGGCCACACCAGCCATTCGTAAGCTTGCTAAACAACTCGGCGTAGATCTCTCTAAAATTAAACCTCGAAACAGCATAATCACTTCTGATTTAGTTAAGAAAGCTTTTCAATTACAACAAATTTCCTTACAAAATTCTAATTTATCCAATGTACGACAAGCGATGGCATTTAATATGAGTCAATCTCATCGTGACGTCGTTCCTGTTAGCTTGTCGGATGATGCAGATATTCATATTTGGGAAAGCCGGCAAGATATTTCAATACGATTAATTCGAGCTATTGAAAAGGCTTGTATAACAATTCCTATTATGAATGCTTATTTTGATGGCAACAAAATGAGCTATCAAATAAAAAAACACATTAATATTGGAATTGCGATTGATACTCCTAACGGTCTATATGTTCCAGTTTTAAAAGACATAGCTCATAAAGATGATAATGCGCTACGTCAAAAAATTAATCATTTTAAAGAAATGGCACAAACGCAGAGTTTGCGCTTTGAAGATCTTCAGGGTGCAACAATTATGCTGTCTAATTTTGGAATGTTTGCGGGACGTTATGCTAACCCTATTGTTTTGCCACCTCTGGTCACAGTAGTAGGTGCAGGTCGTGTGCGGGAGCAAGTAGTACCCTCTGACAATGGACAACCAGCAGTTCATCGAATATTACCACTATCTATAACTAGTGATCATCGCATTATCACCGGTGGGGAAATTGCCCGATTTTTGAAGGAATTAATTAACGCATTAGAGAAAAAAAAGAGCAATCTGTAAGATTTATTTTTATTTTGGTGTAAGACCCGTAAACTAAAAGATAGGCTGTCGACTGAAATCGAACTCGTCGTACTGAATGAATTATAATCTTTAATCTACCCACGTTCGCGCGTTATAGAACATACGCATCCAAGGACTTATTTCACCCCAGTTTTTTGGATGCCAAGACAACTGAATTGTGCGGAAAACTCTTTCAGGATGAGGCATAAGAATGGTGATACGACCATCTGGAGTGGTGAGACCAGTGATTCCAATTGGACTTCCATTAGGATTTTCTGGATAACGCATAGTGGGTAAACCATAAGAATTGATATATTGCAAAACAATAAGTTTGTTTTCTTTTACTTTTTGTTCTTTTCCTTCTTCAAACACAGCTCGTCCTTCACCGTGTGAAACTACAATCGGAAGGCGACTGCCGCTCATCTCTCGAAAAAAAAGAGAAGGAGATTCTGGAATTTCTACTAAAGACAGACGTGCTTCAAATTGTTCCGATGTATTACGTTCAAAAACAGGCCAATCTCCAGCACCTGGAATTATTGATTTTAAATGCGAAAAAAGTTGACATCCGTTGCATACACCTAAAGCAAAACGATCTTTACTTTGGAAAAATAAGGAAAATTCATCAGAAATTCTCGGTTGCATCAAAATTGACTGTGCCCATCCACGGCCAGCACCTAGAACGTCTCCAAAAGAAAATCCCCCACAAGCGACTATCCCATTAAATTTTCTTAAATTAATAATATAATCATTCTTTAGCAGATCACTCATATGAACATCAACACTATCAAAACCTGCAAAACAAAAAGCTGCAGCCATTTCTCTATGACCATTACTACCTTGCTCACGTAAAATAGCGACAAGAGGACGCTCTCCTACGTTAATACAAGGAGGCGAGGAAAATGACTGATTATCAAAGGTACTCAATACTATGCGTTCAGGATGATCGTCATCTAATAATTTATCGTACTGTTGCTTGGCACAAATTGGATTATCTCGTAGCGCTTGTAACCTGTAACTTGTTTCACTCCACCATTGTTGTAATGTAACACGTGCTTCCTGAAAAATTACTTTTCCTTTATAGGTTATAACAAAAGTATCTGTTCTATTAATCTCTCCGACAATATGTGTATGTTTTTTCAATCCATATGTCTTTAAAATTGCCAATACATCAATAATATGTTCTTTTTTAATTTGAATGACAGATCCTAAAGCTTCAGTAAATATACTAGCTATTGGGTTGTTTCCTAAAGAACATATCTCAACAGTAATTCCAGTGTGTGCAGCAAAAGACATTTCACATAAAGTAGCTAATAATCCTCCGTCGGAGCGATCGTGATAAGCCAATAATAATTTTCTACGATTAAGTATTTGAATCGCTAGAAAAAAATTGCGCAACAAATGAGGATCATCAACATCAGGTGATTTATCCCCTAATTCATCGTAAACCTGCGTTAAACACGAACCCCCTAGCAAATGCGTTCCTTTACCTAAATCAATAAATAATAATTGAGTCTTTTCTATATCAATTTGTAATTGTGGAGTAAGCGTATAACGAACATCTAAAACAGGTGCAGTAGCTGTGATAATTAAAGAAAGAGGTGAGATTACCCTGTGTTTTTGATTTCCCTCCCTCCAAGAGGTATACATAGACAAAGAATCTTTTCCTACTGGAATACAAATTCCCAACGTAGGACACAATTCTTTTGCAACTGCTCGAACGGCCTCATATAAATTTACTCCTTCTCCTGGAAAATTTTCCGCCATCATCCAATTTGCTGATAACACCACTTGAGATATTTTATTAATCGGTGCTGCGGCTATATTAGTAATCGCTTCACCAACTGCCATTCTAGCTGACGCAACAGAGCTAATCATAGCTATGGGAGCCCTTTCACCAATTGACAAAGCCTGTCCTTGATAGCCAAAAAAGCTATCTGCTATCACAGCCAGATCTGCTACTGGCACTTGCCAAGGACCTATCATTTGATCACGCACTACTTTACCACCAACAGAACGATCACTAATAGTAATTAAAAAACTTTTGTCTGCCACTGCAGGATATTGTAAAACTCGCTTGACAGCATCAGTTAAATTTATATTGTTAACATTAAATGGAAATAATTTAAAGGATCGCCTCCGGTCCTCCCGTTGTATCGAAGGCACGTCGTCGAATAATAAAGACAATGGCACATTGACAGGATAAGAATGAAAATGATTATCATGTACTACCAGTTTCTTCTGTTGCTTTGCGTATCCAACAATTGCAAAAGGACACCGCTCACGTTCGGCAATGGAGCGAAAAACTTCTAGTTTTTCTACTGTAATAGCAAGAACAAATCTTTCTTGTGCCTCATTGCACCATATTTCTAATGGAGTCATTCCAGGCGCATCATTAGGAATATCTCGTAATTCGAACTCTCCTCCACATTCACTAGCCGCAATTAATTCTGGAAAAGCATTTGATAAACCACCAGAACCCACATCATGAATACTTAAAATAGGATTTGCTTTCCCTAGTTCAATACATCCATTAATTAATTCTTGCGCACGACGTTGCATTTCTGGGTTTGAACGTTGCACAGACGACAAATCTAAAACCTTAGTAGTTATATTATCCGCTTCTGCTCCCTCCCCTCGGGAGGAGGCAGACCCCCCCCCTAAACCTACAGTCATCGAAGGCCCACCAATAACTATTAATAATGTATTTTTTTCAAAAGATTGTTTACTAACTTGTGAACTATAAATTTGTCCGATGCCGCCAGATATCATAATGGGCTTATGATATCCATAAGCAATAGTTTCTTCTTTCGTGTCATTTTCTATGAATAAGTTTCCTTTGTATTCCAATGTTCGGAAATAACCACAAATATTTGGCCGTCCAAATTCGTTATTGAATGAAGCTGCTCCAATTGGCCCTTGTAAAATAATTTCTAAAGGAGACGCTAATGCTCTTGGATGTTTAAAATCTTTTTCCCACGGCTGAGAAAAACCAGGAATGTGAAGATGAGAAACAGAAAATCCCGTTAGACCTGCTTGACTTTGTCCACCTCGACCTGTTGCTATTGCATCTCGAATTTCACCTCCGCTTCCTGTTGCTGCCCCAGAAAATGGAGACATAGCAGTGGGATAATTATGTGTTTCAACTTTTAGAACTTTGTGTAAGTACGCCCTTTTGTACTTATAGTAACGAGAAACGGAATTAATTGTGAGAGTAAAACCAATAGAACCTTTAATAATTGCTGCGTTGTCATGATAAGCTACTAAAATTTGTTTTGGATGCATCTGATAAGTGTAACGAATCATTGTGAATAGCGTTTCGTCTTTTAAGGTTCCATCAATTCGCCATTTTGCATTAAAAATCCTATGTCGGCAGTGTTCAGAATTTATCTGAGCAAACATCATTAATTCTACATCTGTCGGATTACGGTTTAATTGGTGAAAAGCTGTTAACAAATACTGAAGATCTTTATCGGTTAATGTAAGACCTAATAATTGATTTGCTTGTAATAAAGCAATTTTTCCTTTTTCTAATAGATTAACGTAAGAAAAACTTAAAAGCGTCGGATATTGAAATATATGCGTTAAGTTATCCAAGGAGAATAAAATTGATTCGGTTAGTGGATCATATAATTCCGTTACTATTTGAGAATTCTTTTTATTCTTATTAGAAATTCCGAACAGCTGATAGAAAATCCCTCGTTCTATCCGAGCGAGAGAGAGCCCGCAGTTACGTGCAATTTCAGTAGTTTTTACTGACCATGGAGAAATAGTTCCCAAACGAGGCAGTACCCAAAATGAAAACTTTTCAGATAGTATTGGATAATCAGAAAGACGAGCATTTGGCAATAGACTTTCTAATTGACTTTGTTTTTTAGAAGATAAAGGTTTTTTGCATGCAACAAAATAAACATATATTGCTTCAATAACACAGACTTCTGGGTATTTTCGTTGCAGATGTTGTAAAATTTTCTGTTGACGAAGTGGTGTATAAACTGGCGAACCTTTTAAGAACAAAACGTCTAAATTCAAACTATCCACCTCATTTCCTTACCTCATTTTTCTTTAGATTTCTATAGAGAGAATAAGGAGTTATTAAGAACGCAACTTTAATTAAATATTAATATTTAAAAGTCATGTAAAAATCTACAGTTTTAAACTCCCTACTTTTTAAGAAGACATAAGTATTTATTTTGAAAACGTACATTTACCAATAAACCTAGTACATATTAAACACGTTGGTACTTTAGTACAAAAAAATACCAAGATAAAGCGTTAACAAAGATGTTCCTAAAAATCTTTTTATCAAACCAACTGATGTAAAAGAAATCCAGTCATTATTGTTGCTCTTTCCTTTGATTTTTAAAACGTTCACCAGATTGTGACAATTCTTTTTCTGCTGCACTTTTGTCTTCCCATCCATGTACTTTAACCCATTTATTAGACTCTAAATCTTTATAGTGTTCAAAGAAATGAGTAATATTATCCAATAATAATGGCGATACATCTTCGATAGAACGAATAAATCTATACTCTCTACAGACTTTATCTAGAGGAAATGTCAAAATCTTGTTGTCTTTTCCCGCTTCATCTTCCATGCGGATTAAACCTACCGCTCGAACACGAACTAAAACCCCGGGCTGTATTGACACTGGCGTAATCACTAATGCGTCCAGTGGATCACCATCTTCAGCCAGAGTATCTTGTACAAAACCATAATTGCAGGGGTATTGCATAGCTGTCAATATAAACCGATCTACAATCAAGCAACGAGTTTTTTCATTGTATTCATACTTAACGCTACCTTTCATAGAAATTTCAATCATCACATTAAAATTGTCGACATTGCTATTATTCGCTGAAGCCATAAGCATAAAATTTTCCTTAGTAAAGAAGACCACAAAAGTATACCAGGTTTAAAAATTTGATAAAATAGTAATAAAAATTGCTAAATGCTTATTTTTATCAAAATCATACTAATCAACAATAAAAAGATACATAATTCCATGACTAACAAAGTACAATAATTTGATTAATAATTGTCTAACCTAAGCAGTACTTTTTTATAAAAAAGTAGATAACCCAATTATAGTGAGCAGTCAATCGACTTGTCTAAACTAATGAAAATCGAATTTTATTAAAACGTTATTAACCATTATGTTACAGCATTTTTAATGCTAATTTCGCTGTTTTTATAGAAGCCCCACTACCGCCTAATCTATCTCGCAGAGAAAGTAATTTATCCAAAAAAGATTTTCGATAAGAGTAATCTTTTAATAATAAACAGATTTCATCAGCAATAGCTTGAGGAGTGGCTTGATGTTGAATAAATTCAGGTACAATATATTCTTTAGCTATTAAATTAGGCAATCCAATAAACGGAACTCGGATAAGTTGTTTGCTTAACCAATAAGTAAACGGAGATACCTTATACAAAATAACAAAGGGGACCTGGTATAAAGCGATTTCTAATGTAACTGTTCCAGAAACAGCAATGGCGGCGTCACATATAGACAATACATTATAAGTATTATCTACATCGATTTTAATATCTAGAAGTTCATAATTTTGAATATATAAAAGAGAAGCATTAGACGCGAGAGACAATATTAATTGAACATTAGGAATACAATTTTTTATCAGACGAGTAGCAGAAATAATAACAGGTAACAAACGAGTAATCTCATGATAACGACTTCCAGGAAATAAACCAATAGAAATGTTTTCTGCTGATAAACCTAATTTTTTATAAACTATCTCTCGCGATAAAGTGGGGATAGCAATATCAATTAATGGATGTCCAACTAAACTTACAGGCACGTTTTCTCGTTGATATAATTTTTCCTCAAATGAAAAAAGAACTGCCATATGATCTACATATTTTTTTATTTTTTTAATGCGATTGTACCTCCATGCCCAAATTTGGGGACTTATGTAATACAAAACTTTTATTCCTATTTTTTTAGCCTGCTTAGCTATATGTAAATTCAATCCTGGATAATCAATAAGAATTATCAAATCAGGTTGATCAGTTTCCAATCGATGTTTTAGAAGATACAAAGCCTTCAAAATATCACTTAATTTGGTAATTATTTCTGATATTCCGACAACTGCAAGTTTTTCAATTTCAACAAAAAGCTCAACTCCGACTTCTTTCATTTTTTTCCCACCAATACCAAAAAGCCTTAATTGTGGAGCAAGAGATTTTAATGACTTTGCAAGATGAGAACCAAATAAATCGCCGGAGAGTTCTCCAGCAATAATCATAATTTTTTTTTCGTAAACATCCATTCAGAAACTAAAAATTGAAGAAATTGGGGATTGTGCGTTAGTTTTTTGTACAATTAATGAAATTTCTAAAGCTGTTGCCAGAGCCCGTTTCCCTTCTTCTCCAGAAACTAAAGGAACTTTATTATGAATAATAGCATTAAGAAAAGCTGATATTTGATCCAGTAAAGCATCACCTTGTACACATTTTTCCATTTGACAAATAATTTTTGGCATTTCTGTACACACCTCTTGAGTTCCTTTTTGATAAATAGCAACCTTTTTGCTAGCAAGATCAACAGTAATGTAGTTGTCACGCTGGAGAATTTTCAACTTTCGCTCAGTTCTTAAATTTACACGACTAGCGATTATATTAGCAACACACCCATTTTTAAATACAATACGAGCATTCGCAATATCTATATAAGAAGACAATACAGAAGCACCACTTGCAGAAATATTTTGAATGTCTGATTTTACTATATCTTGAATGATATCGATATCATGAATCATTAAATCTAAAACCACATTAACATCACTACCTCTTAATTTAAAAGGAGAAAGACGTAGTGACTTGATAAATCTAGGATTAGAGATTTGAGACTCTATAGCTCTAACAGCGCTGTTAAAACGTTCTAAATGACCGACTTGGAGAATAACATTAGCCTTTTTAGCAGAAGATATTAAATCATCAGCTTCTTTTAATGAAAGAGCAATAGGTTTCTCTAAAAGGATGTGTACACCATTATCTAAAAAAAAACATCCTATTCTATGATGCAGAGCAGTCGGAACTGTAATGCTCACAGCATCTACTAGCCCAAGAAGGGATTGATAATTGATAACAGGCTTAACTTTTAACTCTTTAGCTTTTGTGTGGCATCTTTCAGAATTAATATCACAAACGGCCACAAGAATTGCATTAGGTAAAGCATCGTATTTTTTTGCATGATATGTACCTAAATAACCCATACCAACAACCGCTGTTCTAATTTTCCTCATAATTTTTTATACTTTAGTAATAATGTGCTTAATTCTAAATATAATTGGTACTTTTTAAAAAATGCTTCAAGCATTTTATCCGTTAGAAAAGCGGAATAAAACTACTTATCTAACGGATAACGAATAATGCGTAATTTGTGAAATAATAAAAAATCTCTGATGTGTATATATGACCGACGAATTTTTCATTCAAAAAGCACTTCTTTTAGCAAAAAAGGCTGAAAGAAATCAAGAAGTACCCATTGGGGCAGTTTTAATAAAAAATAATGTAATTATCGGAGAAGGATTTAATCATCCCATTGGATTAATAGATCCTACTGCTCATGCAGAACTACTTGCGATTCGAGAAGCTACAAAAAATCTCGGTAACTATCGTTTAACGGGGACAGTCCTCTACGTCACTTTAGAACCCTGTTTAATGTGTTTTGGGGCGATAATACAAGCCAGAATCCAACGTCTTGTTTTTGGAGCCTATCGTCCTCGGTCTAAGAAGATTATCAGTAGTTTTCAACTGTTAAATAATTCACTGATAAATCGTTACCTTTCATGGAAAGGTGGAATGCTAGAAGATAAATGCGCTTTCCTTCTAAAAAAATTTTTTCGGGAGCGTCGATAATGCATTAAGAAAAGATGTCGTGTGTGGGAAGTTGCTCTTTACTTTTGTTATACCGGGCAAAACCACGCCTGTGAATAGAGCTGTCAATCATGATTAATAATGGAGTAATCTCAGGAGTTACCATTGCTAGTTTTTTCAGTTTAACCAAAATATCTTCTAACTTAAGACGAGCGCGATAAATCAGTCGATACGCCAATTTTAACGATTGCATTGCTTTAGAACTGAAATTATGTCGACGCAATCCGATAACATTTAATCCTGTAGGCACGCCCGGATTTCCAGTAACAAGCATATAAGGCAGTATATCTTGATAAACCTTCGTTGCTCGTCCTAAAAAACAATAAGCGCCAATTCGACAGAACTGATGTACTCCAGAAAAAGCACCTAAATTTACATGGTCATCAACTTCAACGTGTCCTGCAATAGAAGCAGTATTAGCAAAAACAATACCATTTCCTACACGACAATCATGTGCTACATGTGAATAAGCCATCAAATAATTATCATCACCAAGTCGAGTTACACCATGGCCTTCATAAGTACCACGATTGATAGTTACAAATTCACGAATGATATTTCTACTTCCAATTTCCAAGCCGGTATTCTGATCTTTATATCCAACAATTTGAGGATCAGAACCAATAGAAGCATACGAATAAATCTTATTGTTTTTTCCTATCACAGTATTTCTACTAATGGTTACATGAGCACCAATTTGTGTTCCATCACCAATTACAACGTTTTCACCAATGAAAGTCCAAGGACCAACAGTCACGTTCAATCCAATATTTGTTTTAGAATGAACCAGTGCTTGTTCGTCAATCACTCTACTTATCCTTTTCATTTATCTTTTATTGTTATAAATTCAGCTCTACAAGCGAGCTTTCCTTCAACTTTTGCCTCTCCTTCAAATTTCCATAGACGACCTGATTTTAATACTTTAATTTCCAAAACTAATTGATCCCCGGGCTCAACGATACGTTTAAAACGTGCATTATCAACCCCAGCAAAAAAATAAATCTCTTTGTGGTATTCAGGCAAATTAAGAGATTTAACAATTAAAATTCCTGCTGATTGTGCTAAAGATTCAATAATTAAAACACCTGGCATTATCGGACGAACAGGAAAATGTCCCATAAAAAAAGGTTCATTAGCTGTAATGTTTTTAATTGCTATCAAGGACTTATGTTTTTCCATTGCTATTACTCTGTCAA
The DNA here is from genome assembly GCF_000815025.1 of Coxiella endosymbiont of Amblyomma americanum. Lineage (NCBI taxonomy): Bacteria > Pseudomonadati > Pseudomonadota > Gammaproteobacteria > Legionellales > Coxiellaceae > Coxiella > Coxiella endosymbiont of Amblyomma americanum. The sequence goes on along the minus strand of NZ_CP007541.1, from coordinate 198,905 downwards.
CCAATAAAAAAGGATACCGATGAGGGATATATTGTTTAATCTCTCTGGTTTCCATTACACTCATTATATGACCTCTCTAATCGATTTAATCTTTTTGTCAATGCATTAAGTTGTCGAAATCTCACTACACTTTTTCGCCATTCCAAATTGGGCTGCATCCCTGTTCCTGATGAATACACTCCAGGAGTGGTAATAGATTTTTGAATCATTCCCATACCTGTAATAACGGTGTAATCACAAATATTAATATGTCCATTAAGACCTGCTCCTGCTCCAATCATACAATAACGACCGATAGTAGTACTTCCTGCAATTCCAGCACAGCCTGCAATAACAGTGTGTTCACCTACACAAACATTATGACCAATCATGATTAAATTATCTAATTTAACACCATTACTGATCACTGTGTCTTCAATTGCACCACGATCAATCGTAGTGTTTGCCCCAATTTCTACGTCATCACCAATAACTACTCGACCAACTTGTGGAATTTTAGTCCATTGATGCCGTTCATCTTTCATGAAACCAAACCCATCACCTCCAATAATCACACCACTATGAAAAATGTTTCGATTACCAACGACTGTATAAGAATATATAGTTACTCGGCTATGTAAAAAACAATCTTCTCCAATTTGAGAACCAAAACCAATGTTTGTGCCAGCTTTAACAACAGTTCCGGAACCAATCGCAACATTATCCTCTACAACCACATATGGTCCAATATAAACTGTAGAATCAATTTTACAGTTTTTACCAATAACAGCTGTAACATGAATGCCTGATTTTAGTATCATTTGAGGTCGTAATAAGGTTAACAACTTGGACAGTCCTAACTTAGGATTTGACATGACAAGAGCATTTGTAGGGCAGTTTTTTGCCAACTGTTTATCTAATAATAAGGCTGAAGCTTTTGTTGTATTTAAATATTTTTTATATTTTCCGTCTATGAGAAAACTGATTTCTCCTTGTTGGGCGTGTGTGATCGCCGCAACGTCAAAAATCTTGCAATTTCCATCGCCAATCACGGTTGCACCGATAGCACTTGCCAATTCATTAAGTGTATAAGTCATTTTCAATGTAAATCGCAAAATACAGTAGTTTATTTTAATTCAGCAATCACATTGGAGGTAATGTCTTTTTTGTCTTTAGCATAAAGGATAGCACTTTTTGGTAAAACTAAATCTATTTTCTGTTTTTCAGAGACTGTTTTCACAACACTCAAAATCTTATTCATAAACCTATTCACAGCTTTACTCTGCGCTTTATACAAATTTCTTTGAAAAACTATCTGTACTTTTTGGAGTTCCTTTTGCTCTTTTTGAATTCTATCACGTACATTCTCCAATTCTTTCTTATTCATTACAGATGCATTGCGTTGCAATGTTTTAATATCTTCCCTTAAGCATTTACTTAAATCAACAATCTGCTCGCGCTGTAATGAAAATTTTTTTTCAAGTTTTGTATTAATATCCTTAATTTGTGGTGAGACTTGAAAAATTTGTCGAATATCTACTACCCCTATAGTTTGTCCAACAACAGAAGCTGCCCAACCCATCATTATTGATAAATAAACAGCCTTAAATAAACATTTTTTCATGAATCTCTCCACATGCTAAATCAAAGTAAGGTAATCACTGTGCATTATAATGCAGGTTATTATGCAAACCAAGAACATTATTTCCACAAAGTGTGGCGGAGAGATCTTACTACATTATTATCTTTTACAATATCATTCCTAAAGAAAACTGAAACGCTTGAAAATGGTCTCCAGATCTTCTACTTAATGGAAACGCTAAAGTAAAATCAATGGGCGCAAAAGCAGTATACCACTCCAAAGAAAGACCTAATGAGGAGCGTAAATTTTTAAGAGAAAATCTATCATCCTGTATAATTTGCGGTCTAGTATTAGCTTCAGGATCAAAAGCTCCTCCACGTGCTGGAATCGCAATATCTCCAAAAAATCGAGGCACTTGAAAAACATTTCCTGCATCAAATACAATAGCAGTACGAACATTTTGACTAAAAAATTGTGGAAAAATCAAATGCGCTCCAAAAATAACTTCTAGATTTCCACCGATGGCACCAAAATCCCTACCGAGAGGATAACGATTTTTTGGTCCCAAAGAATTGGGGGCAAACGCAGGGAGAGATCCAATACCTCCAGAAAAAAAGTTTTTAAAAAAAGGCAAGCGACTATTACGGTCAAACCCATTTCCATAACCAACAGTCGCTAATACATTCAAAATAAATCCATTATTACGACCCATCTCTTTCCATAACGGACGATAATATTTCATCGTATACGTCGCTAAATAATAATCTAGACTGGGTACGAAGAAAATAGGAATATTCACTTCTAGTACCGATCCCACATAGAGACCTGTAGTTGGTAAAATAGTACGGTCAAGCTTATTATAAGTCCAATTTACTGCCAATTTAACTTGATTATACATAGCATTAACATTTTGCACACCGTTAATCGTGCCTAAAAATGCAAGTACGCTCGGTGCTGCGTTAACGACATCGACATTGTTAACAGCAACATGACCTATACCATAACTAAACATGACAATATTATGATCTGAAACTGGATAGCTATAAGCAATATCAATGCCATAGCCATCTTCTAAATAAGGAGAAAGATTAAATTTTTTATCCGGACGGACACGAGAGTAATACATTGAAACGCCTTGCTGTAATCCCCAAACCGTGTAATAAGGATTATTATAAATAATTGAATAATTCCGCTGGTATTGATTGTTCTGAAACTTAATCGCGATATATTTTCCAGACCCCATAAAATTAGGATCCACTACACTAACACCATATAAGAATCCATAGACATCTGAATATCCTCCCTGAATACTAGCTCTTCCAGATGCTATTTCTCTTACGTGATAACATAAATCTACTTGATCAATAGAATTAGACACAGGTTGCACTGTGTAAGCGACTTCAGATAAATAATCTAATAATGCTAAACGTCGTTTTGATTCTTCAATCTTGGATAAAGAATATATACTACCTTCGTACTGACGCATTTCTCTACGTAATACTGCTTGATTTGTATGTTGGTTACCTAAAAAATTAATCCATCGTACGTGAACGAGTTTACCAGGTATAATATTGAATTTTATATTAACTAAATGTCTTTTATCGTTAATTATTGGAATGATCACTACTTTTGCAAACGCGTATCCCTGATTTCCTAAAAAATTTCGAATATTATTGCTAATACGAATAACATTTTTCCGAGAAAAAGTATCTCCTGATTTTAATGTAATAAACCGACGCAATAAGTTCTTCACATCACCATTTGCACTACTTATCTCACACATATTAACGTAGTATGCTGGTCCTTCATTAATATGAACAGTAATATAAACTTTACTTTTATCCGATGACCATTGTACGTCATAGGAAATGAGTCGAAAACGCAAATAACCATGATTCAAATAAAATATAGTAAGATTTTCTAAATCTTTTTCTAATCTAATTTGTGAATAACGATTAGCACGATGATTACCAATCCACGTATCTAGAAAACCAGTACTGATTAGTTTTTTAAATTGTCTATACAAAATATGCTCCTTAAACGACTGATTTCCAATAAATCGAATCGAATAAACTTTTGCAATTTTCGGTTTTTCTACTTTAATGTAAAGCTCTATACGATTAGAGGATTTTCTAACAACATTAGTAGATATATGAACAGAATAGTATCCCATAACGCCGTACTGTTGTTCTAATCCCTGCTTGACCTGCTCTAATTTAAAAGGGTCAAAGATCTGTCCTTCTATAATTCCATATCTATACAAAATGAGACGTAATTTTTTATTAGTAATAACAGATTGATTGTTAAGATGGATAACACTTACAGTAGGACGTTCTTTTACTGTGATGACAAGTATTTTCCCACAACTACTGATTTTAATATCGTCAAAAAAACCGGTTTTATAAAGCTTTTTGATGATAAATTGACCTTGTCGAAAAGTGTATTTTTGTCCTTTACTAATTGGAAGATAATGACGTACTGTACTTTCCGAAATTTCTTGCAAGCCTCTAATGCGAATAAATCGGACAATGAAATCATGAGCTTCTAGATTCAGAGGAATCCAGAGCACAATAAAAGCAATTGTGAATAAAAGGCGTTTATGAAGAGGTCTCACCATAATTAAGTATTAATATTAAATGTGAATTTTTATTTCCTTACTATTTTTCACTTTATCCGAAGACGAGAATGAGTTCTGATAATTTTCAATCTTGGAAGATTGACCAATAACCCCTGTTTTGTACCAAATACTATAAAGAAATGGTATTATAACACTCAATTTATGATTATCTATAGCAAAGACTATACTAGTAATTTCCAATCATTTAAAATCACTTAGTAACCTTATTATTACTGTCCTACAAACTGAGAGGATATATTTAATTTAAGAATATTTGACCGTTTGTTTCCAATCCGGATCTTTAACTCACTTCCTACCCTTAAATCATCAAATTCTAAACTCTTATTTTATAAAATGAAAGATAAGAGTTTAAATAGACATAGAAAGAAATATTTTTATTTTGTATCTCCTTGCGTGTATTACACGTTTTGTGCGTCAAAGGAGTTGCGCATGTTTATTAGTAATTACACCGGTATTCCAACACCCATTTGTAGGTTATATGTCGAACGTTTCGTAAATTACGTGTTTATAAGTTATAAATCGCAGCATAATACAAAAAATTAATCACAAAATAAATAAGGTAAAATAAGTAATCACTCTGTTTAATTTATTTGTTAAAATTACTATAAGAACTGAGTTCAAAAAAATCATCTGGTCCTTGTGTCGTAGTTTAGATATAGATATTGGATAATAAAAAGTAAATTTAAACACTATGGAAATAGGCATTTATTGTCTAAGAATTACGAGTAAGTCTTCAGTTAATATAAATCTTAAAAGCCATATATTAATGCATATGAAAACTTTCTTAGTAAAAGGAAACGCAAGCACAAAGTCAACTACTTGAGAATTAAATGATACAAAAGAAATATTTTTTAAAAACACGAACACCTGCCAAACTGATTTTATCAGGAGAGCATGCCATAGTTTATGGACATTCAGCGTTGGCTGTAGCCATAAATTATTACACAAATGTTATTATTCACTGGTCTACTTCACTACATTTTTCTTTCAATTTTGTAAATATTGGTTTTAAAAGATCTGTCGCACTGCAGACACTCCGTAAATTAAAAAGAACACTTAAGGATAAATATAAAAAATATCGTTCAAAGCATTTAAATATTCAGGAAGTCTTAAAAGAATCCTCTGAACTTTTACTCTTCACTTTTATCAATGTATTAGATAACTTAAAAAGCATATCGTTGCCTTTTGGTATAGATATTATCATCGATTCTAATATTCCTATAGGTTATGGGATAGGATCTTCAGCTGCCAGCATCATGGGTTTAATCCACGCACTTACACATTTTTTAGATGCAAATTTTGATTTGGAAAAATGTTTTACATTAGGTATGGAATCGGAAAATTTGCAACACGGTTACTCTAGCGGACTAGATTTACACACCGTTTATCACGGTGGAAGTTTTCTTTATGAAAAAGGACAGTTTAAAAAACGCTTAATTAAAAATTTTTCAATGCAATTAGTTCAAACTGGAAAACCGAAAAGCAGCACCGGAGCGTGCGTCTCACAAGTGTCTTCTTATTTCAAGAAAAGTCATATTGGAGACGATTTCTCTGCAGTTACTAATGAATTTGATCAAGCATTACAAAAAGGTAACTACGAAAAAGTGAAAAACTGTATTCAAAAAAATCATCAATTACTCAAAACTATTGGTGTTGTACCTGATAAAGTTGATCGTTTTATTATTGACATAGAAAAAACAGGCGGTGCAGCAAAAATTTGTGGCGCAGGAAGCGTAAAAGGCGATAACGGGGGCATCATTTTAGTTGTATCTGATGCCTCTATTAATAATCTCATAGAACAATATAGGTATACTATTATGCCTATTCAAATTGACAGTCAAGGAACTCATATTGTATAGAGCGAAAGCCTCTGGTAGTTTAATACTACTTGGAGAATATGCTGTATTACACGGCAAAACAGCTTTGGTGGCCGCCATTAATAAATCTATTTTTGTAGCGCTTAAACCGCGTAACGACGATCGAATTTTTATAGATTCAGATTTAGGTACACTACACATCAGTCGCCATCAAATTTTTGCACAAGCTCCTTTTGAATTCATATTAGAAGCACTAAATTTTGTAAAGCCTCTTTCCGGATGTAATATTGAAGTTACTTCTGATTTGCCTTCTTCTTTTGGATTAGGAAGTTCAGCAGCAATCACTGTAGCTTTACTAATCGTATTAAATCGTTGGCATAAGAAGTCGTTAACTAAAATAGATCTCTGGAAAGCAGCATTACAAGTAATTCACCGAGTACAAGGTGTAGGATCCGGAGCAGACTGCGCAGCAAGTATCTTTGGCGGTGTAATTGCTTTTAATAATTCGCCTTTTTCAGTTATTTCTTTAAAAGAAAAACCGCCTTTAGTGGCGATTTACTCAGGAAATAAACTTTCTACTGCTCGTGCAATTAACATAATTAATAAAAAGCGTCAACAATGTTTAATTGACTATAAAAAGATAGAGGAAAAAATGCATGCTCTTTCTATAAAAGCGATTAACATTATTAACACTCGCAATTGGATTGCTTTAGGTAATCTATTCAACTCAGGACAAGAACTTATGACAGCTATGGGAGTTAGTAATATTTTTTTAGAAAATTTGATCTATGCCCTGCGTAAACAGCCCAATATTTTAGGTGCTAAGATATCTGGTTCTGGTTTTGGTGATTGTATTATTGGAGTTGGAAAATTTTTACCTACTTATTTCCCGCGTAATAAAGAAGAAAGAAAACTTGGAGTTAAGCAAATTCCACTATCCATTATTTCTAAAGGAGCAGAATTTGATGAGATACAATGAAATTTTTCAAAAATTACTCATGAAAAAAAACAGAGTGCCTATTAAATCTTTTGGTCAAGCTTTTGCACCTTCAAATATTGCTTTATGTAAATACTGGGGGAAACGCAATCTAGAACTTAATTTACCATTCACTTCAAGTTTATCTGTGTCTCTAGATAATAAAGGTGCCGATGCAAAAATTTCTTTTTCAACAAAACAATGTCATGAATTAATTGTTAACAATAATTTGTTAAATACAGAGAATTGCTATAAACAACACTCCTTATGGGCTTTTTTAAAGGAATTGGTATTTAATACACAAGCTGTGCGATTACAACTTCACTTTAATATTCCTATTGCCGCTGGGCTTGCTTCATCCGCTTGTGGCTATGCCGCTATTGTAAAAGCAGTTAATGATTTCTTTGGATGGCATTTAGACGAAAAAACTTTATCAATTCTCGCACGATTAGGCAGTGGCAGTGCTTGTCGTTCAATCTTTAATGGATTTGTACAGTGGTATCGTGGGACTGATCCTAATGGAATGGATAGCTATGCAGAACCGATAAACGCACATTGGCCATCCTTGCGTATTGGAATTTACATTATAAGTTCTCAAAAAAAGAAAATCAGTTCACGTGAAGGCATGAATCGCACTGTATCGACTGCTGCACTTTATACCGCATGGCTTAAAAAAGCAAATAAAGATTTTTTTCATTTAAAAAAAGCTATTACTCAAAAAAACTTCTCTCTTTTAGGAAGGACTGCTGAGTCTAATGCATTGGCTATGCATGCCACAATGTTATCCGCATGGCCACCTTTAATGTATTTTTCCCCAAAGACCATTCAAATGATACAAAAAATATGGGAACTTCGAGCAACAGGAATGGAAATTTATTTTACTCAAGACGCAGGAGCGAACATCAATTTATTATTTTTAGAAAAAGATAATGAGAAAATAAGGTATCATTTTCCCAATATTGAAATCGTTTCACCTTTTAAAAACACTACTTACCAAAAAGTTATACTTGTTGATGAAAAAGATCGAATTCTAGGTAGTGAAGAAAAGATAAAAGTGCATCATGAAGGAAAACTCCATCGTGCTTTTTCAATCTTTATTTTTTCTTGGAAAAACAATGAATGGCAATTACTTCTTCAACAACGACATCCTGATAAATATCACAGTGGGAGATTATGGACAAATACTTGTTGTGGACATCCAAGACCTGAAGAAAATATTATTAAAGCAAGTAAAAGACGACTGTTCGAAGAAATAGGATTAAAAATCCCATTAAGAAAAGTAGGAGTATTCCGTTATACCGCTAAGGTAGATAATCATCTAATTGAGAATGAGTACGATCATATATTTGTGGGGTTTGTAACTACTGAAAAGATTGCCTTTAATACAAGGGAAATTAGTGCTATTCGATGGATTAATTTTCCCATTTTAAAAGAAGAACTTAAAAAAAATCTACAAAATTTTACTCCTTGGATCTCTGGAGCCCTAAAGATTGCGCTAAAAGGAATACCGAATTTTAAGAAAATAAAGAAACAATAATAATAATTCCATAATATTAAAAAAGACACGGGATCTAAAAATAGGAAAAGTGCAAAACACTTGAAAAAATTAATAATTGACCAAGAGAGTATAGATAATACAGCGTTTTTTCATGTAATAAGTGAAGAAACATAGATGGAGTATAAAAGAAAAACAGGAAGTGCAGCAAGAGTACTATCAATACGATCTAACATTCCACCATGACCAGGAAACAATCGGCCAGAGTCCTTCACTTCGGCTTGTCGTTTTAGCATGCTTTCGAACAAATCACCAATAATTGCAAAAATAGCTACAACCAGAGATAAAAAACTTGCTAATATTAATCGAAGAAAAAACAGATGAAAAATATAGAAAGTAATAACAGTGATCGCCGACGTCAAAAGGACACCACCAAATAATCCTTCCCATGTTTTATTAGGACTTACACGCGCAATTAATATTCTCCTTCCACACCATCGACCTACTGCGTAAGCTCCTATATCTGTAGAAAAAATCAACACTAGACCAAATAACAACCAATGAGAACCATTAGTACTACGTAGCGCAATTCCAGAAATCCAGAAGGACGTTAATACTATAAAACCCATAATAATTTTTATTATGCTGTATTGGAATCCTAAAGGATTAATCCTCTTTGCATAGCAAATAACAGCTGCTGCTGCCCATAACCAAACAAAAAAGGATATAGTTGATATCCAAAAAATTGGAAGATAATATATACCTATCAAAGCTAACAGAATAGACAGCACATAAAAAACTCGAAAATAAAAATTTTTCATTCCTGATAAAATAGACCATTCCCATGCTGCCAGAGCCACCACAATGCCAATTAAATAACCAAACCACGGCATAGATAAATATTGAATTACTAGAAATAAAAAAGTAATTAACGTCAGTGACGTAGGCACGCGGCATCTAAAAAACATTATTTTTATTCTTTAATTTGCTCCGATATTAATCCAAAACGTCGTTGACGTGCTTGATAAAACGCTAATGCTTGTTCAAAGTTGCTAGGGCTAAAATCAGGCCAACAGATGGACGTAAAATAAACTTCTGTGTACGCCATCTGCCATAACATAAAATTACTCAAACGTTGCTCACCGCTAGTACGAATTAGCAAATCAGGATCTGGTAAGTCGTTTAAACACAAGTGTTTTTGAAATAGTTTAACTGTTACTTTTCTAGGATTTAATTCTCCATTTCGAATTTTCTCACCCAGTCTTTGTGTTGCTTGTACAATATCCCAACGACCACTGTAGTTTAAGGCAATAACTAATTTTAAACCTGTATTATTTTTTGTAAGTTCTTGAGAAGCATGAATCTGTACAAGTAGTTTGCTATCGCACTCCTTGTGATCCCCCACGACCCTAAGACAGATATTATTTTTATGAAGCGTATCTGTATCGCATTCTAAAGCATTTAAAAACAATGACATTAAAAAACTTACGTCCTTTTGAGGACGTGCTCGATTTTCGATACTGAAAGCAAAAAGAGTTAAAATCTCAATTCCCTTTTTTCTTGCAAAGCCAATCACTTTTCGGACAGTTTTAGCTCCAGCTCGGTAACCAACCGTCCTTGGTAACCCACGACGATTGGCCCATCGACCATTGCCATCCATTATAATCGCAACATGGCGAGGAAAAAACCTTGAATTCATTCAGCATACTCACTCCTTTTATTCTTCTTTTCGGGTTTTTCAGAAACTGGAGAACATCTATTTATTATATAGACATTAAGTCAGCTATCTTTTTAGAAATAATTTTATTTATCTCTAAAATTTTCTCATCAGTAAGTTTTTGAATGCTAACGTGTATTCTCCGTTCTTCATCTTCATTAATTTCTCTTTTTTTTAATAATTTTTTTAGATTATTATTAGCCTCTCGACGAATATTTCGTATTGTTACCCGCGCTACTTCAGCTTCGTCCCTAACTATACGGGTGAATTCCCTACGCCTCTCTTCTGTTAAAGGAGGTAATGGCACCCGAATTATTGTCCCAGCGACGAATGGATTTAAACTAGGATTAGCAGATTGAACAGCTTTCTTAATCTTATCTATCATATTCTCTTCCCAGGGAGAAATTATAAGCATATGAGAATTTTCAACAGAAATCGTTGCTGCTTGACTAAGAGGAACATTCACACCACTATTATGATGTTGCACTTTAATATACTCTAATAAGCTCGGATGCGCACGTCCAGCTCGCAGTTTTGTTAATCCAGTTTTTAAAGTTTCCACACTTTTTTCCATACGAACTTTCGTCTTATTAACTATACCATTATTAATCATATAAACATTCTCTCTTAACCTTGATCCACTAAAGTCCCTTCTTCTATACCCATAACCACTCGAAGTAAAGTCCCTGGTTTATTAATGTTAAAAATTCTTAATGGCATGTTATGATCTCGACATTGAAAAAATGCAGCAAGATCCATGATAGCTAACTCCTTTTCTAGAGCTTCCTTATAAGTTAAATGCTTATAAAGTCTTGCCTTTGAATTTTTTTCTGGATCATCTGAATAAATGCCATCTACATTAGTAGCCTTAAGAACCACATCAGCGTCAATTTCAATACCGCGCAAACTAGCTGCTGAATCAGTAGTCACTAAAGGATTTCCAGTTCCGGAAGCAAAAATTACAATACGTCCTTTCTGTAAATGATGAATTGCTTTTCTTCGATGAAAGGCATCCGCTACTCCTGTCATAGGAATAGCAGATAAAATGCGAACCGGTAAATTAATGCGTTCAAAAGCGTCTCTTAAAGCTAATGCGTTTATCAATGTCGCCAACATACCCATATAATCACCTGTTATGCGGCTAATCCCAGCTCTTTGCAAAGTAACACCTCGGAAGATATTTCCACCACCGATAACAATTGCTACTTGGACGCCTAACTTATAGACTCGAATGATATCGCCTGCTATACGATCTAAAATAGTGGGATCAATAGTACATACTCCCTTTCCCACAAGAGCCTCGCCACTCACCTTTAATAGAACCCTCCAATAAAGCGGACGAACCCCACTCTTCACTAACGAATCTCCAACGCCAACTCTACACAATTTTCTAATTTTTCTTTGTCTTTATGCACCTACTTCAAAGCGAATAAAATCTGTAACAGTTGATTTTTCCGATTGCAATAAATCTCCCACTGAAATTTTTGAATCTTTCAAAAAAGCCTGTCCCTCTAGACTCATTTCCTTCAAGAATTTATTTAAACGACCTTCCACTATTCTATTAATAACCCTTTCTGGTTTTCCGTCTCTTTTCGCTTGTGCTGTTAAAATTTCCTTCTCCTTACTTACTACCTTTTTAGATACATCATTAGAACTAATTACCTGTGGATTAAAAGCAGCAATATGTATAGCAATATCTTTAGCTAGACTTGTTTTATCAGAATGAAGTGCTACCAAAACTCCAATGCGATTTCTATGAACATAATGACCAATAACACCATCAGCAAATAATAACGCCACACGACGGACCTGGATATTCTCTCCCATTCTAGCAGCAAGCTCTTTTCTGGCGCTCTCTATAGTCTTTGATATATCAGTATGAATAGTAAGGGCAAGTGTGTCGGCAACATTAGTTGTTTCCTCTTTTAAACCACGTCTAGCAATTTTTTGAGCAAACTTTATAAACGCTTCATTGCGCGCTACGAAGTCAGTTTGACAATTTACCTCCACCATAAATCCTTTCTTTTCGTTATCATTTACCTCGATAACCAATACTCCCTCCTTTGTCTTTTTTTCAACTAATTTAGTCGCTGTTATTTCACCCAGTTTTTTTAATTCTTGAATGGCAACTTCTATATTACCGTTGGTAACTTGTAAAGCTGTTTTACACGACATAATACCAGCACCTGTAATCTCTCGTAACGCCTTAACCATAGCTGCAGTAATAATCATCACTATACAACCCTATATACTATACCGTAGTAATCTTTACTCTTAGTCTTCTCTCTTATTATCTTCTTTTTTAATTTCATTTTTTTTCCTGTTCTCTGCTTCTTTTTCTAAATTAAAAGTATTATGAACACTAATAATGGTACAAGAAATTGCTTTGCAGTATAATCGAATAGCATGCACGGCATCATCATTACCAGGAATAACATAACTAATATTATCCGGACTTTCGTTTGTATCAACTATACCAACAACTGGAATATTCAAACGTTTAGCTTCTTGTACAGCTATCTTCTCATGGCCCACATCGATGATAAACAAAACATCTGGTAAACCACTCATATTTTTGATTCCCGATAAATTCGCTGACAATCTTTCTTGCTCTCCCATCAAATTTAAAATTTCCTTCTTTGTCATTCCCATAAGAGTATCCTCATTTTTCAAATACTCTTCTAATTCTTTTAGACGCTTAACTGACTGTCGAATAGTCTTATAATTAGTCAACATACCTCCTAACCAATGACAATTTACATAAGGCATGTTACAACGAATAGCCTCTTCTTTTACAACTGCACGAGCTGGAAACTTAGTACCTACAAACAGAATTTTGCCTCGTTTCATAGATACACTTCTAACGAAAGCCAAAGCCTCACGAAAAAGAGACAATGTCTTTTCAAGATTAATAATATGAATTTTTTGGCGAGTCCCATAAATATACGGAGCCATCTTCGGATTCCAATAACGAGCCTGATGCCCAAAATGAACACCGGCTTCTAACATATGACGAATGGTTATTTCACTCATATTATCTCTTTACAATACCTTTTTAAACACTAAGACATTTTAAAAATTGAGAACCAACATATCGCTAAAACATACTTATTATAGTATCCTATTATAGTATAAAGAATAGAATGATGGAAGTTTAGTAAAATAAATAAAAACTGCGTTTCTTGTATTTCTTAGAATAAAACCTTTATACTCAAAAAGGAATGCCTATATCAATCAAGACATCTGAAGAATTAGAAAAAATGCGTATTGCAGGTCGCTTAGCAGCTGAAGTACTCGAGATGATCGAACCTTATGTAAAAAAAGGGGTTACCACTAATACGCTTAATACGATCTGTCATAATTACATCACACGCGTTCAATCAGCAATACCTGCTCCATTAAATTACTTAGGATTTCCTAAATCTATTTGTACATCGGTTAACCATGTTGTATGTCATGGAATCCCCAACGATAAAAAATTAAAAGAAGGTGACATCATAAATATTGATGTTACTGTTTTAAAACATGGTTATCATGGAGATACTAGCAAAATGTTTGCCGTTGGTAACATTTCAGATCATGAAAAAAGGCTTATTCACGTTACACAAGAATGTCTTTATATCGGAATTTCTATGGTGAAACCAGGAACACGGTTGTGCGACATCGGAGCCGCTATACAGGATCATGCAGAAAAAAATCACTATTCTGTTGTTCGAGAATATTGTGGTCATGGTATAGGAAGTTTATTTCATGAACCTGAGTTACAAGTTCTACATTATAAAACTTTCGATAAAGGTATTGTGTTAGAACCAGGAATGACGTTTACAATAGAACCAATGATCAACACTGGAAAACGGCATATTGAATTACTCAACGATGGGTGGACAGTTGTCACCAAGGATCGCTGTTTATCAGCTCAATGGGAGCATACACTCGCAGTGACTGAAAATGGTTATGAGATTTTTACCCTAAGAAAAGAAGAAAACATTAGACTACAAAAGACACAAGAGAGCTTTCAAACTTTTTAAAACGCATTTCTTGTATTACAACTGAAAACAATATTCACAAGTAAACTTATCCTATTATTTCAGCAATCCTCCGACCAATCTCCGCAGGAGACCTTACAGTAAATACACCCGCAGCTTCTAAGGCCGCGTATTTATTTGCTGCTGTTCCTTTGCCTTCTAAGATAACAGCCCCTGCATGCCCCATTCGTTTACCAGAAGGAGCAGTTACCCCAGAAATATAGGAAATCACTGGTTTACTTATATAGGACTTAATGAATTCTGCTGCTTCTTCTTCTGCTGTCCCACCGATCTCTCCTACCATCACCATAGCTTCTGTCTGAGAATCTCTTTCAAACAACTGTAAAATATCGATAAAATGAGTTCCTAAAATCGGGTCACCCCCAATACCTACACAAGTACTCTGACCAAAACCTAACTGTGTGATTTGACTTACAGCTTCATAAGTCAAAGTTCCAGAACGTGAAACAACACCAACTGTTCCAGGTTGGTGAATATATCCTGGCATAATTCCAATTTTACACTCGCCTGGTGTAATGACTCCGGGACAATTTGGTCCAATCAAACGTGTGACATTAAGGCTCTTCCGTTGTTTAAGGTAAGACGTAATCATTAGCATATCTAAAATAGGAATTCCTTCAGTAATACAGACTACTAAATCAATTCCCGAATCGATTGCCTCAATAATAGAATCTTTGCAAAAAGGTGCTGGCACGAAAATCATAGTAGCAGTGGCACCAGTTTTCCTGACGGCTTCGTGTACACTATTAAAAACAGGCAATCCTAAATGTGTTTGTTTTCCTTTTCCAGGCGTTACACCGCCCACCATTTTTGTTCCATATTGTAAAGCTTGCTCAGAATGAAAAGTACCGTGTTTTCCTGTAAAACCTTGACAAATTACTTTTGTTTCTTTATTAATCAAAATACTCATCTGTATCGTACTATTTTCTTCTTAACTTGCGCGACAATTTCCTTCGCCGCATCTGAAAAATTCCTTATAGTAACAATATTCGCGTTGCTTTTCATAAGTTTCTCAGTTCCTAATTTGGCATTATTTCCTTCTAAACGGACAACCACTGGAACATGAATACCTATTTTTTTTACCGTATCAATAATACCTTCTGCAATTAAGTCACAGCGGACAATGCCACCAAAAATATTTACAAGAATTCCTTTAACATTCCTATCCGCAATAATAACCTTAAAAGCTTCAACCACTCGATTTTTGGTAACACTGCCACCTACATCCAAAAAATTAGCCGGTTCTCCACCTTCTAATGTAATCAGATCCATTGTAGCCATTGCAAGTCCCGCACCGTTTACCATACAGCCAATATTACCATCTAACTTAAAATAGCTTAATCCTTGCTGTCGTGCTAAAGTTTCAAATTCGTCTTCTTGTGTTATGTCACGCATTTCCTGAAGATTCGACTGACGATAGAGAGCATTATCATCTATATCTAATTTCACATCTAAACAAAGCAATTCTCCCATATCAGTCACTGCGAGAGGATTAATTTCCAATAAACTTAAATCGTATGCAATAAACAATTGATATAATCCAACAACAATATCCGTAAACGATTGCATTTGTGCAAGATCTAAGTTTAGATTAAAAAACAATTGCCGACCCTGAAAAGGTTGCAATCCAATCACAGGATCAATAACTATTTTTAATATTTTTCCCGGAGATTGCATTAACACAGTTTCAATTTCAACTCCGCCTTCTGTAGAAGCCAAAAGAACAATTTTTTGAATAGAACGGTCAATTGTCATACTTAAATACAATTCTTGCAAGATATTTGATTTTTTTTCAATCAACACTTGCTTTATCATCTGACCATATTTACTTGTTTGATAGGTGACTAAACGCTTCCCTAGTAAGTCTTTTACAACAGCCTGCAGTTCTTTCTTACCTTTAACTAAACAAACGCCTCCTGATTTTCCACGCCCACCCGCGTGTACTTGTGCTTTTACTACCCAACAATCGTCACCAATTTTATCAGCTGCATTGACAGCCGATTCTACGCTAGAAACTACTTTGCCTAAAGGTACAGGTATACCATATTTCTTTAATAAACGTTTCGATTGATATTCATGTAGATTCATGTTTATTCTTTTTGTATTCCACAAACAATTCTTAAATAACTCTCACCTATTTATATCTCCAATATCAGTCGAAATGGATTTTCTAGTAATTTCTTAATAGTAACCAAAAAGAGTATCGCTTCACGTCCGTCAATGATGCGATGATCGTAAGATAAAGCTACTAACATTATTGGTCGAATCACAATACGACCTTGCTCCACAATAGGTCGGTCTTCAATCTTATGCATCCCTAAAATGGCAGTCTGCGGGAGATTAATAATTGGTGTTGATAATAGAGACCCATAAGTACCTCCATTAGTAATCGTAAATGTTCCACCTGTTAACTCATCAATACTTAAACATCCTTCTTGAGCTCGAACAGCATATTCCCTAATTTTCCTTTCAATATTGACTATACTCATGTTTTCCACGTTTCTAAGAATAGGGACCACTAAGCCACGTTTTGCACCTATCGCAATACCAATGTCATAGTAGTCGTGATAAACAATGTCATTCTTGTCAATAGAAGAATTTACCAATGGAAAGTTCTTCAAAGCTTCAACTGAGGCTTTCGCAAAGAAAGACATGAACCCTAAACGAACTTTATGTTTTTTTTCAAATTCATCACAATATTTTTTTCTTAGATCCACTACCATTTGCATATTAATTTCATTGAAGGTAGTTAATAACGCAGCTTCCTGTTGTATACGAACCAAACGCTCCGCAATACGTTGCCGAATTCTAGAAAGAGGAACTCGTTTTTCTATCCGAGTTTTTTTTATGTCCTCCCGGATAATCTCTTGCTCTTCTTTATACTTATCTGTTTGATTGTCTGAATAACTTTCCGCATTCTTCTGTGTAATATGTTTTTCTTTATCGTTCTCCACTAAAACTTTATTGATACCAACAAGATCTTCCCTAGAAATCAATCGACGCACAGAAGGACCAAATTTTTTTTCACGTTTATTAAGCGTTTTGGGTTTTTTCACTTCGATAACTTCTATCGTATCTTCTGTGCCTTTTTTTTCTTCTAGACCCACAACTGCATCTATTGTACTTACTTCTAGAGCTACCAGAACATCACCCGACTTTACCACTGCTCCTTCTTTAAATACTGTCTTTTTGATGATACCGCTTTTTGGTGCATGGACTTCCAACGCTATTTTGTCAGTTTCTAAATCGACTAGATTTTCATTTTGAGAGACGACATCACCTTGTTGTTTATACCATTTTGCTATTGTAGCGTCGGTAACAGACTCTGGAAGTAAAGGAACCTTAATTTCAATTATAGACATTTCTAAAAAAGCCCTACAGATTCAAAGCTTCGCTAATCAATTTATTTTGTACCTTTAAATGCAATTCCGAATAACCAGTAGCTGGCACAGCTTCATCGGGACGTCCTACATAGCCCAATTGCTGTTTGTCTTGTAAACATCTTTCAAGTCTATGACGAATATAGAACCAAGCCCCCTGATTTTTAGGTTCTTCCTGACACCAAACTACTCGTTCTAAATTAGAAAACCTCTCAAATGTTCTTCTCAATTCTTCATAAGGAAATGGATACAATTGCTCAATGCGAATCAAAGCAATATCATTTAATCCGTTTTCTCGCCGTTTAATCAGCAAGTCATAATAAACCTTACCACTACAAAGTACAACTTGTTTTACTTTTTTTAAATCTTGTAGATCGATTTCTGGTATAATCAATTTTAATTGACCATGAGTTAAATCCTCTAAAGAGGAAACCGCTAATTTGTGTCGCAATAAACTCTTTGGCGTCATAACAATCAATGGTTTCCTATAGGAACTAAATACTTGACGTCTCAATAAATGAAAAATTTGTGCTGGCGTTGTAGGAACACACACCTGTATATTATTTTGGGCGCACAACTGTAAATAACGTTCTAATCTAGCTGAAGAATGCTCGGGACCCTTACCTTCATAACCATGTGGCAAAAACATCACCACATTCGATAAACGATTCCATTTTTGCCATCCTGAACTTATAAATTGATCAACAATTACCTGAGCTACATTGGCGAAATCACCGAATTGAGCTTCCCAAATAATCAATGATTTTGGATCCGTAGCAGAATAACCATATTCGAATCCCAGCGCACCAGTTTCACACAGCAAAGAATCATAAATATATACTTTTGCTTGTTTATTTTCTAGAGATTTTAGCGGTTCATATTCTTCACCAGTATCTTGATCAAATACAACAGCATGACGATGAAAAAAAGTACCGCGTCGTGAATCTTGTCCTACTAATCGTACTGAATGCCCTGCCGATAATAAAGAGGCATAAGCAATCATTTCCCCAAAACCCCAATCTATAGGAATTTTACCTTCAAGCATATCAAGCCTTGCCTTATAAATATTCAGTACCTTACGATGAAGTTGCAATGCATTTGGAAATACAAAAAGCCTTTTGCCAAGTGTTTTTAATTTTTTTAATGAAATAGTTGTATCAATAACCATAGTAGTAGTCTGTTTTTTATCAAGATAAGGAAACCAATCAGTAAATACTCCATTAGAAACAATCTTCGCATTTACTATTTGTCTTCCTTCATCAAGACATGTACGATATTTTTCTACCCATACATCAATTTCTTTAGCAGTACAAATTTTTTTTTCAACAAGATCTCTTGCATAAAGATCCCGAGTAGTGGAATGTTTCTGAATAGTCTTATACATTTTTGGCTGAGTAGGCATTGGATCATCCACTTCCTGATGACCATGACGACGGTAACAAACGAGATCAATAAAGATATCTTTATGAAATTTCATTCGATAGTCCAATGCTAATTGAATAACTAAAATCACAGCTTCAGGATCATCTCCATTAACATGAAGCACAGGAGCATCTATCATCTTAGCTATATCTGTACAATACAAAGAAGATCGCGCATCTTTAGGATTACTGGTAGTGAACCCTAATTGGTTATTTAAAATGACGTGAATAGATCCACCTATATAATAGGCTCTTGTTTGCGACATATTAAGTATTTCCATAATAATTCCTTCTCCAGAAAAGGCAGCATCTCCATGAATCATAATAGCCATCGCGTAATCTGGATTTTGCTTGTGTTTTCTTTCCTGTCTTGCGCGTACAGATCCCATAACAACAGGACATATAAATTCTAAATGTGAAGGATTAAAAGCTAATGATAAATGAATAGAACGTTTACCCACTTTTACATCCTGTGAGTAACCTCGATGATATTTTACATCACCACTTGATGCTAAACTTCGACCTTTTTTTCCACCTTCAAACTCTTGAAATAACTCAGCAGCCGATTGACCCATAACATTTAATAGTACATTAATTCGACCACGATGAGCCATACAAATGACTACCTCGTCTATTTGATTTTCACACGACTTTTCTATTAATTCTCTTAATAGAGGAATTAAACTTTCACCTCCTTCTAAAGAATAGCGTATCTGACCCACATATTTCATTTCAAGGTACTTTTCAAGAGTCTCTGCTGATATTAATTGTCTTAAAATACTCCTTTTAACTTCCCTATTAAAAGGAGTATTGTACAGTCGGTGTTCCATATAGTATTGTAACCAGCTTCTCTCTTGCTCATTTAAGATCGTATTGAATTGAATACCAATAGAACCACAGTAAACTTTGCATAAACGATTGTATATTTCTTTTAAGGTCTGAGGACCATGTAACAAGCCATCAGTAAAAAATTTTTCTTCAAAATTAGCCATCGTTAAGTTGTAATAATGTAATTCTAAACACGGACCTTCTGAAAAGAACAAATTATCTTTTAGAGGATTAATCTTTGCTTTAAAATAACCGAATTGCCGATAAGCTGAAATTAACAAACTAACAGCTGTCTGATTGGCAATAGATTTCAATCTTGTGCTGGGAATAATAGCAAATCTACCTCTTTGTACCATATCACTTTCCCGTATTTCACTATGTGTCATACTCTGTACAGACGCATGCTGTGACAGAGAACAAAAACAGCGAAACCATCCCTCATTGACACTTCTAGGATCTCTAAGAAAATGCTCATAAAGTGTTTCGATATAAACAGTATTATTGCTAGACAAATACGAACTTTCTTGGAATGTCTCCACGGAATCTCTCTGCTTTAACTCAATTTTTTATAATCCACTTTCTGAAAAATTTAAGAAATATACACTCATTTATGTTTTATTACTGTGTTATACAGCATCTCCATACGTATTTTTCGAATTGCTTTCGTTGGATTAAGGTTTTTAGGACATACCACCGCACAATTCATAATAGTTCTACAACGAAAGATACTGTCAGAATCTTTTATAGAATCTAATCGCTCTTGCTTTTTAGTATCCCGGCTATCAGCAATGAATCTATAAGACCATAATAATCCTGCAGGCCCAATAAATCTATTAGGATTCCACCAAAAAGATGGACAGGAAGATGAGCAACAGGCGCATAAAATACACTCGTACAGTCCATCTAACTTTGCACGATTAGCAGGAGATTGCAATCTCTCCTTTTTTGGAATCTCTTGATCGTTAAGAAGATACGGTTTTATTTTCTCATATTGATCATAGAAACTTCTCATATCAACAATTAAATCTCGAATTATTGGAAAACCAGGCAAAGGACGAATCACCACTCGATCTGGTAGAGTTTTCAACTGAGTTATACAAGCTAAGCCATTTTTTCCATTAATATTCATCCCATCAGAACCGCATACGCCTTCACCGCATGAGCGACGTAAACCAATATCTGGATTTTTCTTTCTGATCTCTTCTAGGGCATTCAGCAACATTTTTCCAGGTATCGTAGACACATTTAAAGAATATTCTTTCAAAAAAGGCGCTTTGTCTATTTCTGGATTAAAACGCATGATTTCAAACGTCATCACGCGGGATTTATTTTTCACTCTCTGTTGTCTCTTACTTGCGGCAAAAAGGGTTCTATTGCTTTAGGCTTCATATTAACAGGACGGTAAGCCAAACGACCATCCCGAAAATAGACTGTATGCTTCAACCAATTGATGTCATCGCGTTTCCTATAATCATAACGAGAATGAGCGCCTCGACTTTCTTTACGATGTTTAGCACAAACAGCTGTTGCATAAGACACCTCAATCAAATTATCAAGTTCTAACGCTTCTACTCGTGCGATGTTAAAAGTTTGACTAGTGTCTATTAATCTTGCGTTTTGTAATCGCTTTTTTAAATTTTTTAAACATTTCAATCCATTACTCATCTGTTTTTCATCTCTAAAAACTCCGAAATCTTCCGACATGATTTTCGTCATTTCTTGGCGAATTTGAATCGGATCTTCTGTATTCTCTAATTTATCCCAACGTTTGAGACGATCTAAGGCAGAAGTAATGTCATCAGTATTTTCAACACGATACTTCAATTCTGTTTTTAATGCTTCTCGCAGATATAGCCCAACTGCTCGACCAAAAACAATTACATCTAATAAGGAATTTGTTCCTAACCGATTAGCCCCATGAACAGAAACACAAGCACATTCTCCAGCGGCAAACATACCCTCAACCACCTGATCGTTACCATCCTCATCCACAGTTAAAACCTGTCCACGAATTGTCGTAGGAATTCCACCCATCATATAATGGCAAGTAGGCAAAACAGGCACTGGCTCTTTGGTTATATCAACATTGGCAAATTTTTCAGAGAGTTCAATAATTCCTGGTAATCTATCTCGTAATATTCTTTCCCCTATGTGATCTAATTTTAATAAAACATGATCCTTTTTTAGACCAACTCCGTTTCCTATTATGATCTCTTGTATAATAGAACGAGAAACAATATCTCGACAATCAAGATCTTTTAAATGCGGCGAATAACGTTCCATAAAACGTTCTTCAGATTCATTAATTAGGTATCCGCCTTCACCACGAGCACCTTCAGTGATCAAACATCCGACACCATAAATACCTGTTGGATGAAACTGCCAAAATTCCATGTCTTGAACAGGTAATCCAGCTCGAAGTGCCATGCCTACCCCATCTCCAGTATTCGTATAAGCATTACTAGTAGTCTCATAAATGCGTCCTGCACCACCAGTTGCAAAAATTGTCGCTCGAGATTTAAAAAAAACTACATCGTTGGTTGCTATATTGAACGCAATTAAACCTGCAATTCCACCTTTAATTCCACGGATTAAGTCAATTCCATACCATTCATTATAAAAGAGAGTTCCAGCTTCTATATTTTTTTGATATAGCGTATGTAACATTGCATGCCCTGTTCGATCAGAGCAAGAGCAGGTACGGTGTGCCATTGCTTTTCCAAAATTACAAGTATGTCCACCAAAAACACGCTGGTAGATACGACCATCTTCTAGACGAGAAAAAGGTAAACCATAATGTTCTAATTCGTATATTGCAGAAGGCGCTTGCTCACATATGTATTGAATGGCATCTTGATCACCTAAATAATCAGATCCTTTTACGGTG
Source organism: Coxiella endosymbiont of Amblyomma americanum (assembly GCF_000815025.1). Lineage (NCBI taxonomy): Bacteria > Pseudomonadati > Pseudomonadota > Gammaproteobacteria > Legionellales > Coxiellaceae > Coxiella > Coxiella endosymbiont of Amblyomma americanum. The sequence goes on along the minus strand of NZ_CP007541.1, from coordinate 176,139 downwards.
TCATACATGTGCCAAATAGCTTTATCAGGGATTACGTTACCTAGAGCTGCAGCAATACCTCCTTGTGCAGAAACAGTATGAGATCGAGTGGGAAAAACCTTTGAAATAACAATCACTTTATACTCTCGAGAATGCACCATCTCTAAAGCAGCACGCAACCCAGCACCACCGGCTCCCACAATTAGGACATCACAAGCTTCAACTTGAATAGAATTCACATTGAACTCACTATATTATTTGAAAAATTTACTAATACACATTATAAAACAAATAACTAATAACAAACAAACAGCCGCTTCTAGTATTAATTGAATCGGCTTATCCTTCACATAATCGGTAATAATCGTCCACACACCAATCCATGCATGCCATAACATACTGAGAACTACCGATAAGGTAAAAATTTTCATAGTAGTATGAGTAAATAAATTATTCCATTCTGCATAAGAAATTGGATGATGTGTGACTAAAAAAATGATGACAAAAACGGTGTATATACCACCCAGACAAGCGGTGATACGTTGTACACACCAATTTCTATAACCTCGATAACTTTTCTGATTTACCATATCCATATTCCTACTAATACAACAGCAATAAATGAAATTATAAAAACCGTACAGGCTGTGATACGTCCTGCATAAACTGATTCTCCAAAACCACAGTCCATCGCTAGATGACGCATACCAGAAAATAAATGAAACAAAATAGAAGAGAGAGTAATCCATATAATTATTTTCATCCAACTATGACCAAGCAACCTTTGCAAGCTCAAAAATGAAACTTCTGATAACGTAGATTGATATAAAAGATAAAACATCAGAGGCATGCACAGAAACAGGATAAATCCAGAAATTCTATGAAAAATTGACACTATAGCTGTTACTGGAAAATGAAAATTGGTCAAATCAAGATTTGTTTGTCGTTCAATATACATTCTATTATTCCATACTAAAACACGTCTTAGCGTAAAAATCGTGTGTTTGAGATATTGCTTATAGCGGTAATCACGTGTAATTATAATGATATTATTAAAAAAAACAAACTGAAAATTTAATACACAGCTGATTAAAATATAGACTACGTAAAGCTATACGCATTGTGAAGAGTATCAATTCCAAAGAATTTTTCTTACAATAGCTCATTGTAAGAATATAAAGCTGAGAATCACTAAATTTAATTGAATCTGATTACTTTTTATCCGTTATGAGGAATATTCATGAATAAATGTACAGCAAAACTTTTTTTCGGTAATAAATCTGCCGAATTTCCTATACAATCCCCTGTCCTTGGTAAGAATGTTATCAATATAAAAGCTCTAGGAAAATCCGGTGTTTATACTTTAGATATAGGTCTTTATTCAACTGCTGCTTTCAAATCAAAAATCACCTTTATTGACGGTGAAAAAGGTATTTTACTATACCGAGGTTACCCTGTCAGACAATTAGCTGAATCATGTGATTGTGATTATATGGAAGTTTGTTATTTACTTTTGTATGGTGAATTACCTAGTAACGACCAAAAAAGAAAGTTTATCCATTCTATTAAAACACACATTAATATCCATAAACAAATCTCTTATTTTTTCAACGGATTTCAGCGTAATGCTCATCCAATGGCTATGACACTCTCTGTACTTGGAGCACTATCAGCGTTTTATCATAACTCTCTTGATATTAATAATCCTGCACATCGAGAACTATCTGCTGTTCGTCTAATAGCAAAAGTTCCAACTATTGCTGCCATGAGTTATAAGTACTCAGTAGGTAAACCATTTATGCGTCCTCGCCAAGATATGTCTTATGCTGAAAATTTCCTTTACATGATGTTTGGAACTTCTGATAAAGAAGAAAAGTTCCTGGATCCTATTTTAGTGCATGCCATAAATCAAATTTTTATATTGCACGCTGATCACGAACAAAACGCCTCCACAGCTACGGTGCGTATGGCAGGATCCACAGGAGCTAATCCTTTCGCATGTATTTCAGCAGGAATAAGTGCTTTATGGGGTCCAGCACATGGAGGAGCTAACGAAGCCTGTCTTAATATGCTGCAAGCAATAGGTCATGAGAAGAATATTAACAAGTATCTTAAAAAAGCAAAAGATAAAGATGATCCTTTTCGTTTAATAGGTTTTGGTCACCGTATTTATAAAAACTATGATCCGAGGGCAAAAGTGATGCGAGAAACCTGTCATAAAGTCTTAGATATATCAAAGCAAGGAGACAAAACATTATTTAACCTAGCAAGAAAATTAGAAAAAATAGCGCTAGAAGATGACTATTTTGTTAAAAAGAAACTTTATCCTAACGTAGATTTTTATTCCGGACTTGCTCTACATGCTATTGGTATTCCTTCTAACATGTTTACAGTGATTTTTGCTTTATCAAGAACTGTTGGCTGGATCTCGCATTGGATGGAGATGATGGATTCAAATCATCCTCTCACTCGTCCTCGCCAGTTATATATAGGTGAAAAAAAGAGAGATGTGATCCCTTCGAGTGAACGGTAATCTTTATCTTGTAATTTCTACCAATGTTTACCCAGCGCAATGAAATCCAAACGCTCTTTTATCTTTTGTTCCGATTTCGTTTTCGGAGTTTTTTAGGCCCATGCGGCCCGCGACCCCTCGGCATTTTACACCCTTCCTTTCTTACTTTATAACTTAATACATCTAAAACTGCATTTACGTATTTATAACCTTCTTCAGCACCAAATTCTTTCACTAACCACAGCGCTTCATCAATTATTACTTTATATGGCACGTCTTTTCTATGAAGAAGTTCGTATGTCGCCAAACGCAATACTGCAAGCTCCACAAGACTTAAAACGTTAACATCTCGGTCCAAATACATAATCATTAAACTATTAATATCAGCAAGATGTCGAATTGTTCCAGTCACTAAATCTTCAAAATATGACCAGTCTACGCTTAAATTATCATTTTTTTCTAAAAATTGATTAATTAAAATGTCCTCTTGTTGTATCTTTTCAAAATCCCATTGATAAAGGGCTTGTACAGCATAGCGCCGCGCTTTATGACGCTTACTATTTTTCATTAGATTTCTGCTGTTTCTTTTGTCGTAAACGGCAAATTTCGTCACGAAATGCATTAATGTCTTGAAAGCTACGATAAACAGAAGCAAATCGCACGTAAGCAACTTCATCTAACATCCGTAGCTCTTCCATTACTAATTCGCCTATCCATTGAGAACTTACTTCACATTCTCCGCTTGCTCTTAATTTATGAATTATACGCTGTACAGAAGATTCAATCTGCTCTGTACTAATAGGCCGTTTTTCTAACGCTTTTAATATCCCTATACGCAATTTTTCTTCATTAAACGCGTTTCTTCGACCATCTTGTTTAATAATCCATGGTAAATTTAATTCAGCTACTTCAAAAGTTGTAAAACGTTCTTGACATTTAAAGCACTCTCGCCGTCGACGCACTTGAGAGCCTTCTTTCACCAGTCTAGAATCTATTACCTTAGTATCTTCAGCGTTGCAAAAAGGACAATACATTTCAATTTAGTACCGTCTCTGACGATAGACAGGAAATTGCTGAGTTAATTCAGCTACTTTCTTTTTGATATTTAAAATCATATTTTTATTGTTTGGTTCGTCTAGAATATCGCAAATCCAGTGAGCAAGACACAAAACTTCTTTTTCTTTAAAACCTCGTGTAGTGACAGCTGCTGTTCCAATACGAAGACCACTTGTTATAAACGGTGAGCGCATTTCTCCGGGCACTGTATTTTTATTGACAATAATATTAGCCCGACTTAACACCAACTCAGCATCTCTACCTGACATACTTCTGTGTAGTAAATTTACCAGAAACATGTGATTCTGTGTTCCACCAGAGACTATAGTATAACCGCGTTCTTTCATAGTATTGGCCATTACTTGAGCATTTTTTAAAATTTGCTGTGCGTACGTTTTAAATTCTGGTTGCATAGCTTCCTTAAACGCTACAGCTTTTGCGGCAATTACGTGCATTAATGGACCTCCTTGAACACCAGGGAAAACTGATAAATTTAAAAATTTTTCCAATTTAAGATTTCTTTTAGCTAAAATTAATCCAGAACGTGGTCCTCGCAGTGTTTTATGAGTAGTTGTAGTTGTTACGTCCGCAATGTTAACAGGAGATGGATAAACTCCAGCTGCTACTAAACCTGCTACATGAGCAATATCCGCCATAAAATATGCATTAACATCATTAGCAATTTCACGAAAGCGTTGCCAGTCTATTATTCCAGAGAAAGCTGAAAATCCAGCTAAAATTACTTTCGGTTTATGTATCTTAGCTAATTTTGTTACCTGATCGTAATCAATATTACCCTCTGCGTTTAGTCCATAATGAATAGCTTTATAATATTTTCCTGAAAAGCTTACTGATGTCCCGTGAGTCAAATGCCCACCATGAAATAAATCCATAGCTAACAAAGTATCCCCTGTATTCATTAATGCCATGTATGCCTCTGCATTAGCTTGAGAACCAGAATGTGGTTGAACATTAGCATAATCAGCTTCGAACAAGATTTTTGCTCGATCAATAGCTAATTTTTCAATAGTATCAACAAACTCACAACCACCATAATAACGTCTACCAGGATATCCTTCTGCATACTTATTTGTTAGTACAGATCCTTGTAGCTCTAATACTTTAGGACTCACGTAATTTTCCGAAGCAATTAATTCAATATGTCTTTCTTGTCTTTCTTCTTCTGCTCGAATTGCCTTAAAGAGCTTAGGATCAAAAGATTCTAGTACGAGACGAGGGTCGTACATTTCATATTTCTCCTTAGTAATTACTATGGTTATTATAACTGGAGCTTTAAAGGTAACAATAGGAAAACCAAATAATTATTTCCATACTTTGTCTCTACAGCGCAATTATTTTAGTTTTACCTATTTCCTCCTCTCAAGAAGAATGTGCATAAAATTACAAACTACTTATTTTTTGAAACAAATTTTAGAAAGCAACATGATCACAATAGTGATTGAATCTAAAACGAGCTTTAAAAGGATACTCGCCTTCTACGCTTCTAGTCTACAAAAAGAAAGATTGCAAATAATAAATCTTCTCTATACTCTAGATAATGCGTGAAATAAAACAGACATACAAGGTCGACAGCGTTTCTTTTAGTGTCCATATCAGACGATTAAAGCAATAACACCAACATATCTTTGTTGGTGTTAGAAAAGCCCATCAGTATACAAAACACAGCATTTCGCATTGCGCGAATCTTTTAATCTCACAATCCCTCGTCTATCGTCCGACGCGATGTAGATAACCCATTTAATAAACAAAGAATCTGATTTCCCCTTTCAATGGACGTATCATAGCAAAACAACAAAAAAGGGACATATCTTAACATGATAACCTTAGCTAATAAACAGCGCAGGTAATTTGTAGCTTTATTGAGCGTCTTCTGAATCTCTAGAAGATTCCGATCTTCTAGAAACGTATAAAAAACTCTGGCCCTCTTTAAATCAGAAGAAACAGTAACAGCTGTCAAGACAACTGCAAACAATCTAGGATCATGCACTTCCTTTTTAAAAAATCCAGCTAGTTTCTTGTGAATAAGGTCAGCAACTTTCCGTTGACGTTGATTTAATAATATTGTATTAGGTAATCTTTTTATCAACCTGGATTTTCTCGAAAACTTCAATCCGATCTCCTGTTTTTACATCATTATGATGTTTTATTCCGATGCCGCATTCTACACCTTGACGGACTTCTGTTATATCTTCCTTATAACGACGCAAAGACTCCAATTTTCCTTCATAAATAACTATTTTATCACGTAATATTCGAAAAGGGAAATGACGTCGGACTACTCCTGTCGTCACCATACACCCTGCGACAGTACCTATTTTAGAAGAGAAAAAAACTTCACGCACTGTGGCAAGACCTATGATCTTTTCTTCAAATTCTGGAGCTAAAAATTCACTTAACATTTTTTTTACTGAATCAATGAGGTCGTAAATTACACTATAATAACATAATTTAATACCCTCATTTTCTGCTAGAGTTTTAGTCGCAGGAACATCAACCAGAACATTAAAACCAATAATAACTGCATCTGATGCAATAGCTAATCGCACGTCCGACTCAGTAATTCTACCTACTCCACCAGCAACGATATTTACCAAAATCTCACCAGTTGATAGTTTACAAAGTGCTTCAATTAAGGCTTCAAGTGAGCCTTGAACATCCGCTTTTAATACGATGTTCAAAATATTATTCTTTTCAGCTATACAACTAAAGGTATGCTTTTTTACAAGAGTTGTTTGTTTTTTTGCTAAGCGCATCTCACGATACTTTTCTTGACGAAAACGCGCAATAGCACGCGCTTTGCGTTCATCCTGTACCACCACTGCCTTTTCACCAGCCATTGGTATATTTGATAGTCCTAATACTTCAACAGGTATTGATGGCTTTGCTTGCAAACAAGGCAAACCATTGCCATCAAGCATAGCACGAATGCGACCATATTCTTGTCCGACCAATAATATATCTCCAGGATGCAGTTCCCCGCTCATTACTAGTATAGTAGCTACAGGACCTCTCTTCTTATCTAAACGAGACTCGATTACTATACCACGTGCAAGTCCACTGCCTAAAGCTTTCAATTCTAATACTTCAGCCTGAAGTAAAATACACTCTAATAAAGCATCAATACCCTCTCCAGTTTTCGCTGAAACCAACTGAAATAAAGTTTCTCCACCCCATTCTTCTGGAATAATATTTTGTCTAGATAGCTCAGTTTTAATTCGATCAGGATCTGCTTCCAGTTTATCTATTTTATTAATTGCAACAACTAAAGGCACTTTAGCTGCGCGCGCATGTTGTATCGCCTCAATTGTTTGAGGCATTACTCCATCGTCAGCTGCTACTACTAACACTATTATATCAGTGCATTTAGCTCCACGAGCTCGCATAGCTGTAAATGCTTCATGCCCCGGTGTATCCAAAAAAGTAATCATTCCTAGCGCGGTTTCTACACAACAAGCACCAATATGTTGGGTTATTCCACCAGCTTCAGTACTGATTATTTTAGTCCGACGAATATAATCTAAAAGAGAAGTCTTACCATGGTCCACATGTCCCATGATTGTTACAATGGGAGGGCGCAACTTCAATTCTCCAATCTCTTTTTTTACTAAGGAAGCTTCTAAATCTTTTTCAACAGTATCACCATTAATAAGTTTAGCTGTATGGCCCATTTCTCCTACAATAATTTCTGCTGTTTCTTGATCAATTCGTTGATTAACAGTAAGAACTACTCCTATTTTCATCATAGCTTTAATAACCACTGACGCTTTTACGGACATTCTTTGAGCAAGATCAAATACAGTAATGAATTCTGGAATAGTTACCTCATGAACGATAGGAACTGTTGGTTTAGCAAAACTGTGTTCAAGTTTCGATGTAACAACTTTATTTGTTGCCTCAGAAATCAATTTACGCCGACGACGTTCCTCGGTAAGTTTTGACATATGAAGTTCTTCACGTTCCCACGCTTTGCATTCTTCATTTTCACGCCAACTACGCGATGTTTTACGAACAATTTTTTTAGGAATCCCTTTATTAATTTCATCTAATTGCTTCTTTTTTTTAATATTTGGTTTGATGATTTGTGTAGATTTAGGAATATTTGGCAATTCATGAGTAGCTGATTTCACTGTCTTCTCTTCTATTTTCATTTCAGATGTCACTGATTTTGGGACAGACGCTTTTAAAGGTTCTTCTGCGGATATTATAATTGGTTTTTCATAAGTATATCTAGAGCGTATTTCTACACTAATACGTTTCTTTCCTAATCTCATAACACTGAGTTTTTTACGCTTTAAAATAATTCTTGAATATTCTCTATCCAAAGGATCGCTAACTGTTTTTAAGTGTAGAAGTAATTTTCGTTTCTGATCATTAGTAATAGTTTGGTTAATATTGGTAATAGCAACTCCAGCGTCTTTTAGTCGAGCTAAAAGGTATTCCGGAGTTATTCGTATTAAACCGGCTAATTGCTTTACACTTATTATGTTAGTCATACTAAATTAACTTTTTTTTTCTGAAAACCAATGAGATCTTGCTGCCATGATTAATCTGGCAGCAAGATCATCATCGATGTTAATAATCTCTTTTAAATCGTCCACTGATTTTTCAGCAAAATCCTCTCGAGTTAATATCTTATGAGTTAAAAGCTGATGTGCCAAATCTTTCGTCATACCTTCAATTTTTAATAAGTCCTCTAAAGAATTCTGATTGCCTAATCCTTCTTGATCTGAAATTACCTGTGTAAGTAGAACATCACTTGCACGATGTTGAAGTTCACTAGCAATTTCGTCATCAAATCCTTCTACGCTCTGTAACTCCTCTTTTGGCACATAGGCTACTTCTTCTAAACTAGTAAATCCTGTTTGTACTAGTGCTTCTGCAACTTCTTCATCAACATCTAACTTTTCCATGAAAACAGATCGGATATTACCTGCTTCTTTTTCATGTTTTTGTGCCATCTCCGCTTCACTCATAACATTAAGAACCCAACCTGTCAACTCGCTAGCTAAACGAACATTTTGTCCATTACGTCCAATTGCTTGTGATAGTTGTTCTTCTGGTACTGCAAGATCCATCGTGTGAGAATCTTCATCTACCACAATAGACGTAACTTCTGCCGGGGCCATAGCATTAATTACCAGTTGTGCTGGATTATCATCCCACAAAATAACATCAATACGTTCACCTCCCAGTTTATTGGAGACTGCTTGAACGCGTGATCCTCTCATGCCTACACAAGCTCCAATAGGATCAATTCGACCATCATTTGTTTTAACGGCAATTTTTGCTCGGGAGCCAGGGTCTCTTGAAACGCCTTTAATCTCAATAATCTCTTCACCAATCTCCGGTACTTCAATTTTGAATAATTCAATTAAAAATTCTAATCTCGTACGACTTACTAATAACTGAGGTCCTCGTTTATCTTCTCGAACAGATAATAAGTAAACACGCACACGATCATTAATCCGAAAAGCCTCCCTAGGAATCATTTCCTCTTTTAATAATAACGCTTCTGCATTTTCACCCATGTCTAAAATAATACTATCACGATTTACGCGCTTAACCACTCCAGTAATCAGTTCTCCTATTCGTTTTTCATATTGTTGAATAACTTTTTCTCGTTCAGCTTCACGAACTTTATGAATAATTACTTGTTTAGCTTGTTGAGCTGCGATACGACCAAATTTTACTGATTGAACAGACTCTTCAACAATATCACCTGTCTTCAAACCGGAATCAATTTCATGTGCTCGACTCAAAGTAATTTGCTGACCTGGTAATTCCAGGCATTCCATATTTTCTACTACTGTCCAACAACGGAAAGTAAAATAATCTCCGGTTTTCCGATCAATAGATACACGAATTTTAACATCGTCTTCGTCATAACGTTTTGCAGTCACGGTAGCTACAGCTGATTCTATTGCTTCAAAGATAACTTCTTTCGATACCCCACGCTCATTAGATATTGCATCTACTACTAATAAAATATCTTTTTTCACTTCTTGATCCTCGCAGTCTACTATCAAGACTGCACAACGTAAACAATTGTTCAACTTATGTAATTTAAAATATTTTATACTACCCATAAACAAAAAGGGGCAACAGCCCCCCAAATTACCCCTAAACGGGGCTTCATCAACTACACCCAATTCGACCTGTTACACAGCACAGATTTAGAAAGCGGGGATAGGATTTGAACCTATGACCTTCGGGTTATGAGCCCGACGAGCTACCAAACTGCTCCACCCCGCACTAACACAACTATCATATAGATAATCTATCTAGATGGCAAGACTCATCGATTTTCAATGTTCAAAATTTTTCAAAAAGTTAAATGAACCAATGTATATAACCACTCAGGAAACATACCTGTGAAAAAAATAGTTAAACCACTGACAGAAATCATAACGTTCATTTTTAACGAATATTGTACAGGCTGAACAGAAATAGAGGAACTGTCAAAATACATAACCTTGATTAATCGGATATAATAATATGCACCAATAACAGTAAAAAAAACAGAAAGAGCTGCAAGCCATATCAAATGAGCCCTAATTAAGGCATCGAGAATACCAACTTTGGCGATAAATCCAACCAAAGGCGGCACACCTGCTAAAGAGGACAAAATTAACAGCATTACAAAAGCTAACCATGGATTTCGCTTATTTAACCCAGAAAAATCCTTAATATTCTCCGCTTCTAGGTGTCCTACGCTCATTAAAATAATCATACTGAAACTACCTAAGGTAGTAAAACTATAGGTAATAACATAAAACATAGCCGCTGCATAGCCTTCTTTTGTTCCACATAAAACTCCAAGCAGCATATAACCCATATGAGCAATTGATGAATAAGCTAACATCTTTTTGACATTAGATTGCAAAATGGCAGTAAAATTCCCGATACCCATAGATAAAATTGAAATCACTATAAGCATTTTATGCCATTGCCATTGTAGAGGTGTTAATGTATCTACTAGCAAACGTATAATCATGGAGAAAATCGCTATTTTTGGTGCAGTGGAGATAAATAAAGCTGTCGAGCTTGGTGCGCCCTCATAAACATCAGGAATCCACATGTGGAAAGGAGCTGCTCCTAGTTTAAAGGCAATACCAGTTACTATAAATACTAAACTAAAAACTAAAATTGCATTTTTATGCACAGAAGTTTGATCTACAATTGTGCAAATCGTAGTAAAATCTAAACTACGAGTAACACCAAAAATTATAGACATTCCATAAGCCAGTATCCCAGAAGCAGCAATACCAGTGACGAAATATTTTATCCCAGCCTCAACACATCGAGAGTTTTGATATCGCATAGCGATCATGGTGCAAGTGGGAAGGAATAACAATTCTATTCCTAAAAAAGTTATTAATAGATTATGCGAAGAAACTAAAACCATCATTCCTAATAAGGATAAAAGACCAGATACGTAAAATTCCGTATCTGGAACTTTACGTATCTGATTATATTCACGCACACAAAGAAAAACGTAGAAAACTGATAAATATATGAAAAGTTTAAGATAAAACGATAAACTATCTAAAATAAACATGCGATGCAATATAAGACTCACTGAAGAAGCGCTTTCAGAAAAAGCATAATATGTTAACCAAAAAACCGTTACTAAAGTAATTAGAGCAAAATAATAGGGAATTTTAGAATACCTTACAAAAAAGCTATCCACTATTAAAATTATCAACACCATTAACAGCACAAATATTTCTGGAAAAATAGGAGTGAGATTTAGTAATGTTGACATCGGTATACCATCTCGTTCACTAATTTATAACTTTGAGTCCATGGCTTCCTGCAATAAATAGTTAGAAGTTGTATGCAAGACATTTAATAATATATTCGGATAAAGACCGATCCATATAATTGCCATTGTTGTTAACGTAAAAATAATCTTTTCAGTTAATCTCACATCCACTAATTGTACAACTGAGACGTTGAGCGGTCCATAAAATACTCGTTTGTACATTCGTAATGTATATACTGCTCCAATAATTAATGTAGCAGCTGCCAAAAAAGTTATCCAAAAGCCAGTCTTAAATGTACTAAGTAAAATCATAAATTCACCTACAAAACCAGCAGTTCCTGGAAAACTTATATTTGATAATGAGGAAATCATGAAAAATGTTGCGAAATAAGGCATAATTTTGGCAACACCACCAAAATTACACATATGTTGAGAACCCAGTTGTTCATACAGTATTCCAAATGATAAAAACATCGCACTAGAACTAAAGGAATGAGTAATCATTTGTATTATCGCCCCTTCAAAACCTAGATAAGCACTTTGATAATTTCCAGTACGTATTGTAATCAACGACATAAAAGCACCAAAAGTAACAAATCCCATGTGAGCGATAGAGGCATAGGCAATTAATTTCTTCATATCTGTCTGTGCAATAGTAATAATACCGATATACACAATGGTTATTAAGGAAAGACCAATCATTAACCAATCTAAATAACGACTTGCGTCTGGCACGATAGGCAAACTTAGCCGAAAAAACCCATACCCTCCTATTTTTAGCATTAATATCATTAACGCCACAGATCCGCCTATCGGACCTTCAGTATGTACATCAAGCAACCAGGTATGAAAAGGCCATATTGGAACTTTAATAGCAAAAGCAATCAAAAAACTTAAAAAAATTAAAATCTGAACAGACATGCTCATATGCAATTTATAATAATCAAGAAAATAAAAGCTTTCTGAACGCACATGTAAATACATTAGAGCTATCAATAGTAAAGCAGATCCTATAAAAGCATATAGAAAAAATTTAATAGCTGCATAAGAACGTTTCTTCATACCCCAAATACCTATACTAAGGTACATGGGAATTAACATAGACTCCCAAAAGAAATAAAATAGTATAGCGTCTAAAGCAGAAAAAACTCCTATTGTAGTTCCTTGTATTACTAAGAACGCAGATAAATATTGGCCTATATTTTTTCCAACCATAGTCCAAGACGCCAGTACGACTAGCAAAGTTGTAAAACAGGATAATATTATTAGTGGCATTGAGATTCCATCAATACCCAAATCATAATTTATTCCAAAAGTCGGGATCCAAATAAAATGCTCCATAAATTGCATTTCTGCAATAGAAGTATTAAAACCAAAACAAAGTGGAATACACATAATCAAAGAAAACAAAGCGATCATTAAAGCTAATAAACGCGCTTGATTCTCTCGATCAACATTATTTAACATTGCAACAGGAATAGCACCTAATATAGGCAACCAGATCAGTATACTCAGTAAAGGTATATGCATTTAAATATCATTATCTATTTATAAAAAGTTTAACCAAATTAAAAAGATTAATAAACCTAAAATCATTACAAAAACATAGTGATATAGGTAACCAGATTGCAATCGACGAACTAATTTCGCCATTCGAACCGAATTTCTCCACACACTACCCACAACGAAATAATCTAGTATTTTTAAGTCGCCTACTTGAAAGAAAAAATTAGCTAACCCTTGTCCACCTCGAATAAAAATAAACCGATTCAACATATCGAATCCATATTTGACTGTTAATATTTGATATAACCAAGACAAGCGTTGCACTAATAATCTTGGAATACACGGTTGCACTATCGTTGTCATCCAAGCAGAAAAAATTCCTAAGATAGAACTCCAAAACGGAAATGTAACAACATAATGATAGGTCATATAATAAATATTATGAAATTCGAATCGTACTGCTTGCAAGACATCGTGTTGAGGCAAAATTCTAATACTGGAATCTAATAACACATTAGACTTATAGAGTATCCAATGAACAAGAGCCGCGCCTAATAATCCCGACACAATACTTAAAATCCATTGAACACTATACATACTTGGTGAAACTTCTTTAATGGGTTTGAATTCTGGCGCTATGCGTTCTGAAGTATGAAAGATTAGAAAAAAAGTACGAAAGATATAGTAACTCGTGGCAAAAGTGCCTAAAAGTAAACAAAGATAAGCATATCCGGCTCCTGGAACAGCAGAATGGGACACTGCTTCTATAATAATGTCCTTAGAATAAAACCCAGAAAACGGAGGAATAGCTGATAAAGATAAAATCCCAATTAGAAATGTTATATAAGTTATAGGCAAATGTTTTCGCAGATTTCCCATTTTACGCATATCCCGCTCGTGATGTAAAGCAAAAATGACCGATCCCGCAGATAAAAACAATAAAGCCTTAAAAACAGCATGTGTCAATAAATGGAAAATTCCTGCTGAATAGGCAGACACCCCATCGGCTACCATCATATAACCCAGCTGAGACATCGTAGAGAAGGCAATGACACGTTTGACGTCGAACTCAATAAAAGCTAATAAACCTGTAAAAAGCGCTGTCGTAGCTCCAATAATTAAAACTATGCTTAAAGCTATTTGTGATAACTCAAAAAGGGGAGCAGTACGAACAACTAAAAAAACACCAGCCGTTACCATTGTTGCCGCATGAATTAAAGCTGAAATAGGAGTAGGCCCTTCCATCGATTCCGGTAGCCACACATGTAAAGGCATTTGAGCGGATTTTCCAACAGCGCCAAAAAAAAGAAAAATACAAATCATTGTAAGGATAGAACAATGTACACCTGGAAAAATACTTATTGTCTCTTGTGAAATTTCATGAGCTTTTAAAAATACGACATGATAATCAAGACTTCCACAATAATCAAAAATAGCAGCAACACCAAGGATAAATCCAAAGTCTCCTAATCGGTTAATTAAAAAAGCCTTTAAACCACCAGATGCTGCTTCTTCTTTTTCAAACCAAAAACCAATTAATAAATAAGAAACTAATCCTACTCCTTCCCAACTAAAAAATAATTGAAAGAAATTGTTGGCTGTCACCAACATCAACATAAAAAATGTAAACATTGACATATAAGAAAAAAAGCGTTGGTAACCAGAATCATTGACCATATAGCCAGTGCTGTATACGTACACTACCAAAGAAATAAAAGTAGTAATTAACATCATAATAGCAGCTAATGGATCCACCATAAATCCGATATTAAAGTGAACTTTACCGCTGATACCCCAAGTATAAAGCGTGCCATAGTAGTGGATTCCAATGACAAATGCTAATACAAATATCCAGATAGCGCTTAGAAAAGATACAGTTACTAAACCAATGGTGACCCAATGTACTCCTCTTCGACCAATGTACTTACCACCTAATCCAGAAATTAAACATCCAAGTAAAGGCGCCAACACGGTAAGTAAAGTTAGAGTTTTGATCATCATCACTACAAGCTCCTTCTCTTTATTAACCTTTTAAACTCTTCACGACATCAATGCTAATGCTACCACGAAGTCGATATAATAAAACTAAAATGGCTAAACCAATAGCGGATTCAGCTGCTGATACAGTTAAAATAAAAAGGGCAAACAATTCTCCAGACATTTCTCCTAAATATTGAGCAAAAGCAATAAAATTGGTATCTACTGCTAATAGAATCATTTCGGTACACATCAACAATACAATTAAATTTTTACGATTAATAATAATTCCCGCAAAACCTAGACTAAATAAAATAGCACTCACTGTTAAAATATAGCTTAAAGGAATCATCTATCTATCTTTTTCTGCTTCCATTTTTATTATTCGTAAGCGATTCAGTTTTGTAACTTGAAGTTGTTCAGAAACTCTCTGTACCTTAGTATTGCATTTTTCTCGATCATGCAACGCTAACGCAACTGCCGAGATAGTAGCAACAAGTAGTATAATAGCAGCGATTTCAAACGGATAAAGATAATTAGTGTACAAAAGAGTACCTATAATTTTAACATTACTAAAATTGCTGGGAACACGAGAAAATGGAACAATGGAATAAGTTCCAGAATATCGAGAGTTGATTATTGTAATCATTGTGACGACTAATAATAAAATTGTCATCAAAGCAAAAGGGAAAAATCTTACAAATTTTTCTTGTTTTTTAGAAAAAGTAACGTTTAGCATCATTACAATAAATAAAAATAAAGTCGTGACTGCACCAACATAAATAAAAATTAACACCAGAGCTAAAAATTCAGCTTGCATCATTATCCATAGAACAGCACTAGAAAAAAACAGGAGTACAAGAAAAAGCGCAGCATACACCGAATTTCGTAACGTAATTACCATAACTGCAGCAGTAATTAATATAATTGAAAAAACGAAAAATACGACTTCATACATTGCGAAAATACTTACTTTTAATCAAAACACCTAATCAACACTAAATGTTCTTATATTCATTTAACATTAAAAAATTTTCTTTTTATATTACGAGGCACAATCACAGATCGTATATTAAGCATTGTTATTTGTATTTTCTATCTTTCTTAAGACGCTCTGAAATTTTTTTCTCGTACATATTTCCAATCATTAATAATTTCTCTTTTGTCAAAATGTTTTCACCACGATTTTTAATGCTATAATGCATTTCTTTTGTCAATACAATAGCATCAACAGGACACGCCTCCTCACAAAATCCACAATAAATGCATTTGAATGCATCAATATTATAAATTGTCGTCCTTCGAGAACCGTCTCTTGCACGAGGAGATGCTTCAATTGTAATGGCCAAAGCCGGACAAACAGCTTCGCATAATTTGCAAGCAATGCAACGCTCTTCTCCATTTGAATAACGTCGTAACGCAAGCATACCCCGAAAACGGAATGATCTAGGAACTTCTTCTTCCGGATAATGAATAGTGACTTTCTTGCTATAAAAATAACGCAAGGTTATAAAAAGACTTTTAAAAAGTTCTAAAAGAGTAAAGCGTTTAATAACTTTCTTAAAACGCATTAACAGAGATTGCAGCATTAACATTTTACCAAAAATCCCAATACGATTATCCATGCTAATGTTATAGGTATTAACATTTTCCAGCATAAATGCATAATTTGATCATAACGATATCGAGGAAATGTTGCTCTCATCCAAAAATAAATAAAAATAAAAACAGACAATTTAAGTGAAAACCATATCACACCCGGCACCCGGGCAAAAAAGGCATCTAAAATTGGTATGCCTTGAAAAGGGGACAGCCAACCACCTAAAAAAATAATAGTCGCAGTCCCTCCTGCTAGCATCATATTGACATATTCTGTCAAGAAGAAGAGGGCAAAAAAAATTCCGGAATATTCTACATGAAAACCTGCAACAATTTCAGATTCTCCTTCTGATACATCAAAAGGAATGCGATTTGTTTCTGCTACTGCCGTTATCCAATATACTATAAATAATGGAAGCAACGGTAACCAAAACCAATGCCATATCCCTCCTGATTGCTGCAAAATAATGTCTTTCAAATTCATGGTTCCTGCTATAATAAGGACACCGACGAGAGTAAAACCCATTGGAATTTCATAAGAAATCATTTGAGCTGCTGAACGTAGTGCTCCAAAAAAAGCATATTTAGAATTTGACGCCCAACCAGCAATTATAATTCCGTACACTCCTAAAGAAGTCGTAGAGAATAAAAATAATAACCCTGCATTTATATTAGCCAATACCCACTCCTTAGAGATTGGAATAACTGCCCAAGAAATCAGAGCAGGTATTAGTGATAATATCGGCGCGATAATATAAAGGTATTTATTCGAAGAAGAAGGAATAATTATTTCTTTTAAAAACAGTTTAAGAGAATCTGCAATAGGTTGTGCAAATCCCAAAAATCCTGTACGATTTGGCCCTATTCGGGACTGCATATAACCAATAACTTTTCGTTCGGCAAATGTCAAAAAAGCGGCTGAACACATTAATGCAACTAAGATAATAAAGATTTTAATAATTATTGAAACTAATGTCATTAATACACCGTGATTTGCTTACCTAATTCTTTTTAAATTTTTTCTAATATAATTTCCGTTTCTGCTTGACCAAAGCCAGCTGTTTGATCTAAACCTGACGCTAAAAATACTGTGTTGTTCGCTAAACGATGCTCTATCACCAAAGGTAAAATAATACGACTATCATTTTGAATAACTGCAATCCTATCTTCTTCTTTAAATCCTAATTTAGAAGCTGTTTCACTATTAAGTCCTACAGCAAGAGGCACTTGGTTTTTCAAAATTTCTTGCAATGGTTTTGAGCGACGAACTAAGTTATCTATTCGAACCATTGGCCATGGCGCCAAACGCGTTAATTTAAAATTTTCCTTCTGAAACCTAAAAGTATATTCAGTATCCAGTGTAAAATATGAATGTTGCATTTCGATTTTCTTCTCTATATTCCATACAAGTTCTGGAACAACTAAAGAGATTTCGTGACGTATATCCTGAATTGTTCTATAATCAAAACCTGATAATTCAAAATAATTACCAAGTACTCTTAATATCTTCCATCCAACCTGTGAACTTCTTTCAGGTATACTTGCTGCTGAAAAAGATTGCAGGCGACCCTCAACATTCACAAAAGTTCCTTCTGTCTCAGAAAAAGGCGCCACAGGTAGTATAATATCCGAATAATTTTCCATTGCTGGATTAGTAAATGTTACCAAAGAAACAACAAATTCAGCATTTCTTAACGCTTTCATAGCTGCCGCAGGGTAAGCAGCATCCAAATCAAGCTCTAAATTTAATATAAAATAGGCTTTTAAATGTCGTTCCATAAGCATTGCTTTTGCATCAAGTCCCATCTTAATTAATTGTTTACCTGCGGGCCCTCGATGGGGTATTGCGCCTACTAACCAAGCTCCAGCACTATTTGCTCCTTCGGTAAGAAATCCAACACTCGCTCCACTCTTTTGTCCAATAAATTGAGCAAGCGCTCTAATAATAGAAGCATTCTCATGATGTAACGCATGTTCTCCTAACAAAATAGCAACTTTTTCAGACTTCTTTAAAATGTCCGCAATTGTTTTCGCTTTCGATTCCTCTTCTGAAAAAAAATTCCCTATAATTTTAGGAGTTATGAAATTAGCTCCTAACACTTTAGCAACTTGAGCTAAAGCATTTGGTAGTTCTTTAGGCGAAACAATGATTTTTTCCTCCACAGAAAAAATGAAAGGAAAGTCCATAGGATTAATAGCTAATACCTTAATTCTTTTATGGCAAGCCTTATTAATTCTGTGACTAATTAATGGTTGCTCAAAACGAATGTTAGATCCGATTAATAAAACAGCATCTAATTTTTCAATTTCAGCAATAGAAATTCCTAAGCTAGGAAAAGTCGAAAATTTATCTTGATCACGAAAATCCTGCCAACGTACTCTGTGATCAATATTAAAACTTCCTAATCCTCTCAACCATTTTTGAAACAAGTAAAGTTCTTCAATCGAAGCGCTGGATGATAAAAGTCCTCCTAACTGATCCACTCCATTTTTCTTAATGATAACTTGCGTGCGATCCTTAATAATTTGAAAAGCTTCTTCCCATGAAACTGTTATCCATCTCTGCTCCTTTTTTATTTTAGGTTGATAAATACGTGATGAGTGATAGAGCCCACAATGGCTAAAGCGATCGCGATCGCTTATCCAAACTTCATTTACTTCTTCGTTTTCACGAGGAACAGAACGCATAATGTCACATTGAGAAGCAGTATCTTTGTGCCGACTGTGTAAAAAAATATTACTACCTACACAATCATGAGGCGCTATAGTAGGAATTTCATGTAATTCCCACCCTCGCCCCCGATATCGAGCTGGTTTATCTGTCAATGCGCCCACAGGGCAAATGTCGATAATATTTCCAGACAATTCGGATATCAAGAAATTTTTAATATAAGTTGATATTGAAACCTTCTCGCCACGATTGATTACGCCAAGCTCAGGAAGTCCAGCAATTTCTTCTCCAAATCGCACACAACGAGTACACTGGATGCAACGAGTAATATCAGTCTCAATTAAAGGACTAATATTTTCGCTAAATACAACTCGCTTCACTTCTTCTTCATAACTGGAGTGTGATCCACCAAAACCCATTGCTAAGTCTTGTAATTCACACTCACCCCCTTGATCACAGATAGGACAATCCAACGGGTGATTAATCAAGAAGAGTTCCATTATAAAACGTTGAGACTCTATAGTTTTTTCAGTCCTAGTAAACACCTTCATACCAGTGATAACTGGAACTGCACATGCAGGAAGCAATTTTTGGGATCCTTCCACTTCAACCAAACACATTCTACAGTTAGCTGCAATAGATAATTTTTTATGATAACAAAAACGTGGTATATAAATTCCCATCTTTTCTGCGGCTTCTATAAGAGAAATTCCTGTTTCTACTATCGTCTTTTTATTGTCTATTTCAAGTTCAACCATACATCTATCTATTGCGTCTTAGTAAATCCTTATATTTCACACCATACATTTTCCATGTTGTATATGATATAAAAACTCATCATAAAAATGCCTAAGCATTCCACTAACAGGCCATGAAGCTGCTTCTCCAAAAGCACAAATAGTGCGACCTGCAATACCTTTCGCCACTCGGCCAAGTTGCATTAAATCCCTCTTTGTTCCTTCCCCTCTTTCAATTTGATAAACCAAGCGATAGATCCATCCTGTGCCTTCTCGACAAGGTGTGCATTGCCCGCAAGACTCACGCATATAAAATTTAGAAATACGTTCCAATATCTGCACCATACAAGTAGATTGATTCATGATAATCACTCCACCTGAACCTAGCATAGATCCTGCTTCTATGATTCCATCAAAACTCATAACGACCTTCATCATAATATGTGCTGGTAATACAGGCATTGAACTACCTCCAGGAATTACTGCCTTTAATTCACTACCACCTAACATACCTCCAGCTAACTCTAATAGATCAGCAAACGGAGTACCCAAAGGTACTTCGTAATTTCCTGGTTTTATCACATGTCCACTTACGGAAAAAATTTTGGTTCCACCATTTTGTAATACTCCCAAATCAGCAAACCATTTCCCCCCTTTTTCTAAAATCACTGGTATAGAAGCAAAGGTCTCCGTATTATTGATAATGCTTGGACATCCATACAAACCAGAATTAGCTGGAAAAGGAGGTTTAAACCTAGGCCATCCTCGTTTCCCTTCTAAAGAATTTATGAGTGCCGTTTCTTCACCACAAACATATGCACCAGCACTACGGTGATTATAGATCTCAATATCAATTCCTGAATTCAAAACATTCTTTCCAATTAGCCCAGCATTTCTCGCTTCTAATAACGCTTGTTCGCACCGATTAAAAGGCTCCCAAAATTCACCACGTAAAAAATTATAACCAATCTTTACCCCAAGTGTATAACAAGAAATTGCTATCCCTTCTAATACTTGATGAGGATTAAATCGTAAAATATCGCGATCCTTAAACGTTCCAGGTTCGCTTTCGTCAGAATTACAAATAACGTATTTTTCTTTTTGATTATTACGTGGAAAAAACTCCCATTTTAGTCCTGTCAAAAATCCAGCACCCCCTCTACCACGTAGGCAAGATATTTTAATTTCATTAATAATCTTTTCAGACGGTGTTTTTTCTTTAAGTAGTCTTTGTAGCACTTTATAACCCCCAATCTTTCTATACGATTCCAACGTCCAAGGCTCAGGTAAATGCAAAGTGCGATAACAAACCATATTACGCAGTATTGATTTTTGATTCATTTTTCAATGTTTCAATTATAAGTAATATCTTTTCTGGTGTTAGATTTTCATGATATTCACGATCATTGACTTGACATACAGGAGCTCCTCCACAGGCGGCTAAACACTCTACACTTTTCAAAGTAAATAAACCGTCTGGAGTAGTCTCGTCAAAATCGATTGACAAACGTTTTTTAATGCATGAGGCAATTATATCACTTCCACGTAAAAAACAGGATAGATTCTGACAAATTCCAATTTTATGTTTACCAATCGGTTTTAAGTTAAACATATCATAAAAAGTAACCACTTCATAAATCCATATTTTCGGTAATTGTAAATAATCTGACGCAGCATTCATCAACACTTCACTCAACCATCCACCATTCTGTTTTTGTAAAAATAATAACACCGGTACAATAGCTGAGCGTTTTTGATCGCTTGGATATTTTGCTATCCAGCAATCAATTTCGTTGTTTATTACTTCACCAACAATAGAAAGAATCGGATTATTTTCTTTTTTCATCAACGATCTATCTCGCCGAAAACGATATCAATACTCGAAATAATGGCAACCAAGTCAGAAATCATATGTCCTTGACACATTTCGTTTATTGCAGCTAAATGAGGAAAACTTGCTGCTCGTACCTTAATGCGATACGGCTTATTAGCCCCATCAGAGATGAGATACACTCCAAATTCGCCTTTTGGTTGCTCTACGGCCGCATAAGCCTCCCCTTTGGGAACAACATAACCTTCAGTAAATAATTTAAAATGATGAATTAATGCTTCCATATCGCGTTTCATAACCTCACGTTTCGGTGAAACAATTTTTTGGTCGTCTATCATTACAGGGCCGTAATTTTTACGCAGCCAATTTACACATTGACGAATAATGCGGTTTGATTGACGCATTTCTTCAACACGTACCAAATAACGGTCATAACAATCACCTTTACTCCCAATAGGGATATCAAAATCCATTTGATCATAAGCTGCATAGGGTTGTTTTTTTCTAAGATCCCATGCGATTCCAGATGCACGTAGCATCGGTCCAGTAAAACCCAATTGCAAAGCCCGTTCCGGGGAAACAACTCCAATATCTACGGTACGCTGTTTCCAAATGCGATTATCTGTTAACAATGTCTCATATTCATCCACTAATTTAGGAAATTTCTCAGTAAAACTCCAAATAAAATCTAACAAAGAGCCTTCTCGAGCCTCATTTAATTTTTTGACTTCTTTTTTGTTATGCCAATACGAGGGCTTATATTTTGGCATACTATCTGGTAAATCACGATAAACACCACCTGGACGGTAATAAGTAGCATGCATTCTCGCACCAGACACAGCTTCATAACAATCCATTAGATCTTCTCGTTCACGAAAACAATAAAGAAAAACAGTCATTGCCCCCATATCTAATGCATGAGCACCTAACCATAACAAGTGATTTAATATACGAGTGATTTCATCGAATAGCGTTCGAATATATTTCGCACGAATGGGTGGTTCGATTTTCAGTAATTTTTCAATTGCCAACACATACCCATGTTCATTAGACATAGCCGACACGTAGTCCAAACGGTCCATATATCCAATTATTTGATTATAAGGTTTGCTTTCTGCTAACTTTTCTGTAGCACGATGCAGTAAGCCAATATGAGGATCCACACGTTGAATCACTTCACCATCTACTTCGATAATAAGCCTCAATACACCATGAGCTGCAGGGTGTTGTGGTCCAAAATTAAAAGTAAAATTACGAATCTGCGGCATACCTCATCAACTCTTTTTTTCCTTATAATATCGATTATCAGAGCGAATGACTTTTGGTACTAATACTCTCGGTTGAATACTTACAGATTCATAAACACAGCGCTGTTGCGCTGCATCGTAGCGCAGCTCAACTTCTCCAATCAGTGGGAAATCCTTACGAAATGGATGACCTATAAAACCATAATCGGTCAACAATCGTCTTAAATCAGGATGACCATCAAACACGATCCCAAATAAATCAAAAGCTTCTCTCTCATACCAATTCGCTGCGTCCCATACCTTAACTATAGAAGGCACTCTTGGAGGATCACTATTAATATAAACTCTTAATCTTAATCGATAATTATGACGTAACGATAATAAATGGTAGACGACAGCAAAGCGCGATTTCCAGCAACTTACTCTCTTGTTCATATTCTTTTGAACACCACGAGAAAATCCTGTATTCGCTGTTTTTTCAGTACGCCATTCACTGATACCATATTGTAAATAGTCTACACCACACACATCTGATAATATCTCGAAATGAAAGTTCAATTCCTTTCGCAAAGCCGTACACACTTCAAGAAGAGAAGCGGGAAGTAATTCTATTGTAGGGATATCAGATTCATTGTCTACATTCTTTATAAGAACTGAGAAGCGATTTTTAAGGGTTTCAATTAAAATTTTTCTATTAGACATTTTCCCTTCTTATTCTTAAAATCTTTTCTTTTGAATACACTTTGATGTCGAACTTTGTTTTTCAACTGTATAATACCGTAAAGTAAAGCTTCCGCTGTAGGAGGACAGCCTGGTACATACACATCAACCGGTACAATACGATCACAACCACGTACTACTGAGTAGGAATAGTGATAATATCCTCCTCCATTTGCACAAGAACCCATGGAAATTACCCATCGGGGCTCAGCCATCTGATCATAGACTTTACGCAATGCAGGAGCCATCTTGTTGCACAACGTGCCCGCTACTATCATCACATCAGATTGACGAGGACTTGGACGAAACAAACCCGCTCCAAATCGATCTAAATCGTAGCGAGAAGAAGCACATTGCATCATTTCAATCGCGCAGCATGCAAGTCCAAACGTCATAGGCCATAAAGAACTACTACGAGCCCACTGAACTAAATCGTCTATCGATGTAAGAAAAAACCCTTTCTGTTTAATCATTTCTTCATTATTTATTTCCATTCTAAAGCTCCGCGCTTCCATTCATAAATAAACCCAACTGTTAAAATAATCAAAAAAACTATCATCGCTAAAAATCCCAGATGACTAATATGTCTCAAAACAACAGCCCATGAAAGTAAAAAAGCAGTTTCTGAATCAAAAATAATAAAAAGAATAGCCACTAAATAGAAACGAACGTCGAAAGGTAAGCGAGCGTCTTGAAAAATTTCAAAACCACACTCATAAGGGGATAATTTATCTCTATACGGTCGTCGAGGTCCTAAAATCCAACCTATAATTAAAGCTAGCGCCCCAACAAAAGCGCTCATTCCAATAAATACTAGAATTGAAAAATAATTCATCAACATTCGACTATTAATTCACTCTGCTTTATACAATTTTAAAAAATTACTCTAATCCCTATAAGTGCTGAATGTACACTAAATAATTATAATAATAAACCCACAGTGCCGAAGGTCGGACTCGAACCGACATGGGTATTCTCTCCCACTGCCCCCTCAAGACAGCGTGTCTACCAATTCCACCACTTCGGCCGCTCGTTTATATAATGTACCACCTTTTTCTATAAAGCAAAGATACTCTCTATTTACCCTATATTCAGAATTTTTAGAGAATCAAAAGCATCACAAATTTCCTGTCTTATTATTACCAGGTAGCAAGATAACAGAAGAACGTTTATTTCCTGTACTTACATGGCGTGATGCCATATAACTCAACCCAATACTTGTACAAAAAAAAGCAGCTGCTAATATAACAGTCACTTTTACAAGAAAGGACGACATTCCCGTACTTCCAAACATAGTGTTAGAAGAAATACCTGCACCAAAAGCAGAACTAGTAGTATCTGTTCCCCCGCCATGTTGCAGTAATACTAACCCAACTAAACAGACCGCAAAAAACACGTGCATGATTAATATAATTAATTGCATTGTTCCCCTATTCTCAAAAATTGTTCTGCCAGTAAAGAAGCACTTCCCACTAAAGCACCGTCAACATTTGATACTTTAAATAAATCTTTTGCATTCTCTGGTTTTACACTACCACCATACAAAATTCGAGTACTTCTGGCTAACATAATATCATATTGCATTAATTGTTTCCGAATAGCAGCATGGATCTTCTCCACTTGAATAGGAGGAAGAATTTTACCAGTTCCAATAGCCCACACTGGTTCATAAGCAATGACAATACCGTTTAATGAGATCTGATTATTATGCATGCGCAACACAACTGCAAGTTGTTTATGAATGGCTTCTGTAGTATTTTTCTTTTTATACTGTTCCTCAGTTTCCCCAACACAAAGTATTGGGGAAATTCCACTTTCTAAAGATTTCCTTACTTTTTTAGCTACAGTTTCGTTTTTCTCATTGCACAGCTTACGCCTTTCAGAATGACCAACAATAACATAACGACAAAAAAAATCTCGCAACATTTTTCCCGACACTTCACCTGTATACGCTCCATCTTCATATTGGGAAATATCTTGAGCTCCCCAAGATATTTGGGTTTTCATCAGTACATTCTTACATTGTGGAATAAAAACATAAGGAGGAAAAACAGCTAACTCTGCCGTTGTTATGCGATTACATCCACGCCTCAGCCCTTCCAATAACTCAGAAACAGTTTTGGAAGTTCCATACATTTTCCAATTTCCAGCTATCAATGGACGTCGTCGAGCCAACAACTTTTCCTTTTCTACCAAAAACCAGTAATTGCAGTACAACGGAGTGGACGGGACTCGAACCCGCGACCCCCGACGTGACAGGCCGGTATTCTAACCAACTGAACTACCACTCCTTACAAAACAAAGAAGAAGCAGATGGTAAAACAACAACGCAGATCTCTCTAACTACTTTGCTTACATAATTTGCATTTAGTTTTCTAAAGACGATGGGTGCTGGGGGACTCGAACCCGCGACATCCGCCTTGTAAGGGCGACGCTCTACCAAACTGAGCTAAGCACCCACAAATAAAACAAACTACTTTTCTACACCAACACACCCTCTTATTTTCTAAAATAAACGAGTAGCACGGAAGATAACGGATATATCAGGATTAATCAAGTAATTGTTCTTCTTTCTTTCAACGCATCTTTAAGCTTTTTTCCTGCCGAAAATCTTACCACTGTCCTGGCCGGAATCCGTATAGGTTCACCCGTTTGCGGGTTTCGTCCCATTCTAGCTGAACGCTGACCAACTTTAAAACTTCCAAAATTAACTAGAATCACATCCTTGCGTTTTTGTAAGGATTTCGTTACAGATTCGATAAAGGCATCGAGAGCTTGCGTCGCTGCATTTTTTGAAATATCAGCCGATTTTGCCATAACTTCGATAAGATCATTTTTATTCATAAATTTCCTCAATTTTTACCGATTAATAGTTGGGCATTACCCTTCTTTCTCAGTACCTCAGGTTATCAACAGCTTTCACCTACTGTCAAGAAAGTAAAGTTTATTTTTAAGAATTGTAAAAATAAAAGTAACACCTGCTCTTTAGAGAATTTCCAAAAAAAATATCCTTATAAAATTAAATTGCTATGAAAAATTTGAAGCGAAACTATATAGAAAATTAACTTAAATTAATTATCCTCTACTGTTACACAGCGTCCATATTTAATAATAGATTACCAAAATCACAACTAGCACCAATTGCACTTGCCACATATACCTATTCCTGAATCAGGCGGTGTATTATTTTACCCACCTAATACATCAATCCACCAATGAGAGTAGCATTTTTTATTGGATTTACAATGCTTCCTCATTTTATTAAATACACTTCACTAGTAGAAAAAAGAATTTTCCAGCAGTAAAATATCAACTTAATTACCAGAAAAATCTACGACGTATAGCCAATTTTTAATGAAGCAATGGTATCTTTTAAATTACTATTACCAGGCAACAGGTATTATTTGTCATACGAGGAAAAGTTAAATGTACATGAAATTCACGTTAACCATTACTCGTCAACTCTATATTTTCATCACGGACACGCATTATTAAAGATTTTGCGTATAATTTTAAAATTCCATTATCAATTAAAACAGGTTTTTGCGTTATAATTCCTTCGTTATCCACGTTTAAAAAACCTATTCTATCTAGAGTTGTTCCATCATCTATTATTGTGTATAGAAAAGAACAATTTTTGCCGATTCATTTTCCTACTAAAACAAAAATTCAGAATCATCTTCTACGCTTTTGATTAAAATTATTCTAATTTCACTTTAATTTATAAAACTGAACGAAGACGTATCTAGATTAATATCAATATAAAGATTAATTAGTAAATCAAACATTAGATTTAATACGTATATTAATAAAAGTAAATTTTTGAATAATATAGCTAAATGCCTTTCTAAAGAGATACGTAAAATAATTTCATGTTGCCAAAACAGGGATCTTTTATTTTTTGCAATTATATTTTCGATGAGTAATAGTGATTTTTATATTATTTTGGAAATATCTATTATTTCGCTTATAGTCCAAGACTTTGTTCTAAAATAACGCAATAAAACCCAGTCACTAAATAAATATTTTTAAGATTTATTCTATTTTTCTGGATCAAACGCCTGTGAATAAAACTAAAAATAACAATTCATATAGTAAACGGTAAATCAAATTTAACATATATTGTGTTCTATATCGATGTTTACTATAAAAATCATACAGCATTGTTGCTTTCTTAAGAATTAATCTATCGTATGTAATTTCAATATAGCAACATTCCACCTCGTGGAATACCAATACCACCTAGTCATCAAATCTAATTGTTTTAATGCGAATGAATCTTCAAAAAATGCTTTTGAAGCTTTATCTATTCTAACATTGGATTTCAATTGTAACGTTCCTCTTAAAGGAGTTATCTCTACCGAACCAGATAATTGTGATCCTGCTAGCAAACTATCCCAAGGTCGAAAATTCAAATCGGTAAAAGTTACTCTTAAACAATAATAAGGCTTTTCTTTTCTTGTAAGGTACAATACACTAAATTGATGTAACTTTCCAAATAGCTGTGTTTTTCGATATAATCTCTTAAATTTTCTTGGGTGATATCCCAGTTTCTCAAAAAGTAAGCAGATATCTTTACTAAAAAGAGACCTGATTTTTTTTAGAATCGTATGCATTGTATTTTTAAAAATAACACGAATTTTTGGATTATATTTTAGCCATTGACCTTTTTCTACAGTCTGGAAGAAAATGTGATTACCTAGTAATCTCCAACCATTTACATACGCTTTCCAAAGTAAATTAGCTGATATGCAATCAAAAGATAACAGACACTTTTCTTTAAGAGTTAATCGAACGTGATTACCTACTATCAAGCTTTTTAAAGATTTAAGAATACCGTTATGAAATTTCACCCATAACTGTATTTTTCCTTTTCCAGATGATATTGAAAAATTTTTGAAATATTTTCGTAAAAACAAACTATCTACTAATTGTTTAAAAACTATATTCTTAATTTTAATATAAAGGTTGATATTGTTGGGAACAACGGTGATAAAAAACCAAAATCGTGTTGGAATTTTTTGTGACAAATCCCCCACTCCAATTATCCGATGATATAAAGTCCCACCGCTTACTGTGACATATAAATTTTTAATTGACACTACACTTCCTCGAAACGTACAATAATTAACATTAGTTGCTTTTGCTATAACGTTAGATTGCTTTGATACCCATAGCAAAATATTCTCTACACTTTCTAGATTCGATGACATGCGTCCATTGCAATCGGTAATTTTTTTCCCAGCAAGCAATTTTTTGATGTCTATTTCAGAAACATTAAATTGAGCCCCAGACAGTACTAAATACCTAGGCGATAATTTCCAATGAAATAAGCTGTATAATAAATCAATATTAATATCAAGTTGCTCGATCTGAAAAAGCGATTTTTGACATGTTGTAGGATTAACAATAAAAACATTTTGAAAGCCAATAATAAAATTAAAGCCGCACCAACTAATTTGAACACCACTTATACGTACAGATTGATGTAAAATACCACTTATCCATCGTATAAAAAAATCACGTTTATAATTAAGGATTGAGATTGTTAAACAAACGATGTTAATTAATAAAGAAAAGAAGACTACAACACTTACTATCATCGTTAATAACCATTTTCTACACCATCGTATTAAAGTTTCAAAATTCATCATGATATAAAGCAAATTTACGTTGATAGTTATGTAAAAAAGATCGACAACACAGCCATAAAAAAGTTGTGCTTACAAGAGATATCCAGTGCTTGCCAATTGGCAAAGTAGAATTTGTTATTTTCATTATCCAGTATTGTAATGTAAGGTTTATCGCCGTAGCTATTAAAATTAGTATTGTTTGTTGCCACGTAGCAAGATTATTAATAAAGATTCGAAAACGACCAAAGAAATAAGAAAAACAAACAAAGCTTAATGCGTGTTGTCCCAACACGGTCCCTGTCAGTAAATCAAGTAAAAGACCCACTACAAAAGCTATACCGATACTTACTCGATGAGGAACGGTAATAATCCAAAAAAGAAGAATTATAAAAATCCAAGAAGGCTGATACCACACAGTCCATATAGGAAGAGGTAGAATAGTTACAATCATTCCTACTAAAAAAGTGAATCCTATTAAAATGCTTAGTTTAAAATGATGATTTTTCATGTTTTATTTATTAAAAATAAAGATATTAATTTGTTTTTGTATTATGCATTTTTTACAAATATTATTTTATATATCGGAAGGCCAGATCATTAGTACTTGTTGTAATTGATCTAAACGTGCTGATGGCCGTAGAATAATTTTAGTAAATCGCTTGGAAGAATTATACGTCATTACATCGGTTACTGTCCCAACTGGATATCCCACTGGATAGCGTGACCCTAACCCAGAAGAGATAAAAAGATCACCTTTTTTTATATCGTTGGTATAAGGAAAAATATTAATCACCATTAATTTACTAGAACTTCCCATACCAATTGCAACAGCACGAATACCGTTTCGGTTGTTTTGTACAGGAATGGCACTTTTTGGATCTGAAATCAACATAATTTCACTAGTTAATAGATTTGCATCGACTACTTGCCCAACAATTCCATTGACATCTAAAACAGGCTGTCCTATATAAATATGCGATCGCAATCCTTTATCAATTACAACTTTCTGAAGATTGGGATCTAAATTTATAGATAGCAACTGTGCAACAAGAACTCGAGAAGTATTGTGCATTTGAGAAGTAAACTTCAATAACTTTCGTAATTGAACGTTTTCTCTTTGAATAAATAAAAATTTTTGTAATTTTAATTCTAATAATTGCGCATGAGCACGCAGATACATGTTTTCTGTTATCAATTGTCGTTGAGTGGCAGTATTTGTAGAAATCCAATTAATTATCTTAATTGGTGTATCTACTACATATTGAATGGGTAGTATAATTAATGACAAATCATTTCTAATTTTATGAAAAAATTCAGTTTTGTAATCAAAAACAATTAATATAACCGACAGTCCTACGTAAGAAATAGCTCGCAATGCAGACACTGAAGAACGTTTAAAAATTGATTTAATAATAATATCCTCTTCTTATTTTGTCCTACACTTCTGTTTCAAGATACTAATCTCGTGAAAGAAATTCTCTATCCATCGATCGCATTAATTCTAAAGCTCGTCCACCTCCGCGAACTACACAAGTAAGCGGATCTTCTGAAATTACGACTGGTAAACCAGTTTCTTCCATTAAAAGCCGATCAATATCTTTTAATAAAGATCCGCCGCCTGTAAGTACCATTCCTCGTTCTGCAATATCAGCTGATAATTCTGGAGGCGCTTGCTCTAGAGCCCCACGAACTGCACCAACTATACCTGACAACGCCTCTTGAAAAGCCTCAAGAATCTCATTACTATTTAAACTGAAACTACGAGGCACACCTTCTGCTAAATTTCGACCACGTACTTCAATTTCCTTAACTGCGTTATTGGGAAATGCCGTACCAATTGCGTGCTTAATACGTTCTGCTGTAGTTTCACCAATTAATGCTCCATAGTTTCGACGAACATAACTAATAATAGCTTCATCAAAACGATCTCCACCAATACGTACAGATTCTGCATACACAATCCCACTTAGAGAGATAATTGCTACTTCGGTGGTTCCACCACCAATATCCACCACCATAGAACCACTAGCCTCTTCAACTGGCAATCCAGCACCCATCGCTGCTGCCATTGGCTCTTCAATTAAATAAACCTCACGAGCTCCAGCTCCTAAAGCGGATTCTTTAATCGCACGACGTTCCACTTGAGTAGAACCACAGGGAACACAAATTAAAACCCGAGGGCTTGGTCGTAAAAAACGAGTTTTATGAACTTTATGAATAAAATACTGCAACATTTTTTCAGTGACATGAAAATCGGCAATTACACCATCTTTTAAAGGGCGAATTGCAAGAATATTACCAGGAGTACGACCCAACATGCGCTTGGCCTCTACCCCAACAGCTGTAACAGTTTCATGACCACCACGTATATCTTTTCGAATGGCAACTACCGATGGTTCGTTCAAAACAATACCGCCTTGTTCAACTACATAAATTAAAGTATTGGCTGTTCCTAAATCAATAGAAATATCACTCGAAAAAAGGCCGCGCAATTTGTTTAACATGAAGGTTTTCCTGCAATTTAGACTAAATAACTTTATAAAACGAATCCACTTTAACTGAAAATTATATTGGAAGAAAGATTTAGAAAATACTTAATCTATCTTTCAATCTACTTTAGCTGCTGAAAATTGTCTTCTATTGCTAATCTCCTGTATAATCCTATCTCTCCAAATATTCATTAGTAGAGATGTAGATAAAATGTCTAATGTAGAAAAAATTGATATTAAAAAGACTGCAAATCTGGCAAAACTTATCGTTTCTAAAAAAGAACATCAGTCAATTAAAAGGACTGTAAATGAGATTCTACAGCTTATAAAAAAAATAGATCAAATCGATACTACATATATTCAACCCCTTACACATTTCTTTGATAAAACACAATCGTTAAGAAAAGATATTATCACTGAAACAAATCAACGTGAGTTATTCCAAAAAAATGCTCCTGAAATAGCAAATGGACTTTACATAGTTCCTAGGACCATCGACAGAGAAAAATAAAAATTTTGGATAAAATATGCATTCAAAAACCATAATTACATTAAGCCAAGATTTACATAAGAGAAAAGTATCGAGTATGGAACTCACAGAACATTTCCTTAACAGAATTAAAAACCTTGATCCAATACTAAATTGTTTTATTACTGTTAATGAAGAGCAAGCTGTAAAACAAGCAAAAATAGCCGATAAAATATTGGCTAAAAACAAAGCAACATCCCTTACTGGTATTCCAATTGCTCACAAAGATATTTTTTGTACTGAAGGCATAAAAACTAGTTGCGCATCTAAAATGCTCGATAATTTCATTGCCCCCTATGATGCTACTGTTGTAGAGCGTTTAAAAGCATCTGGAACAGTGTTAATTGGAAAGACCAATATGGATGAATTTGCGATGGGTTCTTCCAATGAAAATAGTTATTACGGACCTACTAAAAATCCGTGGAATATTAATCATACTCCTGGAGGATCTTCAGGAGGATCTGCGGCTGCTGTGGCAGCTCGGATAATTCCAGTAGCAACAGGAAGCGATACTGGAGGGTCTATTCGTCAACCAGCTGCTTTCTGTGGAGTTACTGGTCTGAAACCTACTTATGGACGCGTTTCTCGTTATGGTATGATCGCTTTCGCTTCAAGCTTAGACCAAGGTGGATTGTTAACTCAAACGGCTGAAGATGCTGCATTACTTCTTAATGTTATAGCATCTTATGACAATAAAGACTCCACCAGTATAAAAAGGGAGACTCCTAATTATTTATCTACCTTAAGACAACCTTTAAAAGATTTGAAAATCGGACTACCAAGAGAATATTTCAGTGGCGATTTAGAGATGGATATCATGCAATCTATTGAGGCCGTGAAAGAAGAATTTGAAAAAATGGGTGCTATTTTACTCGATATCAATTTACCACACACAAATTACGCTATACCGGTTTATCACATACTTGCTTCTGCCGAATGCTCTTCTAATTTATCACGTTACGATGGTATTCGCTATGGATATCGTTGTGCTAATCCTATCGATTTAGAAGATCTTTACAAACGTTCACGTACTGAAGGTCTTGGTTCTGAAGTCAAATGTAGAATTATAATAGGTACTTATGTACTTTCAGAAAGGCATTACAGTGCCTATTATCTAAAAGCACAAAAAGTGCGTCGTTTAATTAAAAACGATTTTATAAAGGCTTTTAAAAAAGTACATGCTATTTTGACTCCTGCAACACCTACTACAGCTTTTAAATTAGGTGAAAAAACAAAAGAGCCCATCGCGATGTATTTATCAGATATTTACACTATCGCTGTTAATCTCGCAGGATTGCCCGCCGTTGTATTTCCATCAGGATTTACTAATCAACTACCTATCGGTGTTCAATTGATTGGCAACTATTTTGAGGAATCACTTCTATTAAGGATGGTATACCAGTACCAACAAAGGACTGATTGGCATAAAAAATTACCAAACGAGTTTATATGAAGAATAATATAGAATGGCAACCTGTTATTGGTTTGGAAGTACACGTACAATTGTGCACACAGTCAAAAATTTTTTCTAGTGCTTCCGCAAGTTACGGTGCTACACCTAATACTCAAGCTTGCTTAGTAGATCTTGGATTTCCTGGAATTTTACCTGTTTTAAATAAAGAGGTAGTAAAATTAGCAATTCGTTTTGGATTATCTATCCAAGGCAAAATTATGAGACATGCTATTTTTTCCAGGAAAAATTATTTTTATCCCGACTTACCAAAAGGATACCAAATAAGTCAATACGATTTACCTATTGTCAAGTCTGGGTATTTAGATATTGAAATCGAAAAAGGTATTTTTAAACGCGTTAGAATTACTCGTGCACATTTAGAAGAAGATTCAGGCAAATCTATTCATGACGGAATACAACATGGTTATTCCGGCATTGATTTTAATCGTTCGGGAATCCCTCTATTGGAAATCGTTTCAGAACCAGATATTCACTCTGCTAAAGAAGCATTAATCTATTTAAAAACTTTACACACATTAATCCGTTATATCAAAATCAGTGACGCCAACATGCAAGAGGGAGCCTTTCGTTGTGACGTTAATATTTCCTTAAGCCCTTCTTTAAAAGGAAGAAAAACATTTAGAGCACGAACAGAAATTAAAAATATGAACTCATTTAGATTTATTAAGCGTGCAATTCTTTTTGAAATTTCTCGTCAAAAAAAACTTATACAATCTGGTAAAAAAATCACACAAGAAACTAGATTTTACGATGAAGTGCTTAACGAAACACGACCTATGCGAACTAAAGAGGAAGCACATGACTATCGATACTTTCCAGATCCGGATTTACTACCTCTGAATATCACATCAGAATTTATCGAGTCAATTAGAAATGCACTTCCCGAATTACCTGAAAAAAAACGTTGTCGGTTTCAAGAAAACTACAAATTAGATAACGATAGCGTTAAATTGCTTACCAAAAATATAGATATTGCTAATTACTTTGAGGATATATTAAAAATAGACAATACAATTTCTCCAAAATTAATCGCTAATTGGATTACCGGTAATCTCACAGCCGCTCTAAAAAAAAATAATCTTAACTTTTATGAGAGTCCAATTAACGCTAAACGATTATTAGGACTCTTACGAAGAATCTCCGATAACACATTATCCACTAGTATGGCGAGACAAATTTTCAATATCATGTGGAACACGACAGATGATGTTGACGCTATTATAAAACATCAGAATCTAAAAAAAGTAACAGATATTAAAAATTTGGAAAAAATTGTCAACGAAGTTATAGTAAAAAACCCTCAACAAGTAGCAGAATATCGCTCTGGCAAAATTACATTATTTACTTTTTTCGTTGGACAAATCATGAAAATAACGATGGGAAAAGTCAATCCTCAGCAAGTAAGAGAGCTGCTAAAAGAAAAATTATAACTTGTCCAGTTGCTTATTAAAAATTAGTTACATTTGCTCAAGAAGTTTGTACTAGAAATCACAAAAATTACAACCGATACAAGATTTATTTTCATTTTATTTATTATAGTATCTTTTCCACGAAGTGCTGCCCCCCGGTAAATCCTTAATCGAAACACCAAGAGCGGTTAATTGATCTCTTATCTTATCAGCAGACTTCCAATCCTTTTTATCTCGTACTTTATTACGGATGGTAATAAGGGCATTAATCTTTGCGATATCCGCTGACGCGATTTTATCGGTACCATGCAAAAACTGTTTAGCAGGGTGATTTAGCAAACCAAAAACATTACTCAAACGTTTTAATTCGAGCATTACTTTTACTGCTTTTTTTATTTGATTGGAAGTGCGTAACCGATTTATTGTGCGCACCATATCAAATAAAACTGAGAAAGCTATAGGAGTATTAAAATCATTATCCATAGCTTGATAAAACTGATTTGTATATCGTGAAATATCTTTTTCAGATTCTTCTACTGTAATGGGTAAATCGTGCATTGCTGAGTAAAATCGTTCTAAAGCTACACGACTGTTGCTCAGATTTTCCTCGGAATAATTTACAGGACTTCGATAATGACTTGATAATAAAAAGTACCGCAAAGTTTCAATATGGTTCTTTTTTAAAGCATTTCGAATCGAAATAGTATTCCCTGTGGATTTTGACATCTTTGCTTTATTAATTTTCAAGAGTCCTGAATGCATCCACAGATTTGCTAACTTCTTTTCTTCTATTACTTCTGATTGTGCAATTTCATTTTCATGATGAGGAAATTTAAGATCTATTCCTCCTCCATGAATATCAAAGGGTTGTCCTAAAAGATTGCTTGACATTACAGAACATTCGATATGCCAACCTGGACGTCCCTCACCCCATGGTGATTTCCATCGCGGTTCTCCTGGCTTAGCTTTTTTCCATAAAACAAAATCTAATGCATTATTTTTATTCTCATTAATTGCTAATCGAGTTTTAAAGTAAAACTCGTCAAAATTGCGATGCGATAATTTACCATATCTATCAAAGCTACGAACGTTAAAGTAAACATCTCTATTCTCTCCAATATAAGCATATTGGCTCTTAAGCAGCTTTTCTATAAAAATAATTATTTCCGAAATATATTCTGTTACTCGCGGCTCAACATCCGGTGGTAAAATTTTCAACACTTTTTGATCTTCATGTAAAATTTGAATAAACCGATTTGCTAAATCTACTGGATTTTCTTTATTCTCTTGAGCGCTTTTGATTATTTTATCATCAATATCTGTAATGTTGCGAACGAAAGTAACTTCATAACCACGCATACGTAAATAGCGCACAACCATATCAAAAATAATTAACGAACGAGCATGGCCAATATGGCTGTAATCGTAAACCGTAACTCCACACACATAAAGTTTAACTTTTCCCGCTTCAATAGGTTTAAACACTTCTTTTTTTTGTGTAAGACTATTAAAAATTTTCATCGACAAGCTTCTTGTAATCGTTTCCATATAATTCGATCGTCCATCAATGCAATTAGTTTAGACAATTCGGGACCATGTGCTACTCCTGTTAAAGCTAAACGCAAAGGACTGCAAATTCCTCCCTTTTCATCTAAAGACAGATGGTTTTTTATGTAGTCAATAATGGATTCTAAATCTCTATTAAATTTCCTAAACCCTTTTAAAGCTGTTTTGAAATAATTTTTCCTTGTTTCTTCTTGTAAGGCTCTCAGAGCAGATATTAGAGATAGGCTGTCATTAAAACAAACATCTATCCAATAACTAACATCTCGAGGAAATATTATATTAGGTTTTACTGTTTCCAAAAATATATTGAGCTTATCACTTGGAATTTTTGACTTTAATGCTACATCCTCTTTTACCCATTTCCAAAAATGGTCTTGTGGCAACTGGGCTACAGCTTTTTTTTGCCAATAATTCAATTGCTGTATATTGAATTTAGATGGTGATTTACTAAGAAACGCAATATTAAATTCTTTAGCTAATTCAATTAATGACAAAAGTTTATTACTTTCATAATAATGTCCTAAACGGGCTAAACAATTCACTATTGCTTCAGGTAAATAACCTATTCTTCGTAGTTCTTTAATACTACGACTTCCGTAACGTTTAGAAAGAGGATTACCATCAGATTCTATAATTAGAGAAGTATGTCCATAAAATGGAACTGGTAATTTCAATGCTCGCAAAATTAAAAGTTGTTTCGGAGTATTTGTTAAATGATCTTCACCACGCAACACATGAGTAACTTTCATTAAAGCATCGTCAATCGCATTACAAAAAATAAAAGATGCAACACTACTAGCCCTACGAATAACAAA
Organism: Coxiella endosymbiont of Amblyomma americanum; assembly: GCF_000815025.1. NCBI lineage: Bacteria > Pseudomonadati > Pseudomonadota > Gammaproteobacteria > Legionellales > Coxiellaceae > Coxiella > Coxiella endosymbiont of Amblyomma americanum. The sequence continues at coordinate 138,603 of NZ_CP007541.1, read as the reverse complement.
ATCTCCAATATCGTTAGTTTTATATTTCTGTTCACCTCTTACGAAATCTGTAAAAACGATCATTTCATTATCAGGTACACGAAATCGTATAGCAGGGCGTAGTTTTGCAGATAATTTTTTTTCTATTTCTTTTTCAGATAAAGTACGACAAGTTCCAATGTAACGTTGTGGTTTTCCGGACGATTTTTGCTTTTTTCGAGAGAGTGTTAATTGCTCTTCACTGCAAAAACAAGGGTATACAAATCCCGTCTCTTTTAGACGTTGACAATAGTCATTGTAAATACCTTGTCGCTCAGATTGATAGTATGGACTGCTGCCACCATCTTTATTAGGGCCTTCTTTCCACTCTAATCCCATCCACAACAGATCATCTTGAAGATTTCGTTCAAATATTTTCTTTGAACGCGTCATATCACTGTCTTCAATTCTAAGCAAGAATATCCCCTTTTTATTTTTTGCAAGCAAAAAGTTAAAAAGGGCTGTTCTGGCGCTCCCAAAATGTATAAGCCCAGTGGGACTAGGACAAAAACGACTTTTAACCATCAGATTTCTATTTCCTTTTCCTTAAAATGCACTATTATAATTTTAATCAATTTGCTAATTACATAAAAATTAGCAACTAAAAAATTCACTATCTATTTTTTCATAGTATTCTTACCGTAAAATAGTTTTTATTACAACGAGTAAAACATTATTATTAATGGAGATAAACAGTTCTGTGAAGCCACATACTTTATTCATTTCCGATTTGCATTTAGAAGAAAGTGCCTATAATACTACAACGCTCTTTCTTCAATTTATAAAAGAAAGAGCGTTAAAAGCTGATGCGCTTTACATTCTCGGTGATCTTTTTGAATCTTGGATAGGCGATGATAATCATACCGATTTTAATCAACGAATTATTTTGACACTACGTTTCCTCATTAGCAATGGAACTCCTATTTATTTCATGCCAGGAAATCGCGATTTTTTAATAGGAAAACAATTTGCAAGAAACACAGGAGTAATTTTAATAGAAGATCCCACAATCATCTCTTTATACAATAAATCCATTTTATTAGTGCATGGTGATAGCTTTTGCACATTAGATCATAAACATCAATCCTATCGACGAAAAATTACCAAACGATGGATAAAAGCGCTAATACTATCACTTCCCTTAATTCTACGTCGCAAGTTAGCAAAAAAATTACGTCAAAAAAGTCAGAACCGCAATCGCTATTTATCTAATGAAATTACCGATGTCAATCCAGAGGAAGTCTTATATATCATGCGTAAAACGGAAGTAGAATTATTAATTCATGGCCACACTCACCGACCAGCTATTCATAACTTCTTAATAAAGAACAAGCCTGTCAAACGTGTAGCCTTAGGAGCATGGCACAACAACAAGGAAAGTGTCCTCTTCTACTTTAACAATGGAGAATTTGAGCTCTCCTTTTAAATCTCTTTAGAAATTAAGCTAATGTACTGGTCTCTAGTAAATACCAAATTATCGTTATTAGTAGAAAACCAAAACCAACAATTTGTTATCTTGCCTTAAGAATCAACATTTTAATTTCCTTAACAGCCAAACTTAAACCAACAAAAATAGCACGAGAAATAATACTATGACCAATATTCAATTCATTAATTATTGGAATAGCTGCAATGGGCTGGATATTATGAATTGTTAATCCATGGCCAGCATTCACCGAAAGGCCTAAATTATAAGCATAATTTGCCATAAAAGTAATTCGTTTTAATTCTTTTTTTCGAGTATAGTCGTTTTTTGCGTCAGCATAATGGCCTGTATGAATTTCGATGGTAGTTACTCCACAATCTTTTGCAGCATCGATTTGTTCTACAACTGCATCGATAAACAAAGACATTGTAATTCCTATATCTGCAAAATGAGAACAAATTGCTTTAATGCGCTTTTTTTGGCTAACGACATCTAATCCTCCTTCCGTAGTCAACTCCTCTCGTTGTTCAGGAACGAGACAACAGTATCGCGGTTTTATTTTTTTAGCAAATTGAACAATAGATTGATTCACTGCCATCTCTAAATTTAGAGGTATCATCATTGCATCCAATTTCTGTTTTAAATTACACACATCATTATCTTGAATATGACGTCTATCTTCGCGCAAATGCAAGGTAATGGTATCAGCACCAGATTTCACTGCAACCAAAGCCGCTTCCGCTGGATCGGGATAATTAGTTTTACGTGCCTGGCGTAACGTAGCCACATGATCAATATTTACCCCTAAACGAACCATAAAAACCCTTTCATATTCAAAATACTAATAACTCTACACATCCTATCGTAATAATTCCTGAGTTTTAAGTGGATTACTACCAAGCAAATTCCTTAATACTAGTCGCATGAGATGTTTCATTTCTTTAATCAAATGTGCATTTGAAAACACTTCTTCTCGTAAAGCAAGTAAACTTTTTCCTGAAAATGTATTTACTTTCCCATTTTCTTTATTACAAGAAGCAAATCCTTGTTCAGGGATATATTGATAAAACTTGTCTTTTTTTAACGAAGTTCTTTTAATGTCATATTCTAAGGGCAAACCATACCCAAGCCGTTCTAATAGTCGTTTTTCAAAACTTCGTAAAGAAATTTCTATGTGACCTTTAGATAAGGTTTCTAATGAATTTTTATAATAATAGAATAAACAGCTGTCTGGATCATTAGGAGGTAATAAACGTAATACTAATTCATTTAAATAAAAACCACATAACAAAGCCTTTCCTTCTAAAGAAACAGGCATCTCATTCAGTTCTACTTTCCCTAAAGATTTCAAACTTGCTCGACCTGACCAAGAAATAAGAAAAGGGGAAAATAATTCTAATTTACCTTTATAACGCGATTTTAATCCTCTGGCGCTTCGTGCAAAAATCGAAACTCGTCCATAATTTAATGTTAAACATTCAAGAATTAAACTCGTATTGCCATACGGTCGTCGATGCAAAATGAAAGCAGATTCTAAAACAACACGATGATATGCTATCATGTTTCTATATAATACTTTTAAAAAACATTGTTATTTGATAACTATCCCCTCTTAAACTTAACCCATATGTGCAAAAATATTTTCTGTCCAAATAATTTCTCCATATCAATGCGTGCAGATATACCAATTTTTTTTATCCACTTACCATATTTTCCTATCACAATACCCTTTTGCCCCCTTCGTGTAACCCAAATTATAGCTGAAATATAAAGAACATTTTCTTTTCGTTGAAACATTATAACCGTTACTGTTAATAAATAAGGAATTTCTTGATTTAGTAATCGCATAAGTTTTTCACGAATTATTTCAGCCGCTATAAATTGATCATTACGATCTGTAATCTGTTCTGGAGGAAAAGAAAAGCAGGATTCTGGCATTTGCTCATTGATTTTCCGTTCTAAAACTTTAATTTGATCACCAGTTTTTACAGAAATAGGGATAATTTCACTAAATGCATGCAAAAAAGAAATCCTTTTAATAAATGGTAATAGTTCCACAAGATTTCTAACCTGATCAGTTTTATTAATGATTAAAAAAATAGGAACTTTAATACCTTGCAAATATTTTAACACTAAAGCATCTTGCTCATTCCAATAAGGTTCAATAACAAAAAGAACAAGATTGATATTTTCTTGTAACGCTCCACAAGCAATTCGATTCGCATAACAACCAGTCATCTTGGATAATTGCAAAAGAAAACCTGGGGTATCAATATAAATTACCTGAGTATTGTCAAAAGTTTTAATCCCTAAAATTCGATGACGAGTAGTTTGAGGTTTTTGTGACGTAATGCTTATCTTGCAACCTACAATTTGATTAAATAACGAAGATTTACCTACATTAGGTCGACCAATAATAACAGTACGCCCACAATGAGTAATTTCCTTATTCATTCTTCTCTACTAGTTCTAAAAAACGCATAGCGGCAGTCTGTTCTGCTTGTCGACGTGTAGTGCCAATACCTTCCGTTCTATGAAACAATCCTTTAATGCAACAAGTAGCTGTAAAAATTTTGGCGTGCGCTTCTCCACTCGTCAATATCTCATAAATAGGAAGTGACAGCTTGCGTGCTTGCGACCATTCTTGTAAACGTGATTTTGCATCTTTTTTCGGAATTAATGTAGATAAATCATCTATCCGCTCACTGTACCAACTTAACAAACAGCAACGACATTTCTCTAGTCCAGCATCAAGATAAATAGCACCAACTACAGCTTCCAAGGCGTCCGATAAAATCGATAACTGCGCTCTTCTTTTATGTTCACTCGCTCCCACAAGTAAATTGGCATCGATTCCCAAATTAACTGATAATTGTGCTAACACATTACCATTAACGACAGAAGCGCGCATTTGGCTTAATTCTCCCTCTTGAGCCTTAGGGTATCTTTTGTACAATTCGAGTGTAATAACAAATCCTAAAATAGAATCCCCTAAAAATTCCAATCGTTCATTATTGTTTACTCCAACGCTTCGGTGACTTAATGCCATTTGGAGCAAACCAACATCATTAAATTGATGTTTTAAATTCTGCATTAATTCATCAAACTTATTCATAATCTTTCATGGAGATAAAATAAAAGCTTTTATAATACGCTACCGAAACGGCGCCATCGAATATGTTTATTTAAAGAATCCCAGCTAAAGCAAATCCTAAAAAAAGCTTTTCCAATTAAATTTTGTTCTGGAACAAACCCCCACTGACGACTGTCATCGCTGTTGTCTCGATTATCTCCCATTACAAAATAATGTTTAGAAGGAACTACCAAATCACAATTTTCAATTTCTCCTCCAACAGAATGTATATAGATTCTATGTTTTATGCTGTACAGATCTTCTTCTTTCACATATATAGTCCATGGATACCCCTTTAACGAATCAATACTATTATTCATCTTATAAAGAAGTTTTTGCTTTTGTTGTCGACCATTAATATATAGTTGCTTGTGTTTATACACAATGTGATCACCTGGCAATCCAATAACGCGTTTAACAAAAATAATTTTTAGATTTTTAGGCCACCGAAACACAACAATCTGACCGCGTTTTGGTTCATTGACAGAGAAAATTTTTTTATTAATTACAGGAAAACGGAGTCCGTAAGCAAATTGTTCTACCATAATAAAATCACCCGGCATGACAGAAGGTTCTAATGAACCTGTCAATACGTGATAAGGTTGAATAATAAAAGATCGTACTACCCAAACAATTAATAATGGAGGAAAAAAAGTTTTACTACAATCAAAGACAGTTTTAAATTTTAAAGATATACTTTCCAAAGAGTTATGCTTCTTCACGAAAAATAAACTAGTAAAAAAAACTATTCCAGTTAACAATACTATAACTGTTAAATAAAAGGAAAAATCAAATATCATACTCTGTACCTAATATAGCTAAAAATACCTCTTGGGATACAGTAACATTACCTATTTGTTTCATACGTTTCTTTCCAATTTTTTGTTTCTCTAGCAATTTTTTTTTTCTAGTTACATCCCCTCCATAGCATTTAGCTACTACGTTTTTACGTAACGCTTTCACTACAGTACGTGCAATAATCTTAGTACCGATCGCGGCTTGAATAACTACTTCAAACATTTGCCTCTGGATCAAATTTTTTAACCGATCTGCTAATACGCGTCCTCGCAAATAGGCTTGATCTTTAGGCACAATAGTTGACAAAACATCTACAACTTTCCCAGAAATTAAAATATCCAATTTTACTAGATCTGCTTTTCTAAAGTGACTAATATTGTAATCTAAAGAAGCATATCCATGACTTATAGATTTTAAACAATGAAAAAAATCCACTACTACTTCACTCAGTGGAATTTCATATTTTATTGATACTTGATTTCTTACATACAATAATTCTTTTTGCACACCTCGTTTTTTTATGCACAAACCGATTACCGCGCCTAAAAATTCTGAAGGCACCAATATATTTACCATCGCGATAGGCTCTCGAATTTCAGAAATTTTTGTAATTATAGGCAAACAATTTGGATTATCAATGTATAACAACTCATTTTTTCTCGTTAAGATCTGATAATTTACTGTAGGTGATGTGACAATTAATTCAAGATTGTATTCACGTTTCAAACGTTCTTGAATAATTTCCATATGAAGTATACCAAGAAAACCACAACGAAACCCAAAACCAATAATTCTTGAAAATTCTGGCTCATAAAATAAGGCTGAATCATTCAGACGAAGTTTAGCAAGTGCTTCGCGAAATGCTTGATATCGATCAGAATACATAGGAAATAAACTGGCAAACACTCGAGGTTTAACTTTCTGAAAACCAGATAAAGGTATTTTGACAGGATCTGTAGCGCGTGTTAATGTATCTCCTACAGGAGCACCAAGAATATCTTTAATTCCAGCAATCACAAACCCTATCATACCAATCTCTAACTTTTCTAAAAATCGACGTTTCGGTGTAAAACAACCTATTTGATCAACGTGATAGTCTCTATTTGTAGATAGAATTTTAATCTTATCTCCTTTATATAAAGTGCCGACTTTTACTCTCACCAAGGACACTACTCCCAAATAACTATCAAACCAAGAATCGATAATTAAAGCTTTTAATGGTGCTTTAGGATCACCTGCCGGTGGAGGAAAAGTGACAATAAGTTTTTCTATTAGTTCTTGAATCCCATGACCCAATTTAGCGCTTATCTGCATGATATCGTGCGTTTTAATACCAAGAATCTCTTTAATTTCCTGCATAGCACGATCAGAGCTTGCTTGCGGTAAATCAATCTTATTCAGAACCGGTAATATTGTAATGCCTTGTTTCATAGCCGAACAACAGGTTGTTATTGTCTGTGCCTCTACACCTTGAGAAGCGTCTATTACTAATAAAGCACCTTCGCAAGCTGCTAAGGATCGAGATACTTCATACGAGAAATCCACATGCCCAGGAGTATCGATAACATTTAATTGATAGATAACTCCTGCATGGGATCGATAGATTAAAGAAACGCTCTGCGCTTTAACAGTAATTCCACGTTCTCGCTCAATATCCATTGAATCAAGTACTTGATTTCTCATCTCACGATCGGTTAGTCCACCACATAGATGAATCAACCGATCCGCTAATGTAGACTTACCATGATCAATATGTGCGATAATCGAAAAATTACGAACAAATCTTTGAGAAACCGTTTCCATCGAATCAACCATATATGTCTAAGCGATAAAAGTTGCCCATACAAAACGGATACATTGCTATCTTATAAAAGTCTAAATTTAAAAATTTTATTTCAATTAAGGATAAAACCTCGTAGTATACAAATAAAAAATATAAAGAAATCGCTTCGTTTCTCTTATGGAAAAATTGATTGCGCGCTTTTTTTAATAATGAAGTTAAAAGAAAAATATTGCTACCTGTTTTCTTTTCCATACGTCTCTAGTTTAATCACCCAACCCCATTCTAAATCTTTTACTGTAAATTCTTCGCAAATACAATAACCTACGACAGATACTAATTGTTCGTTATAATAAATTAACGGAATAGAGCTACGTTGCCATACCGGAATTTTCCATCCTTGCATTAATTTTTTTAATGTGTGATGTTCTTTTTTTCCTATAGGACGACATCGTTCGCCTCCTTTCCGAAAACACACCATTACCTGATGAGTAAAAAATACATCTTTAATTTTAATTCCTTTACCTTTTCGTTTAACAGCTTTTAAAACTCCTAACCTGTTAGGAAGAATTAAAACACTTTGCATGTCCCATGAAATAGATAAATTAGTACTGTGTAAATTAGTGTCGTGATTTTTTGAAAAATAAGACAAATATAGCATATCTCTGTATCGACGAATTTTCACATTATCGTAAATAAAAACAGGATTTGCGTCTCTCGACGCTTTTAATACATCTTTTCGTATCTGTTCTAATTGTTTAGTCTGAGGTACAGAAAATCCTTCACGAGAAATCCATCGTCGTAAAACATTTCTCTGACGCGGAGGTGTTAACCGTAATATTAGCTTAACTGCCAATTGCATACCAATTTGTATAGTTAATAAATCTTTATCTGCTAATTGATTCAGTAAAAAATTCGCCTCAGCGCAGTGATTTGCTGATCGAGAAATTACAGAAAAAACTGCAGGCCATCGTTCTTGTAAAGAAGGCAATGTTTTATGACGTAAATAATTACGATTAAATCGCAATTCCGAATTCATACCGTCCTCAACCCAACGTAAACAGTTTCTTACGGCATAATTTTTCAATGCACTGCGATGAAAATTTAGTAGTAAACGTAATAAATAGCCAGCACCCAACCGTTTCTTTATTGGCATAGCGCTTAATCCTGTGACGCCAGCACCACGCATCAATTGAAGTAGAAAAGTTTCTGCTTGATCATTTTGAGTATGAGCTGTTAATATGTTTTCATCCTTTTGAACAACACGGCAAAATACTTCATAACGAGCTTCTCGTGCAATTTTTTCAATACTATCACCTGGGAAAATAGCCAATTTTAACCTTTCTACTTGAAAAGGTATTTTTAATGACTTACAGACACACTGACAATGCTGTTCCCAAAGATCAGATTCTGGACTAAGTTTATGATTAATATGTAAAGCTTGAATATTCCAACATGGGTTTTTTTTAACGCATTCACTCATTACATGTAAAAGAACATGAGAATCTAAACCTCCACTATAAGCGATATAGAAATTAAAATTATTAGTAAGCGTAGTTAGTATCGCAAAAAGTTTATCAGAAGTAAGCGTATTATCAGTTTTTTCCATAACTGAGCCATCGCTTATAACGTTCTTCTAAAATAGAATCAATGGATTTATCTTGTAAAGCGGACAAGTGTAAACATAAACGTTCTTTGATTTTTTCTGCCATTGTATTAACATCACGATGAGCTCCACCAAGTGGTTCTTGTATTATTTCATCAATTAGATCTAATTTATAAAGTCGTTCCGAAGTTAATTCAAGTGCTTCAGCGGCTTCTCCAGATTTTTTGGTATTTTTCCATAAAATAGAAGCACAACCTTCTGGAGAGATCACAGAATAATAAGCGTACTGCAACATTAAAGTACGATCTCCTACCCCAATAGCTAATGCACCACCAGAACAACCTTCTCCAATTACAGTACATATAATTGGAGTTTTTAATTGTGACATCTCATAAATATTCCTAGCGATAGCTTCGCTTTGATTACGTTCTTCGGCACCTATACCAGGATAAGCGCCCGGTGTATCAATAAACGTGACAACCGGAATTGTAAACTTCTCAGCAAGCTTCATCAATCGCAATGCTTTTCGAAATCCTTCAGGTTTTGTCATTCCAAAATTTCGGGAAATTTTTTCTTTGGTATCTCGACCTTTTTCCTGACCAATGATCATAACGGGTTCACTGTCTAAACGACCTAATCCTCCAATTATTCCAGTATCATCTCCATAATGGCGGTCACCATGCAGTTCATCAAAATCTAAAAAAATCCTCTGAAGATAATCAACAGTATGTGGACGTAGAGGATGTCGAGCTAATTGCACAATTTGATATGCTTTTAAATTAGAGAAAATTTCTTGTGTTAACTGAAAATTTTTTTCTTCTAGATTAGCAATTGCGTCAACAAAATTAATTTCCTTACTAGTATTCACACGATGCAACTCGTTAATCTTTTCCTGAAGTTCCGCGATCGGTTGTTCAAAATCTAAATAATCTAGATTCATAATTAACCCCGTTAATAAGCATGGTAAAGTAAATATAACAGTTTTACTTTATTCCTACTAAAGAAACAATATGCCATTCTTCACTTTAGTGAAGTGAAGCAATTGTTTTATTAGTATTATCACTACCTAAATTCGGATTTATATCTTTACATTGCATTCGTCAATGTCGCTATTTTCTATTAATAAGTGATACTTTTGCTGATAGAATCTTTTTTGGAATGGCAGTCTTGCATTTACCTCCTGATGCTATTAGGAAGTTATTAAATAAAATAATAATTACATAAGCACATCACAACCATGTAAGTTAATAAGTTGTTTTACATTCACAATATTTTTCTTAAGGGCTTGTAACCAATCTAGTTTCATACATTAAATGAAGTAATTTGTAATTTTACTTGCATTATCGTAAATTGTTAGAATCATGGGAAGGTAACCTGATTGCCTTTAATGCACCCTTACGACCAAGATTGATGAAAAAGTTCCTGAATAGCTTTTCTAGGATCTAAGTCTTCGTGAAAAATACGATAACTTTGCTGAATGACAGGCATATCAATTTTATGTCTTTTTGCAAGCATCCACACTTGACTGACATTATGAAGACCTTCAATCGCTTGACCAATAGATTGTTCAGCAACTTGTCTATTTACACCTTTTCCTAAAGCCATACCAAATCGTCGATTACGCGATTGATTATCTGTACAGGTGAGCACTAAGTCTCCTAATCCAGCTAATCCAGTCAAAGTTTTCTCCTCTCCTCCCAATACCTTAACTAAACGACTCATTTCTATAAGACCTCGAGTAATTAAAGCAGCTCGAGCGTTTGCTCCTAGAACTAACCCATCACTAATCCCAATCACAATAGCTAATATACTTTTTACACTTCCACAAATTTCTACACCTATCAAATCATTACTCTGATGCGCTTGAAAGTAAGGACTATTTAGTCTTTTAATTAAATCATAAGCAAATTTTGTGTCGTTACTTGCTACCGTTATTGCGGTTGGCAATCCAGCAGCTACTTCAGTAGCAAGACTGGGACCTGATAATGCTGCAACGGGCATTTGTCCTAATTCTGTCTCAATAACTTCGTGTAATAAATGACCACCGAGAGCAATACCTTTAGTTCCCCAGGCAATCCGTCTTGGAAAATTAATGTATGGCTTTATCTCTTTTAATACTCTTTGAAATGCAAAACTAGGTACGACAATTAATATATCATGCACTCCTTCTAGACTCGCTTTTAAATCATGATAAACGCACAATGACTTCGGAAATGGGTAGTCTGGTAAATATCGACGATTAGTACCCTCTGATCGCATTTCTTTTACATGTTCCTTTTTACGAGACCATAGTCGAATGTCTTGCTGTCTACGGGACAGTAAAAGAGCAAGAGCCGTTCCCCAAGAACCAGCACCAAGTATAGCCAGGAGATCATGATTTTTTTTTATCATTTTTAATGCATACGACCCCTATCATTACACCCTTTAATTCGACTACGTTTTTCTAAAAGAGAGTCAAAATTTATTGGTGCTAAATAAAGATGAGGAAACCCTCCACGAACCACCATATCGGTGATTGCTTCTCTTGCATATGGATAAAGAATGTTGGGACACAAGCTTTCTAGAACAGGTCGAATCTGGTCTTCGGGAAAATTTTTCACAACAAAAATTCCAGCTTGAAAAATCTCTGCTATAAAGATAGTTCTTGCTTCCATTTTAACCGTAGCTTTCACAACTAAAACCACCTCATGATTGTTATTCCCTAAGTCATTTGCCTTAGTAGTCAAATCTAAATTTAATTCTGGTCTCCATACTTCAAAAAATACTTGAGGGCTATGCGGAGATTCAAATGACGAATCTTTTACGTACAATCGTTGTATAGTGAATTCTGGGTTATGTTTTGACTGATTAACATTTTGCTTTTCTGCCATTCTGTTTTCTCAATTTTTGACAATTGGTATAATGACTAACTTCCCTATTTGACTCTAACCTTTTTATTGTCAAATCATTATTTTCTGAATACTCAAATAAAGTATTTATAGAACACCTTTTCATTTAAACAATCTACGCGATGCTAATATAATAATGAAAAACTGTTCTGCTTAGCTACGTAATTTTACCACTGGCATATTAGAACTTTTCCAAGCACCCATACCACCAGACAGTATATAAATTTTTTGAAAATCGTGTTTCCGTAATTTATTCATAAAGCGTAAGGATTTATTACCAAACGAACAAACAATAATTAATGGTTTTTGTTTATATTGATTAATCGCATTTAACTGCTCATTTAATGCAACAATAGGAATATTAATTGCGTGCGTAATATGTCCTTTCTCAAATATTTTAGAATCACGAATATCAATAACTATGGCTTTTTCATTATTGATCAACCACACCACTTGAGAAGGTGTTAAATGAGTATTTCTTCCAATACCTTGCTTCCAACGTACGTCTAAAAATAGTAAAAATAATGTGACAATAAATCCTGTAACCAAAATCCAATGATTAGGAACAAACTGAACAAATTTCTCCATAAAAACATACATTTAGTTATAGAACCTCGCTGAGTATACCTCATTCGAATTTAAAAAGATGTAAAAATCTCTTTGTAATACCAATTAACTGATTGAAGTTATTCAGATTTCATCTCAGAATAAACATTTGAAAAAATTCTTCTTTTTTGTTATCCGGTAAACATGTAAGTGATAAAGTTAACAAACCTAACATTTTATATAGTTCTACTAAATTAGTTTTTGATAATACCTGCAAGTGATTTTTAACTATGCCTAGGTCACCACGGCTAATAGGTCCTGTTAAAGCTTTTTTAGTTGACTGAGTAGACTCAAGATTATTTAAAGTATTTTTCATTAGGTTGATAATTATCTTAAACCCATCACTTGCTGTAATCCCAGAATTTTTTAAACAAGATAAAGCACTATCACATAATGTAACTAAATAGTTAGAGGCAAAAACATTTGCGATATGACAAATACTTTTTCTTCTTTTATCTATAGGATAGACTAAGTAATTTATCCTTTTAAATAAAGCGGATAACAAACTCAATGTTTCATAATCATCACCTTCAATGGTGCAATAATACACGCAGTCACTATTTCTATTTATATCAGAAGCAATCACAAAACTCCGTATAGGATACATACTAGCGATATGACAATCTCTTTTTTTCACAGAAACTAATACATCTGATAAGAGAAAACCACTACAATGCAGCACAATGCTTCCTTTTTTAAGGTTTTTGCTTTTAGCCAAATTTTGGCAACAATTTATTATTTCATCATCGTGAGTAGTGATAAAAGTGATATCAGCTGGTGGTAATTCTTGAATGCTTCTAAAAGCCATTCCTTGTCCAATATAAGTTATTGCTTTTTCAGTACTTTCTAATGAAAAATTACACACTCCTTGAATAAGGGCAATTTTATTGTCTACGATTTGTTTAGCAATGATTTTCCCAACACGCCCAGCACCGATAAAATTTATTTTCATAGACATGAATTTCTCCTCAATTTAATAAAATAACTTACTCACGGTATTTTATAATCCATATCATCTATTGTATTATAAGGTATGTCCTCTATCAAAAAATTCTAACCAATGCAGTGTTGATTTATTCAACTATTATCAATTATCAAAAGACAAACATCGTGTTTATTTTAATAATGAATTTTCTTCCTGTGCTGAATTAATTTGATCGATATTACATCGCAAAAAGAAACAATCTTACCTTATTATTACTAGTGAAAAAATACTTTGCATGTTCTCTTTAGCAATTTATAACTGAAAGATTTCTTTTTCAGATTTGACAACAACTAATCTCCTCGAAATAATGTTCTGACATTTAAGAAAAAATTTCCTTTTTCAGAACTTATAAACTTAAAGGTGTTTTATAATGCAATGTAATAATAAATCGAAGACGAAGCGTATAAAACCTATAGTTCTTATTATCCTTGACGGATTTGGTTTTAGTAAAAGTAAAGATACAACTCATAATGCAATTAGACTTGCTAAGACTCCAACTTTGGATACATTATGGACGCACTACCCACACACACTATTAAAAGCTTCAGGAAGTGCAGTAGGATTGCCTAAAAGACAAGTAGGAAATTCAGAAGCAGGACATCTCCATATTGGTTCTGGTCGGAAAGTACTTCAAGATGTAACTCGAATTGATAAGTCCGTATCAACTGGTACTTTTTTTGAGAATACTGTTCTTGTTAATGCTATTAATCAAGCTAATCAAAACAACAAAGCTATACACATCATCGGATTATTATCTCATGGAGGAGTACACAGTCGAGACACACAGATTGTAGCGATGATCGAATTAGCGTACCTTAAAAAAGCAAAAAAAATCTATTTACACGCCATTCTAGACGGACGAGATACTCCTCCAAAATCAGCCATACTTTCTATTAAAAAGATAAATACGAAACTTCGCAATTATGCCCAGTGTCCTTGTACACAATCTGTTCAATCTATACAGTACAAAATTGTGTCTCTTATTGGGCGCTACTACGCTATGGATAGGGATAAACGATGGGATCGTACTCAAAAGGCATATGATCTATTAACTCAAGGAATTGCTGCTCGTCGAGCTAAAACTGCTGAAGAAGCAATAACTCTTGCTTATAAAAGAAACGAAACTGATGAATTTATAAGACCAACTAGTATTTGTTACGACAGGGAAAATCCTGTAACCATCCAAGATGGGGATACCATTATTTTCATGAATTTTCGCGCTGATCGTGCTAAACAACTTACAAACGCATTCACTGACGGACATTTTACAGGGTTTAAAAGAAGAGTAACTCCTAAACTTACAAACTTCGTAACCCTAACGTCTTATATAAGCAATCCTAGTATTTCTGTCGCTTTTCCATCTTGCCAATTAAATAAAACGCTTGGTGAATGCTTATCCATATTAGGCCTACGTCAACTTCGACTGGCAGAAACGGAAAAATACGCGCATGTTACTTATTTTTTGAATGGAAGAAAAAGAATAGCCTTTCCAGGAGAAGATCGGAAATTAATTCCTTCACCAAAAGTAGCAACTTATGATCTTCAGCCTGAAATGAGTGCTACTGCGATAACTAATGAACTTGTAAAAACCATTAAAAATGGTAGATACGATTTTATCGTTTGTAATTTCGCTAATCCTGATATGGTAGGCCATACTGGAAACGAGATTGCTACCAAACAGGCTATTCACACAATCGATAATTGTTTGCAACGCGTTCTTGAAACCCTAAAATTTTCTGGCGGTGAAATGCTAATTACAGCCGATCATGGGAATGCAGAAAAGATGTTTGATGAAAAAACCAAGCAACCCCACACAGCTCATACCAGTAATTTGACACCTTTAATTTATGTGGGGAGAAAAGCTAAATTCAAAGAAAAGGTTGGTGCTTTATACGACATAGCACCAACTATACTCTTCCTTATGGGAATTAATAAACCATCTGAAATGACAGGACGCAATTTAATTATCCTGTTGAATAACAAGCAATAATATGCGTTTTAAGCTTAGAAAAGTTAAAATTCTATTTTCAATATTAAATAGCTATTTGAGCGTGAATGGATGGATGAGGATTATAATTAAGAATGGCAAAATCGGAAAAATGGTAATCAAACAATGAAACGGCTTTTTTTTTAATGACTAATTGCGGTAAATCGCACGGCAAGCGCGATAATTGCTCACGAATTTGACAATAATGATTATTATAAATGTGACAGTCTCCTCCAGACCAAATAAATTCCCCTACTCTCAGATTACACTGATCGGCAATCATATGTGTCAATAAAGCATAAGAAGCAATATTAAATGGAACTCCTAAAAAGGCATCCGCTGATCTTTGAATTAATTTACAAGAAATAACCTCATTAATCACGTAAAATTGAAAAAGAAGATGACACGGTTGTAAAGCCATTTGATTTAATTCAGCCACATTCCAAGCGCTCACAATTAATCTCCGTGAGTTGGGATTAGTTTTTATATCTTTAAGAAGCTGTGTCATCTGGTCAATGACTTTACCATCAGCGCATTGCCAGCAACGCCATTGCTTTCCATAAATAGGTCCCAATTCACCATTTTCATCCGCCCATGCATCCCATATAGTAACACCATTGTTGTTTAGATAGCGAATATTAGTATCTCCCCTTAAAAACCACAGCAATTCATAAATAACACTTTTTAAATGAATTTTCTTTGTTGTAACTAGAGGAAACCCTTTTTGCATATTAAATCGCATTTCATAACCAAAGATACTTCGTGTCCCAACACCAGTTCTGTCTTTTTTGTTAGTTCCATGCTCTAAAATATATCTTAAAAATCTAAGATACTGCTTCATCACTCTTTTATCAGATAGTTATAATCACCAAAAAAATACCACAATCGACTACTTGTTTAATGACACAATCTGTTATAACAAGTAAAACGAAAAAGTATTGATTTTTAGTCTCTTCTCCATATCACTTGTGTTTTTCATACGCCCACAGTAAACTTAGTCCACCGCCAATAATCATTGGTAGGGATAATAATTGTCCCATAGTCAACCAACCGAAAGCAATATATCCTAATTGTAGATCTGGTTGTCTGAAAAATTCGACTATAAAACGAAATAATCCATAAAATAATAAGAATAATGACGTTACTGAAAAACACGGTCTTGGCCTATTGGAAAAAAACCATACTATAACAAATAGCAATATTCCTTCTAAAAAAAATTCATAAAGTTGTGAAGGATGACGTGGAAGAGATCCAGCACCCGGAAATACCATGCCACACCAAACCGTTGTAACTCGCCCCCACAATTCGTTATTAATGAAATTCCCAATTCTTCCCGCTCCTAAACCTAAAGGTACTAAAGGTGCAACAAAATCTGTGACATTTGTCCACTGTCTCTCAGTATAACGACTGAAAATCCACATAGCTATCGCCTCTCCAATAAGTCCTCCATGAAAAGACATACCCCCATTCCATACTTTGTAAATGATTAAAGGATGGGCAATAAAATTAAAAAAATCATAAAAAATTATGTACCCTAATCGACCACCAATGATTATTCCAAGTGCACTATAAAAAATTAGATCACTTATTTGTACAACATTCCATTTTTTCCGTGACCGACAAGCGCGATATAAAGCTAAATACCAAGCAAATACTAACCCCACTACGTACATAAAACCGTACCAGTGCATTTTAAATGGACCTATTTGATAGGCGATCGGATTAATTTTTGGATAATATAACAACTTTACTCCTTTTTATCCTTCTTTTTATAACACCTCTTTTCTCTTTCTTATGGAAGAGAGATTATGTTTATCTTCCTGCACGGATTAAACTACCTAATCCTGCTTTTTCTAAAGCATTTTCCATATGAAGACGAATATCTTTAGGATCATCCATTTTTAATACTTCTTCCAATAATTCTCTAGCTGTTTTTAAAGAGAAACTACGCACAATCCATTTAATATGTGGTAATATTCTGGCACTCATACTTAACATATCAAATCCCATCGCTAGCAATAAAACTACAGATACAGGATCCCCTGCCATTTCTCCACAAATACTAACCGATTTTCCTGCCTTATGTCCCGCTGTTACTACAACTTTTAGTGCTTGTAACACTGCGGGATGTAAACAATCATAAAGATTTGCTACTCGCGGATTATTCCGATCAACGGCTAATAAATACTGAATTAAATCGTTGCTTCCAACGGAGAGAAAATCTACTCGTTTTGCTAAATTGTAAGCTTGATAAACTGTTGCTGGAACCTCTATCATTAACCCAATTTCAGGAAATTGAACTTTTACATCTTCTTCCACCAATTCTTCATACGCTTGATTAATCATGCAAATAGCTGTCTCCACTTCATGCACTGAAGTAATCATTGGCAATAATACGGACAAATTATTTAATCCTTCACTGGCATGTAACATAGCTCGTATTTGTTGCAAAAAAATCTCTGGGTGGTCTAAAGTAAACCGAATGCCTCTCCATCCTAAGAAAGGATTATCTTCTTCTACGGAAAAGTAAGACAAAGTTTTATCACCTCCAATATCTAACATTCTCATAATAACTGGACGAGGGGCAAATGTGTTTAGTAATTGCCGATACGTAATTCGTTGTTCTTCTTCGCTAGGAAAACGATCGTGGATCATAAAGGGCATTTCGGTACGATATAATCCTACACCCTCAGAACCAACATTTAATGAAAAACCTCCATCAATAGCCAAACCTGTGTTGACGTAAAGCGCCAATGCATGCCCATCAGTCGTTTTAGCTGGCAAATCTCGTAATGATTTTAATTCTTCATCAAGTTGTTGTTCCTCATGCACTAATGTTTTAAATTCTTTTTTAATTACAGATGAAGGCGATAAATAAATTTGACCGTTATAGCCATCTACAATAAGTTCTTGTAAAGATAATTTAAACAACGGTCCATGTACTCCCATCACCGCTGGAAGTCCAAGAGCACGTGCTAAAATAGCCACATGAGAATTACTCGAACCAGTTCCTGATATTACGCCTTTTAGATGATCACAAGGGATTTCCATCAGAGAAGTAGGTGTTACTTCGTCACTTACTAAAATAGTGTTTTTTGGATATTCCAGTGCTTCTTTTTTTTTAAATTGTAAATGACTTAGTACTCTGCGCCCCAAATCTCGAAAATCTGTGGCGCGCTCTCGCAGATACGGATCTTCTAAAGATTCAAAATGAAGAACATACCTTTTAATAACTCGTTTCAGTGATCCTTGTGCCCATTGCCCTTCTTTAATATGAGCAATAACTTCATTCATAAAAGTACGACTATCCAATAATCGAAGATAAGCATCAAATAGTATATGCTCACCTACACTAAGAGAGCTTTTGGCTCGTATTTGTAGTCGATAAATTTCATCACGAGCTGAAGAAAGAGCGGTTTTAAAATCAGAAATTTCTGTTTTTATATCTTCAATTTCTTGATCAGGTACTGCATCTAAATCTGCTTGTGGATAAATAATTATGGCAGTTCCAATAGCCACTCCTGAAGAGCTAGGTATACCAAATAAAACTGCTTCTGTTGTTTTTTTTCGACGTTTCTTTTGCTGAGCTTCTAGTTTTTCTAACTCTCCCTTAGCTCTAGCATGAGCCATTTCGGAAGCTAAATGAATAGCAATAGTAACACACAATGCTTCTTCTTCTTCAGCAAAAGGATAACTCTCCCATTTCTGGACTATCAGTACACCCAGTAGTTCCCCTTGTTCAATAATAGGAATTCCTAAAAATCCATGATATCTTTCTTCATGCAATTCTGGATGACGTTTAAAATCTGGATGAAGAGATGCATCTGCCAAATTAATAGGTTCTTCTCGCTCACCAATCAATCCAGTTAATCCTTCTCCAAATTTGAGACGAACCTTGCCTACTTGTCTGATATTCAAACCTTGAGTAGCTATTAAAACGTATTCTCCGTATGTATCATCACAAATAAAAATACTGCAAGCATCAGCTGGTAAAACTTCACACAATCTTTTAACCACAAGCGTTAACGCCTCTTCTAAATTTGGGGCGGCATTTACTTCTTGAGTAATATGACGAAGAATTTTCAACATCATGATCGCAACAAATTCAAAAAATTGCTAAATTGCATTAAAAATTTAAGTTGTTAAAGTAATAACACATATAAAAGATCGTTCAAACGATAAGTAACTAATCAATGATCGTCCAAGTTATAGAGATCACTTCATGAAACTACGAACACGATTCACAACATTACTCTTTAATACCAGAAACAACCTCCTCGTATGAAACATCTTATGTAGAGAAAATTTAGGAAATTATTAAAATTTCTGTTTTACTGTTATCTTACTATTTTATATCCACACAATGTTTCTCTCTTCTTTCATATATATCATTAATTTTCAATCTAAACTACGATTCTACAGGTTTTATCCTACTAATATTCGTCTATAAATCCGCGAGAGAACTGTTATTGATAATACAAACACACTGAATGTGTCTCCACTTGAAATTCATATTAAAACACACTATCTTGTGTGTAATTGGAGAAAAAAATCTATATATTGTAGGCTTGAGAAAGTACTAATTTTGTTGAAATTATCCAAGATAAAGTGATGCTACATAATAATTTTTACGTACCTAGGAGATCTCAATGGAGATAAACATAAAACAAAATAACCAATTATCTATTGGCCCTCTGTCTACTATTTCATCAAGTAAAATTCTTAATCCATTGTACGTGATTAAACGAAATGGAAATGTAGTACGGTATAACATTAATCGTGTCATTGTAACAATGAAAAAAGCTTTTCTGACTATAGAAGGAGAAAAAACCAAAAAATCTAATCAAGCTCAAAAAGCCATTACTCAACTTACCAATCAAATTACCAATTTGTTGCACAGGCGTTGGTCATCTAGTGGTGCCGTTCACGTTGAATCTATTCGAGATCAAGTAGAACTTACATTAGCATGCGCTGGGCTGCACAAAGTTGCTCGTTCTTATGCTTTACACAGAAAAGAAAATCATGAAAAAAGAGAAAGGCAAAAAACGCATAATAACGTCAGGGATAGGAAAAAAAACATTTGTGTGACGCTAGAAGATGGCACCAGCGTCCCGCTGGATAATTTATGGCTAACTCGTATTGTCTACTTAGCTTGCAATAATCTCAAAGATGTAGACGCTAACAAAATCTTATTGCAAACAAAAAACAATTTATTTGATGGTATTACCCATAGAGACATTTATAGAGCATTGGTAATGACTGCTCGTACTCTAGTAGAAAGCGAGCCAAATTATACTTACGTTGCTGCTCGCTTACTCTTGCATCATCTTTATAACGAAGCGCTAAATGGTCTAGATATAAATCATAATCTAGTGTACGAAGAAATTACTGAATATTATCCAACAGCCTTTAAGGCTTTTATAAAAAAAGGAATTGCAGAAGAACATTTAGATCCTAAGTTAAATAATTTTAATTTAGACAAACTAGCAAAAACTTTACAGCCACAAAGCGACAAAAAATTTACCTATTTAAGTATACAAACTTTATACGACCGCTATTTAATTCATCACCATCAAACACGCATAGAACTCCCTCAAGTTTTTTTCATGCGCGTAGCAATGGGATTAGCTCAATCAGAAAAAAAAGAACACACTAGGCGAGCCATTGAATTTTACAAAGTCCTTTCCTCTTTTGATTTTATGAGTTCAACGCCAACATTATTCAATTCTGGTACGCTGTTTCCTCAGCTATCTAGTTGTTTTTTAACTACAATACCGGACAATTTAGAAGGCATCTATAATGCATTTAAGGACAATGCGTTGTTGTCCAAGTATGCAGGAGGCTTAGGAAATGATTGGTCTCAAGTACGTGCAATGGGCGCTCATATTAAAGGCACTAATGGAAAATCCTTAGGAATTGTACCGTTTCTAAACGTAGCTGATGCCACTGCTATCGCAGTGAATCAAGGGGGAAAACGCAAAGGTGCTGTTTGTGCTTATTTGGAAACTTGGCATATGGATATTGAAGAATTTTTAGACCTACGTAAAAATACAGGTGACGACAGACGTCGTACCCATGATATGAATACCGCTAATTGGATTCCGGATTTATTTATGAAACGAGTGTTTGAAAATAAATTTTGGACTTTATTTTCTCCCAATGAAGTGCCAGATTTACATGATAAATTTGGTTTCGCTTTTGAGAAAGCATATGTTTCATATGAGAATGCAGTTCGTAAAGGCAAGATTCACGGAAGAACTGTTTCAGCTGTTGTTCTATGGAGAAAAATCCTTAGTATGTTATTTGAAACCGGGCATCCATGGATAACATTTAAAGACGCTTGCAACTTACGATCTCCTCAGCAGCATGTTGGCGTTATTCACAGTTCTAACTTGTGTACAGAAATCACCTTAAACACTTCAGAAAAGGAAATCGCTGTTTGTAACTTAGGCAGTATTAATCTCGTTAATCACATGAAAGAAGGTAAATTAGACATCAAAAAAATAAGAGATACAATCAAGACAGCAATTAGAATGCTCGATAATGTTATCGATATTAACTACTATAGTGTACCACAAGCGCGTAAGGCTAACCTTAAACACAGACCAATAGGCTTAGGTTTGATGGGGTTTCAAGATGCCTTATATATACAAAAAGTTCCCTATGCTTCTAAAAAAGCTATACAATTTTCAGATTACAGTATGGAGGTAATTAGCTATTATGCTATCAAGGCTTCAATGGAATTAGCTAAAGAGCGTGGTGTTTACGAAACTTTTAAAGGCTCCTTATGGAGCCGTGGTGTTCTTCCAATCGACTCTATTCAATTATTAAAAAAGAATCGTGGTAAATATCTAAAACAGAATGTTCAACAAACTTTAAACTGGGATAAGTTGCGCCAGCAGGTTAAAATTTATGGATTACGTAATTCTAACGTTATGGCAATTGCACCAACAGCAACGATCTCTAACATTTGCGGTATTTCTCAATCTATCGAGCCTACCTACCAAAATTTATTTGTTAAGTCCAACTTATCTGGTGAATTTACAATAATAAATCCTTATTTAGTCGCATCACTAAAAAACCATGATTTATGGGATGATACTATGGTACATGATCTCAAGCACTACAATGGCAGTATACAACAAATACATCGCATTCCTCAAGATCTCAAGAGATTGTACGCAACTGCATTTGAAGTGGAATCACGATGGTTGATAGGAGCGGCCTCAAGAAGGCAAAAATGGATTGATCAAGCACAGTCGTTCAACTTATACATAACAGAACCATCTGGAAAAAAACTCGATACTCTGTATCGTATGGCTTGGTTACATGGATTGAAAACAACTTATTATTTACGAAGTATAGGAGCTACTGGAACAGAAAAAGCAACTATTCGTGATGCAACCTTAAATGCAGTAATTAATCAATCTACTTCGCATATGTGCGTAATTGAAAACATTGAAAACACTGATTGTGAAGCGTGCCAATGACAATGAAAAATCTTACTCACAATTACCGTAAATCGAAAAAAATTTGAGTAAAAGACAATGAACGACTAGAATCTCTTTTCTAGAGTGATTGAAATTCAAATTAAGGAGTGGAAGCAGGTATGTCAAACCGCCAGGAAACAAATAGTTCTCCAAACTGGAACGACTGTCATAATCGAAATACTTTGATAAACGATGATACTAAAAAACTAATGAAGAATAAGCAATCTTCTTCTTTTAAAAAAGAATACAACAATACAAAAGGTGAGGATGATATTGAGGTATCTAAAAACACTACTTCTTATGATAAGAAAATAGGATTAGAACAAATCGCAATAGGAGCGGCGCGTATCCAAGTAGATGATAAAAAAATTATAAATTGCTGCGCTGACCTTAATCAATTAGTTCCATTTAAATACAAATGGGCATGGCAAAAATATTTATCTAGTTGTGCTAATCACTGGATGCCAAATGAAATCAATATGACAGCAGATATCGCTTTGTGGAAAGATTATAACGGGTTAACTACAGACGAACGTATGATTGTAAAACGAAGTCTTGGATTCTTCTCAACTGCAGATTCTTTAGTAGCTAACAACTTGGTATTAGCAATATATCGGCATATCACCAATCCTGAATGTCGTCAATATCTGTTGCGTCAAGCGTTTGAAGAAGCATTACATACACATGCTTACCAACACATTATTGAAAGCTTAGGACTAGATGAGTCTGAAATTTTTAATATGTATCGGGAATTACCGGCAGTATCTAAGAAATCTGCATGGGCTTTACCTTTTACGAAAAGTCTTTCAGATCCAAATTTTAAAACTGGTACTCTAAAAAACGACCGTCGTTTGATGAGGGATTTAATTGCGTTCTACGTAGTTTTTGAAGGATTGTTTTTCTACGTAGGTTTTACCCAAATTTTGGCAATAGGACGCAGTGGTAAAATGACTGGTACTTTGGAACAATTTCAATACATTTTGCGCGATGAATCAATGCATGTGAATTTTGGAGTTGATATAATTAATCAAATTAAAATTGAAAATCCGCATTTATGGACAAAAGATTTTCAAGAAGAGATTATTACAATGATTCTTGAAGGAGTAAATCTTGAATATCAATATGCTAAAGATACTATGCCACGAGGCATTTTAGGACTAAACTCTGAAATGTTTAGGGACTATCTTCAATATATTGCCAACCACCGTTTTACTCAAATTGGATTACCAGAACAATTTCGCAATGCTAAAAATACTTTTCCATGGATGAGTGAAATGGCAGATCTTAAAAAAGAAAAAAATTTTTTTGAAACTCGTGTAACTGAATATCAAACTGGGGGAACGTTAAGATGGGACGAATGACAACACATCTTTTATATAGATACATCACAATGTTAAATTGTCAAAATTTTCTTAATAAACTGGTAAATGATTTTATGAATTTCCAAGAAACATAGGAAAGTATATTAATGAATTGCATTTGACAATATATTGTTCTTCGTATTGCTCAGTATAGAAACTACTAAAGAAGCTAAAATTCGCGTTAATGCAGGAGAGTTGTGCGTACGCATTATACCAATAATATCAATTTAGAATTGATTGGTCAAACCGTCATTCTTGCAGGTTGGATACATCGCCGTCGGGATCATGGGCAATTAATTTTTATTGACTTGCGTGACTCCGAAGGACTGGTGCAAATTGTTTGTGAGCCAAATAAACCATCAGTTTTTCATATTGCAGAAGATTTACGTAACGAATATGTTATTAGTGTTAAAGGAGTAGTTCGACAACGACCAACAGGAACGTCCAATCAAAAAATAATTTCTGGTAAAATTGAGATATTAGCAACACGCATAATTTTATTAAATAAGTCTCAACCTTTACCTTTTAACATTTACGAAAGTCGAGAAGTAATAAATGAAGAAATAAGATTAAAATATCGCTATCTTGACTTGCGTCGGTCTGACATGGCTTATCGCCTTAAAATGCGTTCTTATATTATTCGAGAAATTCGTCATTTTTTAGATGAGCGTGGATTTTTAGATATAGAAACCCCTATGTTGACAAGATCTATGCCAGAGGGCGCGCGTGATTATCTTGTTCCTAGTCGCGCTCATCACAATCATTTTTTTGCGTTACCTCAATCTCCACAAATCTTCAAAGAAATGTTGATGATTGCAGGTTTTGATCGGTATTATCAAATTGCCCGCTGCTTTCGAGACGAAGATCTACGAACTGACCGACAACCGGAGTTTACTCAGCTTGACTTAGAAATGGCTTTTGTAGAAGAGAAAGGTATACAGGATCTAATAGAAGAACTAATTTGTTATTTATTTTCCAAATTTTTAGGAGTGAATTTACCTAATCCTTTTCCGCGAATGACTTATGCAGAAGCAATGAAATATTATGGCACGGACAAACCTGATCTTCGCAATCCTTTAAGATTTATCGATATTAAAGACCTAATGAAAACCGTTGAATACAAATTTTTAAAAGAACCAGCTAATAGTTTACGTGGACGTGTAGTAGCTCTTGTGTTACCAAAAGGAACATCATTAATGACGAGAAAAGCTATTAACGATTATACGAAATTTATAAATACTGCTTATGGTGCTGCAGGGCTAACTTATATTAAGGTTAAAAATATCACTCGAGATTGCAAAGAACTCCAGTCACCTATTCTAAGATTCTTGTCAGATAAAATAGTTTCTGAACTTTTACTTCGCACACAAGCAAAAAATGGCGACTTAATTGTTCTTTGTGCTGACGTCGAAGAAAAAATAGTCAACACCTCATTAAATGCTTTACGTGAGCGACTATGTACAGATTATCATTTACATTTAGGGACATGGAAACCACTATGGATAGTAGATTTTCCAATGTTTGAATATACGAATTCCGAAAGTTGGCGAGCGTTACATCATTTATTCACAGCTCCAAAAGACGTTGATCCAATCAAAATTATTAATAATCCCGAAACATCGCTCTCACGGGCTTACGATATAGTACTAAATGGGAACGAAATAGGCGGGGGCTCAATACGCATTAACAATATAGATATGCAATATGCGGTATTGAAAATCCTAGGTATTTCAAAAGAAATAGCAAAAATACAATTTGGACATTTGCTAATGGCATTACAATTTGGATGTCCCCCTATCGGGGGAATTGCCATTGGATTAGACAGATTAATAGCTATTATGACCGGCTCTGCTTCTATTCGTGATGTCATTGCTTTTCCAAAAACTCAGACAGCGCATTGTCCTGTAACAAATGCTCCTTCTCTCGTTACAATGCAGCAGTTAGAAATTTTAGGACTAAAAGCAAAATAAAAAAAGCAATTAAACTTAGTAAAAACTCAGAAAGATATTAAAATCTAGGATTGAAAAACACTTAATTATTAATTCAAATAAAACACGTCGCCTAATTGACAAATTAACAACTCTGTTAATTCGCGATATATGATCGTTGATCAGGTTTCTTTATTAGAAGATGAAACACAGCGTGTTAATTATTGAAATTAAATAAAGATGGATTAGATGAAAAGATGCCAAATAAAAAACGAATCATAATCGGTATTGATCCAGGATCACGTATTACTGGTTACGGAGTTATATGGTCTCAAAATTCTCAACAGAGCTGCATAATATCTG
Source organism: Coxiella endosymbiont of Amblyomma americanum (assembly GCF_000815025.1). Taxonomy (NCBI): domain Bacteria; kingdom Pseudomonadati; phylum Pseudomonadota; class Gammaproteobacteria; order Legionellales; family Coxiellaceae; genus Coxiella; species Coxiella endosymbiont of Amblyomma americanum. The sequence goes on along the minus strand of NZ_CP007541.1, from coordinate 112,234 downwards.
GGCAAATCGCACCTCAATCTAAATCGTTAAACAGTAGACTTTACCAAATTGAAGAAAGATTACGTAATATTATTGCTACCTATCAACCTAATGAAGCTGCTATAGAAGCGATATTCACTTTTCAAAATCATAAGTCAGCTCTACAATTAGGAGAAGCTCGTGGGGTTGCGTTATCAGCCACAGCAGCCGTTTATACTCTCCCTGTAGCTGAATACAGTGCTCGTCAAATTAAAAAAGCTGTTGTAGGTTATGGGGCAGCTACAAAAACACAAGTACAATATATGGTGCAAATACTTCTAAAATTAGAAAAAACACCAAAGACAGATGCAGCTGACGCGTTGGCAATTGCCATTTGTCATGCAATCAATGTTCCTTTTAGGCAAGACGTTGGTACGTAAGAATTTCTCTTTGATTAATTTTTAGATTATTTAATTAAAGTGAGTTTTCTGAGTATAATTAAGAATAAATAGGATAATGAAAATGATTGGACAACTTCGTGGAAAAATTCTTGAAAAAACTCCATATCACTTATTACTTGAAGTAAGTGGAGGAATAGGTTATGAAGTTATAGTCCCTTCTTCAACATTGAAACGCCTTCCTAATATAGGTCAGGAAATAATTCTCCATACTCACTTTATTGTGCGAAAAGACGCGCATATTCTGTACGGATTTCACAATGCAAATGATCGTCATCTGTTTCGTGTATTAATTAAAGTAAACGGTATTGGACCTAAATTAGCACTAACAATTTTATCTAATATGAGTGTAAATGAACTTTTGCGTTGTGTTATCGATAAAAATACCCAACAATTGGGAAATATTCCAGGAATTAGTCAAAAAATAGCAGAACGTTTACTAATTGAAACAAAAAGTGTTTTAAAAAGCTGGCAGTCAGATGCTATTTCGTCTAGTATAACCAATGCGTCATTTACTCAAATAGCTCAAGATGCTGTCGGTGCTTTAATTGCATTGGGCTATAAACCAAAAGAAGCTCAACGCTCCATAGAAGCTGTGCAGAAATCTGGATCGACTCGTGAAGATTTGATTCGTCAAGCATTAAAATATAATTCTGATAATGCAAAATGAAGTTTATTGCATAAATACTATATGATCAATCAAGTTGAGAGCGTAAATACGGTAGAAAATTTCGTCTCCCGTCCACGTAGATTAAGTGAATATATAGGGCAAACATCTGTACAAAAACAGATGGATATTTTTATTCGCGCAGCAATTAAACGAAAAGAAACATTAGATCATGTTTTAATTTTTGGGCCACCTGGATTGGGAAAAACAACATTAGCACATATTATTGCTCGTGAAATGCAGGCAAGTTTGAAACAAACTTCAGGACCAGTACTAGAAAAAGCAGGTGATTTAGCTGCTCTACTTACAAACCTTGAACCACACGATGTATTATTCATTGATGAAATTCATCGGTTAAATCCAACCATTGAAGAAATACTATACCCCGCTCTAGAAGATTTTCAATTGGATATTATCATTGGTGAAGGACCTTCGGCTCGTTCAATAAAATTAGATTTACCACCTTTTACTTTAGTTGGTGCTACTACCCGTGTTGGATTATTAACTTCTCCTTTGCGTGATCGCTTTGGGATTGTACAGCGTCTGGAATTTTACTGCACTAATGATTTAGTGCGTATCGTAAAAAGATCAGCTAAAATGTTAGGAGCATCTATAGAAGAAAATGGTGCTAAAGAAATTGCTTGTCGCTCGAAAGGTACTCCTCGTATTGCAAATCGATTGCTTCGTCGAGTGCGTGACTTTGCAGAAGTTCAATCTTCTACAGTTATCACTGAAAATATTGCTAAAAAAGCTCTCAATTTATTAAATGTTGATGCTCTTGGCTTAGATTTGATTGATCAAAAATTGCTGTATTTCATTATTGAAAAATTTCAAGGTGGTCCAGTTGGAATCGCAAATCTTGCGACAGCTATTTGTGAAGAACGAGAAACTATAGAAGACGTTGTTGAACCCTATTTAATTCAAGAAGGCCTCATCTTTCGTACACCTAGAGGCCGTATGGCTACAGAAAAAGCTTACCATCATTTTAATAAATTATCCGTATCCTTCCCTTCTCACTCTTCTCAAACAACTCTTTCTATTAAAGATTGATTAAATATTTTAAATATTTTGATTTTTAATCTTTTAACTGCATTACGCAAAAAAATATGTAATTTGAGTATCTCATGTTAACAAATAAGATTAATAATCGTCTTAATTTTTTATAAAAAATACGAAAATAACTTTATCTTATAGAATATTTCATCCATTAATTAACTTTCTAATTTCTTAAAAGAGGAATATTCACGATAAGAAGAAAGGCTTAAAATTAAATAACCAAATATCCCGGACAATGAAGAACCAATAATAACCCCTAATCGTGCCATGCTGGAGTAACTTTGCCCAATGTCACCAAATGCTATAGTACTAATGAGTAAGCTCATGGTAAATCCCATACCTGCTATTACGCTTGTTCCATAGAGAAAACGCCAATCAATGTTATCTTTTTTATGGAATAATGATATAGGTTGAATCCAACTGAAAGCTTTAATTCCAAGCGAATAAGCCAAACAAATTCCAATTTGTTTTCCAAGAAATAAACCTAAGGCAATGCCTAATGTAATAGGACTAAATAAACTTTCTAATCCTATGCGTGTAAGAGAAATGCCGGAATTTGCAAAAGCAAATATTGGTAATACTCCAAACGTTACCCATGGTTGTAATACTCGCTCTAAATTATGTAATGAAGAAACTTGACGATCTTTCCGATTACAAACCGGGATTGTAAAAGCTACAATAATACCCACTAAAGTAGCGTGAATTCCAGATTCTAAAACACAAATCCATAATATAATACCAACTAGGATATAAATTGTAGTCATTGTCACATGTAATCGATTTAGTAAAATCAATAACCCTAAAAAACATCCTGCGCTTAGCAAGAAAATTAAAGAAAAATGATGCGTATAAAAAATGGCAATAATAAAAATTGAACCAATGTCATCAAAAACTGCTAATGTCGTTAAAAATATTTTTAAGTTGATAGGCAAACGATTACCTGCCAAAGATAACATACCTAATGAAAATGCAATATCAGTGGCAGTAGGAATCGCCCATCCTCTTAAAGAGAGGGTATTTTTCCAGTTAAAAGCAATGTAGATTATAATAGGAACAAGTATTCCTCCAAGTCCTGCTATTACAGGTAAAAACACTTTTGAAAAGCTCTTAAGCTTTCCATATAATATCTCTCGTTTAATTTCTAACCCTATTAGTAAGAAATAAACAGTCATTAATCCACTGTTAATCCAAAATAGTAAAGACCTGGATAATTGTAGTGCACCTAGCTGAACGCTTAATGGTGAATTAAATAGGGTTTCGTAATAAACACACCATGATGTATTATCAAGTATTAAAGCCAAAACAGCAGAAATAAAGAGAATAATACTACCTTTAGATACTATTTTAGGAGATTTATGCAGAATTTGGTATTTCAAATTATTTTCAACAACATAATAGTTTTAAAATTCACGGAGCAACTAATTTTTTCATTACGAGGAATTTTTTATTGCCACTCCACCGCCATTTCTCCTTAACCTATTTTATTCATCGGTATACCACAGGGCCAAAAAGTATAAAAGAAAATAAGATAAAACACGAAGCGTTCTCTTCTTAAATCAAAGTTATTTACAGATTGATATAGCTAAAATCTTTTATAAAAAACTACTCCGATATATAGGTCTTTTGACTAGAAGATATATTTATAATACTGTAATCGTCCTTTCCTTTTTTAACATGAAAATATTATCTATGAATAATACCACAGAGATCTTTAATAGCTTCTATGTTCTCCAATTTTAGATTTAATTCGCATGATGTTTACCAGTCCTCTCATTTCATCCGCTTTATTCGAACTTAAAAAAATTCTAGAACAATCCGAGATTGTATTCTTTTTTAAAATCTATTATCATGAGCGGTTTTGAGGATTATAGAAAATGCCGATGATAACGGTACCTGAAAACAGTGCTTTCGACGTCGCTATGCGACGTTTTAAGCGAGCGTGCGAAAAAGCTGGAATTCTTAGTAAGTTACGTCAAATTGAATACTACGAGAAACCAACGAGTAAAAGAAAACGAAAACGGGCCGCTGCTGTTAAACTTTACATAAAGAAAATGCAAAAAGAAAGAGAGGCAATGGAACGTGAAAGAACGCGACACCTGATGTGGTCGTAATAATATTGATTTATAATGACACAGTGATAAAAATAATAAAAAGATCTCATAATATAGATAATAAATCCTTACGAATATAAATTTTTCTTTTCCTTGTTATTGAAAACATCCGTTTGCACTTTCCCATTGTGTTGTGTTAAAACTTTCCCATAGAAAATGATTTTTAATATAATTAGATCTAGAAAAAAGTATTATGCGACATGTCCCACAATCTTTTATTCAAGATTTATTATCCTGTGTTGACATTGTGGAGTTAATTCAGTCACGCGTAAATTTAAAAAAAAAAGGTCCTAATTATTTAGGACTCTGCCCTTTTCATAATGAAAAAACACCATCTTTTACTGTTAGTCCTACAAAACAATTTTATTATTGTTTTGGGTGTGGAGCGAGTGGAAATGCTATTAATTTTTTAATGATGTTTGATCGCACTGAATTTATCGAAATTATCAAAGAGTTATCTTCTAAAATTGGCCTCAAGGTTCCAATAACAATCCATCCATCGGTATCATTTGAACTGAAAAATTTTTCTGATCTTTTGTCAAAAATTGCCCGTTATTATCGACAGCAATTAAAACGTTCGCCTATTGCCATTAACTATTTAAAAACACGCAAACTTACAGGCCAGATCGCCAAACAATTTGCTCTTGGATATGCACCTTTAAGTTGGGAGAATTTAAAGACATTTGCCGAACATCCTACAGTTAAAAATCAACTTATTATAAATGGACTACTTATTAAGAAAAATCATTTTTACTTCGATCGTTTCCGTCATCGTATCATCTTTCCTATTCGTGATATTAAAGGTCGTGTCATTGCTTTTGGAGGACGAGCCATAAGCAGACACGATCAGCCTAAATATATGAATTCACCGGAAACTCCAATCTTTCATAAAAGTAATGAATTGTATGGATTATACGAAGCCAATAAGAAACAGACTAATCTACCAAAATTTTTAATTGTAGAAGGCTACATGGATGTTATTGCACTGCATCAACATCAAATTACTTATGCTGTTGCCATACTAGGTACGTCCACTAATGCTAAACATTTAAAAAAGTTACTCAAATACACCAATGAAATCATTTATTGTTTTGACGGCGACAGCGCTGGACGAAAAGCTATTTGGCAAGCCATCACAGAAAGTCTACCATTAATGCACAATGGTATCGACATTCGCTTCCTGTTTTTACCTGAAGGAGAAGATCCTGATAGCTTAATTCGAAAGATAGGTAAACATGCCTTTGAGGAAAGAATAAAAGCAGCCCTATCTTTGAGTGATGTATTCTTTGATCTTCTAAAAAGAGAAATTCCATTATATTCTATCGCTAATAAAATTCATTTTGCTAAAAAGGCTCTGGAACACCTTAGCAAAATGCCGAAAGGCTTATTTTATCAACTTCTTATTGATAAACTCGCCAAATATTTATCGATTGAACTCAGTGAAATTTATTCGCTTGTCGAAGATAATTCAAAGAAAGAAACTAGATATTATCGTTTATTTTCTCAAATACTTTCTTTAGCTCATCATGCGATATCTATTTTAGCTCAAACACCGTCACTAGTTAATCTAGCTTTGAAGGATGTTGACGCCATTAGTAATGGACCAGATACGCAATTGCTTGTTAAAGTTATTAAATTTTTGAAAGAAAAACAAATCAAATCAACTGCTGAATTACTCGGCTTATGGATTAATTCTCAAGAACGTCAATTAATCGCGGATTTAGTTGGACGTCGTTTGTTCGAAGGATCTCGTTTATCAATCGATAATTTAGCTGTTGAACTTCAAGATGCCATTCAACGGCTCAAAAATCAAATAGAAAAAGAAAAAACATTGCAGCTTTTAAAGAAGCAAGAGCTTGAAGAAATAATTAACTGACCTTATAACGTATGACAGAAATAGATTGTTGTTCACTTAATCAGATTGTGCAGTTATTCTTAAAAGAAGTGCAATCTTTCTATATTAAGATGATACACTAATTAAGCTGCTAACTTTGGTAATACCAAAACTAAAAATCATCAAGTAATAAATACCAACAATATATCATAGGAAAAATGCTTTGAAAAAAGACAAGATAAGTATGCAAAACATGAAAAATAAAGAAAAAATTAAAAAAGTCGGGATAATGAAAAAATTTAAAGAAGAAAAAGCAATAAAAAATCTAAGTTCTTCTATACAAACATGGGGAGTTAAAGACGGAATGTCTTTTACTTTATCAACTGCTGCTCAATTGGAAGAAAACATCTCTGAAATACAACACTCAGGTTTCAATGCTTTATTAGATGAAGCTAAAAATAAAAGATATTTAGTTCACGAAGATCTTATCAACCTTCTCCCGAACGATTATACCGATCCTGCGCAAATGGAAGGAATTATTAGTCGGCTTACTGAAATGGGCATAAAGGTGTTCGAAATTCCCCCTGACGCAGATTCTATGCTTCTAGAAGACGATTCTCAATCGGATGATGAAGAAGACGTAGCAGAAGTATTAGCAACAGAAACAAGAACTACGGATCCCGTGCGCATGTATATGCGAGAGATGGGTAGTGTGGAATTATTAACACGTGAAGGTGAAATTGTCATTGCTAAAAAAATAGAAAGTGGAATTCGTCAGGTGATGGGAGCTATGGTTCAATACCCTAAACTCATTGAAAGTTTTATTAGGGAATACGAAAGTATAATAACTTCTGAAGGTCGCCTAAGCGATTTACTTATTGATTTCTTTGATGAAGAAAAACTATTTCCTCTCTTTGAGACTTCTAAAGAAGGTGATATTTCTATGTACGAAAGAGTCAGTGGTATCGAAGATAGTGCTGTTTCAGATGAGTTTGTCGGTGACAACGGACCGGATCCAATAGTAACACAAAAGCATATAGAAGAGCTAAAAATACTATATGATCGTTACTTACAAGCAATTAAAAGCTACGGCAAGACAGCACCAATTACTCTGAAGAATCAAAAGAACTTAGCAGAGTACTTTTCTACTTTTAAGCTTTCTATGCGACAGTTTAATCAACTCACTGGGCGACTTCGTTATCTATTAAAAGAAGTGCATCACTACGAACGGTTAATCATGAATTATTGTGTAATAAAAGCAAATACATCACGAAAAAAATTTATAGCTTCTTTTCCTTATAATGAAACCAATATGAGTTGGTTAGAAAAATATAAGAAAGAAAATCAGCAACAAAGCAAACAATTAGAATTCTATAGTAGAGATGTCTATCGCGCTCAGCAAAACTTAGCACAATTAGAAAAAAAAAGTAATTTAACTATTCAGGAAATTAAAGAAATCAACCGTCGTATTGCGATTGGAGAAGCTAAATCACGACGCGCAAAAAAAGAAATGATCGAAGCTAACCTACGATTAGTGATTTCTATAGCAAAAAAATACACTAATCGCGGATTACAATTTCTTGATCTAATTCAAGAAGGAAACATTGGTTTAATGAAGGCTGTAGATAAATTTGAATATCGCAGAGGCTATAAATTTTCAACCTATGCCACTTGGTGGATTAGACAAGCAATTACTCGATCGATTGCCGATCAGGCGCGTACTATTCGTATTCCTGTGCATATGATTGAAACTATAAATAAACTTAATCGCATTAGTCGGCAAATTTTTCAAGAAACTGGTATAGAAGCTACTCCAGAAGAATTAGGTCGTCATATGGATATGTCAGAAGAAAAAGTGAGAAAAGTACTAAAAATCGCTAAAGAACCTATTTCTATGGAAACACCAATTGGTGAAGATGAAGATTCTAATCTTAGTGATTTTATTGAAGATGCAAACATAGAATCACCTATCGATTTTGCAACTTCAGCTAGCTTAATAGAAGCAATTCGAGATATTTTGTCTACTTTAACACCACGTGAATCCAAAGTTTTGCACATGCGTTTTGGGATTGATATGAATACTGATCATACTTTAGAAGAAGTAGGTAAACAGTTTGACGTAACTCGAGAACGAATACGACAAATCGAAGCAAAAGCATTACGCAAATTACGTCATCCCAGCCGTGCTGAAAAATTATATAGTTTTCTTGAAACCGAAGAATAGTATCTACATTTTCTACACTTAATTAAAAATATTATTGCTTTAAAAAAAGTAATAGTTATAGAGCAGTTGTTCTATCAGCTTGTACACTTGCAAACCACGTTTTTTTGAAACACTACAAACACTTCGAGTAACTAAGAGACGAATTCAAAATATGAAAGACAACCTTTTTTAAAAAGATGACATTATTGGGCCCACCAGGATTCGAACCTGGGGCCTGTCGATTATGAGTCGATTGCTCTAACCAAACTGAGCTATGGGCCCTGTTATTTATTATCTACCTAAAGGAAACCACTTAGTTATATACTATCATTTAATAATACAGATAGCATCTATAACAATGCAATTATGTTTCTTATATTCTATTGTTCTATATTTTATTTTATGATTAGATAATTTTTTATGATTAAATGAGTGATTTTTGAACACATCCTTAATAATTATTGGTTGGCGTGAATGGCTTACTCTTCCCGATCTTGGAGTGAATCATATAAAAGCTAAGATTGATACTGGTGCCAAGACTTCAGCTCTACACGCTTCTTCTATAAATATAATTAAAGAGGGAAAAAACAACTACTTGCATTTTCAATTGTTTCCTGTAGAAAAAAACAATCAAGTTGTAATTTCTTGTAAGACAGATGATATTTTAGGACAAAAACTTATAACTAATTCTAGCGGACATAAAGAACTTCGCTATACCATTAAAACAAACATCATTCTAGGTAATAGATGTTGGCCTATAGAAATTACACTTACTAATCGCGATAAAATGGGTTTTCGAATGTTACTAGGACGATCAGCTCTGCAAAATACCATTATCAATCCTAATCAATCATTTTTAGCAAGTCAAAAGGGCGAAGTGCAGTGAAAATTATAATATTATCCACTAAGAAGAAACTATATTCTACACAGCGCTTAAAAGAAGCGGCCTGGTCAAGAGGACATCAAGTTAAGATCATTAATACATTGCGTTGTTACATGAGTTTAATCCACGAAAAACCTACTATTCACTACATGGGAAAAAAATTAGCTGCCTATGACGCTATTATTCCCCGTATTGGTTCTTCTGTTACTTTTTATGGAACAGCTGTAGTTCGCCAATTTGAAATGATGGGTATTTTCTGTCTCAATTCTTCGATAGCTATTACTCGATCCAGAGATAAATTTCGTTCACTCCAATTTCTTTCTAGAAAAGGAATTGATCTACCTATTACCGGCTTTGCCCATTCTCCTGATGACATTGATGACCTTATTCAAATGGTAGGAGGTCCACCTTTAATAATTAAACTTATTGAAGGTACACAAGGAATTGGTGTAGTGTTAGCTGAAACTAAAAAAGCAGCAGAAAGTGTAATACAAGCTTTCTTAGGATTAAAAGTAAACATTATTATTCAGGAGTTTATTGAAGAAACTCAAGGACGAGACGTACGTTGTTTTGTTATTAATAATAAAGTAGTTGCAGCTATGCAAAGAGAAGCACAGTCCGGCGATTTTAGATCAAACGTTCACCGAGGAGGAACGATAAAATTAATAAAAATTACTCCGAAAGAAAGAGAAATTGCTATTAATGCTGTCAAAGCTATGGGGCTCAATGTAGCTGGAGTTGATTTGTTACGGTCAAAACGTGGTCCATTAGTACTTGAAGTAAATGCATCCCCAGGCCTGCGTGGAATAGAAACCATTACTCGACAAGATATCGCTGGTATGATTATTAATTTTATAGAAAGAAACGCCAAACCAATTAAAAAATATAATCGCTATCAAGGCTAATGTAAAATTTCATAACATTTTAAAAGCATTAATGAAATTTTGAGAGGAATACTGTTGTCAAAAGTTGATTGTTTTTACTATTCCAAAAATTTTTACGACCTCTGTTTAGAAAACTTTAAATCGCCTCTTAATCCCGTTTGCATATAGATTCTCTTTTATACAATTGATATAATTTACCAATTCGTGTCTTTGTTTTATTTTAATTAGGAACATGCTTTAAAAATCTGCTTTCTTCAATGTTCGATTTTTAGAACAGAGTAGCGTTATTGTTAACAATTACACGACCAATAAAACTCTAGATTAGTAAAACGTTATGATTAATAAAAAAAAAATATGGATTTCTCGCATCATTCAAATAATAAAATTTACATCTTGTGGGTTTGGAGTTGGAACAATACCTTGGATGCCAGGTACATGTGGTACGATACTAGGTGTTGCCCTTTATTTTTTTATGTCAACTTTCTCCACTGATCCATAGCATTACAACATGTGTTCTTTTTATTTTTGGAGTGATCATTTGCGACATCACTGGTCGTGGTTTTGAGATTACCGATCATCCAAACATTGTATGGGATGAAATGGTTGGGTTTTTGTTTTTTTCAATAATGATACCTAACAACTGGTATTGTATTGCGGTGGGTTTTATTCTATTTCGTGCATTCGATATCTGGAAGCCTTGGCCTATCAAGTGGGTTGAAAGAAAAATTAGAGGTGGTTGGGGTATCATGATTGATGATATAATAGCTGCTTTATATGCAAGGGCAGTTTTAGCAATTATCATTAGGCTTGTACATCTGTATAATATAACCGCATATTGACAAACTGCATTTTGAACTTTATTTAGAATTTATTGTAATTAAAAAAAATGAATAGTATGTTTGTTTTAATCACATTCTTTTTTCAACCGTTCCAAGCCTTGTAAAAAATATTCAGTTCCACAATAAGGACATACAAAATAGCCTTTTTGTTCAATAGGTAAATAAATTTTAGGATGTTTGTTCCAAATATTTTTCCCCATCATCGGGCACGACAATGGCAAATCTGATTGAGTTATCTTATAATATTTCTGCAATAGATTAGTTTTATTAGTATTAGGTTTCATTTTATCTTGTAAGTTTAGCTACTAGCTACTGATTAAAAATCAGTAGAAGATTTGTTTTTCCAACCTTCTTTTTAATTATTACACTTAAATCAAATAATCCTAAAAATTAAGGGCTGCCTAATTTTCAGAGTTTTCCCAAGAAGCTTCCTCAACCAAAGCGACTAGTTGATCAAAAGCTTCATAACAAGTAAGGTCTACACGCAATGGAGTAATGGAGACACATTGATTGTTGATAGCAAAGAAATCTGTTCCAGGGCCCGCATCTTGTTCAGCCCCAACTGCTCCTACCCAATAAATAGGATGACCGCGAGGATCAATCTGTCGAATTATCGGTTCAGATTTGTGCCGAGCGCCTAATCTCGTAACTTTGAAACCCTTTAATTTATGATAAGGTAAATCCGGTACATTAATGTTCAATATCGCATTAGTAGCAAATAAAGAATCTTTCATAATATATTTAATTAACTTTTTCGTTACTTTAGCTGCCGTCTCATGATAAAAAAACCGTTCTCCTACTAACGAAACCGCCAGTGCAGGAATACCTAAAAAACGTCCCTCCATAGCGGCAGCGACTGTCCCGGAGTACCAAACATCATCTCCTAAATTAGGTCCATCATTAATCCCAGCTACTACTATGTCAGGAATTTTCTGTAACATTCCACCAGTAATAGCTAAATGTACACAATCAGTAGGTGTTCCTTCTACACTAATCATGCCGTTTTCTAAACTCTTAATATGTAATGGAGCATGTAAAGTCAAAGAATTACTTGAACCACTACGATTTCGATCTGGTGCGAAGACACTAATGTGACCTAGATTTTTTAGAGTATCAACTAAAATTGATAATCCTTTCGCATATACACCATCATCATTAGAAATTAGTAAATGCAATTTTTTATCTAAGGATATTCTTTTCATAAAAACGATGTTAACATTTTCACACCAAATCTGACGACAAATAGTCGTAAAATCCACTATGAATAAAGAGTAGAAATCTTATAAAACACTTCACCTTTCTTTATCATTCCTAAATCTTTTCGAGCGTGCTCTTCTATAGTTCGACTATCGTATCTCAAATTACAAATATCAGACATTAAAAAAACATTGCGCTCTACTAATTTTTTATTTTCAAACATCTGATGCTTAAGATTTACACAAAGAAAATAAGTCGATAAAACACCCCCCGATGTAAACCACAATTGATACTGTAGAAAGATGAGTAGAGAAAAAAGTATAAAAACAATTAATCGCATTTGCAATCTTCCCTTTTAAATGGAAAGACCATTCTTCCGGCATAAGGTGCTTGCTCCTTAAGTTCACGTTCAATTTGCAAGAGCCGATTGTATTTAGCTACTCTATCAGATCGACACAAAGAACCTGTTTTTATCTGCCCCGCGGTAGTAGCCACCGCTAAATCAGCAATGGTGGTATCTTCTGTTTCACCGGAACGGTGAGAAATAATAACACCATAATTGGCACTCTTAGCTAAACCTACAGTGGCTAATGTTTCTGTCAAAGTTCCAATTTGATTAAACTTAATTAGAATAGCATTTCCCACACCGCTTTTGATGCCTGCCTCGAGAATTTTTGCATTCGTAACAAAAATATCGTCTCCTACTAGTTGTGTTCCCTTTCCAAGATATTTTGTTAACAATTCCCAACCAGACCAATCTCTTTCAGAAAGACCATCTTCAATAGAAACAATCGGGTATTTTTTTATCCATTTTACATAGTTACCAATCATTGCTTCACTAGTAAGTCTTTTACCTTCGAAGAAATAATATCCTTTTTGATAAAGTTTTGAACTTGCTGCGTCAAGAGCTAAGTAAATATCTTTTCCGGAAATATAATGAGCGTCTTCAATAGCCTCTAAAATTAGTTCAAATACTTCCTCAACTCGCGGCAAGTCCAGAGAAAAACCACCTTCATCTCCGATAGAAGTCATCCATCCTCTGGATTTTAAACGATGCTTTAATGCGTGAAAAACTTCAGCTCCACAGCGTAAGGCCTCTGAAAAATTTGGTGCCCCTAAAGGAACAATCATAAATTCTTGAAAATCCAAATTATTATTTGCATGAACTCCGCCATTTATAATATTCATCATTGGAACTGGCATACTAAAAGGACCATCACCTCCTAAATAGCGATATAAAGGCAGATTTGCATCATCAGCTGCCGCGTAAGCTACCGCTAAAGATACACCAAGAATAGCATTAGCACCTAAATTAGCCTTGTTCTCCGTGCCATCCAATTCAATCATAATACGATCAATATCTTCTTGTGATCCAGGGTCTTGACCTAATAGAGAATCTCGGATAGGCCCATTTACATTATTCACTGCTTGCAACACACCTTTCCCCCTATAACGACCAGGATCGTGATCACGTAATTCTATAGCTTCATTTGCACCAGCCGAAGCTCCAGAAGGTACGGAAGCATAACCTCGTGCACGAGAAGAAAGAACAACTTCCACTACAATCGTAGGATCGCCACGAGAGTCTAAAATCTCGCGAGCACTAACATCAGTAATTATAGTTGCCATAACAGCGAAAATCTTGCATGTTTAATGTCTCTTTTCTTTCCTTAATCTACAAAATCTTCAAAGTTTTTAATAATTGCATTCTTTTCTATAAGGAAAGATTTTTTAATAATTTTATCGATGATCTGCAACGTCTTTAATAAAGGTTGAACCATACTCAATGGCCACGAAATAGATCCATCGCTTAACGCTTTATCAGGGTTTGGGTGAACTTCCATAAAAATTCCAGAAATTCCAGCCGCAACTGCAGAACGAGCTAAAACAGGAATCATTGCACTTTGCCCTCCAGAACTTACACCCCTTCCTCCAGGAAACTGCACAGAATGCGTAACATCAAATACTATTGGACAAGTGGTTTCACGCATAATAGCCAAAGACCGCATATCAACAATTAAATTATTATAACCAAAAGTATATCCTCGCTCGCATATCATAATCTTTTTATTCCCTGTCATCCATGCTTTAGCTACTACTTGTTTCATATCCCATGGTGCCAAAAATTGGCCTTTTTTTATGTTAACAGGTTTACCACAGCCTGCAACACTGAAAACAAAATTACTTTGTCGGCATAAAAAGGCAGGAATTTGTAAAACGTCCGCAACAGCAACCACTTCATCCAATGCAGTATCTTCATGCACATCTGTTAAAATTGGTACTTTAATCGTTTGTTTAACTTTTTCGAGAATTTTTAGTCCTTTATCGATACCAGGACCTCGATAACTCAAATGAGAAGAACGATTAGCTTTATCAAAAGAAGTCTTAAAAATAAAAGGCATCTGTAAACTCTGAGTAATTTCTTTAAGTTCACTTGCTACGTCCAGGACAAGTTGTTCGCTTTCTATTACACAAGGTCCCGCGATCAAAAATAATGGTTTATCTAAACCTATTTCAAAATCAATTATTTTCATAATACATTTCGCAATTCAAAATCCTACAAAAAGATAACTAAGTAAAAACCTGATATCAAAAAACCCATAGATAATCATTATAGTTTTATTTTCTTTATTGTATTTTAACAACATAATACATTGTAATAAGCAAATTATACTTCCACAATATGGATTATAACAAATAACTCATCTTTAATACCAAATCGGCACACGGGAATAAGAGATGCATTATTAAACAGTTTTCGTATTTTTATACTTTGTTTCTAATGCAGATCTAATAAAGTCAATGAAAAGCGGATGTCCTCTGCGAGGAGTAGAAGTGAATTCAGGATGAAATTGGCATCCTAAAAACCAGGGATGATTGGATAATTCAATGATTTCTATAAAACGATTATCAATTGAACGTCCTGATATAACTAAATTTTTTTTCTCTAGTTCACTAATCCAATCATTATTAATTTCGTAGCGATGACGGTGTCGCTCTGTAATAACATCTTTCCCATAGAGTTGTCGTGCTAATGTCTGAGGCTTAAGTCGGCAGATCTGCCCACCTAATCGCATAGTTCCATATAAAAAAAAGTCTTTATTACAGATTGTGGGCTTCTCAATCATTACGTTGTCTTCCTTTACTGACCATGTTTTCACTGATATTACAACTGGATAAGGACTATTTGGATCAAATTCTGTACTATTAGCATTTTGCATAGCGGCTTTATTACGAGCAAACTCGATTACTGCAATTTGCATTCCTAAACAAATTCCCAAATAAGGAATATTGTTTTCTCTTGCATAACGCGCTGCTAAAATTTTTCCCTCAATACCTCTTGCGCCAAATCCTCCTGGTATTAAAATAGCGTTGGTATTTTCTAATACACACGTACCATGTGTTTCAATCGCTTCAGAATCAATGTATTCAATATTAATTCGCGTATTTGTATGAATACCAGCATGTATAAGTGCTTCATTTAAAGACTTATAAGAATCCGAAAGATCCACATACTTTCCAACTACAGAAACACTTACTAAGTGAAGAGGATTTTTTTGTACTATTATTATCTTTTTCCAATCGCTTAAATTAGTATAAGCGACATTTATTTTTAATTTTTCACAAATTTGGTCTCCTAATCCTTGATCATGTAGAATTAAAGGAATTTCATAAATAGATTCTACGTCCAACAGAGAAATAACATTCTTGGCAGTTACATTAGTAAATAAAGCTATTTTTTCTCGATCAGACTTGGATAATGGCTTTTCAGAACGACATATTAGAATGTCTGGTTGAATACCAATAGACCGAAGTTCTTTTACCGAATGTTGAGTAGGTTTAGTTTTAATTTCCCCTAAAATAGAAATATAAGGCACTAAAGTTAAATGAATAAATAGTGTATTCTTTTTTCCTAATTCTATACGCATTTGTCGAATAGCTTCTAGAAAAGGTAAAGATTCAATATCTCCAACAGTCCCTCCAATTTCCACTAAAGCAACATCCACTCCTCTAGCACCTTCACGAATTCTTTTCTTAATTTCATCTGTAATATGAGGAATAACCTGAACAGTTCTACCTAAAAATCCACCACATCTTTCTTTTCTAATGATATCAGCATAAATTTTTCCTGTTGTAAAATTGTTCTTTCGCGTCATGGTGATATTAACGAAGCGTTCATAATGTCCTAAATCTAAATCAGTTTCTGCTCCATCCTCTGTTACAAATACTTCACCGTGTTGGAAAGGATTCATAGTGCCAGAATCGACATTAATGTAAGGGTCGAGCTTAAAAAAAGTAATTTTAAAACCTTGTGCTTCAAGAATTGCTCCAAGAGAAGCTGAAGCAATACCTTTTCCTAAAGAAGAAACCACTCCTCCAGTAACAAAAATATATTTCACCATAAACTTCTCCCATCTTTTACTAAAGACAGAGGATAATCTTAAAAAAGTAAACGCTTCTTCTAAAAACCATAATTTGTATTAATAAAAGTTGTGTTAACAAAGTGCACATCATTTTTCAAAATAAAAACAAGCTTTATCTTTTATCGTTACTTTGGCAGAGTTATTCCTTGTTGTCCCTGATATTTTCCACTACGATCTTTATAAGAAACTTCGCAGATTTCATCAGATTCTAGAAATAACATTTGCGCGATTCCTTCATGGGCATAAATTTTAGCGGGTGAATTAGTGGTATTAGAAAATTCTAACGTAACATGTCCTTCCCACTCGGGTTCTAGAGGTGTGATATTAACTATTATCCCACATCGAGCGTAAGTAGATTTACCTAAGCAAATCGTCAATACGTTTCTCGGAATTCTAAAATATTCTACTGTACAAGCTAAAGCAAACGAGTTGGGTGGAATAATACAAATGTCTGTTTTTAAATCCACAAAACCACTTCTGTCAAAATTTTTTGGATCAACAATAGAAGTATTAATATTAGTAAAAATTTTAAACTCATTTGTACAACGAACATCATACCCATAACTTGAAGTTCCATAAGACACTACTATTCCAGACGATGTTTGACAAACTTGATTCGACTCAAAAGGACAAATCATTTTATGGGATTTTGCCATATAACGAATCCATCTATCTGATTTAATTGACATTCAATTCACCCTCTTCCACGATAAACACTAGAAAACTTCATATTACGATTATTTTATTAGTGTGAAGATAACTGTTCTATTAACGTGAAGGCAATATTTTCGTAGATTTTTGCTATGGAACTATTTGGATCTGAAATTACTATTGGTGTTCCTCTATCCGAATTTTTACGAATAACAATATCAAGAGGTATTTTCCCCAAAATGGGAATGCTATTGGCATCAGCCATCCTTTTTCCACCCTCATTTCCAAAAATAGCTACTTCGTGATTACAAAAAGAACATTTATAAATTGCCATATTCTCAATAAGACCCAGAATAGGAATTCCTAACTTTCTAAACATTACAAGCGCTTTATTTGCGTCAACTAAGGCCACTTTTTGAGGAGTAGTGACAATAATAATCCCAGTGAGATGGATCTTTTTAGCTAAAGTTAGTGGTATATCTCCTGTACCTGGGGGTAGATCTAAGATAAGAAAATCAAGGTCCTCCCACAACGTTTCATAAATCAGCTGAAATAGCGCTTGACTCACCATGGGACCACGCCACACCATCGGAGTGTGTGCATCAGTCAGATAACCCATGGAAATTGTTTGAATACCGTATTTACGAAGAGGAATAATTTTTTTATTAGATCTGTCGATCCGTGGTTTTTCGTGAATGCCTAACATAATAGGCTGACTTGGCCCATGGATATCGGCATCTAACAGACCTACCTTAGCTCCTGCTTTTTTGTAAAGAGCGATGGCAAGGTTAACAGCTGTCGTTGATTTTCCAACACCCCCTTTTCCTGCAGCAATAGCAATGGTACTTTTAATCATAAGTAACTGCTCTTTTTATACTGCAACGAATTGTTAATGTTAATACAATGTCCCCTAAATGTCGTGAATAAAAAATTCAATCATTTTTTTGTAAGATATAAAGTATTAAAGATACTATATTAAACAATTTTAAGATGCAAATTACTAACAAAATAGGTATAGTATTTTGTTTATATGCATATAAACAAAAGGTATATTCTGGTTACCGCTGCTTTTCCATATGCTAATGGGCCTATTCATTTAGGCCACATGGTGGGGTATATACAATCCGATATTTGGGTTCGTTTTCATCGTCTCTCTGGAAATTCATGCATTTATATCTGCGGAGAAGATGCTCACGGAACTGCTGTCATGATTGCTGCTAAAAAACTTGGTATTTCTCCCGAAGCTTTAGCAACTAATATGCGAACAGAACACATCAGAGATTTTACTGATTTTTTAATTAGTTTTGACAACTTTTACACAACACATTCTCCTGAAAACCGTATATTATCAGAATCTATTTATAATCAATTAAAAATTAAAGGTGATGTTTTTGCGAAAACTATTGCACAAGCTTATGATCCTATACAAAATATATTCCTTCCTGATCGCTTTATCAGAGGAACTTGTCCTCATTGTATGACACTGGATCAGTACGGTGACGTTTGCGAATCATGCGGTTCTACGTATAATCCTATGGAATTAATTAATCCGGTTTCTACTCTTTCTAGCGCTCAACCCATACAAAAGTACTCAAAACATTATTTTTTTGCTTTAAACCGGTATAGCAGTTTTCTACAGAACTGGATTAACGAAGACCATTTACAACCACAGGTTGCAAATAAATTAAAAGAATGGTTTAAAAATGGCCTTAAAGCATGGGATATTTCGCGGGATGTTCCCTATTTTGGTTTTAACATTCCTGGTTTAATTGATAAATATTTTTATGTATGGTTAGATGCTCCTATTGGCTACATGGCTAGTCTTCAGAACCTTACTAAACGACGTTCTGAGATTGATTTCAGTTTTTATTGGGGCAAAGAAAGTTTAGCCGAACTATATCATTTTATCGGAAAAGATATTATCTATTTTCACTCCCTTTTTTGGCCAGCCATGCTTACTGGCGCAGGCTTTCGATTACCAACTAAAATTTGTGTGCACGGTTATTTAACCATTAATGGCCAAAAAATATCAAAATCTCGAGGTATATTTATCACTGCTCGTCAGTATTTAAAATATTTAAATGTAGAATACTTACGGTACTATTTTGCCTATAAACTTAGCTCCCAAATTGAAGATATTGATTTTAATCTAGAAGACTTTACTCAACGTGTTAATTCCGATTTGGTTGGTAAATATATTAACTTGGCTAGTCGGTGCGCGAGCTTTATTAATAAAAACCAGGAAAGTAAATTATCTGACATGCTACCAGAACTCTCTTTATATAAGTACTTTATAGCAGCTAAAAAAAATATTTTAGAACACTATGAAGCTTTAAATTATCATAAAGCTATACGTATAATCATGGCTCTCGCTGATCGAGCTAATCAATACGTTGATAGAGAAAAGCCATGGGAGCTAATAAAAAGACCTAATCAAAAAAAGCACGTACAAGATATATGTACACAAGGGTTAAATTTATTTAAAATTCTAACAACTTACTTAAAACCCGTCTTACCACAAATAGCAAAGAAAGTAGAAGTATTTCTTAATTGCGGTGAATTAAATTTTATAAATTTAGGAAAACCATTACTTAATCAACCAATTAATCCATTTAAGCCGCTAATACAAAGAATAACTAAAGAAGTCATTGATAAATTAAAACAGTAGTAATACGGTGGGTGGTAATAACAATGAACAAAGCAAAAAAAGCGCTTATTGACAAACTAAACAATCTATTGCCACAAACTCAATGTGGTTTATGCGGTTATGATGCTTGTCGTCCTTATGCTATTGCCATTATAAAAAATGAAGCTTCTATAGATCGTTGTTTGCCAGGTGGCATTGAGGCGCTTGTGGGTATAGCTACTTGCGTAAAGAAAAATCCGAATTTGTATGTAAAGAAAATGAAAAAAAAAGCAAAGCCACCAACCATAGCGAGTATTCATGAAGAAGAATGTGTTGGATGTACTAAGTGTATCCAGGTTTGCCCTACCGATGCTATTATTGGTGCATCGAAGCTAGCACATACAATAATTACAGATGCGTGTACAGGATGTGAGCGGTGTCTATCGGTTTGTCCAATGAATTGTATTGAAATAAAAACTCTTTCTACTATAAAAAATCCCCTGTACGCATGGAATACTCGTTCACATGAATGGCGTATTCGTTATGAAAAACGCAAGAGGAGATTAAGAAATCAATCTAAGAAGAAACTTCAATCTCAAGAAGAGCTTGTTATGTCAAAAAGAATAACATTAAAAGCCCGCCAAGCAGCTATTCGAATCGCCGTAGCTCGATATCACCAAAAAAGAAAGCATCGTGAATCACAGCGAATGTGAAGAAATTTTTCGTCGCTTCAAAATGCGCAATACTACCCCAACTTCAGAATTAAATTACAACTCTAGGTTTGAGCTGCTAATTGCAGTAATGTTATCTGCTCAAACTACAGATAAGAAAGTCAATAAAAACACAAAAGAACTATTTAAAATAGCAAACCTACCCTCTAAAATCCTAGACCTTGGAGAGGATAACTTAAAAAATCGTATCAGATCTCTTGGTTTATATAATATTAAAGCTAAAAATATTATCGAGACTTGCAAAATATTAGTAGAAAAATATAACTCACAGATACCTAAAACACGCAAAGAACTTGAAACACTTCCCGGTATTGGCAGAAAAACAGCAAACGTTATTTTAAACACTGCTTTTGGATATCCTATTATTGCAGTTGATACGCATGTTTTTCGTGTAGCGAACCGTACTGGACTAGCCATAGGGAAAACACCATTATCAGTAGAAAATAAATTAATGAAGGTAATTTCTAAAAAATATCTGCCCAATGCTCATCATTGGCTTGTTTTACATGGACGCTACATATGTACCGCTCGCTTAGTTAAATGTTCTGCATGTTTCATTAACGACTTATGTGAATATCCTATAAAATCATTTTATCAATGATAAATTCACCTAATCCTATAATTCTTCCAAGAAAAGCGTTAATATAATAAGTGAATCTCTCAAAATACTAGAAAATTAATAACATAATCATAATTAACCGATAAAAATTCTTTTTTCTTCTTGAATATTACCTTAATTTGGAGATTTGTCCCTTAGGGTTTTTGATGTCAGAGGTGGCTTGATTAAATTCATTGAGTAAATAAGAAAAGTGAAGAAAATTACAATAATCCGACCGGACGACTGGCATTGTCACCTGCGTGATCATGTGTATCTTGCAAGAACTGTAACAGATACTGCTCTCCGATTCGAAAGAGCAGTTATCATGCC
This sequence comes from Coxiella endosymbiont of Amblyomma americanum, assembly GCF_000815025.1. Lineage (NCBI taxonomy): Bacteria > Pseudomonadati > Pseudomonadota > Gammaproteobacteria > Legionellales > Coxiellaceae > Coxiella > Coxiella endosymbiont of Amblyomma americanum. The sequence continues at coordinate 90,784 of NZ_CP007541.1, read as the reverse complement.
CAATCTAATGCCACCAGTCGTAACAGTAGCTCAAGCTAAGGCTTATTATAAAAGAATTAAACAGTATATCCCACATAACATAACATTTTTTCCTTTAATGACACTATACCTTACCGATACTATGTCTTCAGAAGAAATTAGAGCCGCTAAACAGTCAAATTTTATCGTTGCTTGTAAGCTATACCCCACAGGGGTAACTACGCATTCTCAAACTAGAATTACAACTCTACAGAAAATGTATTCTATTATAGAAGTGCTACAATCTGTAGATTTACCTTTATTACTTCATGGAGAATCTGCTGATCCGTCCGTCGATATTTTCGATCGAGAAGCCGTTTTTGTTGAACAAGAATTAATACCTTTAATTAAACGTTTTCCGAGTTTGCGGATAGTCTTGGAACATATTTCTACTAAAGTAGCAGTAGACTTTATTACTGAGACGACCAAATCGACATTGTCGGCAACGATTACTCCTCATCATGCTTTACTTACGAGAGATCACTTATTGAAAAATGGTCTTCACCCCCATCATTATTGTTTTCCGGTATTAAAAACACGTACAGACCGAACAGCACTTATTAAAGCAGCTATTAGCGGTAATTCAAAATTCTTTTTAGGTACAGATAGTGCTCCGCATTCAAAAATAAAGAAAGAATCGGCTTATGGGGCTGCAGGTATCTACAACGCCCCCACTGCCATTGAAATTTATACAGAACTGTTTGACCGTTACAACGCGTTAGATAAACTAGAAGGATTTTCTAGTCACTTCGGTGCACAATTTTATCAATTACCATTGAATACTAAAAAAATTACTTTGGTCAAAAAAGCTTGGAAAGTGGTTCCATTCTTACCTTTTGGTACGGATGTTGTAATACCATTTTTAGCAGGGAAAACATTAAATTGGCAAATGAGTTTTTTCTGATAAAATTATCTAAAACATAATAAGCTTTACATGATCGAAAACGACTCTCATTCAGCGTCTCTTTTAAAAGAAAGATTTAGTGGCTATCTTCCAGTTGTAGTGGACATTGAAACTGGTGGATTGGAACCTCTTAAAAATCCTTTGCTAGAAATAGCTGCTATTCTAATCGGTATGGACCATAAGAAAAAGATTTATTCTGGGAAGTTATTCGCTCGTCACATATTACCATTTAAAAACTCTATTTTAGACCCAGTCTCACTGGAGATTACGCGTATTGATCCTTTCCATCCATTCCGCTTCGCTATTAGCGAAGAAAAAGCACTGCAGGAATTATTTGTATTTGTAGAAAAAGCCGTAGCTGTACACAACTATCGTCGAGCAGTACTTGTAGGACACAATGCCCATTTTGATTTATCTTTCATTCATGCGGCTATGAAACGTTGTAAGGTAAAAAAATCTCCTTTTCATACTTTCATCTGTTTTGATACCGCTACACTAGCAGCCACCGTATTTGGTAAACCTGTGTTGGCCAAAGCATTACGCGAAGCTTGTATCCCTTTTGATAAAAGGGAAGCACATTCTGCTATTTATGATGCGAAATGTGCGTCCGAATTATTTTGTTATATTGTTAACAGACTCGGATGCATATGGAAACCAATAAAAAAGAACTAAATAAACTTTAAAAATTAAGAAGCATTCGTCGCTAATAAGTACTTTACAACACCTTCTGGAGAAGCTTGAATACCAACGTCACCTTTCTTCCAGTTTGCTGGACAGACTATATTTTCATTTTTCTCAGTAAATTGTAGAGCATCTATCACACGTAGGATTTCTGAGATACTGCGACCTAATGGGAAATCATTTACGGTCTGAGATCGAACTATTGCTTGTTTATCAATTAAAAAAACACCTCGCAAAGCAATTCCACCATCTTGTGGATATTCAACTCCGTAGCTACGACAAACACTATGAGAAACATCCGAAGCTAAAGTGTAACTAACACTCCCAATGCCACCTTTTTCTACAGGAATGCTACGCCAAGTATAATGGGCAAACTGAGAATCTACAGAAATAGCAACTATTTCCACATTGCGTTCATAGAAATCATTAATTGCATGATGCAAAGCAATCAACTCAGAAGGACAGACAAAAGTGAAATCCAAAGGATAGAAAAAAACTAATCCGTATTTATTCTTTATAGATTTATATAAGTTAAAATCTTCCACAATATCACCACTTGCCAAAACTGCCGGAACTGTGAAATCAGGTGCTTTACGTCCTACCAAAACTTCCATAAACAACATACCTCTAAAAATAAATCAATTTTGATAATACAATATTGTATATTCATTTGTCAATTTTCTAAATTTAATAAAATCCAAAGAACTAGAAAATTCAGCGATAATCAGATATCATCCTCGTTACGCAAAGCACAATTAAATCAATGCTTGTGCAATAAGAAGCGTCTAGTTTTGATGACGAAAACTAGAAATTTCGAATAATTTAGTAAGGAGATTATATGGTTTTTAAGCTTTTAAATTTACCGTATTGTGTGAGGGATTTAGAACCTTACATTTCTAAAGAGACTTTAGAATACCATCATGATAAGCATCATCGTGCATACGTGAATAAATTAAATAATTTAATTAAAGGAACGTCCTTTGAGAATCAATCACTCGAGGAAATCATTATGCAGTCTGATGGTAGTATTTTTAATAACGCTGCTCAAAGTTGGAATCATGACTTCTATTGGCGTTGTATGAGTGCCAAAGGTAGTGGTGGAAATCTACATAGTAACGATGATTTAAATTCGGCAATAAATAATAATTTCGGATCCTTAGAAAAATTTAAAACAACTTTTACTCATGTAGCTAACAATCATTTTGGCTCTGGATGGACTTGGCTAGTAAAAGATAAAAATGGAAAGTTAGAAATCTTAAATACAGTAAATGCTGTTAACCCGATGGTAGATAAAAAAACACCATTACTAGTATGTGATTTATGGGAACATGCTTACTATATAGACACACGAAATGATCGGCTAAAATATATTAATAATTTTTGGTATATAGTTAACTGGAATTTTGTAATAGAAAATTTTAATCTGTATGATTAACGTTATTATTAATGGGATTAATGGTAGAATGGGTCAAATAATTAAGGAAAATATTGCAACTCAGTCTGACTTTTGCTTGGTTGCTGGAACTAATAGACAAGATGACTTGATGGCAACTATTAAAATGAAAAAAGCAGATGTAGTTATTGATTTTACTGTGCCCAGCGCAGTTTTTTCCAATACAAAGACGATCATCAACTCTGGAGCTCGTCCAGTAATTGGCACCACAGGATTAACCGTAGAACAGATTAATATTTTATCGCAACAATGTCAGATAAAAAAAATAGGCGGGATAATTGCCCCAAACTTTTTTTTAGGAGCGGTCTTAATGATAAAATATGCAAAAGACGCTTCTCAGTATTTTTCTAATGCTGAAATTGTTGAAATGCACCATCCTTACAAACAGGACGCTCCTTCAGGTACTGCAATCAGAACCGCACAAAAGATGAAAATCGTAAAACAGAACTGTTCCAACAAACAAAACAATTCTAAAGAAGAAAACACTCCTTTATCTAGAAATCCTGCCCGTGGAATACTAAAAAATAACGTTCCAATTCATTCCGTTCGTCTTTCCGGCTTTTTTTCCCAACAGTCAGTATTCTTTGGTGGAAATGGGGAAGTATTGACTATTCGACACGATGGGATGGATCGTAAATGCATGACATCTGGAATTTTTATAGCGTGTCGCAAAGTGATGGCACTTGATCATTTAGTGCATGGATTAGAAAATATTTTATAAATGCTTCTAAAACCTATAAAAAAGACCCACACCCGTTTTTGCACTTAATAATGTCACTTCTTTCTTTTGGTCAGAGCTTTAAAAAATAAAAATAAATTTAGATAAAATATGTGCAAAAATCCTAATTAAGATTTAATTTACATCAGCAACATTAAAATACAATTTAAATTTCACCTTAAATTTCACCAGATAATCGTTACAAAGAAGCACCCAAGTGACGGAAAAACTAAATGCGTTAAAAAAGAAAAATTAAGGGTTCAAAGGAGAAGAAAACAAAAAGCCCCGCTTAAAAAAGCAGGGCTCTTTGGGACTTCCAGTGACAAAAACCATAAGTGACAACAATCAATAATAAAGGAGAAACAAACAGAAATGGGCAAACAACCCCTTTCTGTTTTTACATCATACCGCCACCCATGCCACTCATACCGCCACCCATGCCACTCATATCACTACCGCCACCAACCATAGATTCTTCCTTTTCCTTTGGAGATTCGGTTACCATACATTCCGTAGTAATCATGAGACCTGCGATAGAGGCAGCATTTTGCAAAGCAGTGCGAGTAACTTTCGTAGGATCAAGAATACCCATATCAATCATATCACCATATTCGCCTTTTGCAGCATTGTAACCATAATTCACATCTTTATGATTTAACACTTCATTAGCGATAACAGCAGCTTGTTCTCCCGCATTTTTTACAATCTGAGACAATGGATATGCCATAGCACGGCGCGCAATTTCGACGCCCATACGTTGATCCTCGTTATCCACCTTGACATTATTTAAACCATCTAAAACGCGAATCAAAGCCACTCCACCGCCAGGAACCACACCTTCCTCTACAGCAGCACGAGTCGCATGCAGAGCGTCTTCCACTCGCGCTTTCTTTTCCTTCATTTCAACTTCTGTGGCAGCACCCACCTTAATGACTGCAACACCACCCGACAATTTAGCCAACCGTTCTTGTAGTTTTTCCTTGTCATAGTCAGAAGTGCTGACCTCAATTTCTGCGCGAATTTGTCTTATACGATCCTTAATGTCTCTAGCGTTACCAGCTCCATCAATAACAGTCGTATCCTCTTTAGTGACTACTACACGCTTAGCAGAACCTAAATCATCCAGAGTTATCGATTCTAAGGATAGACCAACTTCTTCGGAAATTACTTTACTTCCTGTTAAAATAGCAATATCTTGCAACATCGCTTTTCGACGATCACCGAAACCCGGTGCTTTAACAGCAGACACCTTCATAACTCCGCGAATATTGTTTACTACAAAAGTAGCCAGCGCCTCGCCTTCAACGTCCTCTGCCACTACTAGGAGTGGACGACCAGACTTAGCAATGTTTTCTAACAACGGAATCAGCTCCCGGACATTAGAAATCTTTTTATCCACCAGTAGAATAAATGGATTTTCAAGTTCTGCACTCATGTTCTGTTGGTTATTAACAAAATAAGGTGACAAATAACCTCTGTCGAACTGCATACCTTCCACTACTTCCAACTCATTTTCTAATCCTGATCCATCTTCTACCGTAATAACTCCTTCCTTTCCTACCTTTTCCATCGCATCGGCGATAATTTGACCAATAGATTCATCCGAGTTAGCCGAAATGGTTCCAACCTGAGCAATGGCGGTTTTATCTTCACAAGGCTTAGAAATTTTCTTTAGTTCTGCAACAGCAGCAATTACTGCTTTATCAATACCGCGTTTTAAGTCCATCGGATTCATACCGGAAATGACAGCTTTTATTCCTTCTACCAAGATAGCCTGTGCTAACACAGTAGCAGTCGTTGTTCCGTCTCCAGCATCATCCGAGGTACGAGAAGCTACTTCTTTAACCATCTGAGCACCCATATTTTCGAATTTGTCTCTTAATTCGATTTCCTTAGCAACGCTTACACCATCCTTAGTAACAGACGGGGCACCAAAAGATTTATCCAGTATAACATTGCGACCTTTTGGACCCAAAGTTACTTTTACAGCATTCGCCAAAACATCCACCCCCCGACTCATTGCGTGTAATGCCTCATGGGAAAACTTTAAAACTTTCGCAGACATTTTCTTCTACCTCTTAAATTATTTCCATTGTCGACTATCGACTATCTCTCGATCACACCCATAATGTCATCTTCTCGCATAACGACATATTCTTTTCCGCCGACTTTGACTTCAGTTCCAGCATACTTACCAAATAAAATGCGATCGCCTACCTTAACATTCAATGGCCTAATCTCTCCATGGTCAAATTTACCAGGACCAACCGCAACAACATCCCCCTCAGAAGGTTTTTCAGCGGCAGAGTCAGGGATGACAATACCACCCGCCGAAGTACGTTCCTTTTCCTCAAGACGATGAACCACCACCCGATCGTGTAATGGACGTATATTCATATTACCTCCTCGCATTAATAAAGTTCACTAATGAAAGCCCACAGAAACGAGCTACGACCACTAGTAGTGGTATATGGGGCCACCTAAAAAAAATTCAAGAGTAATATTCAAGAGCGAGACATGGGAACAACAGAGATTAAAACTCTTATTTCGGAAAAAATGTGGCAAAAGTAAGCACTTGTGGTAGTCTCAGATTACACTACGAAATTTTTATGAGGTTTTGTCAATGGATTCATTTAAAACATTACGCACATTAATCGTCAATGGAGAAACTTATTATTACTACAGTCTTATAGCAGCAGAGAAGGCAGGGCTATCGAATATCCGTCGTTTACCTTGCTCTCTAAAAATCCTTCTAGAAAATCAATTACGGCACGAAGATGGTCAGATAACCACTTGGAAACACATAAAAGCTTTTACACATTGGATGCAAAAACAACACTCTGACCAAGAGATTGTCTATCGTCCCGTTAGAATACTTATGCAGGATTTCACTGGAGTTCCTGCTATAGTAGATCTAGCTGCTATGCGAGATGCTATGGAAATAATGAACAGCGATCCGAATAAAATCAATCCTCATTGTCCTGTGGATCTTATCGTTGATCATTCAATCCAAGTAGATACTTTTGGAAATAAAAGAGCTCTACGTGACAATATGCATCTAGAGATGCGACGCAATTACGAGCGATACACATTTCTAAAGTGGGGTCAGAAAGCATTTCATAACTTTCAATTAGTTCCGCCAGGAACAGGCATTTGCCATCAAGTGAATTTAGAATATCTAGGACGCGTAATATGGCATAGCCAAGTAGGAAATAAGTTGTTTGCTTATCCAGATACAGTGATAGGCACAGACAGTCACACTACTATGATTAATGGTTTAGGTATTTTAGGGTGGGGGGTTGGCGGTATTGAAGCGGAAGCAGTTATGTTAGGACAACCTATATCTATGTCAATTCCTGAAGTTGTAGGTTTTCATTTATCAGGTAAATTACAGGAAACAGTGAATGCCACTGATCTTGTTTTGACAATAACTCAAATATTAAGACGTAAAGGAGTAGTTGGGAAGTTTGTAGAGTTTTATGGTTCTGGTCTTTCCGAACTCTCCATTGCCGATCGTGCAACTGTTAGTAATATGGCTCCTGAGTATGGAGCTACCTGTGGTTTTTTTCCTATTGACACAGAAAGTATTAAATATATGAAATTAACTGGTCGAAATCCGAAAGTTATTGCGTTAACAAAAGCTTACTCTAAAGCACAAGGTATTTGGTATGACGAAAATACACCAAAGGCCGCTTTTAGCGATACGATTTTTTTAGATCTTTCTACAGTTACACCGAGTATATCAGGTCCGACACGACCACAAGATCGTGTCGAATTATCCGATTTAAGAAAAGTTACTGAGTGTTTTATTACTACAGTCAATAAAACGACTAAAAAAGAAGTAAGACAAGTTTTTAAAAGCACAGATAATTATGATCTGCATCATGGAGATGTGGTAATTGCGGCAATCACCAGTTGTACTAATACCTCTAATCCTAGTACGATGCTTACCGCAGGATTACTTGCCAAAATGGCTGTAGAAAAAGGTTTGAAAATAAAACCATGGGTAAAATCGTCGTTAGCCCCAGGTTCCAAAGTAGTCATGGACTACTTAAAAAAAACAAGATTGATTAATTTTTTAGAACGACTTGGATTTTATCTAGTAGGGTATGGTTGTACAACCTGTATTGGCAACTCTGGACCATTATCAGAAGAAATTGCTAAAACAATTATAGAAAATAACTTAATTGTCTCAACTGTTCTATCAGGAAATCGTAACTTCGAGGGCCGTATTCATCCATTAGTCAAAGCAAATTGGTTGATGTCTCCTCCTCTGGTAATAGCTTTTGCTTTAGCAGGAACTACTCGCATTGACCTTACAAAAGATCCGTTAGGAACGAGTGATCATGGAGAGTTAATTTATTTACGCGATATCTGGCCGTCGTGTGCAGAAATTAATAGAGAAATTCAAATAATTAATAGTAAAGTATTTCGTGAAAAATACTCAGATGTGTTTACAGGGGATTCTGAATGGCAGAGTATTTCTGTGTCTCCGGATAATACATTTAAATGGCAAAATTCTACTTACATAAAAAAACCTCCATTTTTTAATGGTATGAGTGCTGATCCTAAACCTTTAGAAGAAATACAAGGAGCACGCGTATTAGTAATACTTGGTGACAGCGTAACGACAGACCATATCTCCCCAGCAGGTCCCATTAAACTAGAGCATCCTGCCGGTAAGTATTTAATTGCACAAGGTGTTATTGTCAAAGATTTTAATTCTTATGGTTCTCGTCGCGGAAATTATGAAGTAATGACGAGAGGTATGTTTACAAATGTTAATATTCAAAATGAAATGCTTTCCAATACAAAAGGAGGATTGACTAAGCACTTTCCAGATGGAAAAGAATTATTTATTTACGATGCTGCAATGAAATACTGTCATGAAAATGTCCCATTAGTAATCATTGCTGGAAAAGAATACGGCACGGGTTCTTCACGTGATTGGGCTGCTAAAGGTACAAAACTGCTAGGTGTTAAAGCTGTTATTGCGGAAAGTTTTGAGCGTATCCATCGTGCTAACTTGGTAGGCATGGGAATTCTACCTTTAGAATTTAAAAATGGTGCTAATCGGAAAAGCTTAACATTAGATGGCAGTGAAGTAATTAACATTACTGGAATAAAGAAAGATCTAAAGCCTAAAAAAGATCTTATCATGACAATTAGGGGTAAAAATCGTACTACTAAAAAAATTTCACTATATTGTCGAATCGATACAGAAAACGAATTGATTTATTATAAGCATGGCGGTATCCTACAATTTGTATTACGTCAAATATTATCAACTTCGTAAAAACAATAGGTGTGAAAATAATTTCTTATTGTGTAAGCAAAATCATATCATAGCGTAAAATGTACAGATTACTGATTATAAAAACTTTTGCGGATACCCTGCTTTTTTGTAAGCAAATATTGATCTTATAACCTCTATGCTCAATAAGCGTTTTCTTTCACTCACATTTATACAAATTTACATCTATAAAACATCTTAAATTCTAGACAATAAGAAAAATGTGGGGCAAAATTGTGATCGTCTTAAACATGAAACAGATAACACATAGTTGGGTGATAAAAATAGTAAATTAGGTACACTAATTTGATAAGGAATTGCGTGGATATTCGTAAAATTAAAAGACTTATTAAGTTGATCAACAAAACAAGAATTAAAGAAATTGCAATAAAATCTGGCGAGGAATCGATGCATATTGTGCAGTTTTCCCAACAGAAGCTTTCTGAATCATTTCATCCAACTACTGTTGTTAAGGACAACCTGTCAGAATCTTCTAATAGTCATAATCAGATAACATCAGAAATAACAATGACTTCTAGTTCAAATACCATGGATAATTACCCTCTAAAATCCCCTATGGTAGGAACAGTTTATTTATCACCAACACCCGGAGCTCAGCCTTTTGTAGAGATTGGGCAAAAAGTCTCAATAGGTGATACCGTATGTCTTATTGAAGCAATGAAAATATTTAATAACATTGAAGCTGATAAAAGCGGAATTATTAGCGCTTGCCTTGTTGAAAATGAACAGCCAGTAGAATTTGGTCAACCACTCTTTCTCATCAGCCAGTAATGAGAAACAGAATACCATGTTTAAAAAAATATTAATCGCCAATCGTGGAGAAATTGCTTTACGCATTCATAGAGCTTGTAAAGAAATGGGTATCCAAACAGTAGCGGTTTATTCTACTGCTGATCAAGATCTTATGCATGTGCGTTTAGCAGATGAAGCGGTTTGTATTGGACCACCAAAGAGTTCTAAAAGTTATTTAAGTATTCCTGCTGTTATCTCAGCAGCCGAAATTGTTCACGCTGATGCTATTCATCCAGGGTATGGATTTCTCTCAGAGAATCCAAATTTTGCTGAGCAAGTAGAAAATAGTGGATTCATATTTATTGGACCTGCTCATGACACTATTCGTCTTATGGGAAATAAAATTTCAGCTATTAAGGCTGTAAAATCAGTAGGTCTATCCTGCATTTCCGGATCCAACAGTGCTTTGAGTAAAGACGATAATGCTAATATAGCAATTGCTCGCCACATTGGTTATCCTGTTTTAATCAAATCTAGCAGTGGAGAAGGTGGTCGAGGTATGTGTGTGGTATACCAAGAAGTAGACTTATTGAATTTTATTGCTTTAACAAGAATGGAAGCAATTACTGCTTTTGGCACAGATGAAATTTATATGGAGAAATATCTAAAGAATCCAAGACATATCGAAATTCAAGTTTTAGGTGATGGTAAAGGACATGCTATTTATCTTGGAGAACGTGATTGTTCGATGCAGCGACGTCATCAAAAAATTATTGAGGAAGCTCCTGCTTCAGGTATTACGCTAGAGCAACGCATTACTATTAGTGAACAATGTACTAAAGCTTGCATTGCTATGAATTATCGAAGTGCTGGAACATTTGAATTTCTTTATGAGGGAGGCACATTTTATTTCATCGAAATGAATACTCGCATTCAAGTCGAACATCCTGTCACAGAGATGATTACAGGTATTGACATCATAAAAGAACAAATTCATATAGCCGCTGGATATCCTTTACGCTATAAACAACAAGATATTGCAATTAGAGGTCATGCGATTGAGTGTCGTATTAATGCCGAAGATCCAAAAAACTTTATACCTTCTTCTGGAATTGTCACTGCCTATCATGCGCCTGGTGGATTAGGTGTTCGCATGGATTCTCATCTCTATACAAACTATAAAGTACCTCCGTATTACGATTCCCTGATTGGGAAGTTAATTACTTATAATGAGAATCGGCAAGCAGCTATTTCTAGAATGAAAAATGCTCTAACTGAATTAGTAATTGATGGCATAGAAACCAACATCTCGCTTCATCAAGCAGTAATGGAAGATGAAGTTTTTTGCCAAGGAATGCAAAACATTAATTCTCTAGAAGAGAAATTATACCAGGATTAAGGAGGTCGCATGAGATCTAATACTTTTAAGAACCTAGCCAACGGTTACTAAGAAAATAGTAAACGATTTTGAATTGTAATGTACTTAATTATTTATCCTTTATTATTCTGAAAAATTTTTCAGGAAATTGTTTTGCTTCTGTTTTCTGTAACTATTTATTTGTTAATCAATAAGTTTCCCTGATTAATCTGAATTAAACCCTTTTGGAAAAGTTTCTTTTCTGTCTGCGACAATTTTTTTTGTTCGTCAAGAACTAAACATAAAGGTAAAACTGGTGCTAATGTTTTTGTTTTGATATAAAAATCACTTCTTTTTGCAATATGATGTTGGTAACAAACTCCACCATATCCAATAAATCGTTCTGATAAATTAGCAGCCTCTACGTCGTTTATCCCATCGCCAATATGTGCAATGCGAGGGTGCTGTTTTATTAGATTTTTGATTATTTTACATTTTCCTAATTGGGAAATTATCGGAGAATCTTCTTCATAAGTATCAAATTGTCCTTTATGATCGAAATATACATCAACTGCAAAAATATGCGTAACAGGAACGCCTAAACGCTTAGAGAAAGCTGCGACTGCCATTTTAATTCCAGCAGAAATCACATAAACTGGTTTATTCATATTTTGAAATATAGCTATTACTTTATCGGCATCTGGTGTTAAATGATCATAGTAGTGATCGCCTAGACGAGCTACTTGCTCGATTGTAGGATGAACTAAGTCTAAGCATTGACGATAAATATCCACAGTAATTCCCGTGAGATTTTTCGCCATATCCGTCAGTAATCGAACAGCAGTATCTACATGATTATTTTTTGCTAAATACTCTATTCCTTTGATCTGACTTAGAGTTCCATCGCAATCGAAAACAATAGCATCTAGTGGTTTTATTAACTTCCACAAACAGCGTGTATCATTCTCCTCTATCTTAAAAGTCGCCATCATCACACGTACAAACAAACACAATAAGAAAGACTATTAAAAGACTACTATAGAGAGATAATAACATTATATCTCTAAATTTAGTTGTATAAGTATTGTCAACAAGTCTCCAAAACCACTGTATCTCTACTATTCTATTATATTGGAGTACTAGCTTTTCTTTAGCCATCTTTAAATACTTAAAGTATTGCTAAAAATTACTAAAAATTTAAAGATTCAAAAACGTAGACGCTTTGAATACTATACAAGAGACAGGCTGTGCGACAAATCGATTTTATATTGAGAACATCGTACTGTTAAAGATTTTATACTTTTTAAGTTTTCGCATTTAAATAAATTGTTGGTTGTAATATGTATTCTCTTTTAAAAAATTACATAATATTTTCTCTTCCTTCTACCTATATTTTTTTGATATCCTTAATCTCATGTTAGAGCCTAAAGAATCGTTATCTTATCGCAATGCTGGTGTAGACACTAAAAAAGCTAGTCTATTTGTAGATGCAATAAAACATATTGCTAAACGAACGTATAGATCAGAAATTTTAAGTGGTATTGGGGGATTTAGCGGATTATTCGAATTGCCAAGTGATTATAGTTGCCCTGTCCTAGTCTCAGGGACAGACGGAGTAGGAACAAAATTAAAATTAGCTACTCGCCTTAACCAGCACGATACAATTGGTATCGATTTAGTCGCTATGTGTGTTAATGATGTTATTACTAGCGGAGCAAATCCTCTATTTTTTTTGGATTATTATGCTACGGGACACTTAGATATTAATCAAGCGCGAAGAGTGCTAGTAGGGATTGGGAAAGGCTGTACAGCAGCAGGGATGGCTTTGATCGGTGGTGAAACAGCAGAAATGCCGGGATTTTATGCATCCTCCGAGTATAATCTTGCAGGATTTTGTGTAGGTATCGTTGAAAAAAAGAAAATTATAGATGGGAAAAAAATACAATTAGGAGATACTTTAATAGCTTTGGCTTCATCAGGACCACATGCCAACGGCTATTCTTTGATTTATAAAATTCTTGATCACGCTAAAGTAAAGCTCACTGATGTTTTTGAAAACACTTCTTTTGGAGAATCTTTACTTATACCTACCAGAATTTATGCTCGGGCGATTAAACAGGTTTTACATCATTGTAATCCTCATGCTATAGCTCATATTACAGGTGGAGGACTAATAGAAAATATTTCGCGCGTATTACCTTCTTTTACTCAAGCTGTTATTCGTACTCGAAGTTGGACTTGGCCAACAATTTTTCAATGGATACAAAGAGAAGGTAATGTAACAACACAAGATATGATCCATACTTTTAATGTTGGAGTAGGTATGATTCTCTGCGTTGCAAAAAAAGATACAAATAAAGTACTAGATTTGCTTTTTCATCTTGGTGAAAAGGCTTGGATTATAGGTGAAATTCAGCATTCTATCCATAAGCAACCTAGAGTTTTGATAAATTAATAATGTCTGAAAAATTACCGATTGTTGTTTTAATTTCAGGAAACGGCAGTAACTTACAAGCCATTATTAATGCAATAGAAAGAGGCTTGTCGGTAGAGATACGCGCGGTCATTAGTAATTGTAAAGATGCTTATGGTCTCAAACGAGCTAAAGAGTATCGTATTCCTACCAGAACTATTCCTCATATTAATTTTTCTCGGGATGGTTTTGAACGCATTCTCCAAGAAACTATTGATAAATATCGCCCTAAATTTATTCTTCTTGCTGGCTTCATGAGAAAATTAAGCAGTTGTTTTGTAGATTATTATAAAGGACGTATACTTAATATACACCCATCTCTCCTCCCAAAATACCCAGGACTTAATACTCATGCTCGTGTACTAGCAGCTGGTGACCGAGAACACGGTGTTAGCGTACACTATGTAACAGAACGTTTAGATGGTGGGCCTATCATTTGTCAAGCTCGGTTTTTTGTTTCACGTCACGATACTTTGAAAATTTTATTCACGCGAGTACAAACTCTTGAACACATGCTATATCCAAAAGTTCTTTCATGGATTGTAACTAATCGTTTGATATTGTTGCAAAACAATATTGTGCTATTCGACAAAAAAATACTATCTGAAACAGGAAAACAGGTTATATAAAGAATATTAATCGTATTTGTCTAGAAAATCGGTAAATTTTTAGTAAGTTGTAATTTACAGAACTAAGAAAAATTCAGCAAAGTCTTTCTATTTAATTATAAACTGTACAGCAATATTATGACTAAGTCCGAACTGATTTCCTGCATAGCGATAAAAAAATACTCTTGTTATAAAGAGATATTGTACTTAATATAATTTCATTCTAGAACGAATAAATCTCATCTAAGTCAAGGGCGGTTGGGCTGAATTTGTGAATGTGGGTACTTACTCTTTGTACTTTTTGCGCTTCCCCAAAAACACGGTAACTTAACAGTAGCGAACACATCTATACTAAAAAACTATATACGCACCACGGATGTATAAATCAGAAAAAGATTTATAAGAAAAAACGTGTAAGTAATAGTTATCTGTTATGATCAATAAATCACAAAAAATTATTTGGATTATAAAACTATTATAACGATGAAATAATACGTTGTTGTTGAATAACAAGTGCCAACGAATACAGCTGCTTTCGAGAAGCGCCGCTTATTCTTGTGGCTAAGGTTACTGCTTGTTTAAGTGACAACTCACTCAACAGCACAGATAATAGATGACGCTGTTCCTCTCCTATTTCTTTTTTCTTTTCAAAACATCCTGCAACGAGGATTACAAATTCACCCTTTTGTTGTTTTGGGTCTTCACTTAACCATTTTTTTAATTCTAATAGAGATTTACTATGGATAGTTTCAAACTTTTTTGTTAATTCTCGAGCTACTACAGCCATACGCTCCGGACCAAAAATTTCGTTTAATAGATTAATCAAATCCTTAATACGATGCACAGATTCATAGAAAATGAGAGTGCGTGGTTCTTTTTTTAATTTTTCGAGTTTTTTTCGTCGTAAATCTTCTTTTTTAGGTAGAAATCCCTCAAAAGCAAAACGATTAGTAGGCAAACCAGAAGACGATAGAGCGGCAATTCCTGCACATGCTCCTGGAATAGGTATAACTCTAATATCTGCTTTTTTCGCGGCAACAACTAACCGGTAGCCGGGATCACTAATTAATGGAGTGCCTGCATCCGAAATAATAGCAATATTGAGACCTTGCTTTAATTTTTCGCATAGCACAGCAGTACGAATAACTTCATTGTGCGCGTTTAAAGATAATAAGTCTGTTTTTATGTCATGATGTCGCAACAAACTTTTGCTGTGTCTTTGACTTTCTACTGCAATTAAGTCAACGAATTGTAATATTTTTATCGCTCGTAGAGTAATATCAATCATATTACCAATCGGAGTAGCGACAACATACAAACAGCCAAACAAAATACTAATTATTCCCTATAGTTTTTTTATTTTAGACGATAAACAGCTCTATTTTTAATACAAAAAACCACAACTACCTTTCCTTATATTGTAAGAAAGCTAAATTCATATGCATTGTATTTTACAACAAAAATAAATCAACGTAATTGTTTTCTAATTTAGAAAGTAATAACTTTAACTGCACGACAATCCGTCTTTGATTGAAATATTATTTATCAAAGACATAAGACTACCCCTCACCAATTTGTGACTATGTTTTAGATTAATGTTGTACACAATAGATTCTAGAAATAACTAAAGTCCAAAAAGATAACGAATAAATTGAGCAAGATAGAGAGTAAGAGGAAAAAATATTCGACTAAATAATCCAAATACTGATAAAAGTAATAATATCCATACTCCATAAGGCTCTATTTTTGAGTATCTATAAGCCATTTTAGGCGGTAAAATGGCAAAAACAACACGTCCACCATCTAAAGGAGGAATAGGAATTAAATTTAACATTGAGCATACTATATTAACTAGTATTCCAAAAATTCCTGCATTGTAAAAGAAAATCGCTATATCTTCTAAGGCAATAACATCCTCTACTTTATTTCCCAAGACAATGCTTAATTTTGCAATAATTGCCCATAAAAATACCATAAGTAGATTAGCAAAAGAACCTATTAATGCCACAAGTGCCATATCTCTACGGGGTTTTGTCAAATTTTGCCAAACAACAGGAACAGGTTTTGCCCATCCAAAAGTAAATGTGAATTTGCTAAGAATTAACATTAAGATAGGAAAAATAAGAGTGCCTAGAAGATCGATATGTTTTATGGGATTCAATGTAACTCGGCCCATAATAAGAGCGGTCTTATCTCCAAATTTACTCGCTGCCCATCCATGAGCAGCTTCATGTATAGTAATAGCAAATAATAGAGGCAAAATAATAACTGAAACAAAATGAACAGCACTATCAAAATTCACAAAATTAATGCACCATGATTGATAGTCTTAAAATCACTTAACAATTTTAAGATTTGGTCTTTCTTTTTTCTCAGGTAATACACTTTCCGATAGCAACAAATCTTTATTATCTTCATCATCACGATTATAACAACTACTTCTGTCATCGTCGTCGCTTGTTTCTTCATGAAACAACATACCACAGCCATTTTCAAAAGCATAAATCGCCATCACTGATAAAACAGGAAAAAAAACGTGATAAATAATACCAGAAAAACGTGTATCAAATTCTACCACTTTATTACCCATATGTAGTCGATTGACTGCCTGAGGTCCAATATTTAAAATTGTTTTTCCATCTTGTGTTACGAAACGCTTTGGAACTTTCACTTCTGGATGCATAGCATTCACTATAATGTACGGAGTTAATTGACTATCCGTAAGCCACGCATAAATAGCTCTTAACAAATAAGGACGACTGGAGATTGTCATTTTTAAAAATCTCGCTTTTTATACAATCTGTTTACCTATATCCACGTTCGATCTCACTCAAACTTTCTTTTAAAGACTCTCGATCAAATAACCGATCTATATAGTTTACAATAGCTTTTGCTGAATTAGGTAACTGAATATTTAAATACGATAACCTCCACAACAGCGGAAATAAAACGCAATCTACTAATGTAAATTCATCATTCATAAAATAAGGTTTTTCCTTAAAAATTGGCTCCATTAACACCAACGCTTTCTTAAGAGTTTCACCTTTATCTCCCTTATTATCTCCTTGCTTCAAGTCATGCCTTTCAATAGATTTTAATTGTGAATATAAATCTTTTTCAATGCGATGTATCAACAAACGACACTTCGCTCGAGCTACAGGATAAACAGGCAACAACGGAGGATGAGGAAAACGCTCGTCCAAATATTCCATAATAATATGTGAATTGAACAAAATTAATTCCCGATCCACAAGAGTCGGTAAGGTTCCGTATGGATTAAATTCAAGCAAATCTTCAACAGGGAAATCTACATCAACATTGATAGTATCAAACCCAATACCTTTTTCTGCTAACACTATTCTCACCTGGTGACTATAAATATCCACAGGATCCGAGTAGAGCGTCATGACAGAACGCTTCAACACAATCATTTTCTAAATCTTTATTTATACATACTCTGCTTTCTATACTCTCTATTTCCTTACTGGAATACTACTTGACGATTATTATCGTTTAGAATATTGAGTACCTTTACGTGCTTTATGGCGACCTACCTTCTTACGTTCAACCATACGGGGATCTCTAGTAATAAAACCAGCTTTTCGTAATGTGCTCCTCCATAATTTACTCTCACCTTTCTCATTTTCTTCCCCATATGCTACTAAAGCCCTAGTAATTCCTAGGCGAATTGCCCCCGCTTGACCACTATCACCTCCTCCTTTAACAGTAGCACAGATGTCAAATTTAGACAGAACATTCAGTCTCACCAAAGGCTGATAAACAACCATCTGAGAAGTCTTTCGACTAAAATAATCACTTAACTTTTGTCCATTAACCATCACTACGCCAGAACCGCTCCTTAAAAAGACACGCGCAGAAGCTGTTTTTCGTCGACCCGTACTCAGATGTTTCTTTTTTTCATTTTCTAATTGTTCATTTATTACCACGCGTACACACCTCAAAAAATCCTGCTTTTTTATGACGCTTTTATCTCTCTACTCTATCTCTCTCTACTCTATCTCTCTCTACTTTATAATAACCAAGCTCGGGTTTTGTGCCTGATGAGGATGATGCATTCCAGAATAAATCTTCAATTTTCTGTAAGCATTTCGTCCTAAAGACCCCTTAGGCAACATCCTTTTAACTGCTAATTCTAATACACGCCCTGGGTGATTTTTTTGCAAATTAGAAAAATTGACAGTTTTTATACCTCCTGGATACCCAGAATGACGATGATATTGTTTTTCTTCTAATTTCTTACCGGTAACGCGAATTTTACCTGCATTGATGACAACAATAAAATCTCCAATATTGGTATGTTGAACATACTCTGGCTTGTGCTTTCCTAGTAAACGTACGGCAATCCAGCTTGCCAATCGCCCAAGCGTCTTACCTTCTGCATCTACTAATAACCATTTTTGATTAACAGACACTTGTTTTCCCACTATGTACTTACTTGCCTAACAAAATTTAAATCGGGTGAAGCAAATAGTATAATAGCACACTTTGTCAATATGCAAGGCCGTTTTATTTATTAAGATCAAGAAAACAATAATTAAGAACAATATTAAAACACAAATGTATTATCATCTCTAATTACAATGCAATAAAATACTTTATTGAATTAAAAGATCTTATCCAAATAAATAGATATATAACTATAAGCTTTATTATCTTCTTCTCGTTATAAAACCGAATTAACCTCCTACGGAAACTCTATTTAACTTTGGAGCTTCAATATATATAATATACAAAATAGTGTGTACATTTAAATTTGTACTCAATTAAAGTTAAATATGGCTATGAGTGGATTCGAACCACCGACATCAGCATTATGAGTGCTGTGCTCTAACCAACTGAGCTACATAGCCACAAGACAATTTACGAGTTTCACTCTGATAAAATTAAAATCCTCTTAATGTCTTCCTATCCGAAAATATATTATATCTCCATCCTGTACAATATAATTTTTTCCTTCGATACGACATTTTCCTGCATGTTTAGCCCCTGCTATTCCCCGATATTGAATATAGTGATCATAACTAATAACTACAGCGCAAATAAAACGTCTCTTAAAATCAGTGTGTATCATCCCAGCAGCTTGAGATGCTGTATAATTACGCGGACAAGCCCATGCGCGAGTTTCTTTAACTTCAGCAGTAAAAAAAGTAATCAGGCCCAATAGGGCATAACTCGCTTGAATCACACGATTCAATCCTATTTCTCTAAGATTAAAGATTTTTAAAAATCTCCTTTGCTTTAAGAAAGTAAAATGTACAATTTCTGCTTCGAGAGAAGCGCATATGGGAATCACTTTTGTATTTTCTTGTATAGTGTATTCGAGAATTTGCTTTAAAAACGGATTATTTTTGAAGTTTTCTTTAGATAAATTAGCAATATACAATACTGGTTTTATAGTTAATAATTGATAATACCGCAGTAAAAACTCCTCTTCTTTTGTTAATTTAAGGTTGCGTAGCTGTTTTCCTTCGTTTAACCAATTTTTGAATTTTTCGAATAAAAGTTTAGTATCCTGAACTTTTTTATCTCCATGTTTTCCATATTTGATCAGCTTAGTTAAAATTTTATCGATCATTTCCATATCTGCTAACGCTAACTCCGTATTTATTACATCAATATCCGCGAGAGGTCTTACAGTTCCTGACACATGTACAACATTTTCATCTGCAAAACATCGAACAACGTGAATAATAGCTTGAGTTTCACGAATATTAGCGAGAAACTGATTGCCTAATCCTATTCCTTTGGAAGCTCCAGAAACAAGCCCAGCAATATCTACAAAACTAACAGTAGAAGGAATGATTCGTTTTGAATTTGCAATCTGGGAAATTTTTTTCAGTCGAATATCAGGTACAAAAACAACTCCTACTTTAGGTTCAATAGTACAAAAAGGATAGTAAGATACTGCAACATTTAATTTAGTTAATGCGTTAAATAACGTTGATTTTCCAACATTAGGCAGCCCTATAATACCGCATTTCAATCCCATGTTCTTACCTAATAAAAAAAAGAAATTTTAGAAAAGTCTTACCCTTATACATCATTTTTTTAAAATTTATCAACTAATTTCTCGATAATAGAGATCCCTCTTTTGATAGCCATAAGAATAGCGCTATAATCTTCTTTCGAAGGAGAACTTAATACATAAGAAATAACCTGGTCTTTACTTTTTGGATGACCAATTCCAATTCGTAATCGGTAAAAATCAGTAGTTCCCAAATACTGAATAATGCTGCGCAATCCATTGTGTCCACCGTGTCCACCATTTTTTTTTAGTCGAACATCTCCAACAGAAAAATCTAATTCATCATGTATTATTAAGATTTTTTTCGGAATTAGTTTATAAAATCTAGCTACAGAAGCTACCGCTAGCCCACTTTCATTCATGTAAGTAGAAGGTTTAAATAGCCAACAATGATTCCATTTTCCAATAAATCCGTAATGCAATTTACTTTCTTTGTACAAAAGTTTTTGCTTTTGGTTAGCTAGAGTTTCGATGAACCAAACGCCAGCATTATGCCGAGTCTTAGCATATCTATCACCAGGATTGCCTAAACCAACAATGAGCTTAATCTCGTTTCTCATTGAAACGATTATCCTTTCCTTTATTTACTTAACTCACTGCTATTGGACATTATTTTTTCAGATTGAGCAGATAGATTATCTTCTTCATGAGCTTCGGCTTCAATATCTGCTTTACTTGCTCGTGGTAAATGAATATTTACAACAGGTACATTATTTATACTTTCGACAGCAGTTGTTAATTCAACTCTATGGGGTAATTTGAGGTCTGATATATGTAACGATGTGTCTAAATCTAATGCAGAGATATCTATTTCAATATACTCTGGTAAATCAGCGGGAAAACATCGGACTTCCACATCAGTTTGAAGATGAGAAATCATACCTCCGGCTTTTATTCCAACACACGCTTCTCTACCGACAATATGCAAAGGGACACGCATCGTAATTTTCTCAGATGCTTTGATACGCTGAAAATCGACATGAAGAATATTAGGTTTCGTATGGTGACGTTGTAAGTCTTTCAGAACAACTTTTTGTTCTTGATTATCAATCTTTAGCGTTAAAACAGAAGCAAAAGTAGCTTCGTTTTCAAAGGCTTTTAATACGTCTTTCTGTGTTAAAACGATAGATTGAGGGATTTTTCCCGCACCGTACACCGTACCTAATACCCCATTATGTAGTCGTCTTATGCGACGTGCCGCTCTTGTTCCAACATCTCTTCGTAATTCTGCTTGAAATTCAAAACTTTCAATAACCATATAATACTCCTCTTGAAAAGGATTTTACTGAGATTAGATTTAATAAAGAAATTTGTAGTTTATGTTAAATGTAGATTATAAATTGTACAATTTATACCCTTCAATGTGAAGCACACAAAAAAACTTAAAATAATTTATATAATTCACTAATTTGTAGGGTCTATAAGTAGAATACAAGTATATTAAAAATGGGAAATTTTTTAAAAGTCTCTAATAAATATCATCGACAAGGATAACAAGAGCAAAAAACAAAGGAAACCTTTCTTACTTTTGCAAATAAGAATACCACACAGATAATATTATCTACACTTTTACTTAAAATTAATATAAACAACTATTAATTAATTAAAAACATTGAACTAACCGATTCCTTCTGATTGATACGAGAAATAGTTTCAGCAATAAGACGACTAAGGAAAATTTGTTTAATTTTTATACAAGCCATCGCTTCCTGTCGTAAAGGAATAGTATCGGTAACAATAAGTGTGTCAATTGCAGATTCCATGATGTTTTTAATAGCATTTCCTGATAAGACAGGATGAGTACAATAAGAAGAGACAGTTATGGAACCTTTATCTTTTAAAGCCCGCGCAGCATGACATAAAGTTCCAGCTGTATCCACAATATCATCTACAATAATACAATGTCGCCCTTTTACATTACCAATGACATTCATAACTTCAGCTTGATTAGGTCCAGGACGACGTTTATCGATAATGGCTAAATCTAAATCGTTCAATCTCTTAGCAATAGCACGAGCACGTACCACTCCACTAACATCTGGAGAAACGATCATGGGATTTTCTAATTTTTCAAGTAACTGGTATTTTTCCAACGCAGTAATACTAGCATGGATATTATCTACTGGCATGTAAAAAAATCCTTGAATTTGATCTGCATGGAGATCAATAGTAATCAATCGGGAAAAACCAACATTTTTCATCAT
Source organism: Coxiella endosymbiont of Amblyomma americanum (assembly GCF_000815025.1). Taxonomy (NCBI): domain Bacteria; kingdom Pseudomonadati; phylum Pseudomonadota; class Gammaproteobacteria; order Legionellales; family Coxiellaceae; genus Coxiella; species Coxiella endosymbiont of Amblyomma americanum. The sequence goes on along the minus strand of NZ_CP007541.1, from coordinate 68,276 downwards.
ATCAGCGATTACTTTTGCGCTTATAGGTACACGAGAGGAATAAATTCTGCGATCTTGACGTGCGTAACCAAAATAAGGAACAACGGCAGTAATACTTGCCGCAGATGCTCGGCGAAAAGCATCTCCCATTAAAATTAACTCCATAACATTCTCATTGACTGGATATCCGGTTGATTGGATAAGATAGATATCTCTACCTCGCACATTTTCCTGAATTTCAATTCGAATTTCTCCATCACTAAAACGAGTAACCAGTGCCTTACCAATGATTGTATTTAATTCTATTGCCACGTTAGTGGCTAGCATAGGATTAGCGCTACCGTGAAAAATGCGAATATCTTTAAGATTAGACATAATATTCTTAATACCAACAAATACTAAAACGAAACCACAACTGGGGTGCCAGGATTCGAACCTGGGAATGCTGGGATCAAAACCCAGTGCCTTACCACTTGGCGACACCCCATCAATTTAGTTTTATAATTTTTGTGAGTCGCGGTTTCATATTAGCAGTTTCAACATTTCTGTCAAACGTGAGTTTTATAATCACCTATCAATTTATACTAGCATTTACTCTGAAGTTAAAGATTTACGTGTTACCTATAGTTTTAGAATACTACTAAAGATCTAAAACAGTTAGAAATAAAAAATTTCTGCAAATAATAATAATTATTTTATAATATTATTTTAGAGTGCTCATATGCTAAAGAATCTATCACCCCCAAATGCCATTACGCTCTCTCAAAGTAATCGCTTGAAATCGAAGATTCTCAAAAAAATTGCTCAAACAGGACCGCTCACTTTTGCGCATTATATGCATTTAGCTCTTTATGAATCTAACTTTGGATATTACAGCACCGATGTTCCAAAATTTGGAGAAGCGGGTGATTTTATTACAGCGCCTGAAATTTCTCCTATTTTTTCTCGATGCATAGCGCGCCAATGCTATCAGATATTAAATGATCTAAATGGTGGAGATATACTTGAACTTGGTGCAGGTACTGGAATAATGGCTGTCGATATATTAAAAGAACTTCAACATAATCAATTTTTACCTAACCACTATTTCATTTTAGAAGTTAGTAAAAGTCTTCGATTACATCAAACAAAACTTCTTCAAAAAGAAGTGCCGGAATTATTTCATCATGTTGTATGGCTAGATCAATTACCTACGCATTTTACAGGCGTTATTATTGGAAATGAAATAATAGATGCAATACCAGCTCATAAATTCAGAATCGAAAATAACACTATTAAAGAAATATATGTAGATGGCAACAAAGGAGCATTGTTATGGAAAATAGACAATCCATCGTCATCTGATTTAGTTCAACAAGTTAAAAGTTTAGGGATTAATTTTCCAAATGATTACGAATCAGAAATTAACTTATTATTAAAATCATGGATTACTTCTCTAGCAAATACGCTAAAAAAAGGATTAATTCTGTTGATTGATTATGGATTCCCACAGCATGAATACTACCATCAAGACCGCAATCGAGGTACTATTACCTGTTATTATCGACATCATAGTCATTTTAACCCACTAATTTTTCCTGGCATTCAAGATATTACTATCCACGTTAATTTTACAGCTATTGCAAAAATAGCTGCTCAAAATCACTTAACAGTGGCAGGATTTGTTCATCAGGCAAATTTCTTACTAAATTGTGGTATTATTTCATTTGCTTCTTCTTTGAAGAACACAATTGAACATTTTCAAATTACGCAACAAATTAAAAAGCTAATATTTCCTAGTGAAATGGGTGAATTATTCAAAGTAATAGCCTTAACTCGTAATTATGATGCTATTCTACTCGGTTTTAAAACAGGTAATCAAATCGCTCGTCTTGCATTATAATGGCAAAGAAAGCTATCATTCTGTGCGTGTAATTAACAGTTGATGGATTGCCTTGAGTCGCAGTTCTTCAAGTGCTTTTGCAAAATGCTTTCCTATAAGACATTGTTTTTGCAAATATTTGATATCTATTGACTTCACAGTCTTAATGACTTGTTTAATTTTTGTACTATGCATCTTTGATGTCGGATAAAGTGCTGTGCAAACAAAAAGAAATTGTTCAAAACGTTTATCTCTTCTCAGAGCATCAGTTTTAAGAATAAAATTCAGTAATTCTTTTGCATTCATTTGATCAATATATCTATATAATCTTTGAAATTTTGAAATCATAATGGATAAATTGTAATATTCATTTGGGATATGATACTGCAAAGTCAGTTTCTGAATAGCTTCTAAAGAAAGATCACTTAATAAAACAGCAAACCGAATAACAGGAGATAAAGTTTGGTTTACAATGCTAATTAAAGCACGCATACCTTTATTATCAAGACGAAGAGAACTAAATAAAATAGCTAAAGCACCGCAATCGTGTAATACTGTAAAAAATCGAACTGGATTTTTGTTAGCAAGTGCACGTACCAGTTCTTGCCATACTCGTTCAGGTACCAATGTATTTACTTCACCTGCTTTCACCATCTCCCTCATTAGTTTTAGTGTTTTAGGATGAACAGAAAACTCAGGAAATTTAGTTGACAAACGGGCTAAACGTAAAATTCGTACCGGGTCTTCTCGAAAAGCAGGGGATACATGACGAAAAATCTTTTTTTGTATATCTTTTTGTCCACCGTAAGGATCGATAATTTTTCCTGTCAGCGTTTTAGCCATAGCATTAATTGTTAGGTCCCGTCGTTTTAAATCCTCTTCCAATGCTATATCAGGAGCTGCATAGATACTAAATCCTTTATAACCCTTAGAAATTTTATGTTCTACACGGGCGAGTGCGTATTCTTCACGGGTTTGAGGATGCAAAAATACTGGAAACTCCTTTCCAATTGGTTTAAAACCACTATTAACCATTACTTCAGGTGTAGCACCTATCACAACCCAATCTTTTTCCTTTACTGGTATTCCTAATAATTCGTCTCGGATAGCTCCACCTACCAAATAAATCTTCAATTTTATGTTATCCTTTTTTAAGCCTGTATCACATTAGAAGAAGTTCATGAGCAACCATATTTTCCTTAAAATATATAATTGAAAGCTTTAATATGAAAAATCAATTTTTCCAATATCCACATACTTTTTCAAGAATAGTTGGCTGGCTTGCAAATCGCCAGTGGGGTCTAATTACACGAATAATAATTCGCCTGTTTATCTATTGCTACGGGGTTAATATGAAAGAAGCGAAAAATCCTAATATCCAATCATATCATTCTTTCAATGCTTTTTTTACTCGACATCTAAATCCTGATGCACGACCGATTACTACTGATCCTAAAGTCGTTATCTCACCTGTAGATGGAGTTATTAGAGAAATAAAACAACTGAAAAGAAAAACGATTCTTCAGGTAAAAAAACATCATTACACTGTAACTGAGTTATTCGGTGGTAGTAGCGAACAAGCAGATCTGTTTCGGGAAGGTACGTATTTTTCAGTGTACTTATCTCCAAAAGATTATCATCGAATTCATATGCCAATCGATGGTCGTCTTTTAAAAATGACGTATATACCTGGTTATCTTTTTTCTGTTAATCCTTACGTAGTTCGAATCTTTCCTAAAGTATTTTTTAACAATGAACGAGTGGTGTGTTTATTCAAAACTCGAATTGGTTATATAGCTATTGTGATTGTAGGTTCTACCTTAGTGGGAAATATTAACACTGTTTGGCATGGTACCGTAACTCCTTCTATTAAGAGCACTACTTCGATGTGGGATTATCAAGAAGATAACATTAGCTTAACCCAAGGTGACGAATTAGGTTATTTTAAAATCGGCTCTACAGTGATTTTATTATTTCCATTACTCAGAGTACAATGGGATACTCATCGAAATATAAATAGCCGTATTCTTTTTGGGGAAAAAATTGGTACCATAATAAATTGAGCACAATTCGATTTTGTGTTACCAATTTTTAGGAAGTAGAGGTATTAATTTTATTTGGGAAAACACAGTGATATTTTGACCACCATAGATTGCTCTAAATGTTATCAGACTATCCGTGGATGTTAGTCACTAAGCAATGTCCATCGGAAAAGAAAGAACATCTCTGATTTTTTTTGTTTTTGTGTTAATCATTAGTAAACGATCCAATCCCAAAGCAACTCCTGAACAAGCAGGCATTCCAAATTCTAGAGCAGCGAGAAGGCGATAGTCAATTTCGATTTGAGAAAGTTTTTGTTTTTGACGACTTACAATGTCTTGTTTAAAACGGCGGTACTGTTCTTGAACGTCAATTAGCTCTTCAAAGCCATTTGCACATTCTATACCTTCAATATACACTTCAAATCGTAGAGAGACACTTGAATTTTGAGGATGTATTTTTGCCAGAGCTGCTTGAGAAGCTGGGAATTCATAAACAAATACAGGCCGTTTGAACCCAATTTGGGGTTCAATAACGTGAATAAATAAAATCTGTAATAAAGTATCACGATCTCTGTAATGATCAGTTTTTTCTAATAAAAATTGTCGAGATAAGGATTGTAATTTCTTTAGTGAAATCTGGAATGGATGAATTGCAAGATATTCCAAAAACAAAGCGACGTAGGTTTTCCGGACAGATGGTTTTGTTTGTAAGGTGAATTGCAATAGTGCGTCCATTTCATCCATTAAATCTTGATAACTAAAATTTGGTCGATACCATTCTAATAAAGTAAATTCAGGATTATGCCGGGAACCGTATTCTCCATTACGCATAGCTTTACAGATTTGATAGATTGGACCAATTCCACTTGCAAGGAGTCGCTTCATAGCATATTCCGGAGAGGGTTGCAAATAATATTGATGTGTTTCCTTTTTATTATAGTAAGTTGTCTGAAAACTTTCGATATTAATATCAGTTACAGTGTATTTTGACAAAAGAGGAGTTTCGACCTCTAAAACGCCTCTTTCCGAAAAAAACTTTCGAACGTCAGCGTATAGCTTTGCCCGCCATCGCAGATTGTTAAGAGAAGCAATTGGTCGCCAGTTTTTTTTAAACATTGTTATTTTACTCTGGAAACATATATTCCGTGACGAGTATCTACTTTAATTATGTCATCTTTATTTAGGAACAACGGCACTCGTATTATCGCACCGCTTTCAAGTTTTGCGCGTTTCGTGCCACCAACAACTGTATCACCACGAATTCCTGGATCTGTTTCAATGATTTTTAGTTCTACAAAAGTGGGTAGGGCAATTGATAGTGGAACGCCATTCCACATGGTAATCGTACATATAGTTGCTTCTTTAATCCACTGTTTTCTTTCTCCTACTAATACAGACGGCACAGCATATTGTTCATAAGTTTCTGGAATCATAAAGTACCAAATCTCTCCGTCATCGTACAAATATTGCATTTCTATTTCAATTACATTGGCAGAAAGTAATACTTCTCCAGACTTTAAAGTACGTTCTAATATTCGATCTGTTTTTAAATTACGAAATCTGACACGATTAAACGCTTGACCTTTACCAGGCTTAACAAATTCGTTTTCAATAATACTACAAGGATCTCCGTTAATCATAACTTTTAATCCGACACGCAGTTCGTTTGCACTATATGTTTCCATAAAAACCTCTTGTGATTACTACCATGGCGATTATCATATAGTTATGTCGATAATCCTAAAAGTTGCCGTACCAGTTCCGCTATGCCAGTATTTTGATTATTTAGCACCCACTTCACTTAATAATAAAAAATTGCTGCCGGGTATTCGTCTAAAAATTCCTTTTGGTCAAAAAGATTGTATAGGTATACTAGTAGCAGTAGAATCTTTCTCCGCTTTACCTATTGAAAACCTTAAACCCGTTATTTCTGTCCTCGAAAGGGAGCCTCTTGTTCCATTATCTTTACTTAAATTATTACAATGGGCAAGTAATTATTACCATTATCCTGTTGGTGAAATAATTTTAGGTGTTTTACCAAAAATTTTCCGTCAAGGTAAATGCATTAATACAATTAATAATGAAGTTAGTTCTTATGATATTCCACATAATCCTTTAACTTTAAATTCTTATCAGAAAAATGCTATTACAACGATTATCAATAGTCGTAATTTTCAGACCTTTTTGCTTTTAGGCATTACTGGAAGTGGAAAAACTGAAGTTTACCTACATTGTATTGACGCAATAATTAAACGGGGAAAGCAAGCATTAGTATTAGTTCCAGAAATCGGATTAACTCCTCAAACTGTAAAACGATTTCGTGAAAGATTTAATGTACCTATTGTTGTTTTTCATTCTAATTTAACTGATAGAAAACGTGCTCAAGCGTGGGTAATGGCTAAGAATGGTATAGCTAAAATTATTATTGGCACCCGTTCGGCTGTTTTTACACCTTTTCTTAATATTGGTATTATTATTTTAGATGAGGAACACGATATTTCGTTTAAACAACAATCTGGTTTTCGTTATTCTGCGCGTGATTTAGCCGTTATGCGTGGACGATTTGAAAATATTCCAATTGTACTTGGTTCAGCAACTCCTTCATTGGAAAGTTTCTATAACACTAAACATAAAAATTATAAGTTATTGTCGTTACCAAAGCGAGCAGGAAAAGCCTGTTTACCTCGTATAACATTAATCGATCTACGAAAAAAAGAACTAATGGCTGGAATGAGCAATGAATTATTAATTGCTATAGAAAATCATATCAATAACAATGGACAGGTTTTATTGTTTCTAAATCGCCGCGGGTACGCACCTGTCCTAATGTGTTATTGTTGTGGATGGATAATACATTGTAATCATTGTGACGTACATCTAACTGTACATTATTGTCCGCAACGACTTTACTGTCATCATTGCGGGTGGAATAGAATAATTCCTTTGATTTGCCCAAAATGTAAATATCAAACATTAAGCGATATTGGTGTAGGTACGGAACAATTAGAAACAGCATTAAAAAAACGATTTCCAAATCACAATATTGTACGTATTGATCGTGATAGTACTAGAACTAAAAACAGTATGGAGAAAAAATTAGATCTAATTCATAATCGACAGGCATTGATTCTAGTTGGAACCCAAATGATTGCTAAAGGACATCATTTTCCTTATTTAACTTTGGTGGCAATCGTAGATGCTGACAGTGGTTTATACAGTACTGATTTCCGTTCCTTAGAACGAACCGGACAACTATTAGTCCAAGTAATAGGTCGTGTAGGTCGCGTAGGAAGTAAGAGTGAAGTATTTATTCAAACATATCATCCAAAAAATCCTCTGCTTATATTCTCCTTAAGAAAGGGTTACACTGCATTTGCAGAAGCTCTGTTGAAAGAACGTCAGTTGGCTCAACTCCCTCCCTTTTCTTATTTAAGTCTATTACGTGCCGAATCCTTAAATCCTATATTTCCCATCGCTTTTTTATCAGATATAAAACAAAAAATCTTGCTTCACAACAATAACATTAGAGTTTTAGGACCTGTTCCTGCTTGTGTGGAGCGTAAAGCAGGACGTTATCGCTATCAATTACTATTTCAATCTAAGAAGCGTAAGTGCTTACATGAAACATTAACTAAGTTGACAGCTCTGCTTCCAAAACGATATACGAAAGTACATTGGATCCTAGATGTGGACCCACAAGAAACCATTTAGTTCTTTGTGGTCTATTTAAAAACATCTAGAATTAAAGACCTCTATTAAGGCTTTCTTATTGTTTTACTATATCTTTACCAGTAGAGATAATTAAAATTTTGTAGAAATTACGAAATTACAAATAAAATAAAATTCTAACCAGTCTAAAATACATAAAGTTTTTATTATCACTAATGCCTTTATTTTATATAACATATCATTTTAAAATTGTAAGTGCACTCAATAAATTACTGTATAAGTAAAAATTAATTATGGAAAAATGAAGTGCTTTTACAAGAAAGGAAATTTATTAAAATATACTTATTTTTTCATAATTAATTTTTCTATCAAGATTGTCGCTAGTGTGTATATTTCTAAACATAAACTGCGTTGAGAAGTATGTACAAAAAATGCCATAAAGATGCTTTACTTAGCAGGATATATAAGACTTTAATTAAAAGAAAATCCCCATTTTTTCAAGTTTTCCAATTTTAATTTAAATGGATTCGTTAATAATTGAACCGATAGCAGCTCTTCACGCAATTGATAATTACGACGCAAGGTTTCAAATCTCAATAAGTGTTTTATCAACAATTTTCTCATACGTTTCGTTTCTTTTCCTGGATCGTAGATCTTTAATAATACATCTTCTACGGTGTAGTACCGACTAATGTCTAATATTTTTTTTTCCGATAACCGTTGTAGTTGTTTAGAACGAATGTCTGGTAATCGAAAGTATTCTAAAAAAGTCTTATAAATCATTAGTGATGCACGTAATTTTGCTGCTTTACTATAACCAGCGATATGCGGAGTACCAATGGTGACTTTTTGTAATAAATCTAAATCAATATCAGGTTCATTTTCCCATACATCTAAACAGATAATAATATGATCGCATGTTGACAACGCTGTATTATCAATTACTGCTCCTCGTCCAGCGTTTAATAGAATACAACCAGGTTTTATTTTTTTTAATAAAATATTATTGATTAAGTGATAGGTGGGAAATTTTCCAGTATTAATTAATGGAGTATGTAGACAAATTAAATCCATTTTAGTAAGTTTTTCTAGCGGAGTGGAAATAAATCCTTTCTCAGAAACAGCACGTAATGGGTCGTTATGAAGAATGGAGAAGCCTATGTTTTTTAAGCGATGAGATACAACTCGCCCTATATGCCCAACTCCAACGACAGCAGCGTGTGGTGCTTTTTTACGTAAAAAGTTTTTTTTACGTAAAAAAGCGATGCAATGAAGAACGTATTCAGCCACTGCTATAGCATTAGCCCCCGGGGCGTAAGTCCAAAAAATAGACTTTTTTAACAGCCATTTATGATCGATATGATCATATCCTGCAGTTGCACTTCCTACAAATTCAACAGCAGTCCCTTGCAATAAAGCAGCATTCACCTGAGTTACTGATCGAGTTAATAAAGCGTTCGCTTTTTTCAAATCGCTTCTTTGAATAGAATATCCTGGTTTTAAAATTAACACACCACAATTTCCAAATAATTCAGAAACAAAAGGGATACGATCATCAGCAAGAATAGTAATCATTTTTAAATTCTAAAAAATTTATTACTTTACTAAATAATTGACATCAAAGAATAAAAATGTGCTTCCTAATACTTTAATAAGCAATTTTTCTATTTATTCAATTAACTAAAATATGTAAATCAACTAGAAAACGATCTACACAGGGAAAGTGCACAGTATAATTATTTGTCATATATTTCTCAAGTAGCTCTTTAATTACGCTTTATTCTCTTCTTTTCCTTTACTGATCAAATTCGAGATCTTTAAGGAAACGTTGAGTAAGTTCAGAAGGCAATTTAAATTTCATTGCTAACCATAAAATAAAAACACAAAATATAATAATGACAATAAAATCCCACCCAAAAGGAATAATCTTTTTACCTCCACCAAAATTACCAAGATAAGAAATGCATGCCATTCCAATAAAATAGGGCCATACCCATATTGATGCTTTCCAATGAAAAGAGAACCGTTTATCTGGTTCCAAAAAACAGCGATGAACAATGAGCACAGAAAACCCAATAAACAAAGAAAAACCAAGTTTATAAATAATTACCCATCCGCTCCAATAAGTAAGAAGCGTGCAAATATAAAACGCTACTAAAACCCATATTGTAACAGCAGGTAGTTTAAATGGTCGTGGACATTGAGGAATTTGTTGACGCAAAGATAATAAACAAATAGGAGCAATGCTGTAAGTTAACGCCATTAGTGAAGTAAGAAAAGATATCATCTGGTTCCATCCAGGTAGTGGCGCAAAGAGGCACATCCCCAAAAGAAAATTAGCAAGAATAGCAATTGATGGATTGCCTTGAGCGGTTAATCGTTGAAACAAATATGGAACATGACGATTTTTACTCATACCATATAACGCACGCGCTCCACTACCAGTGTACATCAATCCAGCGGCTAATGGTCCAACAATTGCTCCTAAATATAATAAAGGGAGCAGAATATCTAAACGTTCCTGGTGTACAATTGCAGTGATAGGACTTGTATCACCTTGCAGATCTAAATACGACCACCCATGCAATAAGTTGATTGGTAAAAGAGAGGATAAAAAAGCAGATTGCAACAATAGGTAAATAACTAAACAAATTATTACCGATCCGATAATAGCAAAAGGCAAAGCGCGTGTTGGATTTTTAGCTTCACCAGCCATCTCGCAAGCTTGTTTAAATCCATTAAAAGCAAAAACAATACCACCAGTAGTAACTGCAGCAAATATTCCGTGTATTCCGTAAGGCATAAAGGCGGTATGAGCGGGATGAATAAACTGAGCAGGGCGAAAATATAACACTAAAATAACTATAGCTACTACTATAGGAATAGTAATTTTTAAAATAGTTAAAGCATTATTAAATCGAAGTAACCAACGTAGAGAAAAAATATTAATTGCTGAAATCGCTATCATTAATACTAATGCTACAGTATAACCAAAAATGGTTAATCCCCCATCATTATGAACTAAGAATGAGAAAAAATAATTTAAATATTGTAAAATTGCCTGCACTTCGGTTGAAGCTAAAGCAGCATAAGACAACCAGATTATCCAAGAAAAAAGAAAGCTCACAATTGTACCGTGTGTATAATGTGGAATGCGAATGCTAGCACCAGTGATTGGTAATGTTGCACAAAGCTCAGCAAAAACAAAGGCGATGATAATAGAAGCTGCCCCCCCAATTATCCAGGAGAAGATTGCTGATGGACCTGCCAGTTTTGATGTATAATACGCAACAAACAACCATCCAGAGCCTAAAATCGCGCTAACAGATGCAAATAACAACGAGAGAGGCGATATAGATCTTTTTAGCATAACCTAAACAAGTCAAATATAAACACGAATATCTTAACGTTAGCGAACTATTCTATCAGTTTTGTATGTTTTTGAATAGTTACAGTGTTTTATTTTTCGGTCTCTAAAATCTAAATCTTTGAAGTACCTAGTAAAATTCTTATTTTCTTTAAATACAATAATTGTATTAGGCAACAATAATTACAGATTGATGTTTTATCACTTATGACTGGACATTTTATAATAGCAAATTATTATATAATCTATGGGAAATGCCATTAAGTTACTTATTCTGGTGGATGGTTCATCCTACCTCTTCCGGGCTTATTATGCACTACCTTCCTTATTCACTATAAAAAAGCAGCCAACAGGGGCGATCTATGGAGTGATCAATATGCTAAAGAAATTAGTAGTGCATTATAAATCAGAGTATGTCGCGGTAATATTTGATCCAAAGGGGAAAACATTTCGTCATAATCTTTATAACGATTATAAAATAAATCGACAAAAAATGCCTAGTGAATTATCTCAGCAAATAGAACCATTATTTGAAATTATTAAAGCATTAGGATTTCCTTTAATTGTGAAAGACGGCTATGAGGCTGATGATGTGATTGCCACTTTAGCTAAAAAAGCTGAAGCAGAAGGATTTACTGTTTTGGTTTCCACTGGCGACAAAGATTTAGCACAAATTGTTAATAATCATATTACTTTAGTTAATACAATGACAGGTTGCCTACTAAATCCCGCAAGAGTTGTAGAAAAATTTGGCGTACCTCCCGAAAAAATTGTTGATTACTTATGTTTAGCTGGTGATAATGTTGATAATATTCCTCATATTCCTAAAATAGGTCCAAAAACTGCCATTAAATGGTTAAATGAATATGGTTCCCTTGAAAATATTCAAAATCAAGCCAAAACAATAAAAGGAAAAGTAGGTGAAAGCCTTCGTGCTCATTTGCACAAGTTACCTTTAATACGCAAGTTGGTTACAGTAATCTCTGATGTATCTTTAGAAACAACCCCAATAGAACTAAAACTACAACCTAAAAAAAATAAAAAATTAATCGAACTCTTCACTAAATACGAATTTAGATCTTGGCTCTCAGAAACTATAACAGAAGTAACCACAAAATTTTCTACCACTTCTAATACTATTTCTACTACTAATTACATAAATATCTTTGAGGAAAAAATTTTTAAAACATGGAAAATAAAACTAAGAGACGCTAAAGAATTTGCCCTCAATATTAAAACTACTACTAAGTCTAATATAAAAACAAGTTCAATAATCGGAATTGCTTTTGCGATTCAACCTAATGAAGCGGCTTACATTCCCATAGGTCACGATTATATTGATGTTCCTACGCAACTGGAAAAGGGCTGGGTGCTACAACAATTAAGACCAATCATTGGTGATTCCAAAAAGAAAATTATAGGACAAAATTTGAAATACATCAGCCACATTCTGATGGAAAAAGGAGTGACCGTTAAAGCTAAAATGTATGATATTCAATTAGAATCTTATATTTTAAATAACAGCAATAACCAATATGATTTAAATACGTTAGCTTTACATTATTTAGGATATTCAACTAAAACTATCGATGTTTCTTTAAAAAATACTTCTAATACAATTTTTAGTGATAAAGTGGCATATAATGCTACTAAAGATGTAGATTTGACCTTACAGTTACATCATGTGTTAGTGCCATTGATTAAAAAGGAAAAACATTTAAAGAAGATTTTTTTTTCAATTGAGACACCGCTTTTACCTATTCTAATGCATATGGAGGTACACGGTGTGTTAATTGATACTCAAGTTCTGTATACACAAAATGATAAACTAAGGCAAGGCATTGATCAACTCAAACATAAATCTTATAAGACATTAGGAAAAACATGCAATATTAATTCACTAAAACAATTACGCAACATTTTATATAATGAATTAAGACTACCAATACTTAAAAAAACTTCTAAAGGGCAACCATCAACAGAAAATAATATATTGAAAAAATTAGCACTTTATCATTCTTTTCCAAAAATTATTTTGGAATATCGTAAACTAAACAAGTTGACATCAACTTATATTGATCATCTACTTAAACAGATCAATCCGTTAACAGGTCGAATTCACACATCTTATAACCAAACTGTCACTTTAACTGGACGTTTATCTTCAAGCAATCCCAATTTACAAAACATTCCTATACACACAAAAGAAGGTCGAAAAATTCGAAATGCTTTTATTGCGCCACAGGGTTCCTGTATAGTTGCAGCAGATTACTCACAAATGGAATTGCGTATTATAGCCCATATGTCAAAAGATCCAAACTTGATTATAGCATTCAAAAAAGAATTAGATATTCATAATATGACCGCTTCTGAAATTTTTGGAGTATCATTGACACAAGTAACAGCAGAACAACGTCATCTTGCTAAATCAATTAATTTTGGATTGTTATACGGCATGTCAAGTCTTGGCTTAAAACGTCAACTGGATATTAAGCATGGATTTGCTAAAAAATATATTAATACCTATTTTAAACATTATTCTACAGTCTACGAATATAGACAAGAAATACGCAACATTGCCTTTTCTCAAGGTTATGTGAAAACTCTCTTTGGCCGACGTATTTATTTTCCTAACATTAATACTGCTAATCCTCAACACCGCCGCGCTACTGAGCGTATTGCAATCAATGCAACCATACAAGGTACTGCATCAGATATCATTAAAATCGCTATGATTAAAATAAATGATTGGTTAAAGAATCATAATATTGTAAATTCCTATTTAACAATGCAAGTACATGACGAACTTGTTTTCGAAGTTTCAAAAAAAGATCTTGTCTATATAGTTCCTAAAATTAAGCAAATCATGGAGGCAATTGTCTCTCTTGCAGTACCATTAGTAGTCAATATTAAAGTAGGAAATAACTGGGGAGAGACACATTAAAACTATGGCGACATTAACTGCTATTAATATGCAGCGTTATGCTCGTAGCTTATTATTGATTGGTCAAAAAGGACAAACACTCCTTTTTAAGGCTCGAGTACTCTGTGTAGGCGCTGGGGGATTAGGTGCTCCTGTGTTGCAGTATTTAGCAGCAGCAGGGGTTGGAACTTTAGGTATTGTTGATGGTGATAAAGTAGAAATATCGAATCTTCAACGCCAAGTTATTTTTACGCCTGACGATATTGGTAAAAATAAAGCAATTCAAGCAAAGTATTATCTTGAAAGATTCAATCCTGCATTGAAAATCATCGCTTATTCTTATTTTATAAGAGAGTACAATATAAAAGAAACAGTAAATAATTTTGAAGTTATTATTGATTGTACTGACGACAGTCGTACGTGTTACTTACTAAACAACGCTTGTGTTCAGTACAAAAAACCGCTAATTTTTGCAGGTATTCATCAATTTTATGGTCAATGTAGTGTTTTTAATTATCAAGGTGGTCCTTGTTACTGTTGTCTGTACGAATCTAAATTAAAAGAAGAGCGTTTTTTCAATTGCACTTCAAGCGGTGTTCTGGGTATATTACCTGGAATACTAGGTTGTATTCAGGCTACTGAGACTATAAAAATCTTGCTAAGAAAAGAAAAAATATTATCTGGAAGACTGCTAACCATTAATATTTTATCAATGAGAATAAAAAAATTTTTTATATCTAAAAATCCACAATGTTCATGCTGTACTAAAGATAGGTTATCTAGAAAATTTTCCAATAAATCTTTTGTAAAAGTAAGAGACGAGAATAATAAAGCGCCAATTCGAGAAATAAAAGCTACAACGCTCTTTCAACAGTTAAGAAAATCTAATATAAATATTTTATTGATTGATGTACGCGAATCTTATGAAAGAGATATTTGTCATATTGGTGGTTTACATATCCCACTACATACTTTACACACATTTCTAAAAACGTTACCGAAAAATAAAACTATTGTTCTTTATTGCAAGTCTGGGCAGCGTAGTTTTGATGCAGCACAAATTTTACAAGACAATGGATTTAAAAAAGTATTTAGTCTACAAGGAGGTCTTCTTTCTTGGATTAAGAGTATTGATTCAACGCTAACATGTTACTAATTTACTCTTTTATTTCTTCGTACGTTATATTAGGTGCAACCCAATTTGTAGAACAAATAATCTGGTCATGTTCCTGCAAATTATTTACAATAGATATATTTTGATAATGGAAATTAGTTGCTTTTTACAAATAAATCATTTCTTGTACTTAGTATTAACTTATTGAGGAAGATCCTCTCTAAGTGCACTACCGCAAAATTTTTAATTAAAGATTTTTCCTTGAAAGAAATAGTGTATTAACCACGCTAATACGTTTTTCTCAAGTCGTCGTAAAAAGATAGATAAAACACAATAAACACGGATTTCAAAGCAATACTCTTTATCAAAAATATTCTTATTTCTATTCCACTGTAACAGACTTTGCTAAATTGCGCGGCTGATCAACATCAGTCCCTTTTAATATAGCTACGTAATAGGCTAGCAATTGTAGAGGTATAACATAAGCAATTGGAGAAATAACATCAGCTACACTGGGCATTTGCATAACTAAACAGTTATTACCTTCACAATCATTAGCTTCTTGAAATTTCGAAGAAATTTGTTCATCCATAAAAATATATAACTCGCCTCCTCGTGCTTTTACTTCTTGTATATTTAACTCTAGCTTTTTTATTAAATAATTATTAGAAGCAACAATAATAATCGGCATACTTTTGTCAATTAGAGCTAACGGACCGTGTTTTAATTCTCCTGCAGGAAAGCCTTCTGCGTGTATATAGGAAACTTCTTTTAATTTTAAAGCACCCTCTAAAGCAATAGGGAATAATATACCACGACCGAGAAACAAAGCATGTTGTTTATTAACAAAGCGTTTCGATAGACTCTTGATTGGAGCTTCCAAATCAAGAAGCACTTTCTTCAGGAGTTTTGGTAAATTTCGTAGATGATCGATAATACTCCCTTGTTTACCATTATTTCTTCTTTGAAACAAGAAACTTAGTAATAACAAAACCACTAATTGCGCGGTAAATGTTTTTGTAGCTGCAACACCAACTTCTATTCCTGCTCTAGTAAGGAAAACTAAATCAGCTTCACGAGCTATAGAACTATTTGAGACATTACAAATTCCTAATGTCGCTATATATCCTACTTTTTTAGCTTGACGAAGTGCTGCTAATGTATCAGCTGTTTCTCCTGATTGAGATATGGCAATATATAAAGTATTGTGCTCAACTGCTGATGCACGATATCTATTTTCACTTGCAATTTCTACCTGACAAGGAATACCTGCCAAAGATTCTACCCAATAACGACCAACTAAGGCAGCATGAAAACTAGTACCACACGCAACAATTTGAAGGCGTTTTGTTTTTTTAAAGATAGACAAAGCTTTTTGATCAAAATTCTTTACATTTACTGCATTATGTACTAGATATTCAGAAATTGTGTCTAGAACAACTTTTGGTTGTTCAAAAATTTCTTTTTGCATAAAATGACGAGATTTCCCTTTTGTCATTGCATCAGAATCAACTTGCGACGATTGTACAGGCCGTTTTACAGATTTTCCAAATTGATCGTAAATAGAGACAGCGTCAATTTTAATTTTTGCAATATCTCCTTCTTCCAAATATATAAATTTCTGAGTTACTGAAAGTAATGCACTGATATCTGAAGCAATAAAATTTTCGCTAACACCTAGACCAACGACCAGAGGGCTCCTATAACGAACTGCGTATAGCACTTCTGGTGTTATAGTGGAAATAATAGCTAACGCATAAGATCCCCGTAATTCTCGAGTAACTTGTTGAATAGCTTGCAATAATTCTTTTTTCATTTTTATATGATAATTAAGCAAATGTAAAATTACCTCTGTATCAGTTTCCGTATTAAATATATAGCCTAATTTTTTTAATTTTTGTCGAAGCAATACGTGATTTTCAATGACACCATTGTGAACAATAGAAACAATATTTTCTGAACACAGCGGATGAGCATTTTTTTCTGTTGGCGCTCCATGCGTTGCCCAACGGGTATGAGCAATTCCTATATATCCTTGCAAGGACCGGCCTTCCAATTTTTTAGCAAGCATATGAACCTTTCCTTTGGTACGAACTATTTGAATTTTATATTTTGCTTTGTTGAGAACAGCTATCCCGGCAGAATCATAACCGCGATATTCTAAACAGAATAACCCTTGTAATAAAATATTTATCACTGGACGTTGAGCAATAGCTCCTATGATACCACACATATAGCTTCCTTAATGGCTAAAAAGGAACGATTATACCTTTATTTTGTTAAAGATTAATGAGAAAAAGATGTAAAGACGAGGTATATAAAGTTTATTTAAATTTTAATAAAACATTCTAAAAAATTAATCACGATATTCTATCAAAAAATTGTTTCTTTTCTAAAAGAATATCGGACTATACAGAAAAACTGGAACAACTTTATAAAATTACATTAGTATAAACTTAAAAGTTCCAAGGAAAATATTTAATTAATTGTTTGGCTTCCTGAGATACGTTATCATGCATTACATTTCAATCATAAGCTAAGCGAATAAGTGGGATTTTATGCCGTCGCGTCAAGAATGTGCCAATGCAATTCGCATATTAACAGTAGATGCTATAGAGAAGGCCGGTTCAGGTCATCCGGGAATGCCCATGGGAATGGCAGACATCGCCGAAGTATTGTGGCGTGATTTTTTAAAATTTAATCCTTCTAATCCTAATTGGATTAATCGTGATCGATTTATTTTATCTAATGGACATGGAGCTATGTTACAGTATGCACTTTTACATTTGACTGGATTCGATGTGACAATCGAAGATTTGAAAAATTTTCGTCAGTTTCGTTCACGTACTCCAGGACATCCAGAATTCAAAAATACACCAGGTGTCGAAACAACAACGGGTCCATTGGGACAGGGTTTGGCCAATGGTGTTGGAATGGCAATTGCTGAACAAATTATGGCAAGCACTTTTAATCGCAAACATTTTTCGATTATAAACCATTATACGTATGTTTTTATAAGTGATGGTGATCTCATGGAAGGTATTTCTCATGAAGCCTGCTCATTAGCAGGCACTTTAGGTTTAGGAAAATTAATTGTTTTTTATGACGATAACGGTATTTCCATCGATGGAGATGTAAACGGGTGGTTTACCGATAATACAGAAAAACGTTTTAAAGCCTATAAGTGGCAAGTAATTCCGTGTATAGATGGACATAATTCCAATACCATTTCTCAAGCTATTACTGTGGCAAAAAGTGAACTTACTAAACCAACTCTGATTTGTTGTAAAACGATTATTGGCTATGGTGCTCCTACTTTATCGGGGAAAGCGATAATACACGGCACTCCTTTAGGGACAGAAGAAGTGTATGGTGTTCGCAAAATCTTACGTTGGCCCTATCCACCATTTAAAATTCCTAAAGAAATTTACGCTGCATGGGACGCAAAAAAAAGAGGAAAAGAACACGAAGTACAGTGGAATCAATTGTTTGCGCATTATAAAAAAAACTACCCAGAATTAGGGAAAGAATTATTACGGCGAAAAAAGAAAATGCTACCAGAAGCTTATGTTGAAGCAATGGAACAGTATATTTTAAACGAAGAGAAATTAAAGAGAAATGATGCCACACGAAAATTATCCTTAAAATGCTTAAATGCCATTTCACCTTTTTTGCCTGAACTAATTGGTGGATCGGCTGATTTATCGGAATCTAATTGCACAAAATGGTTAAATGCAACTGTCTTTAGCAAAGAAAATCGTAAAGGAAATTATATTGAATATGGTGTGCGAGAGTTTGCTATGACAGCTATAGTAAACGGTATTTCGTTATATGGGGGTTTTATTCCTTTTGCTGGCACTTTTTTAACTTTTTCTGATTATTCACGAAATGCTGTGCGTCTAGCAGCACTTAATCAAACGCATGCAATTTTTATTTATTCGCATGATTCAATCGGTGTAGGAGAAGACGGACCTACACATCAGCCGATTGAACAATTGCCCGCCTTACGCATGATTCCAAATTTGTATATATGGCGTCCTTGTGATGGAATTGAAACAGCGGTTGCTTGGAAAGAGATGATTGCACACCACAGGCCTAGCTGTCTTTTATTAACTCGTCAAAAGGTGATACATCAACATCATGACGCGAAGCAAATGAAGTTGATGGCAAAGGGTGGATATGTATTATGGGAAGCAAAAGAAGAACCAGCTCAAGTTATTCTAATAGCTACGGGTTCTGAAGTAATGCTTGCTGTAGAGGCCGCTATGACTTTAGAAAGTAATATTCCAGTACGCGTTATTTCTATGCCTTGTTGCGAAATTTTTAAAAAACAAAGTATCAAGTATCAAGAATCCGTTTTACCTGAATGTATTACTAAACGCATTGCCATTGAAGCAGCTTATCCAGATTATTGGTATCAATTTGTTGGACGTAAAGGTAAAGTAATTGGAATCGATCGATTTGGTACTTCAGCGTCGTATAAAGTATTGTATCGTGAATATGGTTTCACTCTAAAACGCGTTATTGATACAATCAAATGGGTGTTTAAAAAAAATAAACGGGAGGAAAAATAAAGTATGTCATATAAAATCGCTATTAATGGTTGCGGTCGTATCGGTCGGAATATATTACGAGCTTTTTACGAATCAAAAAAACAATATGATTTTAAAATCATTGCTATTAATGACTTAGGAGATATTAATACCAATGTTCATTTAATCAAATACGACTCAGTACATGGAAAATTTCCAGCTAACATTGGCGTTGATAGAGAAGAACTGATTGTTATCAACGGAGATAAAATTAGATTATTTTCAATAAAAAATCCTGAATTTTTACCATGGAAAGCTCTCGGCATAGATGTAGTGCTAGAATGCACAGGAGTTTTTGCGAGTAAAGAAAAATCTAAAGCACATCTAGCAGCTGGAGCAGAAAAAGTATTAATTTCTGCCCCAGCTGGGAATAATGTCAAGACTATTGTATTTGGTGTTAACGAACATCTCCTGAATCAAAAAGATAAAATTGTTTCTAACGCTTCATGTACTACAAACTGTTTAGCACCATTAATAAAAGTGTTGGATGATGCAATTGGGATTAAACGCGGATTAATGGTAACTATTCACGCTTACACTAACGATCAAAATCTTACTGATAGTTATCATAAGGACTTACATCGAGCGCGTGCGGCTACACAGTCAATGATACCTACTAGTACCGGAGCTACTGCTGCTGTTGAATTAGTATTACCACAATTAAAAGGAAAACTAGATGGATATGCTGTTCGTGTACCTACGGTTAATGTTTCTATGGTAGATTTTACTTTTGACGCCAAAAAAACAGTAAAAGTTTTAGAAATGCATTCTGTGATAAAAGAAACAGCCGACAGTAAAATGCAAGGTATTTTAGGTTATAATGAAGATCCACTGGTTTCCATTGATTTTAATCATGATCCGCGTTCATCTATTTTTGATGCAGGACAAACAAGAATAATTGACAAATTAGTAAAGATTATCGCTTGGTATGACAATGAATGGGGGTTTTCCAATCGTATGCTAGATGTGACAGATGCTCTTTTGAAATGTTAAAATTACCATGTTTATCAATGTTTGATATTAATATTAGTAATAAACGCGTTCTCATTCGAGAAGACTTTAATACGCCTGTAATAAATGGAAAAATTGTTAACGATGAAAAAGTTGTTCGAGCAATACCTACTATCGAAAAAGCACTAAAAGAAAATGCACAAGTGATAATCTTATCTCATTTCGGTAGACCAAAAGAAGGAAAGTTTGATATTACTTTTTCATTAGCACCCATAGCAAATATTTTAAGTAAGAAATTAAAGCGAAAAATACCACTTATTGTAAATTGGCTACAAGGCATTCCTTTAGCGTTAGGCACTGTGGTGTTGTGCGAAAATGTTAGATTTAATATTGGTGAAAATAGTAACGATTGTAATTTAGCTCAGAACATGGCAAAACTGTGTGATGTTTTTGTTATGGATGCCTTTGCAACAGCACATCGTGTGCAAGCTTCTACGGTAGGAATTGCAAAGTATGCTCCGATAGCTTGCGCAGGACCTCTTCTTATTTCTGAAATCGAAACATTGTCTCACGTAATGCATAATTTAAAAAAACCTTTAGTAGCCATTGTTGGGGGCGCTAAAGTTTCTTCTAAACTCCATTTACTAGAAAGTCTATTATACAAAGTTGATCAATTAATTGTTGGAGGTGGAATTGCCAATACCTTGTTAAAAGCACGAGGTTATTGCGTTGGACAATCTTTGTGTGACAACAGTTGGCTGGATTGTGCACACCAGTTTTTAGCAAAAGCAAAGAAAAAGAATGTCTCTATTCTGCTTCCAAGTGATGTTGTTGTTGCAAGGCAACTGTCTAAGAACACAAATACAAAAGCAAAAATAAAAAAAATTGACGCAATTAGAGGTAATGAATCTATTTTTGATGTAGGACCAAGAACCTTAGTGGATTATGTGCATCTAATAGCTAAAGCCGGCTCTATATTTTGGAATGGCCCTATCGGTGTTTTTGAAATTAGGGCTTTTAGTCGGGGAACCAGAGTGTTGGCACAAGCGATAGCTGACAGCAGTTCCTTTTCTATTGCTGGAGGCGGAGATACTCTGGCCGCTTTGCATCAATTACATCTTACTCATCAGATTTCTTACATCAGTACTGGCGGCGGAGCTTTTCTAAAATTTTTAGATGGAAAAGTATTGCCTATAATTGCAACGTTAACTCAACGAGCACAAATCTCATGAAGGAAAACAACAACCAACAACAACATATGTTGCGTCGTACGAAAATTATTGCGACTTTAGGTCCTACGACGGATGATAACTTAACTTTAAAAGAAATGATTCATGAAGGTGTCGATATTGTTCGTCTGAACTTCTCTCATAATTCCTATAAGTATCATGAAAGAAGAATTGCAATGGTACGCGAAGCTGCTAAACAAGAAAAACGAGTAATTGGAATCTTAGTAGATTTACAAGGACCAAAAATTCGTATATCCAGTTTTAAATCAGGAAAAATACGATTAAATGAAGGAGAGCAGTTTATTTTAGATGCAGATTTGCCTTCTGAAGAAGGAACAGAAGAAAAAGTAGGCATTGACTATAAAGACTTACCAAAAGATGTAAAAACTGGTGACATATTGTTGTTAGACGATGGACGTCTTAAATTGATAGTTCAACGCATTAAAGAAAATAGCATTATTTGTCAAGTAGCAATAGGAGGTGAGTTATCTAATTATAAAGGGATTAATCGTTTGGGTGGAGGGCTTTCTGCAAAGTCAATCACTACAAAAGATATCGACGATTTAAAATTCGCAATTAATCTTAATGTGGATTACGTAGCAGTTTCGTTTCCGCGAGATTCAGAAGATATTATGAAAGCTAAATGCTTAATTCAACGTTACAAAGGGAAAGTGGGTATTATAGCAAAAATCGAACGTGCTGAAGCTGTGAAAAATATTAAAACTATTATCGAGGCGAGTGACGGTGTCATGGTTGCTCGAGGCGATTTAGCTATCGAAATTGGTGATGCGCAAGTGCCATTAGTGCAAAAAGATATTATTCGTCGAGCTCGTTCTCTTGACAAGCCGGTCATCATTGCAACTCAAATGATGGAATCGATGATTCATACTTCAGTGCCTAATCGCGCTGAAGTATCTGATGTAGCTAATGCTGTTTTAGATAATGTTGATGCTGTTATGTTATCGGCTGAAACAGCTATAGGCGATTATCCAACATTAGCGGTGAGGGCGATGGCTAGAGTGTGCGTGGCTTCCGAATTACAACCTCGTTCACATATTTCGCGTCATCGAATAGAATGCCGATTTAAACGCACTGATGAAGCTATTGCTATGGCAACTATGTATACAGCGAACCATTTGGATATTAAGGCGATTGTAGCTTTAACAGAATCAGGAAGTACTCCTTTATGGATGTCACGGATTCGAACGGCAATTCCTGTTTACGGTTTGAGTCGTTTTGATAAATCCCTAGGGCGAATGACATTATATCGCGGAGTTTATCCTATTAAATTTGATCCTACCAAATATAATCGAGAAGAAGTTAATGTCAGAGCTATAGCAGTTATGGAGAAACAAGGTTTATTGAATCGTGGAGATTTAGTAATATTAACCAAGGGTGATTATATGGGAATAGGTGGCGGATCAAACGCCATGAAGATTTTGACCGTCGGAAAAGTCATTTAAAAGTAAAGTTGAGAAATTGCAAAGGAGATTTTATGGCACTTATTACATTACGACAATTATTAGATCATGCTGCTGAATATGGATACGGTGTTCCTGCATTTAATATCAATAACTTAGAACAAATTCGTGCAATTATGGAAACAGCTAATGAAACACGAAGTCCTGTCATTATCCAGGTTTCATTAGGTGCGCATCGATACGCCGGTCATCGATTTATTCGTGCACTTATTTTCGCTGCAACTGAAGAATGGCCACACATACCGATTTGTATGCATCAAGACCATGGTGCTTCACCGGCAGTGTGTCAACGATCTATTCAAATGGGATTCACATCAGTAATGATGGATGGTTCTCTTTTAGAAGATCAAAAAACTCCTTCAAATTATGAATACAATGTCTCAGTAACATCATTGACGGTACGTATGGCACACGCTTGTGGAGTTTCAGTAGAAGGAGAATTAGGCTGTTTAGGTTCTTTAGAAACGTTGAAATCAAGTAAAGAGGATGGATCAGGTGCTGAAGGAAGACTATCACGTGAACAGATACTTACCGATCCTAAACAAGCCGTTGACTTTGTTGAAAAAACTAAGGTAGACGCCTTAGCTATTGCTATTGGTACTAGTCATGGTGCCTATAAATTCTCCCAACCTCCTGAAGAAACAGTGTTAGTAATTGACAGAATTAAAGCTATTCACGAACGACTGCCTAATACTCATCTAGTGATGCATGGTTCTTCTTCAGTACCACAAGAATGGCTCAGGATGATTAATAAATACGGGGGGAATATCCCTGGAACCTATGGAGTACCTATTACAGAAATTCAAGAAGGAATTCGCTACGGTGTTCGGAAAATTAATATTGATACGGACTTAAGATTAGCTTCCACAGGAGCGATTCGTCGCTATCTGGCTAAAAATCCATCTCAATTCGATCCAAGAAAATACCTTGGTGAAACACTTAACGCGATGAAAACTATATGCAAAATGCGTTATGAAGCGTTCGGCACTGCAGGAAAAGCTGACAAGATAAAGGTAATACCACTTGAGCAAATGACAGAACGATATAAAAACAATGAACTTGCTATGAAAATTCAAAGTGTATAAAAACGTTTAATGCACAAGCATAATTCTTTAGTATGTTTGTTAACACGATTCGTTCATTATTCTATAGCTACCGCCTGATTTATTCTGTCTTATAATGAACAGATACAACTCTCATATTATGAAAGATTGATTACAGTTTTTGTTGTCTTTAACGTTTTGTGATTTTCTAGCAGTCATGTAAATTTTTAAGGAGAATTAGGTACAGCAGTAGAAGTTCACTTTCTGTGTCAAACGATGTTATACTTATTTTCTGAATAACTATTTAATTTTATAATCGAATTTATGCCGTCCCCTACCTATCGAGAGGCAAAATATTTAACTAGCGCAGCTAAACTTAGTGATTTACCACCGGATAAGGGTGGTGAAGTCGCTTTTATCGGAAGATCTAATGCTGGAAAATCAAGCGCTTTAAATGTAATTACTGGTATTAAGGGTTTAGCACGTATTAGCAAAACGCCTGGTCGCACTCAAATGATTAATTTTTTTTCTTTAAATGAAAAGCAATGTTTGGTAGATCTACCAGGCTATGGTTATGCTAAAGTGCCTCGTATAATACAAGAACGATGGGAAAAGTTAGTTGATAGCTATTTAAAAAATAGGTGCTGTTTAAAGGGATTGGTAGTGGTTATGGATATACGACATCCTTTAAAAGAAATGGACGAAGATGTGATTGAATGGGCCATAGGATATGATATACCATTGCATGTACTGCTTACAAAATCAGACAAACTTAGCCAAAGTACTTCAAAAAGAATTTTTAATAAAGTGCAAGCGCGATTGGTTATATACGGTGAAAAAACATCCGTACAGCTGTTTTCTTCTCATAATCGTACTGGTTTGAACGAAGTAAAATTAGTGTTAAAT
Organism: Coxiella endosymbiont of Amblyomma americanum; assembly: GCF_000815025.1. Lineage (NCBI taxonomy): Bacteria > Pseudomonadati > Pseudomonadota > Gammaproteobacteria > Legionellales > Coxiellaceae > Coxiella > Coxiella endosymbiont of Amblyomma americanum. Next base: position 43,119 of record NZ_CP007541.1, on the reverse strand, counting down.
AACTGGTATCGATAAAAATCGACAGTTTTCCTTTGGAGTTATAAAAGCGTATCAACAATATCTGCCTAAATTTTCTATATTTTCTTTCTTTGAAGCTAGAGATTCAGTAAACATGGTGTTAGATACTAAGATGAAGATATATGAATTAATTTAGTTAATAATAGCATCAGAATTACTCTATAGAAATATGGGAGAGCCATTATGTTGTCATTTTCGAAAAGAACGTATATAAAAAGTGAAATTACTTCATGGCCAATTCCAAATTATTGGGACGTAGTCGCTCTTTTATTGGTTGCAGCTATTCTTATTTTGCTAGGATATGGTGCTAATACGATGATGGAAAAATTTGACGTGGGAAAGCAACCTTTCCATATTTCACTAGATCCAATTATGTTACCGTATTATGCATTAAGGACTGTATTACGTATGTTAATTTCGATGTTTTTCTCCCTATTATTTACATTTACTTTTGGTACCTGGGCTGCCAAAAGTCGTCATGCTGAACGTATCATTATTCCTATGATTGATATTTTACAATCCGTTCCAGTATTGGGTTTTTTGACGATTACAGTATCTGCTTTTGTTGCTGTATTTCACGGTAGTTTATTAGGCCCTGAATGTGCGGCATTATTTGCGATTTTTACAGCACAAGTATGGAATATAGCATTGAGTTTTTATCAAAGCCTTAAAACTGTGCCAAATGATTTACAAGAAGCTGCTGTAATGTTGCAATTATCCGCATGGCAAAGATTTTGGAAAGTAGAAGTTCCTTTTGCTATTCCAGGATTATTGTGGAATGTTATGATGTCCATGTCGGGAAGTTGGATTTTTTTGGTAGCTTCAGAAGTAATTACCGTAGCGGGACATAGTATTATGCTACAAGGTATTGGCTCTTACATCAACTTGGCTATTAAATGCGCGGATAAAATGGCCGTAATTTATGTGATTATTGCGATGATCATTGTAATTGCATTATATGATCAATTGATATTTCGTCCGCTTATAGCTTGGGCTGAAAAATATAATATAGAAGTCACTGTAGGAGAGAACGAAGTACAGTCATGGATACTAAATCTATTTCATCGTACAAGATTCTTACGTTTTATTGGTGAGTACTTTTCTTTACTAGGAAATACTGTGATTAACTCCCAATTCTTTCGTTATTCTTCTGTAAAAAAATCGAATGGAAGTCAGCATTTGTTACGTAGATTTTTTATTGCAAGTTGGTATATATCTTTAATTTTAGTATCAATAATCTCTTTTTATTTATTGACACGATTTATTTTATCTGAAGCACATTGGGCAGAAATATTTCATGTTTTGTGTTTAGGTTTTATCACTGGACTACGTGTTAGTATTTTGCTTATTCTTAGTTCATTTATTTGGGTACCTGTCGGTGTATGGATTGGCTTACGACCAAATGTATCTCAGGTAATTCAACCTATTGTGCAATTTTTAGCAGCGTTTCCTGCTAATTTACTTTTCCCTATTATGGTAATGCTTATTATTCGATTTACTTTAAATGTAAATATCTGGACTTCTCCGCTGATGATTTTAGGCGCACAGTGGTATATTTTATTTAACGTTATTGCTGGGACAATGGCATTGCCAAAAAATTTACACCATGTTATCGATATTTTAAATGTTAAAGGATGGCTCTGGTGGAAACGATTTATACTACCAGGAATATTTCCATATTATATCACAGGAGCTATTACAACAGCAGGTAGTGCTTGGAATACGAGCATTATTGCCGAATCAGTGAATTGGGGAAGGGAATGTTTACACGCAACTGGATTAGGTACTTACATTGTATCAATTTCTCAACAGGGCGATTTTCCTAGACTTGTTTTAGCAATTATGGTGATGTCTTTATATGTATTAATATTTAATTATGGTTTGTGGAGACCTCTATATCGACTGGCAGAAGAGCGTTTTCAAGTTAAATAAGGAAAGCAAAAGTCTATATGACAAGCAGTTGTTCTATTATTAAAGTTAAAAATGTGAGTAAATTTTTTAAGAAAAAAGGTTTACAAGATTTATTAGTATTAAATCATATAAATTTTAATTTAAATAAGGGAGAAATTATTACGATTTTAGGGAAATCTGGATCTGGAAAATCTACATTATTGCGAATTATTGCAGGCTTAATTAAACCTTCATCGGGAGTAGTTCTTTATCACGATCAGCCCATTGTTACACCTGTCCCTGGACTAAGTATGGTGTTTCAACATTTTGCACTGATGCCGTGGCTTACCGTATTAGAAAATGTCGAACTAGGTTTAGAAGCAAGGGGTGTGCCTCGTGAGGAGCGTCGAACTCGTGCTCTTAAGGCTATTGATATTGTTGGTCTTGATGGTTTTGAATCTGCTTATCCCAAGGAATTATCCGGTGGTATGGCGCAAAGAGTTGGATTGGCAAGAGCTTTAGTTGTGGATCCAGAAGTGTTATTAATGGATGAGCCTTTTTCAGCCTTAGATGTTTTAACAGCTGAAAATTTACGAAGTGATTTAATTAATATATGGCGTTCTGGAAAAACTAATATTAGTAATGTTATTATCGTGACTCATAACATCGAAGAAGCTGCGTTTTTGGCAGATCGCATTTTGGTGTTTTCGATTAATCCGGGAATCGTTCGTGCAGAAATAAAAGTAGATTTACCGCATCCACGAAATGATCAAGATCCACAATTTCATCAAATTGTGGATAATATTTATAGTTTAATGACAAAATCAACAGTAGAAACTATTCCAGAAGCAATTAAATTCAGGGCAATCGATATCGGTTATCGATTGCCGCAAGTGCCTATTTCTGAGATGATGGGTTTTATAGAAACATTAGCTTCTTATAAGCAAAAAAAAGTAGATTTACCTAAATTGACGGAAGAACTACATTATGAAATTAATGAGTTATTTCCTATTATAGAAGCACTTGAGATTTTAAATTTCGCTCAAGTCTCCGGAGGAGACATCGAATTGACAATAGCAGGACGACAGTTAGTAGAAGCAAATATTTTAGAACGTAAAAAGATATTTGCAAGACATTTAATTGAACATATTCCACTGGCAAATCGCATTCATCAAGAATTAAACGAACATCCAAATCATGAAATTTCCGAGGAGTATTTTCTAGATAATCTTGAAAACTACTTAAGTGAACAAGCAGCCGATGCAGTTTTGACTACCATTATTGACTGGGGTCGATATGCGGAAATTTTCGCCTATGACTACAATTCTGGTATTCTTAGTTTGGAAAATCCCTAATTATTCGCAATTTTATTATGACAAATCCTTAGAAAAATCATGTAACACTTCTTTCCAAAAGAAATAAAGCACATAGATTGTTTTCAAGTTCTTTAATTATATAAAGACAGACAATTCTTTAAATTTTAATTTCTTTCTTCTTTTCTCTACAAATTTTCATAATTAAAGGTAGTTTTTAAAAAATGAATAATTTCTCTAACGAGAATCATTCTCAATTATGTTGACACTGGTTTAAAGTTATGGAGATAATAAGTGTTCTTTCATTTTTTTAAAATTCTTATTTGTGAGAGAAAAGGTGTTAATTCTTTCTGATCTGCGTGCTGGTGATATTGGTAGGGTTTGTGGATATTATACAGGTAATATATTTTACCGACAAAAATTGCTTGCCATGGGCCTCGTCCCAAATACTCAATTTTTAGTAATTCGAAAAGCTCCTCTTGGAGATCCAATTCAAATACAAGTGCGTAATTTTTACCTTATTCTTCGAAAAGATGAAGCTATGCAGTTGATAATTGAACAGGTATTTGGATGAATAATCATTTCGTTGTGTCTTTGGTTGGTAATCCAAATTGTGGAAAAACCGCTGTATTTAATGCATTAACGGATAGTTATCAGCGTGTAGGCAATTGGCCAGGAGTAACAATTGACGTGAAACATGGATTTTTTCAACACCAGAATTTGTTGGTTCAGGTAGTGGATTTGCCCGGAATTTATTCAACTAATATAACATCAGATGCGATCGACGAAAAAATCACTTGTCAATATTTATTGTCTAATAGGTTTGACATCATTGTAAATGTTATCGATGGAAGCAATCTTGAACGTAATTTATATCTTACTTTGCAGTTATTAGAAATGAATGTTCCAGTAATTCTGGCCGTAAATATGATGGATGTTGTAAAAAAACGTGGTTTAAAACTAGATCTCAAACAGTTCAGTGTATTATTAGATTCTCCAGTTATCAATTTAGTTGCCCGAAAACATCAAGGGATTAATTTTTTAAAGAAAACTATTTTGAGATTAAAAAAAAATCCTTATCTTTCTAAATTTCGTTTACCACTACCAGATGCAATTCATAAATCAGTGGATTTGATTACACGAAACATATCCTTCGATAATAATAATCAAACTTTTTTAATAGAGACGATAGCGCTACGTTTATTAGAGGGTGATTGTCTAGTTAAAAAGCTATTTAGAGCATCATCTTCTGTTTTAAGATTGATTAAACACGAAATTGATCGTATTAAAACTACATTTCATGAAGAACCCGATATTCTAATTGCTGATACGCGTTATATAGTCATTAATCAAATAATAAAAGAAGTAATACAATTTACAAAAACACCGCAAAAGTCGATAACACAACGGATAGATCGTATTGTGTTAAATCGATTTTTAAGTGTTCCAATTTTTTTTGGAATCGTATACTTAATGTTTGTATTTTCCATTAATATCGGCGGTGCTTTTCAAGAATTCTTCGATATTGGTAGTAAAACTATTTTTGTCGATGGACTAGTGCATATATTAACACTTTTGAAATGTCCAATTTGGGCAATCAAATTTTTAGCTATCGGGGTTGGAAAAGGAATAAATACTACTGTTACATTTACTCCTATTGTTGGAGGAATGTTTTTATTTCTTACTTTTTTAGAAGATTGTGGCTATATGGCGCGCATCGTTTTTGTGATGGATCGTTTTATGCGAATGTTAGGGTTACCTGGAAAATCATTTATTCTAATGATTATAGGTTTTGGCTGTAATGTACCAGCAGTGATAGGATCTCGTATATTAGAAAACCGATATGATCGAATATTAACAGTTATCATGACACCGTTCATGTCTTGTGGAGCTCGAATGGCTATTTTTTCTGTTTTTGCTAGTGCTTTCTTTCCAAAGAATGGTGCCTTTATTATTTTCGTTTTATATTTAACAGGTGTTTTAATAGCTATTTTCTCTGGTTTAATTTTACGAAGTACGCTTCTTCCTGGAAAGCCTGCATCTTTAGTAATGGAACTGCCTATGTATCACATACCTCAATTAAGTTCTTTGAGTTATCACACGTGGCAACGATTAAAAAATTTTCTATTCCGAGCCGGACAATGTATTATTCCAGTTTGTGTGATTATTAGTATTCTGAATTCGTTTACCATAACAGGAACGTTAGTAAAAAATGTTACTCAAGAAGAAACGTTATTGTCGACTATCGGTCGTGTAATTACACCTGTATTTTCCCCTTTAGGAATAAAAAAAGATAATTGGCCAGCTACAGTAGGTTTAACAACAGGTATATTAGCAAAAGAAGTTGTAATAGGAACTTTAAACGCTCTGTACAGCAAACAAAATCATTTAGACACGCAACAAATACTCTTATCTGATTTTAATTTTTTAAAAGAATTACATAACGCTATTTTATCTATACCCAAAAATTTAGTTCAATTAAACAATATTTTTACAAATCCTATGTTGATACAGTCGTCACATAAAATGAACAAGATAGTGTATAATACCATGTATAAACAGTTTGGTGGGAATACTGCCGCATTTACTTATCTTTTGTTTATTTTATTATATTTTCCATGTGTCTCAACGGTAGCAGTAATGTATCGTGAAGTGGGTAAGAATTGGGCTTTATTTTCAATAATGTGGAGTACAAGTATAGCTTATATATTGTCTGTGATGTGTTATCAATTATTAACAATTTTTCAACATCCGTGGGCTACTTTATCATGGGTTTCTGGTTTAATTACCGTATTAATAATTATTATCATTGGATTAAGATATTGTGACTTTATAGACAGAAAATAAAAACGATATTAATGGATTAAGACTAAAATAACTCCCATTTTAGAAACTAAGACATTAAGAACACGAGGAAAATATAAATTGCTTCTATCTTTGAAGGATTTCTTAAAAAAACGTAAAACCATTAGCTTACAAGAATTAACCTCATATTTTTGTAAAAATCCTCAAATAATACGTTGTATGTTAGAACATTGGATACGAAAAGGAAAGGTAAGTCGACTGATAATAAAATCAGTAAGTTGTAATAATAATAAAAGATGCCAATCTTGCCTTTCTCAAATTTCTGAAACTTATCAGTGGATTGATAAGCAAACCTAACTTATTATACCTTTGGTGAATTTTGCATTACTTATTTTAATTGATTATTAGCGTTATGTATTTAACGAGCTCATAAGAGCAACAACTGCTATGCTATAGAATCTAACTTTTCTAAAATAAAATTAACTCAAAATACAGTTGATGCTTATTTTTTTAACTTCACACCATATGAATTACTACATATCTTTTTTTACAGAGATAAGTAATTGTCTTATAGGATTGTTGAGAAAATAAGATTGATATTTTTGTAGAGAGAGTAAACGCTAGTTTTAAAATTATTTATTTATATCATTTTGTTCAGATCATAAAATATGGGAAGAGGTCCATGCATAGTTGGCAATATCTGTTAAAAGGAGCTATTACTGATGTTGGCGAGTTATATCGAGAAGTGACTCTCAACGCAAACAATTTGAAATTGCTTTCACAACAAACTCAAAAAAAAATAACAGATCAATTTCCATTACTAGTTCCTAAGGCATTTGTTACCAGAATGGAAAAGGGGAATCCAAAAGATCCGCTATTGTTACAAGTATTGCCTCAAAAAAAAGAATTGGTGAATTTCCCTGATTATCAGATAGATCCTCTTAATGAGAAGCAATCCAACATAATGCCTGGTCTTTTACACAAGTATTACGGACGTGTGTTACTTACTCTCAGTGGAGCTTGTGCGATTCATTGCCGTTATTGCTTTCGTCGGTATTTTCCATATAAAGAAAATACACCAGGAAAACGCGGATGGAGTCAGGTTTTTAATTATTTAAGGTCAAACACTTCTGTCACTGAGGTTATTTTAAGTGGTGGAGATCCTTTGATGATAAAAGATGACACACTAATTGAATTTATCTCTTCTCTCGAGAAAATAACACATCTTAGACGTCTTCGTATTCATACACGTTTGCCTATCGTTATTCCTGAAAGAATTACGGACACTTTTCTTAACTTGTTAAATTGTACGCGATTATTACCTATCATTGTTGTGCATTGTAATCATCCCAATGAAATTGACAAATCGGTTATAAAATCTTTGTCTTCTTTACAGAAGACGAGGGCAACTTTACTTAATCAATCTGTTTTGTTAAAAGATATTAACAATAAATCGGAAGTTTTAATTCGTTTAAGCGAGGATTTATTTGAAATCGGAGTCTTACCTTATTATTTACACTCTCTCGATCGAGTACATGGAGCCGCACACTTTGAAGTAAGTGAAATAGAAGCAAGATGTCTGATTAAAAAAATGATGAAACGCCTTCCAGGTTATCTCGTTCCTAAATTAGTACGGGAAAGCACATCTGCTCCGGCAAAAGTACCTATCTCTATACTATAATCATCTACATTACTTTTATCTTAGTATTTTATAAAAATCACGTTAAGTAGAGAATATGGATTTATAAGAAACTAATAAGTGAAAAGAGTAGACTTACTCAGACAATTTCATGCTATAAATACTAAGAAAACGATTCTCTCACAATACAAAAAAACTACGTAAAATTAAAAACATAAAATCCCATGTGTTGAAACACGATAAAACTCGACAATATGCGAACATCTAAATTAATTGTCGAATAGCTTTTATTTCCCTTTGGTAGTTTAAAGAATGAAATAGTCCAGATCCTAACACAAAAAAATTAATTCCAGCTCGAGAAATTTCTGCAATATTATTTAATTTTATTCCACCATCAATACCAAGCATTGCTTTGCTCTTCGACTTTTTTAATAAACGTCTTGTAGATACAATTTTTCTCATACTACTGGTTATAAAAGACTGGCCGGAAAAACCAGGGTTTACAGACATTAGCAAAATCAAATCAACTTCCCTCAAGATAGACAGCTGTAATGATACTGATCGTTTTGGATTAAAAGCAAGACCTTTTTGCATTCCAGCCCGATCAATTAATGCCAGCGTTTCTTCTACATTTTTTACTGTTTCTGGATGAAAAGTAATTAAATTGGCTCCAGCACTTGCAAACGCCTTTATAAATTTATTGGGATTATCTACCATCAGATGTACATCAATAGGAATAGCAATTCCTGATTTTCTTAGTGCTTCACACACCACAGGACCAAAACTCAAGTTAGGTACAAAATGATTATCCATTACATCAAAATGAATATAGTCAACACCGGCTGCGATTACCTGTCTTACTTCTTCTCCTAAACGACTAAAATCAGCTGATAAAATTGACGTTGAAATAATTTTTTTTTCTAAAATCACTAGAGTCTCTACGCGTTAAATATGCTGAAAATTTTGCTTTTAATATACTTTAAAAAGACAAAAAGAGGGATACGATTACACTACTGGATTATTATGACATATTTAACTAAGTTATTAATAATAATAAGCAAAATAATCAGCAAGTGCTTAATCAACAACTATTGAGCAATATTATTTTGCTTATACCTTGCCAACATTAAAACTATGTGACCTCTGCCTTAAATTAAAAAATAGACACAGAATAATGAATATTAAAGATAATGTTTCATGTGAAATTAAAGAAAATCGTTCAGACAAAAATTCTAGTCTTACGCTGTTTTTTATTATAATAAATACACTAAAGCAAGCGATAAAGGCAATAAACACACAAAAATTCTTCTGTTTAATTGATAGTCAGTGACCAATAATTAATATTTTTCTATTGATTTACCAATCGATTTTCTTAAAAGAAAGTAAAAAATCCAGTTCAACAGAACTAATAACATATTAAAGCTGTTAGAAATATGTTAGTAATGCTTTTTATAGCCTGGCTACACTGGTAACTCGCGCATATCAATGTCATTTGACATGCAACAAGATAAATTATAATAAAAATTATATTATAAAATCTATGCCTAACATTTATTTCTATAGAGACACAAGATCTAATATTTTGGAATTTTGAATGCGAAACATAAATCTCATATATTTGAAGCATTCGATATTTTATAAAACGCAAAAATTAATTCTCATGCGAGTAATAATACTTCTTAACGGTTTACATTGAATAATTATATATTTGATTTTTCAGTAATTTTGATATTTTTATGAGGAAAGATCTCGTGTGCTACATGTCTTATATTTATTGAACAACCTTGTTTACTAGAACTAGCTGAAAAGAAGTATTATACGAAGCATTCTCCTTTATCAAATAAAATACGATTTGATGGTGATAAGTAAAAAATAGTTTGCCTATCTCTCACGCTATCTTTAGTATACAAGTAAAATGGCTTTCGTAATGATTCAATCAGGAGCTTATTAACAAAAGGAAAGGCGAGAGTTTAAACTAAACGTGGAAATCAAGGTCTATTAACAAAAAGCTCTTTTTTAAGTAGTAGTTTGCCTTTGGTGTATTAAACTTTCATTTAAGAAATTTTTCTAAAATGTCAAATGTCGCTATTACTTGTTTAGACAAATCACAACAACAGCGTGCAATAGAACTTGCTGAAGAATTAAAATTATCACTAGTATTACCTACCACCAAGAATTTTCCTGTTTTATTAGCTGTAACATCTACTCGTCTTGAATTACATCTAGTTACTTCTAAATTACCTACTGCTGGTCCAGTATACGTAGATTTTCTTAATAAGGTGTTAACTAATCGTAGACTATGTAATAATGGCAGTTGTTGTCGACGAAATCAATTAATTGCTCGCGCTATTGGCTTAAAAACTCATTCTAATTTATCTGTCTTAGATTTAACAGCTGGATTAAGTCAAGACGCTTTTATACTTGCCGATCTTGGATGTAAAGTGACTATGCTCGAACGTAATCCAATCATCGCCGCATTGTTAAAAGAAGGTTTACATAACGCAATAACATCAACAGAATGGTTTAAATTATTACATTTAAAACTAATTGAAACAGAGGCATACAATTATCTTTTAGCGCCAAACACTCCTTTTTATGAAGTCATTTATTTAGATCCTATGTATCCAACTAAAAAAAAATCTGCCTTTTCTAAAAAAGAAATGCGAATTTTACGTCATGTTGTTGGAGAAGATAAAGACGCACATCAACTCCTAAAAACAGCTTTAAAGAAGGCAAAAAATCGTGTCGTTGTCAAAAGACCAAGAATTTCTCCTAAATTAGGAGACATATGTCCCACCTTCTCCTATAAAGGTAGAAGCAGTCGATTCGATATTTATTTAACTTGCTAAAACTACCTTATATCTAAATAAAATTTCTATGCTGAAAAAGAAGAACCACAACCACAAGTAGTTTTAGCATTTGGATTACGAATCACAAATTGGGAACCATTGACGTCCTCACGATAATCAATTTCAGCTCCGATAAGATATTGAAGGCTTACAGGATCAACCAAAAGCCTCACCAATTCCATTTGATGACAATATCCAGTATCTTTATTTTTCTCGTTTTCTTTTTCTGCAAATTTTCTAACGGTTTTTTCAATAATAAAATCATCAGGATTTACAGTCTCATCAAAAGCAAAATTATATTGAAATCCAGAACAACCTCCACCTTTGATAAAGACACGAAAATTAAGACCAGACTTACTTTCCTCATTAATTAACTCTTTTATTTTACGAACTGCAGCGTCAGTAAAGGACAAAGAAGACTTTTCAGATAATACTTGCGACGTGTTGCTATTCATAAACCGCATTATCTAATGTATAAAGCATAAACGTCAACTAATAATGGAAATTGCATACACATTAAAATAAATTTGCTCATCTTATTTTTTAAACAGCAGTTCATCTCTCAAGAGCATGCGTAAATTAATAATATACTACGTCTCCATCATTTGAAAATCTGCTTTCATTGCACCACATTCGGGGCATACCCAATTTCCCGGCACATCGCTCCACTTTGTACCAGGAGCAATGCCATCTTCAGGCCAACCTTTTTCCTCTTCATAGACAAAACCACATAATAAGCATACATATTTTTTAAACAAGACAAAAACCTCTCAATCAGAGAACAATTGAAGTCATCAAGCACTGTAAATTTTAACATCTAAATCTAGTCTATAATTGACAAATAATTTTTAGAACCATGCTTCATCATACTCCAAGAGTTATACAGAGAATCAAACATATCCTCGCGTCAATGACGATATTTTGTAGCTACTCCAGATTTACAGTAACAGTATATCGAACTCTCAGACTATTAAAATATATTTATTTTTTATTTTTAATACATTGCTTTTCTACGTGTTTTAAAAGATTATTTAATATTTCGCGCAGTCATTGTTTAAACAAGTAAGATTTTATTTTAATACTTCTACAAAGATCTATTTTCAAAGTTATTTGAATCATTGCAGAAATACAGATGGTACAAGTACAATTATAAGATCTGAATTTTCCGAGATATTGAAAGAAAACTTGTATGCATAAATTTTATCAGTACAATACGAAATATCTGTTGTGGATAGCAGAAAAATTTAACTTGTAATTTAAGTTATTATAGCTTTTCAATTTACTTCGAATATGACACTGAAAAGTATTCGTTATACAAATTTTAATAATATTTATCTTATTGGTCCTATGGGGTCTGGGAAAACTAGTGTAGGTAAACAGCTTGCTCATTTGACTAAAAAATTTTTTTATGATGTAGATGTCGAAGTTGAAAAGCACGTTGGAATAAATATCGCGGAAATTTTTAGGAGAGATGGAGAAAAAAGTTTTCGTAAGCAAGAAGTTAAAACGATTGCCTCTTTATGTAAACTTAACAATATTGTTCTATCTACTGGAGGTGGATCCGTATTGATTAACACTAATCGTCAGCATTTATTTAACAATGGAATTGTCATTTACCTAACGATCCCAGTAGAAGTACAATTAGAACGCATTTCCAAAAGAGCCGATACCCGTCCTCTTCTCGTTAAATACAGTTCAAAAGAAAAACTGTATCAGCTTAATAAAGAACGTGAACTTTTATACAAAATTCTTGCAGATTTTGCTTATTTAACAAGTGAAGTAAAACCTCATCAACTAGCCTTGAAAATTTTGATGGACATTCAAAAAGTTTACAAATCAACTTATGCACACTGATTGTATTTTTGTTAATGCAAAGCAATCCTCATATCCTATCTATATTGGGATAGATCTTTTAAAGAAAAAATCGCTTCTTTATCAATACATCAAGAGTCGTCAAATAATGATTGTAACTAATAATACAATCGCCTCATTATATCTCACATCATTAAAAATGATTTTTCACGATTTTCAATGTGATCAATATCTTTTACCAGATGGAGAGCAATTTAAAAACATCAGATATTGGCAAAAAATTCTAAATAAATTAATCACAAACAATCATCACCGAGACACTACTTTAATCGCACTAGGAGGAGGAATCGTAGGTGATTTAACTGGTTTTGTTGCAGCTTGTTATCAACGTGGTACAAATTTTATCCAATTGCCAACAACTCTCCTTGCCCAAGTTGATGCCGCTATTGGAGGTAAAACTGCTGTAAATCATCCAGCTGGAAAAAATCTTATTGGAGCGTTTCATCAACCTGAAGCAGTAATCATTGATTTGAATACACTATACACATTGCCTATACGAGAGTTTAATTCTGGAATTTCCGAAATTATTAAGGTTGCCCTTATTTGTGATAGAGAATTTTTTTTTGACCTTGAGAAAAACATTGCCTTTCTGTTAAAACGAGACCTTAATTATTTGCAAATTGTCATTAAACGAGCTTGTAAAATTAAAAGCAATATCATAAGCATTGACGAAAAAGAGAAAATTAGTGGCTACCGTACCCTATTAAATCTTGGTCACACCTTTGGTCACGCTATTGAGTATCTTTTGGGTTATGGATACTGTCTTCATGGAGAAGCTATAGCGGTTGGCTTAGTACTGTCAGCTCAACTATCTCATAGTTTAGGAATGATTAGTGCTTGTGAAGTAAATCGTATCAAAAACCTATTGCAACGAATTCCATTACCTACTCGATTACCAAGAACAATTATCAAAAATTCTTTAAATGTTTTGTTGTCAATTATGCATAGAGATAAAAAAGTAATCAATGGACGTTTACACTTAGTTCTTTTAGATCACATTGGCCATGCCATTGTCTCAGATGAAATCAATGATAGTACTTTAAAATTATTTTTTTCTAGTTTGTATAATGATTCTACTTAATGGTGCAAAAAGATGCGCATAATATTAAAAAGGTTCTTAATAAGACCTTATTTTCTGTTTTTTACATCCGTTTTCGCTCATTTTATTTGTCACAGGTGCATAAATTTCTGTAAAATATACTACTTTCGATAAGAAACCAATATTAGATACCGAATGTAGATTTGAGAGAGAATAAAAAGATAATGTATAAACTTACTATCTTTTTCTTTAATTGTTTTCCTTAAATATTAAGGACTTTTATTATAAGAAATAGACTGTCTTTATCACTATAAAATAGAAGTTTTCCATTCTCCTAAATAACTTCTCAAAAGCACACAATGACCAACATATTATTTTTTTACAGTCGCAGTTATTTAGGAGAAAAATAAATATGGAAAAATACGCGATTATCGGTAATCCTGTTGCTCACAGCTTATCACCCATTATTTTTCAAGCTTTCGGAGCACAAGTGCATAAGATATTTTGCTATATAAAAATAGAGACATCTTTAAATGGTTTTGCTAATGCATTGAAAAAATTTCAAAAAATCGGTGGCAAAGGGGTGAATATTACTGCTCCTTTTAAACACAAAGCTTATAACATTTCAAATAAAAGTAGCCAAGAAGCAAAAGAAGCACAAGCGGCAAGTGCTCTATTATTTCTCAATAACGGAGCAACTATCTACAGTGTAAATTATGACGGTCTAGGGTTAAAAAAGGATCTTGTACGTTGTAACATCAATCTCACTAGAAAATCGATTCTAATCGTGGGGGCAGGAGGAGCAGTATCTGGTATCTTAGGATCATTAACCAATGATGCGATATCGTCAAAGATTGTTATAGTCAATCGTACAATCTCTAAAGCATATAAACTAGTTTCATATTTTCGTTCACACAACCTATTGCAGTGTGTAGGTTATAATGATTTACAACCAACACCATATGACGTCATCATTCACGCCACTAGCTTAGGGCATCAAGGTAAGCTTCCCCCGTTGCCATCCGCTGTTATTGGACCGAAAACTTGTTGTTACGATCTTTCTTATGGAAGGGCTGCTTTACCATTTTTACAATGGGCCAAATCTAAAGGTGCTAGTAAATGTTTTGACGGTTTAGGTATGTTAGTAGAACATAACGCCGCCCTCTTTTATTTATGGTTCGGAATCTATCCAAATACATCGTCTGTTCTTAAAAAGTTGAACGATTTCTGCACTTTCTCGATCTAGATCCGAAACAATTTTTAAAAATAACACTTCCAGTTTGCACTTCCGTTCTATGCTATAAAGACCAATCCTAGAAGAACAAAAGAAACCACGCCAAGTCAAAATGAAACCCCTCTACCTTGCTTTATAGAAATATGCAAAGTTGTTTTTTATACAATCATTATTCTTCCTTAATTGTTTCAGTCTTTTTTGACGACGTTGTTATCTTTTCCTCACTTTGAATACGCTGGTAAATTTCCTCTCGATGTACTGGAATATACTTTGGCGCATCGATACCAATGCGCACTTGATTACCCCTAACTTCTAAAACTGTTATAATAATCTTTTCATTAGAGAGACTACCTTTCATGACAGTTGAAGATGAATGTATTAAAGTTTTAGCTGTTTCACTCTTTTCGGTTTTTTCATCGTTACCATTGTTACCGATGATTAAACGCTGACCCAATGTTCTCGTTAGAACTAACATGATGAACTCTTCCTTTATCTCACTTTATCTCAAAAAGCCGTTCTATTAGAACGACAGCAATTTCTCATTTTACAATTTTACTAAAATTTTACTAGTAAATACAAAAACATACATCCTAAATTAATTAATCTCTAGATGAATGCTAAAACAGCGAGCCATTATACCCAGGACAACAAGAAGTGCAAGAGTTTAATTTCACGATTATTTATAATCTTTTATAAATTTTAACATAAGAAGACGTTCCTACAAGAAGGATGTCCGCGGGACGATGGGTAAAAAGTCCGTTGCTAACTATACCAGGAATGTTATTTAGAGTTTTTTCTAATTCTACTGGATTAACGATATCTAAATTATAAACATCTAAAATAATATTACCATTATCAGTAATAAACCCTGAGCGATAAACAACACTCCCTTTCAGTTTAGCAATTTCACGCGCAACAAAGCTTCTAGCAATAGGAATTACTTCAAGAGGTAAAGGAAACTTACCTCCTAAAACATTAACTTTTTTGCTTTCACTAACCATGCAGATGAATTTTTTAGCAGCAGTAGCAATTATTTTTTCTTTAGTCAGTGCACCACCTCCGCCCTTTATAAGATAGAAATGCTCATTATATTCGTCTGCTCCATCCACATATACTTCTAAATCTGAAACGGAATTGAGATCGATTAAGGGAATACCTTTTTCTTTAAGAAATTTTTCTGTAGCAACAGAACTGGCTATCGCCCCCTCAATTTTCCGTTTCATACCAGCAAGCGCATCGATAAAATAACCAACTGTAGAACCAGTTCCGATGCCGATAATATCAACATTTTTAACATATTGAACAGCTTCTAGTGCTATCATTTTTTTGAGATTTTTTCTTAACATATTTGTCTATTTTAATTAGAAGTTCTGAATCTTACATGTCAACCAGTAGAATTATTACAGTTGATGATATCAATGTAGATTCTTAAATTTACTTACTGTGCATAAAAGCTGTTTATTTTGAAAAATAAAACTCATACACAATCAGTTAGAACAATACCTTTTTGTTTCAATAAAGATGCTATTTTTGGTTCGCGTCCACGAAAAGCTCTAAATAAACGCATAGTGTCTTCAGAACCACCAGATTCTAAAATGTAAGTTAAAAACTTCTTAGCACTATGAGAATCAAATATTCCTTTCTTCTTAAAAAGAGAGAATGCATCAGCAGCCATTGTTTCCGACCATTGATAACTATAATACCCTGCTGCATAACCACCTGAAAAGATATGAGAAAAACTATTTTGAAATCGATTAAAATCTGATATAGGTATGACACAAGTTTTTTTTCGTACTGCATTAAGAATTTTTTGTACTTGATTTTTTATAGCGGGATCAAATTCTACATGCAGGTACATGTCAAATAGCGCAAGTTCTAATTGGCGCGTCATTTGCATAGCTGCGTGAAAATTCCTAGCACTATATATGCTTTGAAGCAATGCATCAGGCAAAGCTTTACCGGTTTGATAATGTTTAGTGATCATAAGCAGTGATTCTTTTTGCCAAGCCCAGTACTCCAAAAATTGGCTTGCCAATTCTACAGAATCCCAAGGTACACCATTTATTCCAGAGACTTCCAAATAATTAATTTTAGTGAGCATATGCTGAAGAGCATGGCCAAATTCGTGAAATAACGTCACAATTTCATCGTGACTCAAGAGAGCAGAACACTTATCTATAGGTGGACGGAAATTACAAGTAATAAAAGCAACAGGAATTTGAATATCTCCATTAGGTAATTGACGCCTTGAACAAGGATCATCCATCCATGCACCATTTCGCTTATTTTCACGAGCATAAAGATCAAAATAAAAATAAGCACATAATTGATCTTTTGCGTCGTATACTGAGTAACAGTGTACATCAGGATGCCAAACATCCGCATCGGATATAGACCTTATTGAAATTTGAAATAATCGATTGACAATGTTGAACAATCCTTGAATAACTTGTGCTTCTGGGAAATATGGCCTTAAATCCTCTTGGGAAAAGGTGTATTTCTTCTGATATAATTTCTCAGATACATACGCAACATCCCATGGTTCTAATTTTTTAATGTTAAATTCTTTTTTTGCAAATACACAAAGTTCTGTAAATTCTTTTTTTGATACCGGAAGAACATCTTCTATCAATTGATGTAAAAATCCAATAACTTTTTTGGGGTCTTTAATCATCTTATTGAATAGAGAATACTGAGCAAAATTTTTAAAATTAAGCGATCGTGCCAATTCCAAACGCGCGTTAAGAATATTTTCTATTATGACTGTATTATCCCATCTTCCAGCATCCGGCCCCTGATCTGATGCACGAGTAACAAATGCTGTTGACATTTCTTTCCGTAACGCTCGAGAATCAGCATATTTCATAATAGACAAATAAGAAGAGCTTTCCAAATTAAATATCCAACCACATTTTAATGCTTTTTTTTCTGCTGTTTGACGAGCTAGCATTATTGTATGAGGCGGCATACCACACAAATCATTTTCATTTGTAATGTACTTATACCATCCTTGAGTAGCATGTAGAACATTTTCTTCAAATTTATCCTGAAGTTGTAATAACATTTCAGTTAATTTCACAACGTGTTGTTTTTCTCTATACGGTAAATTAATTCCTGATAATCTAAAGCTACGCATCTTATTATCGATGACTCTACGTTGTATTTTATTCAATTTTTGATGCTCTTTATCATCTGTCAATGACTGAATAGCTTGGTAAAGACCAAAATGGTGGCTAATTTCAGTAAAATATTTTGATAATTTAGCAAGACATAAACGATAGACTTCGTGTAAGGTCTGAGAGTGAGTTACTGAATTGATATGATTAATTGGTGCCCAATAGCGATGCAATTGATCGTCAATGTCTTCTAAAGGTTGTATTAAAGTTTTCCATGTATGATTGTTCCCAAACATCACAAGATAATTAATCCTATTTCGGCTATCACTGAGTAATTGACTTAGAAATGCTTCTACATTGCTTAGTATAATGGAATTAAACTGTGGTAAATGAGTTCTAATGTTCTTTCTGCTCATGCGCGACATTATACAACGTTTTTGAAGCGAATAAAACGCACGAACAAAATCTATAAAAAAGCATTTGATTACTCTAAGAAAAAGCGGAGCTGTACTTTATGAGCAATAACTTTACTTAACAATAAAGATTTATACTTATAAATCCTAATTACATATGCTCTATCCAACGTGTAAACCAATATTAAAAATTTAAAGATTGCTTAAGTAATAACACTAAATTTGTTTAGACACGCTCTTGCTAATACCATAGAAAATTTATATAATCTTGCGTGGTTTTGATCGTTTTTTATGGTGGGGTTTTGTACAAGAGGTACTTTTAACGAAAAGACCAAGGGTTTTTGTGTGATTGTTTATCAGTTGGCAGGACTACAAACGATTGCTGCTATCATCATAGTCCTAGGATGGTGGTGGATTCGAGGATTGATGGAAGGTCTGTCTGTGTTCCTAGGGGGTATAACTTGCCTTCTACCTAATCTCTGTTTTGCCTATCGTCTATTTGATATTATCAATACTAAAGTAGGAAAAAGGATTGCGATTAATTTCTTTTATATAGAAGGGTTAATTAAATTTGCGTTAAGTGCTAGTTTGGTAATTATGGCAATTTTGTGTACCCCGATCTCTATTAAACCGTTTATTATTGGGTATATTGGTAGCCAGCTTGGACTTTGGTTTGTACCATTAATGATAAAATCCGTACAGTACAATGTAAGAGATAGCAAATAAATAGATATGCTACAAATCAATGTGACATCAGCCGAATATATTCAGCACCATATGATTCATTGGAATTTGAATCTGCGCAATTTTACGTTTACAAATGGTGGGTTTTGGACGCTTAATCTTGATACTCTTATAGTCTCTGTAGTACTTGGCTTCTTTTTTCTTACTTTTTTTTATGCGATTGCACGAAGTGCAACAGACAGCGTGCCAGGAAGATGGCAAAATTTTGTGGAAATGGCCGTAGAAACGGTTGATAATACAGTTAAAGATTCTTTTCATGGTGATCGAAAATTGATAGCGCCCTTAGCGCTGACTACCTTCATTTGGGTATTTTTAATGAATTTCATGGATCTTATCCCTGTAGATTTGATACCACGTGTAATCAATTTTTTTAATATAAGGCATTTTAGAGCAGTGCCTACAGCAGATCCCGTTTTAACTTTTGCTATGTCAGTTACCGTTTTTATTTTAATTATTTTTTATAATTTTAAAATAAAAGGCGCTATTGGTTTAATCAAGGAAATTTTAACTAGACCTTTTGGTTGGTATTTTGCGCCAATTAATGTAATTTTTCGTTTAATTGATGAAGGAGTTAAACCAATTTCTTTAGCATTGCGACTTTTCGGAAATCTGTTTTCAGGAGAATTAATTTTTATATTAATTGCATTGCTACCTTGGTGGAGTCAGTTGACATTAGGCGTAATTTGGACGGTATTTCACTTATTGGTTATTATAGTTCAGGCATTTATCTTTATGATGCTAACAATTGTGTACATTAGTCTCGCAACAGAATTTCACTAAACATATCGAGAGGAAAAATTAATGAATATTGCTCAATTAATCTCAAATATACAAGGACTTTCAGCGATCGCAGCAGGATTGTTTATTGGGCTTTCAGCGATGGGGACAGCCATAGGATTCGGTATACTAGGAGGAAAATTTTTAGAAGGTGTAGCTCGACAACCAGAACTTTCAACTATGCTGATGATTCGCATGTTTTTGATGGCAGGATTAGTAGATGCATTTGCTGCTATTGCCTTAGTAATGGGTTTAATTTTGATTTTTGCTCGTAATCCATTTTTAGATGCCGCAATAAAAGCCATCAGCAAAACTACCATAAACTAATATAGCTTAAGTAAAAATAGAAGAGATTTAAAGAATTATTACAAAATGGATATTAATGCATCGTTGATTATTCAAATGCTAGTTTTTGCGATTTTTATTGTACTGACAATGAAATTCGTGTGGCCGTCGGTGATGCAAGCCCTTGAAAAACGCCGTAAGAACATTGCGGATGGATTAGCTGCCGCAGAAAAAGGATACAAGAAACTTAAGCTTTCAGAAAAAAAGGAAAAAGAATCTTTAACAAGAACTAAAGCACAAGCAATGAAAATAATTGAACAAGCACATCAACGCGCTAATTACATTATTTTAGTTGCTAAAAGTAAAGCACGTGAAGAAAGAACACAACTCTTACAATTAGCAAAAAATGATATCGATCAAGAATACAATACAGTAAAGATTAAATTACTTAAACAAGTTTCCGATATTGTAGTAGAAAGCACTCAAAAAATCTTACAACGTGAAGTAAATAAAGCAAGTCATGATCGTTTACTTGATGAATTAATTAGTGACATTTAACGTGGTCCAATATTTCACACTTTCAAGACCGTATGCTCAGGCTCTTTTTATAGAAGCCAAGGAGAGTCGCCAATTAAATTTCTGGTTAAAAACGCTTCATGTTCTTTCGATACTAATTGAGCACAGATCAATAATTGCAATAGTTAGAAATCCAAGCATTCCGAATGAAAAGGTAAAAAATATATTGCTTAAATTACTTAGTGAAATTAAGCTAGAAGCCGATTCTCTCTTAGAAGAAAAATTAGGAAATTTTCTTCGATTATTAATAAATAAGAGAAAATTAATTCTTCTACCTAGTATTACTCTGCTCTACAAAAATCTATTAAATAGTTCTAGAAAAATACTGGAAGCCACAGTCGTGTCAGCTATTCTCTTAAATAATAATCAGAAGAATAATATTAAGAAGAAACTAGAAAAACGTTTTAATACCAGAATTAAACTAAAAACTGCAATTGACGAATCTTTAGTAGGTGGCGGTGTTATTTACGTTGGTGATTGGGTCATGGATGGTTCAATTAAAGGAAAGATAGCTCGATTATCAGAAAATTTGAAAGAGGCTTGATTTTTATGGCAAATCTATTACGAGCAAATGAAATCAGTGAAATTATTAGATCACGCATTAAATCATTCAATATTAAGCCTGAAGAGCATACAGAAGGTATCATTATTAATCTTAAAGATGGCATCGTACAAATTTACGGATTATATAATGTTATGTTTGGAGAAACGGTCGAATTTCCAGAACACACTTTAGGTGTGGCGTTTAATCTTGAACGTGACTTTGTCAGTGTAGTCATAATGGGTTCATATAGACATTTAAAGGAAGGAATGAAAGTCCGTTGCACAGGACGAATTTTAGAAGTCCCTGTAGGAGAAGCTTTATTAGGACGAGTGGTAAATGCTTTAGGTAACCCTATTGATGGTAAAGGCCCCATCAACACCTTTCTTACTTCTCCAATAGAGAAAATTGCACCCGGAGTTATTACTCGAAAGTCTGTAAATACACCTTTACAAACTGGAATTAAAGCTATCGATGCGATGATTCCTATTGGTCGTGGTCAAAGAGAATTAATCATTGGTGATCGTCAAACTGGAAAAACCGCTATCGCTATCGATACGATCATTAATCAAAAGAATACTGACGTGAAATGTATTTATGTTGCAATTGGACAAAAGCAATCTTCGGTGGTATCTGTTGTCCGAAAATTGGAAGAGCACGGAGTTATGAGAAAAACTATTGTTGTCAATGCAAGTGCTGCAGAAGCACCTGCTTTACAGTATTTGGCTCCTTATGCAGGATGTTCGATGGGAGAATACTTTAGAGACCGTGGGCAGGATGCATTGATTATTTACGATGATTTAACTAAACAGGCATGGGCATATCGTCAAATATCTCTTTTATTGCGTCGTCCGCCCGGACGTGAAGCTTATCCTGGTGATATTTTTTATTTGCATTCAAGATTATTAGAAAGATCGGCTCACGTTAACGAACTTTATGTGGAAGAATTTACAGAGGGAAAAATAAAAGGAAAAACTGGTTCTCTCACAGCGTTACCTATTATTGAAACCCAAGCAGGTGATGTTTCTGCGTTTATTCCAACAAATGTGATATCAATTACAGATGGTCAAATTTATTTAGATGTTAATTTATTTAATTCTGGTATTCGTCCTGCTATTAATGTCGGTTTATCTGTTTCTCGAGTTGGTGGTGCTGCACAAACTAAGATTATTAAAGCATTGATTAGTGGTTTACGTATTGCTTTAGCACAATATCGAGAACTAGAAGCTTTTTCTCAGTTTGCATCCGATTTGGATGAAACTACTCGTAAACAATTAGCACATGGTCAGCGTGTAATAGAAATACTAAAGCAAGTTCAGTATCAACCCTTAAGTGTCGCAGAAATGGCCATTTTATGGTATTTTGTGAATAATGGCTATTTAAACGCCATAGAATTAAAAGAGATATCAAGTTTGGAAAGATCTTTATTAAATTTTCTTCGTAGTCAACACCAAAACTTATTAGATGAAATTAACAAACATCTACATTATTCTAATCAAATAGAAAAAAAGATCCAAACTGTTTTGGAAGAATTTAAAAAGATCCAAATATAACTATTGTAGTCGGAGTATTAGGTTTTTCACAGTTATGTCTAAAGAACAAGAGATACGCAGTAAGATTGTTAGCATCAAAAATACACAAAAAATCGCAAGAGCTATGGAACTTGTGTCAGTGAGTAAAATGCGAAAAGCGCAGAATCGTATGATTACGTCTCGTCCTTATAACGATAAGATTAGAAAAGTTATTAGTCATATTACTAAAGGTCATATTGAATATACACATCCTTATATGACGTACCGTGAAATAACACAGCGCATAGGTTATGTTATAATAAGTACTGATCGCGGTCTATGCGGTGGATTAAATATTAATTTGTTTCGTATGTCTTTAACAGAAATGTATCGATGGCAAAAAAAAAATGTTGAAATAGATTTGTGTATTATTGGACGAAAAGGTGAAAATTTTTTTCAACGCCGTACTGGAAATATTATAGCTATCTCTAATCGTCTAGGAGATACACCAAGAATGCAAGATATCATTGGGATAGTCAAAGTAATATTGGATCGATTTAACGAAAAAAAAATAGACGCTGTTTATATCGCTTGCAATACATTTGTAAGTTCATTAGTTCAAAAACCGATTATATATCAATTACTTCCTGTGATAACCAATGAGAAAATAAAAGAAACAGCAGATTATTGGGATTACATTTATGAACCAGACTCTTCTAAAGATTTACTGGAAACTTTATTAGTTCGATACATTGAATCACAAGTATATCAAGCTATTATTGAGAATATTGCTTGCGAGCACAGCGCTCGCAGAATAGCTATGAAAAATGCGACTGAGAATTCCAAACGATTAATCGACGAATTACAATTTATCCGCAACAAAGCACGTCAAGCTTATATAACACAAGAAATTATAGAAATTATCTCAGGAACTGAAGCAATAGTAGAATAGAGATGATTAGAAAAAAGGACAAGAACATGATAGCGACCGGTATTATTATCGAGATTATCGGCTCTGTAGTTGATGTAGAATTTCCAAGAAAATCTGTTCCTAGGATTTATGATGCTCTTCAAGTTAGAGATAATCAATTAATATTAGAAGTACAACAACAACTTGGTGACGGTGTAGTTCGTACTGTTGCTATGGGGGTCACAGAGAGGTTAAGAAGAGGAACTACTGTAATAAACACAGAAAAACCAATTGAAGTTTTTGTGGGGAAAGAAACATTGGGTCGCATTATGAATGTTTTAGGAGAACCAATCGACCATGCTGGTCCTATCAATGCACGAAAGCGGTTACCCATCCATCGTTCTGCTCCTACTTTTACTGAACAATCGAATATCACGGAATTGTTAGAAACCGGCATTAAAGTGATTGACCTTTTATGTCCATTTACCAAAGGAGGTAAAGTGGGTCTTTTCGGTAGTGCAGGTGTGGGGAAAACTGTTAATATGATGGAATTAATTCGAAACATCGCTATTGAACATAATGGTTATTCTGTTTTTTCTGGTGTAGGAGAAAGAACTCGAGAAGGAAATGATTTCTATTATGAGATGAAGGCATCTAAAGTTTTAGACAAAGTGGCTTTAGTATATGGACAAATGAATGAACCTCCAGGTAATCGGTTACGTGTCGGGTTAACTGGGCTTACCTTAGCAGAGGCCTTTCGAGATGAGGGTCGTGATGTATTATTCTTTATAGACAATATTTTTCGTTATACATTAGCTGGTATGGAAATTTCCGCTCTTCTTGGACGTATGCCATCCGCCGTTGGCTATCAACCAACTTTGGCTGAAGAAATGGGTGTATTGCAAGAACGAATTACCTCTACTAAGACAGGATCTATCACTTCTATTCAAGCAGTATATGTACCCGCTGATGATTTAACAGATCCTTCGTCAGCAACTACTTTTGCTCACTTAGATTCCACGGTAGTGCTTTCGCGTCAGATAGCTGCACGAGGTATTTATCCAGCAATCGATCCGCTCGATTCCACTAGCAGCCAACTGGATCCAACAATTATTGGTGAAGAACATTATCGGGTCTCTCGAAACGTGCAAAAGATACTACAGAAATACGAAGAATTAAAGGATATTATAACTATTTTAGGAATGGATGAGCTTTCTGAAGAAGATAAACTTTCTGTTCACAGAGCTAGGAAAATTCAACATTTTTTATCTCAACCGTTTTTTGTTGCTGAGGTATTTACAGGAATCCAAGGCAAATATGTTGCGTTAAAAGATACAATTCGTGGATTCAGTGGTATTCTTAATGGGGAATACGATGCACTGCCAGAACAAGCCTTTCATATGGTAGGTACTATTGAAGATGCGATTGCAAAAGCTGAATATCTCAATCAATGATTATTGGATTAGTTTTTATGTTTATCCTAAAGTAGGCAAGGAGGAAATTTAGTGAGTTCTTCATCTAAAATAAGAAGTGATAGAAACACATGACTAAGACGATGCAATTGGAAATAGTTTCACCTAAAGAAGCTATATTTAGTGGAAGCATTAAGAAAATTATCGTTACAGGCAGTATGGGTGAGCTAGGCATTTATCCGGGCCATTGTCAACTCCTAACCTCTTTAAAGCCTGGACAAATTAGCATAACTATGGAAAATAATAAAGAAGAAATGTTTTATATATCTGGTGGGATCTTGGAAGTTCAGCCTAAAATGGCAACTGTTTTAGCAGATACTATTTTTCGGGCTAATGATCTTGATGAAGCCATAGCAATTGCTGTTAAAGCGAAAGCGGAACAAAAATTACGTGAAAGAAAATCAGATATTGAATATTCACTTGCAATAAAAGAATTAGTAGAAGTCTCTGCTCAATTGCGTGTTATTCAAATGATGCGTCACAAATATATGAAAAATAAAAAAATATAAGAATATTGTTCTATTATGAAATTAGATGTCGTTATTTTGGCAGCAGGGAAAGGTGATCGCATGATGTCGAGCGTTCCTAAGGTTTTACATCGTTTAGGAGGGATTGCACTGTTGGAGCGTGTAGTGAGAACTGCACGAACTTTAAATGCCGATGCAATTTATGTCGTTTACAGTGATGACATTAATGGTGCATTGGTCCGAGAACAATTAGACTATCTGTCTGTTAATTGGATTAAACAAAAAGAACAATTAGGAACAGGTCACGCTTTATTACAGGCTATCCCTTTTTGTTGTAGAGAAAATCAACTTCTTGTTCTATATGGAGATGTTCCACTCGTTGCTTCACAAACACTTATGGATTTATTGCGCAATACACCTTCCGACGGGTTAGGATTAGTCGTCGCTAAACTGCCAGACCCCCATGGTTTTGGTCGTATTATTCGTGATACAAATGGAAATATCACCAATGTTGTTGAACATAAAGACGCAAACGATCAACAACGAGAAATATGCGAAATTAATTCTGGTATTCTAACTGCTTCAACAAAGAATTTAACAAGCTGGCTATATAAGTTAACTAATGATAATTGTCAAAAAGAATACTATCTTACAGCTACAATAGCTTTAGCAGTAGCAATAGGTTGTGCTATAAAGGGTATCTATCCGTCTTCTTCTTACAAAGAAGTACAAGGAGTCAATAACCGTTGGGAACTGGTGCATTTAGAACGTTATTATCAATATTTAACAGCTAAGAAATTAGCTTTAACTGGAGTAACAATCGTTGATCCCAATCGAATTGATATTCGAGGAGAAAATGTTCATCTTAGTCAAGATGTTTTTATTGATATTAATGTTATTTTGGAAGGAGAGATTAGAGTAGGAACTAATGTCAAACTTGGTCCAAACGTTATTATAAAAAATACTACAATTGGCGATAATACAGAAATTTATGCAAATAGTGTTATAGAAGGTGCGTGTATTGCAGATCATTGTAGTATCGGTCCATTTGCTCGTATTCGGCCCTGCAGCGTTTTAAAAAGTGGATCTAGAGTGGGAAATTTTGTGGAAATGAAAAAAACAATTTTAGGCTCTAAAAGTAAAGCTAATCATTTAGCCTATCTCGGTAATGCCTTTGTCGGAAAAAATGTTAATATTGGCGCAGGAACTATTACTTGCAATTACGATGGAATAAGTAAGTGGGAAACAAAAATTGAAGATAATGCTTTTATTGGGTCAAATACTTCTCTTATCGCTCCATTAATCGTAGGAAAAGGAGCTACCATCGGAGCTGGGTCTACAATTACTAAAGATGTTCCATCTCACCAATTAATCTTAGCTCGTGAACGTCAACGCGCTATTAGAAGTTGGATTCGACCAAAAAAGAAAATTTCTATAACAAAAAAGACATAACCCAACCAACCATATGATTAAATAAAGAAATTAGGTATTTTTACAGGCTGCCTATTTTCTTTAGATAAATAAGCAATAAAGATACTGCTACTGGAGTAACACCAGGAATACGTTTTGCTTGTGCCACTGTCGAAGGCTGAACTTCTAATAGTTTTTGCCGTATCTCACTAGATAAACCAGAAATTTCATTGTAATCTACTGTGCTAGGGATTTTTGCTGCCTCGTTTTTTTTCTGACGAATAACTTCCTTGTGTTGTCGAGTTAGATACCCTGAGTATTTTGCTTGAATCTCAATTTGTTCAGCTGCCGTAATGTCTGAAACTCCTGGTCCTAGACTTTTGATATTCATCAATTGAGAATAAGTAACCTCCGATCGCTGTAAGAGATCCAATATACAACAGTCTTTTTCTATTAATGTTTTCTGAAAACGTGTATTAACAGCTTTTGCAACAACTGTATTTGGTCTAATCCAGTACTTCCTTAATCTTTCTTGTTCATTTACAATCATTGCTTTTTTAGATGCAAAAGATTGCCAACGGATGTCATCTACGCATCCCAGTGCTCTTCCTTTCTCAGTTAGTCGTAAGTCAGCATTATCTTGACGCAATAATAACCGGTATTCTGCACGGCTTGTAAACATGCGATATGGTTCTCTAGTACCTTGAGTGATAAGATCATCTATTAAAACTCCGATATACGCTTCGCTACGATCAGGTATCCAAGGCTTACGTCCTTGTATCCGTAAAGCAGCATTAATTCCGGCAACAATTCCCTGTGCTGCTGCTTCTTCATAACCTGTAGTACCATTTATTTGTCCTGCAAAATAAAGTCCAGCTAAGCATTTTGTCTCTAAAGAAGAAGTTAAATCACGTGGATCGAAATAATCATATTCTATAGCGTAACCTGGACGAGTAATATGACAGTTTTCTAATCCTCTTATACTGCGGATAAAATTCAATTGAACATCAAAATCAAGACTTGTAGAAATTCCATTAGGATAAATCTCCATGGTATTCAATCCTTCTGGCTCTAAAAAGACTTGATGTGAAAGGCGATTTTGAAAGAAAACTATTTTATCTTCAATAGAAGGACAATATCGCGGTCCTTTTCCCTGAATCGTTCCTAAAAAAACAGGCGAAGTTTTTAATCCAGAACGAATGATACTATGAGTCTTTTCATTAGTATGTGTAATGAAACAAGAAACTTGCTGTGGGTGATCATTTACTTTTCCACAATATGACATTACCGGTATAGGTCGATCACTAATTTGTTCTTCAAGTTGAGAAAAATTAATAGTTCGTCCATCTATTCTCGGAGGTGTTCCTGTTTTAAGTCGTGCCACTCGGAAGCCCATATTTCTTAATCTTTGAGCAAGAGTAATAGAAGAAAGATCACCTACACGACCTCCGCTGTAATTTTTCATGCCGATATGAATTTTCCCGCCTAAAAAAGTTCCTACAGTTAGTATAACCACCGGTGCATAAAAATGCTGACCCATTTGGGTAATAATACCGTGTATTTGATTACATTTTTCAATAAGATCAACTACTGTTTGTTGGAATAACCAAAGATTTTTTTGATTCTCTAATGTTTGGCGAATCACTGTTTTATAGAGTACTCGATCAACTTGTGCTCTCGTTGCACGAACAGCTGATCCCTTACTTGCATTAAGAGTATGAAAATGGATTCCAGATTTATCAGCTGCGTAACCCATGATCCCACCGAGGGCATCGATTTCTTTAACCAATTGTGTTTTCCCGATCCCTCCAATCGCAGGGTTACAGGACATTTGACCTAGTGTTTCGATGTTGTGAGTCAGTAAAAGAGTTTGAACGCCTATGCGGGCAGCTGCCAGAGCCGCTTCAGTGCCAGCATGCCCACCTCCAACTACGATCACGTCAAATTTTCGAATACCACTTTGCATCGGGAAATTGTAACACGGTTCGTTTAAAGCAATGAACATTTATTTTCCGATGCAAAATTCAGAAAATATTTTTCTAAGCAAATCATCAGACGAGAATTCACCAGTAATCTCTGCCAATGTTTTCTGAGCTTGTAAAAGTTCCTCTGCTATAAGTTCCACATTCTTCCGTGTCAATTGCTCATATGCATTTTTCAGATAGACAATACTTTTTCTAATAGAATCACAATGACGATTTCTAGCAATAAGACTATTTTCATTTGTCGTTTCGAATCCAGCAATTTCTTTTAAGTGTTCTTTCAAAATTTCGATACCAGAATTAGTTTTAACTGAAAGTTTAATTCGCGTATAATCGCTTTTTTCTTTAGAAGGTTGTTTTCCTATCAAATCAATTTTGTTTTCTACAATAGTAATTGGAATATGACTTTTCTCTTTTGAAAAAAGTTCAGTCATTATATCTCTAATACTTCCTTTCGTAACTTGTGTAATATCTACCATGAGCAAAATAAGATCTACTTGTTCAACGGCTTTTTTAGTTCGTCTAATACCTTCTTTTTCTACAATATTTTTAGTGATTTGTAGTCCAGCTGTATCTAGTAAGTGAATTGGCATTCCATCAATATGAATAAAAGCATGTAAGATATCTCGAGTAGTGCCTGGAATATTTGTAACAATTGCTATTTCTCTTCCACTTAGTAGATTTAAAAGACTAGATTTGCCTACGTTAGGTTTTCCAGCTATCATGACGGTAATACCTTCTTGTAAAAGTACTCCTTGTTGCACTATTTTGTGAATTTCCTGTATTTTTTTTAATAGTTTTTCTAAATTCTCTTTGAGAATACTATTTGTCAGAAAATCAATTTTTTCTTCCGGAAAGTCGATAGCTGTTTCGACATGCATGCGCATTTCAATCAAATCATTTACTACTGTTCGAATTTTCGAAGAAAATTCTCCTTGAAGAGATCGCATAGCTGAACGCGCTGCCTGCTTTGAGGTAGCATTAATTAAATCCGCAATAGCTTCAGCTTGAACTAAATCGATTTTTTTATTTAAAAATGCTCTTTCAGAAAACTCTCCAGGGTGTGCTAATCGAGCCCCTGATTTTATAATATTCTTTAATAGTTGATCCATGACTACCGATCCTCCGTGTCCATGTAATTCTAGTACATCCTCTCCAGTAAAAGAACGTGGTTTAGGAAAATATAAAGCTATCCCTTCGTCAATGATAGAGCCATTACAGTCCTTAAATGTGCTCAAAGTAGCATATCTTGGTTTTGGAATAAAACCTATTACTTTTTTAGCAATAAGAGGGGTATTCAATCCTGAAACTCGAATAATACCTATTCCACCTCGACCTACAGGAGTTGCCAATGCAACAATAGTTTCATTATGCAATA
This sequence comes from Coxiella endosymbiont of Amblyomma americanum, assembly GCF_000815025.1. Lineage (NCBI taxonomy): Bacteria > Pseudomonadati > Pseudomonadota > Gammaproteobacteria > Legionellales > Coxiellaceae > Coxiella > Coxiella endosymbiont of Amblyomma americanum. Next base: position 12,878 of record NZ_CP007541.1, on the reverse strand, counting down.
CAATCATAACTAAAAGACAGTAATCCCTGTTGCACAATATTTTATTGAAATAACTCTATAGTTCTTACATTTTGAGATTAATATAGAAAAATGAGAAACCAGAATACAAAAAGTACGATTAAACTTATTACTTCTTTCGCTCACAACTAATTTTTAATTTTTCTCTGTTTTTTTGATTTAAATAAGTGCTATAAATAAACCATTGTTGTAAAGTTTGTATACAGTTGTTAACTAACCAATATAATACAAGTCCAGAAGGAAAATTTATAAAAAATAAAGTAAAAACTACAGGAAAAATCCATATTATTTTTTGTGGAGTAGGATCTGGAGAGACAAGTGAAAATCGTTGCTGTAATATCATACTTAATCCCATTAAGACAGGAAGAATGTAATAAGGATCTTTTATAGATAAATCGTGAATCCAAAAAATAAAAGGTGCTTGTCTTAACTCTATACTTTCCATAATTACATAATAAAAAGCAATGAAAACTGGAATCTGAATTAACATAGGCAGATAACCACCTAATGGATTAATTTTTTCTTTACGATACAGTTCTATAGTAGCTTGACTTAGTGATTTCCGATCATTGCCGTAACGCTCTTTTAGCGCTTGCAAACGAGGCCGAATTTCATGTATTCGGATCATTGATCGAAAACTTTTTGCAGAAAACCAATAGAAAGCAATTTTAATAAAGGTTGTCGTTAAAACGATGGTCCATCCCCAATTTTTAACTATGACATGTATAGCGTTCATAATGCGGAATAATAAGTCAGAAATTGGCCATAACCATCCATAATCGACAGTTCTGTCTAAACCTGGCGCCAATGTTTTTAGTCGTGACACCACCTCAGGACCAACATAAAACGTTATATGACTATTAACTATTTTGTTTGAAGCTATACACATTTGAGGACTGACAAAACCAATAACGTAAATATTATCAGTACCAACTAGAGGAATTACGTGACTATAATAACGATAAGCAAGACCTGAGTCATTAGGAATCCAAGCACTTAAGAAATAACGCTGTTGCATGGCAATCCAACCACCTTTTATAGCACAATTATAATCTTTTTTGTCCATCATTCTATAGGTAACTTTTTCGTAAAGCGTTTGTGGACTAGAGATGGCCGCGCCACTATAGTTCCTAACATAAAAATGATGATGTGTGATTTTTGGTTCTCGTCGAGAAATTTGAGTATATATATTTCCTTTCCAAGGCTTATTTGAGGAATTATATATTTGATAAGCAATTTGAGCTGCATAACTATTACGATAGAAAGTATAGGTTTTTATAATGTATAAGCCATCAAACGCTCGATTTGTTAATCGAATAACCAATCTATTCTGCTTATTAGTCAACTGATACAAGTTCCTTTTTACTGTATAGTGACAAGGAATCTTCCCTTTTAAATCCATTAAGTTACTTTGCGCAACATAAAGGCACCTAATATCACTGCTTAAAATTTGTATTGCCTTTTGTTTTTGCTTTTCTCTCGCTGATCCCAAATATTTAATTAGCTTAGCTGATACAATGTCTCCTCTCTGAGAATCAATCACTAGTTTTAAAACGTCTGTTTTAATAGTCACCAAGTCATCCTTTTTACTTTCCTTATAAGTTTTTCTTTTGGAAATATTACATACGTTATTCTTAATTAACTTTTTAGTACTGCTAGAAAAAGCTGATGGAATATAATCTATCGATGTTTTTTTATTCTTCAACTCTACTGCAACTTCTGATCTTAAGTTCTTTTTAAAAGTCACTGGATAATCACGCGTCCAAGAATCGAAAATTGCAATAGCCAAAAGAGCAATAATGACGTATAAAATTGCTCTCTTAATTTCCATGCATTTCGCTATTTGTAATTGTAAAATTAAACGCGGATACCCACGCTACACGAAACCAGAAAACGATGAAGATCACTTTAAAACCCTTATTTTGTCTGTATTTTTTAAAGAATTCTTTAAATTTCAGCGTATGTTTTTCGGATTTTGCATGTGATTAATCGTCGAAATAACTGACTTACACACGCGTGCAATACTTTTTTACTTGCTTTTTTTGATTGAGCCTTTGCTATAAAAACAATATCTAACGGAGGTAGGCAATACTTCAAAATACGAAAATTCTCTTTTACTATCCTTCTAACACAGCTTCGCGTTGTTGCTTTCTTTAAACTTTTTTTACCAGCCACAACTCCCAAACGTGGATAACCAAAATTGTTATTTTGATAATAAAACAAGTAATAATGTCCAGAAAAAAACTGATGTCCAGAGTACACATTCTGAAATTCAGTCGTAGTACGTATTCTATAATTTTTTGAGAAACCACTACTCAATTCTAATCAACTACTAAACGCTTTCTATTTTTTTTTCTACGCCGATTCAATATTTGTCTACCATTCTTAGTAGACATTCTTTTCCGAAACCCACTTGTCCTGCTTCGTTTCAGTTTACTAGGTTGATAAGTCCGTTTCATTGTACTCAATCAAGATAAAACCATGGAACTGCTTATTATAAATCTAGAGATAAATTTTGTCAATCATTAACCTGTTGAGTTATCAATGGTTTATAATTTTGTGTTTAAAATGAACTAAACTGTCACAACGCATTAACTAAATAAAATTTTAGGATAAATAGACAAGAAATTTTTTAAAAATTAAGACAATAAAGAAAAATCAGCTATTTTCATAAATAACTGCTTCAGAGCAATTAGTATTGCTAATCGATTATCACGTCTTTTTTTGTCGTCTATCATTATCATGACATTGTTAAAGAACGCATGGATAAGATCTTTTAGTTGTATTAATTCGAGTAGAGCTTTTTTATAGTGCGTTTCTTTATACAGATTATTCACTGATTGAATATGAATCTTTAATTCTTCGACTAATTTACGGTCTGCATCAGAGTCAAATGCAGACAAATCAATTTGATCAATTGTTATTCTAACCGATGTATTTTTTAAAATATTGCTTACTCGTTTGTGTATGGTTGTTAAGATATTTGCTCCAGGAAGGGTTTGAAAGTATTGTAAAGCCTTGATACGCAGATCAAAATCAAGTAGAGTCGTACAACGAATGGAAAGTACAGCTGACAAAATGTTTGAAGGTACATTCTTTTCAAGGTACCAAGAACGAAGGCGTTCAATAATAAAATTAAAAGACCAAATAGTTACATTCTTATTTGGTAGAAGATCATTGTAATTTTCTTCCGTTCTTCTTAATAACATTAATAAACTAAGTGGTAATCTTTTCTCAATTAAAAGACGTACAATGCCAAAAGCCACACGACGCAAGGCAAATGGATCTTTATTTCCCGCAGGACATTTATTAATACCAATTATACCAATAAGCGTGTCTAAACGATCTGCAAGAGCAATACAAGTACCTTCTAAATTTTTTGGGAGATTATCTTTAGAAGATCGGGGTAAATAATGGTCTCTAATAGCTTGAGCAACAGTTTTAGTTTCTTTATTATATAGGGCGTAGTAATACCCCATAACGCCTCGTAAATTTGGAAATTCACAGACTGTTTTGCTCACTAAATCGCATTTAGATAAAAGCGCTGCTCTTTTGGTTAGTTCTTCGTTAGCTGCAATTTTATTAGCAATAAGCACGGAAAGTTTAGATATACGGGTAGTTTTTTCTAACAGTGTTCCTAATTGTTTTTGGAAAATGATTCCCGACAGTTTAGATAAACGATCTTTAGGTAAGATTTTAAAGTCATTGTGATAAAAAAATGCAGCGTCTGATAATCTTGAATTTATAACTCGTTCATTTCCTGAAATAACGCATTTAGGATCCTTGCTTTCGATGTTACTAATGAGAACAAAATAAGGTAGTAAATTACCTTTCTCGTTCTTTATAGGAAAGCATCGTTGATAAACTTGCATTGTAGTAACTAATATCTCGGGAGGTAGTTTCAAAAATTCTATTTTAAAATGTCCTAATAACGCTGTAGGCCATTCGACCATTCCAGTTACCTCTTTTAGAAGTTTTTCATCAACTATGGCTTCTCCTTTTAAAGATGCCGATTTTTTAACTAGTTCACGGATTTTTTCACATCGCTTATTAAAATCAACGATAACCATTCTACGATTCAGTAATCTTTGATAATCACGAGGTTGAGTGATAGAAATAGCATGCGGATAATGAAAGCGATGTCCAAATGTATTACATGTTGCAACATGGCCAAAAATACTCACCGGTACGACTTCTCTACCTAAAAGCACCATTATCCAATGGACAGGACGTACAAAATATTCAGAATTTTTTCCCCAGCGCATTGTTCTAGAAATAGCAAGATTTTTTATAGTAGATTGAATAATTTTCGGTAATAATTCATAAGTAGTTTTATTTGGTTGTGCCATGTGCCAAACAACAAAAGTCCCTTGTTCTGTCTTTTTTGTTTGAAGCTGATTTATTGGAACACCACAAGAGCGCGCGAATCCTAAACAAGCTGTCGTAGGAGTACCATCTTTTTTAAAAGCTAATTTTACGTTTGGACCTATGCGTTCTACAGTGGAAGAGTTCTGTCTCGATGTTAGTTTATTTACTAAAATTGCTAGTCGTCTAGGAGTTGCATAATGATGTATAGACTCAAACGAGAGCATGAATTTTTCTATCTCTCTTTTAACATTTTGAGATAGGGAACGCGATAATACTTCCAAAATATGCGGAGGTAATTCTTCACAACCAATTTCTAATAAAAAATCTTTAGTGACCACTACGTGCTTCCACTTTTAACATCGGAAAATTCAGTCTTTTTCTTTCGGAGTAATACGCCTTAGCTACCGTATGTGATAGCTGTCTTATGCGTAAGATATAACGCCTACGTTCAACAGCTGAAATAGCTTGTCTAGCATCCAGAAGATTAAATGTATGGGAAGCTTTCAATACCATTTCATAGGCTACTAAGGGAATTTTAACATTAATTAATCGATTGGCCTCTCTTTCATAAAAATCAAAATGCTTAAAAAGCGTACCTATATCAGCATGTTCAAAATTATAAGCAGACATTTCAAATTCATTTTGATGAAAAATTTGACCATAAGTAATAGGCCCATAGGGCCCTTCCGTCCAAATCAAGTCAAACACGTTGTCTACTCCTTGAAGAAACGTAGACAATCGCTCCAATCCATAAGTTATTTCCCCAGTGACCGGATTGCATAGAAGACCGCCTACTTGTTGAAAATAAGTAAATTGGGTAATTTCCATACCATCTTGCCAAACCTCCCATCCCACTCCCCAAGAACCTAATGTTGGGGCTTCCCAATTATCTTCTATAAAACGAATGTCATGAATTAGAGGGTCGATACCTAAAGCTTTTAATGATTCAAGATAAAGTTCTTGTATATTATCTGGTGGTGGTTTTAAAATAACTTGATATTGATAGTAGTATTGGGTGCGATTAGGACTTTTTCCGTATCGACTGTCAACAGGTCTTCTAACAGGTTGCACATAAGCAGTTCTCCAGGGTTCAGGTCCGATTGCTCGCAAAAAAGTAGCGGGATGAAAGGTGCCTGCTCCTATTTCAAGATCGAAAGGTTGAAGTAAAATGCAACCTTGCCGGTCCCAATATTCATGCAAGATAAACATAGTTTTCTGGAAATTAATTCGTCGCGGTGACTTCATACAACTGAAATAAACAAAGACCAGCAACCACAGTAAACTGCCTTTTTAATTTTATGATACTGAAGAAGACAAAAAATAACACAACACTCGATTAGTTTCATCATCTGCTGCTTTTATCTTTAAATTATTACCCAGGAAGATACGGGAAAACTTGGACTCTAAATAACAAAAAACGACATAAAAAACGAAATTTTCATTAAATGTCCCCTTATTAAAAACAGTAAAAAAGAAGCTATAATTAAACAGTCATGGCTTCACGGATTTTTTGCATAGCATTTTTTTCCAGTTGACGAATACGTTCCGCCGAAATATTATATTTTTCCGCTAATACATTTAGAGTCAGTTTTTGTTCATTTAACCAACGTTGATGAAGAATATCTTGACTGCGTGCATCTAAAGTTTGTAGTGCTTTATGTAGCCGTTGTTCTTGATCTTCCGACCAATTACTTCGTTCTAATTGTAAAGCGGGATTATAGCGTTTGTCTTCTAAATAATGAGCTGGCGCTCCCCATCCTCCTGTATTTCCACTATAGCTTTCATCGTCAATACTATCAAAAGCAGTACCATCGAAAGCTTCATCATGACTATTAAGTCTTTCTTCCATTTGTCGTACATCCCTAGTATTCACATTAAGTTCTTCAGCTAAAACCGCTACTTCACGATCACTAAACCATCCGCGCTTTTTTGCGTGTTTTCTTAGATTAAAAAAGAGCTTTCTTTGCGCTTTAGTGGTAGCAATTTTAACAATACGCCAATTTTTAAGAATAAATTCATGAATTTCGGCACGAATCCAATGAATAGCAAAAGACACTAAGCGAACTCCCATTTTAGGATCAAATCGTCTTACTGCTTTCATTAATCCAATATTTCCTTCCTGGATCAAATCTGATTGAGATAGGCCATAACCTGTATATCTTCGAGCAATTCGAACTACAAATCGAAGATGAGACAGTATGAGCTCTCTGGCCGATGCCAAATCATGTTTTTTTTGGAACTGAATAGAAAGTCTACGTTCTTCTTCAACGCTTAACATTGGGATACGATTCACCCAACTAATATAACTACCTAAATTTCCAATTGCTAGTGACTGTTCTTCTACTTGTGTTAATAAATTATTCATAAAATATGACTTTTATTTAAACCGCGTGAATTCCAATTTTAACACTTTTTTTGAAAAAGTACCACATAATTCAAGTTCCTTCTATTCAAATTTTTTATTAGTTGAAAATTCTTATTGTCTAAAGCAGCATTAATTTATAAAGTTGTTTTAATATTTCTCACTGTGAATTTGATTAAAGAAACTACTAGGAAACAAACTAACTAGTTCAATTTTGTATATGTTTGTTTATTGTTTAAGAAGAATAAAGAAAAACTAAAAAAGATTTTTCTTTCATTGTACTCTCGGCAATTGATATATTTTAAGATTTTACTAATTTAATTCTAAATGATAACAATACTCTTATATCTAATTAATAATAAAAACTCCCTATTTTACGCGTTATAATCTCATTCACCTTTACCTTTTCAAAACTATTTATTGTATTATTACGTATAAAGTTACATATCAAAATTTAGATAATACGCTGTGGTTCAGTATTTACAAGGAAAAGTGAGGATTACCGGTGGAAAATGGAAAGGTAGAAAAGTTACTTTTTTTTCTCTTCCAGGACTGCGACCTACTACAAACCGTATTCGAGAAACTTTATTTAATTGGTTACTCCCTTATTTAAAAGACTCTTATTGTTTGGATTTATTTGCAGGTAGTGGAATATTAGGATTTGAAGCGCTTTCTCGAGGGTGTGCTCACAATACTTTCGTTGATCATTCAAAAATTGTCATTGATACTCTAAAGAAAAATGTTGAGGTTTTGAATACAACAAATGTTGCATTTGTTCATGGGAGATTTCCATATAATATCCAGAAAATAAGAAATTCTTATTTTAACATTGTTTTCCTTGACCCACCTTTTTACCGTGGATTTATTAATCAAGTTTTTCCATGGTTGGAAAAGAGTAATATTCTCACTTCTAGAGCTTATATTTACGTTGAAGTTGAAAAAAATATACCACTACTACTTCCAGACAATTGGGAAAGTTATCGCGAAAACAAAACCCACAATTTATTTTACGGATTGTTTTTTCGTTATAAAAAATAATTTATGATATTAAACGTCGTATTAGTTTGGTATTTTAAAATTCTTTATCGCAATCAAAAAAGTAATACTCACTAATTTTAGTGAGAGCAATTAGAAATTGATTAATATAGATGAAAAATAAAAAACGTGTAAGAAACTTTGCATAACAGCCAGATTTTTTAAAAGTTTTAGGTCTTATATATAAAACAACGTAATTGCTTTAGAATATTCTCATAAAAGGAAAGCATTAAAAATTCTTATTTAAGAAAACGCTCCTTGGTTTATATGTCTAAATTCTCGACAGACAGCGCGTGTTGCTCAATAAAAACTCGACGAGGCTCAACTTGATCTCCCATTAAAACAGTGAACATTTCATTCGCTATTACAGCATCTGTTATATTAATAGATAAAAGACGACGGGTTGCGGGATTCATAGTAGTGTCCCATAACTGTTCGGGATTCATTTCTCCTAAACCTTTATAACGCTGAATTGTTAACTCCTTTTTTCCTTCTTCAACAAGCCAATGTAATGCTTCTTTAAAAGAACCTACTTTTTGCTGTCTCTTATTGTGTTTCTTTACATAAGCTCCTGTTTTAATAAGATTAGACGTCACTTTATATAAATTTATAATATGACGATAATCAGAACATCTAAACAGACTTTGATCAAAAATATATTCTTTTGTAACGCCATGATTTGTAATAAAAAGGAGAGGAAAGTACAGCGCGTGTTTTTCATCTTTTGTTATAGAAAGATGATAGCAAACATCTGATTTCATTTTTTGTATAGAAAGTTTTTTTTCTAATTCTTCTATCCAAATATTCACTTGAGATTTATTATCAAGTTGTTCTATTGTTAGTGGAGGAATTTCTAGTAAATGCTCTAAAACAGCGGATGGATAACGTTTACTCAAACGTTGAATACCTTTCGCAGTAGTCCAATAACAAGAAGCTAATTTTTTTAATGTACGTTTCTTCATAGCAGGAGTATTAGGCCCTACATAAAGTTCAGCATCCTCTAAAGCTAATTGAAATAACAAAGCATCGAGTGTCAAACTATCTTTTACATACTGTTCTTTCGTGTTTTTCTTAACTTTGTATAAAGGGGGTTGAGCAATATAAATATGATTGCGTTCAATTAAAGCTGGCATTTGTCGATAAAAAAAAGTGAGCAAAAGAGTACGTATATGCGAACCATCAATATCTGCATCGGTCATCATGATGATGCGATGGTAACGCAATTTGTCGGGATTAAAATCTTCTTGCCCAATACCACAACCAAGTGCGGTGATTAACGCACTGATTTCAGTAGAAGACAGAATTTTATCAAATCGAGATTTTTCTACATTAAGAATTTTACCTTTCAAAGGTAAGATAGCCTGATAGCGGCGGTCTCGAGCTTGTTTAGCCGAGCCACCAGCTGAATCCCCTTCAACTAGAAATAATTCACATAGGGTTGGATCTTTTTCTTGACAATCGGCTAGCTTTCCAGGCAATCCTCCTAAATCAAGTATATTTTTTCGTCGCACTATATCACGTACTTTACGCGCCGCTTCCCTAGCCCGCGCTGCCTCGATAACTTTTAGAGAAATAGCGCGAGCTTGTTTTGGATGTTCTAATAGATAATCACGAAATTTTTTAGTCATTGCGCTTTCAACTGCGGATTTAACTTCAGAAGATACTAGTTTATCTTTTGTTTGCGATGAGAATTTTGGATCAGGCACTTTAACAGAGAGCACAGCTGTTAACCCTTCTCTAGCATCATCACCAGTTATAGACACTCTACTTTTTTTAATCATTCCCTTACTTTCAACATAATTGTTAAGTGCTCTGGTTAAAGCAGATCGAAATCCAGCTAAATGAGTCCCTCCATCGCCTTGAGGAATATTATTGGTAAAACAAAAAATATTTTCTTGAAATCCGTCATGCCATTGCATCGCTATTTCTACAGTAATATCTCTTTCTTCAGAAAGAGAATAGAAAATATCTGAGTGAATGAGGTTTTTTTTATTATTGAGATACGCAACGAAAGCCCTCAAACCTCCTTCATATTTAAATATATTTCTTTTTCCACTTCGCTCATCGAAAAGTTCGATATGTACTCCTAAATTTAAAAAAGAAAGTTCACGAAGCCGTTTTTCTAAGATTTCATAATGGAATCTGGTACTACTGAAAATAGCAGCACTTGGTTTAAAACGAATTTCTGTCCCAGTCTTATTAGTATTTCCTATTTTTTTTAATGGAGCTTGAGGATTGCCCATCTTATACAATTGATAATAAATATTACCGTTTTGACAGATGGTCATATGTAATTCTTCCGCAAGGGCATTTACTACTGAAACACCAACACCGTGAAGCCCTCCAGATACCTTATAAACATCCTTATCGAATTTTCCGCCTGCATGTAGAGTTGTCATAATAACTTCTGCAGCTGAAAGACCCTCTCCCATATGTACTCCCGTAGGAATTCCACGTCCGTTATCACGAACCGTAACAAATCCATCGGTGTGAATAATTACTAAAATACAAGTACAAAAACCGGCAAGGGCTTCATCAATAGAGTTATCAACGACTTCGAACACCATACGATGCAATCCAGAGCCATCATCTGTATCTCCAATATACATCCCTGGGCGTTTGCGAACTGCATCTAATCCCTTAAGAACTTTAATTGTTGAAGAATTATATTCTCGAAAAGTCATCGTATTCATTTTTGTTATAAACTCCAATTTAGATAGAATTAATTTCTTATTTTAAAAAGGAGCGATGATTTTATCATACAAAAATCAATAGTAGTTTTTATGTTTATTATTTTCAAGTAATGTGCCAATAAAGAAAAATATTTGTAAATCCATAAAAATAATAATATCAGATTCGGTATCGCTAAGTTGAACATACAAATTTTGCGGGATAAATAGATCCGTGTTTCACGTGAAATACTACGCTACTGTTCGGAATTATAATTTCCTGAGCGCTCGTGCCTGTAACGAACACTTGAGATTGTAATTGAGTTAATAAATCAATTACCCGACGGCGTTTCTTAATATCTAATTCAGCTACTAAGTCATCGATTAAATAGATCGGAGAAATCTTAGTTTTACCTTGAAAAAAAAGTCCTTTCGAAAGGTAAAGTGCATAAGTAACAAGTTTTTGTTGCCCTTGAGACAAAACATCTTGAGCCGGAAGTTCACGAATTAAAAGACGAAAATCAGCACGCTGTGGTCCAATCTGAGTATAACCACGTTGTAAATCCATTTTAAAATTAGACCGTAGTTGTTGTAATAAAGATTGTTTTGCTTGCCAACCTGGATAATAAGAAGGAAGAATAATTATATTAGGCAAAAAATGTTTTAGTACTCGAACAAAAATAATACTGAATTCCGAAATAATATCTTTTCGTAACATATGAATTTGTTGAGCATCTTCATATAACATTTGATCCCATTGAGTAATTTCATCAAAAGGCAGTCGTAACTTAAGAGCTGCATTGCGCTGTTTTAACAAGCGATGAAAGCGTTTCCAGATGGGAAAAAAATTAGGTTCTATGTGGAACAATAGCCAATCTAAAAATTGACGACGAATCTTTGGTCCATCCAAAAGAAAACGATGACTCGTTATTCCTAATAAACACAGCGGTAGCTGTTTTGCTAATATGGCCCAATGAAAAATTTCCTTACCATTAATTTTCAAACGACAATCTCCTGATCGATATTGTTCAATTCCAATGGAAGTGAGTTGTTTTTTTTCTTCAATAGTAGTAAATATAGTGAAAGAATCGGTAGTATGCTGAACGAGCCGTCGATTAAGATGAGTACGAAAAGACCGTTTAACTCCTAAAAAATAAATTGACTCCAGTAAACTGGTTTTTCCAGAACCATTCAAACCAAAGAAAAAATTAAACCCAGAAGAAGGTACAATGGCTATTTCCTGCAAATTTCTAAACTTATGAATTTTCAATAATGCAATTTTAGGCATACAACTAAAGTCGCATAGGCATAATGACAAAAGCGCTATCTATTTTATTTTCTGTACTATCAGTAATTAATACACCACTGTTTGAATTAGAAAAAGTTAATGTAATGTTTCCACGATTAACGACATGTAAAATATCGAGTAAATAATTCACATTAAATCCAATATCTAATGTTTCTTCTTGCATATAATTAATCTCAAGCTCCTCTTCAGACTTTTCCTGCTCAAGACTATGGGATAAAATACGCAACAATCCACGGTGAATTTCAAAACGTATACCTTTAAACTTTTCATTACATAGAATAGCCATTCGGCTAATAGCCTGCTTCAGGAGATCTCGATCAGCATCAAATTGTTTATTACCATTTTTTGGAATAACACATTCGTAATCCGGAAAACGACCTTCAATTAATTTAGAAGTAAAAGTAAAATCTGCAGTAGAAACACATATATGATTACTCCCAATCATTAATACAGCCAAATCTTTTTTATTTACAAGAAGACGCAATAACTCGACGACCCCTTTTCGAGGCAGGATAACTTGTAATCTCTGTTCAACAATGGCAGAGCCAACTTCTAAAGTGATTACTGCAAGACGATGACCATCGGTAGCTACTGCGCGTAGTTTAGTAGTATATACTTCAAGAAGCAAGCCATTTAAATAATACCGCACATCGTTATATGCTATAGCAAAGGAAGTTTTTCGTAATAAACAATACAATGCATACTGAGGTACAACTAATTGGAAACGATACTTTATCTTTTCCATAGTGGGAAAAACATCAGCCGGTAAAGTAGATAATACGAAACGACTTTGACCTGAACGCAATGTAATGCTCTCTTTATTTTGAAATAACTCAATAGATGCTCTTTCCGGGAGAGCTCGACATATATCCATTAATTTTTTCCCTGGTAACGTTAACCGACAAGATCCAAAGCTTTCACTATCTAACCTTATTTTTCCGCTTAATTCTACTTCTAGATCTGTACCTATAACAGAAAGTTGATTATTTTCAGCAGAGAGTAACACGTTAGAAAGAATAGACATTTTTTGCTGTTGTTTACGATCCACAACTCCAATGACTTGCTGTAAAAGCTTTAAAAGCGTTTCTCTTACTAAGTGTAGTTTCATAAACACCTC